>JBPCOI010000015.1:0-53012 GCA_051000395.1 Jatrophihabitantaceae bacterium
TGGCTACAACACAGCAGCTGGACCGCGGCGGAGGCGCCGCCAAGCCGCAGACACACGAAGCCAAAGAACAGGAGGAGGCCGCCGGCGTCCAGGCTCTGGACGACCACGTTGTGGGCTTCGTCCATCACGTGCAGCCCGATGCCGTAGATCGGTGAATGCGCGAAGTCGGTCAGCCCTTGATTGATCACCGCAATCCGGCCCTCGTTGCTCGGCCCCGAGTTGCCCGCGAGCCGGGCGCCCACGAGCAGAGCGTGCCCGGTACTGGGCAGGAACAGGAACAAGAACGCGGCGACGACGCCGACGCCGAGTGCCGTGAACGCCAACTGACGCCGGTAGCGCGGCAGGATGAGCAGGCACAGCACGGCGGCGACGAGCAGGCAGATCGCTCCGCCGCGCGAGCCGGACGCGTAGGTCCCGAGCACCAGCCCGGGCAGGAACACCCAACCCGCGACCCGGGTACTCGTCCGGTCCGTCGTAATCAGCCACGCTGCGATCGCCACCGCGTAGACGTTTCCCGCAGCCAGGACGTTCGGATGGTTGGTGAATCCCGCTGCCCGGTTACCGGCCAGGCCAACGCCCGTGAGCGCATGCCCCAGCGAGGTCAGGCCGAGATAGTCGCTGTATCCCACCAGCCCGGACAGCGATGCTCCCGCGGTGTAGGAGACGGCGATCCACAACGGCGCGCGCGGAAAGCGCATCGCGCAGACGGCGATCACCAGCACGGTGCCGAGCAGGGTGAACAAGAAGCGCAACCCGCTCCCGAAGTCGGAGATGCCGGTCGACAAGCCAGTGGCGAAGCGGTAGGCATCCGACTCGACGTAGCGATGTGCGAGATAGATCGGACTGGTCGGTACCAGTACGTTGAACACCGTGTCGATGCTGACCGCGACGACGAGTGCGACGTACCACCAAGGCAGGTGCGGTAGCCGCTTGGTGAGATGGGCGCCCAGCAACAGCACCAGAGCGAGGATGAGCAGGATGGCCCGGGGCCGCTGATGCCCGGCGACATACCACGCCGTCCAGGAGCAGCAGAAGACGTACCCGCACGTCGCGGCAAGCCCGGCGCGATAGAGGTCCACCCGGGCGATGACGGCGACGCAGACGACGCCGATCAGCAGTGCGATCGCGAGGAGCGCGCTGCCGCCGGCCGCGAACCCGAGCGCGAGTACCAGCAACGCGAGGCCGCCCAGCACAGCGGTGGTGGCGCTGCCGCTGTGAGTCCTGAGGCCGCGGAGCCGGCGACGCGACGCGGTACCGGCGCCCATTGATCCTCCCCGCGATCTGGTCAGCTGCCGGGAACCCGCACGACGAGCGCAGGTGGCGCTGCGCGGCCGCAAGTGTATCCCGCATCGTGCGGACGCCTGGAATGGAATGGCAGGCCTGGTGGGCAGGTGCACTCACGCGCGGCGGGTGACGTGGGCCGCTCAGGCGGTGAGGCCACCGTCCACCACGAGCACGTGGCCGGTCAGGTAGTCGTTGTCGGCGGCGGCGAGGTACTGGATGGCCTTGGAGATGTCGCGCGGCTCGCCCAGGCGACCCGCAGGAGTTCGGCGCACGATCTGCGCCAGCTGGCCCTCGTCCAACCCGTGGGACATCTCGGTGCGCAGGTACCCGGGCGCGACGCTGTTGACGGTGATGCCGCGCGATCCGAGCTCACGCGCCAGCGACCGGGTGAGCGCGTCCAGCGCCCCCTTGGTGGCGCTGTACACGGCCAGCCCCCGGTAGCCGGACCGGCCCACGATCGAGGACACGTTCACGATTCGCCCACCGGCGCCCCTGCCGAGCATCCGCCGGACGACGACCCGAGTGACGTAGAGCGTCCCCTTGAGGTTCAGGTCGATCACGGTGTCGACGTCCTCGTCGGACGCCATGGACAGGATCGTGTCGCGGGCGACTCCGGCGTTGTTGACCAGCACGTCCACGCCGCCGAAACGGTCGATCACGCCGGCGACGAACGCGTCCACCTCCGGCCGGTTCGACAGGTCCACCGGCCGGAACAGGAACCGATCGCCCGCCGCAGCCTCCCAGGCGCGGACGGCTTCACTGGCGGACCGCGCGCACGTCGCCACGCGGTCGCCGGACTGCAGGAAGGACTCGACGATGCCGGCTCCCAAGCCACGAGAGCCACCCGTGACGATCACCGTCCGGGCGCTGTGCTCACTCATCGACCGACCTCCTCGCGATCTTCCCGCCCGCGGTGGCAAGGCGCTCCACGAACTTGATCGAACGCGGGCGCGCCGCCGCCGGCAGGTCGGCACAGGCATCGCGAACCGCGTCGGCAAGTGCGTCGGTGTCCGCGCCGGCTGCGGGCACGATCTCCGCGGCGACGATGTAGCCCGTCAACGGATTGGGCCGGCCGTACACCCGGACCAGCTCGACCCCGCCGATCTCGGCGATCCGTTCCTCGACCGGCAGCGGATGGACCTTGACCCCGCCCACGTTGACGATGTCGGAGGACCGGCCGCGGAACAGTACCCGCCCGGCCACGACCTCGACGACGTCGCTGGTCGCGCGCCAGGCATCCGCGTCGACGTCCGGTTCGCCGTAGTAGCCGAGCATGCCGTTGCGGGAGCGCACGAAAAGCTGGCCGTCGACGACCTTCATGCACACCTCGGCGTCGTCGCGATCGAGCAGGTCGATCGGGATGCCGCTGCGCCCGTCGCGCACCGAACCGGTCGAACCGATCTCGTTCGCCGCGTAGACGTGGGAGATCTTCGCCGTCGGGAACGCCGAGCGCAGTTGCGCCAGCAACGCGTCCGGGACGGCTTCGCCACCGAGCGTCAGCTGCTGGAGGTCCGGCAACGCGCCGCCGCCGGAACGCGATTCTGCCAGCAGGAACCGCCAGTACGTCGGCGTCGCGCTGGCGTGGGTGACCCCGTGTCGTCGCATCGCCGCCAGGCCCTCGCGTGGGCGCCGGGGCGCGGGTGCCACGAGCACTGCCTGCACGGCCATGACGTGCAGGATCACTTGCAGCCCGGCGAACTGATGTAGGCCGTAGCAGAGCAGCCATCGCTGCACCGGCGCGGCTTCGGTGCCCGCGAATCGGCGCAGCAGCCGCGACCAGTCATGGCGCACGCCCCGTGGCGCGCCCGTCGTCCCAGTGGTGAGCACGAGATGTGGGCGGGCGTCCGGCACCCGCTGCGGCACCGGGCCGTCCGTCGCGAACACGGTCGCCGGATCGACGACGGCGCCGAAGCCGGTCAGGTCGTCGCGCGTCGAGATGACGAGCTCATGATCGAATCGCTGCGCGAGGCGTTGCAGCGCGCCTGCGTCCTCGGGCGGGTAGACGCAGGCCTCCGCCCCGCTCAGCGACGCGGCCGCGAGCAGCGCGATCACGGTGTCGGCGTCGATGTCGGCGATCGCGAAGCGCGCCACGCGTTCGGCGGCGAGCCACGCTGCCGCTGACTGTGCGAGGCCGGTGAGCCGCGGGTAGTCGATCTCGCAGGTATCACCGATCACGGCCGGGCCGGATCGCGGGTTGCCTGCGCCGGAACGGAGTAGTTCGATCAAGACTCGACGGCGGGTGCTTCGTAGTACTCCACGATGTCGCCCACCGTGCGCGGGCTGAGACCCTCGCTGAACGGATCGCTACCGAGCTCGTCTTCGAGCATGGCAGCGAGTTCGGCCGTTTCCAGCGAGTCGAGGCCAATCCCCTCGGCGTAGAGCGGGGTATCCAGCTCGACCGACCTGTTCCGCTTCTTTGCTCGCGACAGGAAGCCCGTGATTGTCCGCTCGACGTCGCGCCTCTGCTGGGCCATCTGGTCGCAATCTCCTTGTCGGCAAGGCTGGCAGCAGGATGCTACCTCAGCACCGACGCCCGAGCCGATCAGCCGCGAGAGCGCGACGGGGTCGTGCGGGAGCCGCCGGGGTCGGTGACCTGTCCGGCTGCCGGCGCCTCGGCTACCGGGGTGAATCCCGACTGGAAGTCGACGTCGCCGTAGGTCTTGCGCGCGAACGGCTTGAGCCAGCGGGTGTCCTGCGCACCATCGAACGCGAACGCCCCATCCCGAAACGCGATCGACGTGCACTGCGGGAACAGGATCGAGGGTCCGAGGCCGTAGAAGTCGACGCGCCGCATCCCCGCCTCGCGGTAGACCTCGAGGATCGGCATCGCACCGTCGGGAAACATGTGGGAATCGGAGTTGTCGACGACGACGATGCCGCCGTCGGCCAGATACGGCAGGGAGGCCCGGGCACTGCCCACGCGGTCGACGCCGTCCACGACGATGACGTCGAAGCGCGCTGCGCCGAGATGGGCTGCCAGATGCGCCTCGAGATCCACGCAACGGTGATATCGATCATCCGGATCGGTGGGTAGAGCCAGCACTGTCGAGTTCGCAGCCATCTTGCCGGACATGCTCTGCATCCAGTTCGCGTCCGCTTCGAACGAGATCACCGACTCGGCGCGCTGTGCCCACCAGAGCGTCGAGTACCCGGAACCGAACTCGAGGACCTTCTTGCCTTCGTAGCTAAGGCTGTCGAGGAACTCGATCGCCGGATAGGTCAGCCACGGCAGCGGCGAGCCGCTCCGGTCGACCACCTTTCCGGTGAGGGCGCTGCGCAGCTGCCCGGTCCGGAAGGTCTCGGTGATCGGCGCGAGCACGCACAAGACCCGCCGCAGCAACCAGTAGATCCTCGGGGAAAGATGCGGCACGATCGCTCGCCGGAACGCGTCCAGTCGACCGCGTCGGCCGGACGGAGAACTTGCAGGCACAGTCGTTGCTCCACCCATTGTGATCGGCCCAGCCGTGCTGTCCGCGATAGCGGCAGCGGCAGACTAACAGTGCGTGGACGGTAGGTTGCGCCTGTGGCGAGCCGCCGAGACCTCGTTCTGGGATACGCCTGTACCTGGTGGACGCCACGAGCAAGTACCTGGTCCTACAGCTCGAACCGCCTGCGGGACGCGCTCGACGCCCACGCGCGCATCGTCGACATCGAGACGCAGCGCTCGCTGCACCTGCGCGCTCTCGAGGTCGCTGTCGGGCGCCTCGTCCGGCAGCCGTGGCAGTACTCGCGCCTCGAGCGGGCCCTGGTCGACCGGCGCGCCCGGGCCGGCGCGGCACGGCTGCGGCCCGATGCCGTCATCGAGATCGCGGACGTCGACACCCCGCTGGCAGTGGCCAACTTTCCCTTCCAGGACATGAGCATGGCGCTCGGCGTCGCGCTGCGGACTGCGGGCACGGCCCAGTTCGTCAACGTCCTTCCGGCGTCACCGCGCCGGCTGGACGAGCTGGCCCGGCGCAGCAGCGAGCGTCTGCGACGCGCCAGCGGGGTGTTCGCGATGAGCCAGTGGCTCGCCGACGACATGGTGGCACACGGGGTGCCGTCCGAGCGGGTGCGGGTCGTGCACGCCGGCCTCAACAGCCCACCGACCGCCTGTCGCAATCCGCTGCGCCCGGTCGAGGGACGGCTGCTGTTCGTCGGCGCCGACTTCTTCCGCAAGGGTGGCGATGTCGTCGTTGCCGCCGCCGAGCAGCTTCGCGTGCGGGGGGTGAACGTCCGCCTGACGATCGCCGGTCCTCGCACGTGGCCGCTGACCGGCTCGCCGCCGGCCTGGGTCGAGTTCCTCGGCGAGGTACCGTCGACGGTGCTCAGCGGCCTGTGGGCGCAGCACGACGTCTTCGTGATGCCCTCGCGCTTCGAGGCATACGGCATCGTCTTTGTCGAGGCCCTGACCGCGGGGCTGCCGTGCGTGGCCCACAACGCCTTCGCGATGCCCGAGCTCGTGCGCCACGGTGAGACCGGCCTGCTGGTCGAGGAGGTCGAGCCGGAAGCAGTCGCGGATGCCATCGCCGCCATCCTCGCCCGCCCGGCGTACTTCACCGCAGTCGCCGACGCCCGGCCGCGGCTCAGGGCTCGGCACGACTGGAACCATGTCGCCGCCGCGATGGTCGATTTCATCGCCAAGCACCTGAGTTGACCGGGCTCGGTACGGATCGAATAGCCTGCGCTACCGCTCCAGCTGGCCGGCCTCAGCTCCCAGCGCGGGATGAGCGGGAAGGTCACCGTCGCGCGGGATGCCGTAGGCGTGCCGCGGTCGACGCCGTCGCGCCGCGACGCGGAAGTACCACGCGAAGGGTGCGGTCTGCATGACGAGCGTGACCACCGCCGTCGCGAACAGCGGGCTGGACGCGCCGAGCTGTGGGATGAACAGGATCGACAAGCCGATGTTCACCGGCAACGCGAGCACCGAAACGGTCGCTGCCAGCCGGCGGCCGGGGCCGTCCAGGATGGCCATCGCGATCGGGAACGTCACGGCGTAGGTCAGCACGACCAGCGCGTTGGCAAACGGCAGCAGCACGCCCAGGTCGATCGCCGCACTCCCTACCAGGCGTCCGAGCGGCGCAGCCAGCGCCACGATCGCGCCGCACGTCGCGAGCGCGCCGAGCACGATCACGGTAAGAATCTTGCGCAGCGGCGGCTTCGCGGTGGCGTTCTCGCGCGCGGCGGTGAACATCGGCCACAACGGCTGCGCCACCGAGGTCACCAGCACCGTCACCGGGGCGAAGAGCTGGACCGACACCGAGTAGTCCGCGAGCTGAGACGCGGTACCGAAGTGGCTCAGGATGATGCGGTCGGCCTGCAGCGCGATGGGGGTTGCCAGTTGGATGACCAGCATGGGCGTCGCGACCGACCGGATGGAGGCACCGGTATAGCGGCGCCGGAACGCCACATGGCGCAGGATCCGCACCCAGGGAAACGGGACCACCCGGGCGCTGACGACCGACGTGCTTAGCGCCACCGCGAACAGCGCCCCCGCCGGCACGATGATGACGAGCGATCCGCGGGCATCGACCAGGACCAAGATCGCGATCACCCCCAGAATGAGCGGCGCGAGCAGTGCCTGCAGGACGAGGTAGACGTGGTTCTTGTTCGCCCCGAGCAGCACGCTCTGCCCGAGCAGGGGCGGGAACGAGAAGCAGATCACGAGCGTCGCCGCGCCGAAGGCGACGTTCGAGTACACCGCGGCTCCGGCCACGCCAGTCCACGAGTCGGTACCGGTGATCAGCACGCTGGCGGTGCCCGCCACCATCGCCGCGACGAGACTCACCCGGGCGGCGGTGAGCGCTACCCGCTCGGGGTAGGCGTCTCCCCGCGGGCTGCCGGCCACTGCGTTGGTCACCGCCGCGCCGGCCCCCAGGTCGTTGACCGACAGCAGCGCCATCATCGAGACGACGAGACTGAACCCATCGAAGACGGCGATGCCGTAGTGCTGGATCACGATGCGGGTCGACAGCAGAGTCGCGATCGCGGTGACGGGCAACGAGATGAGCCGCGCGGCACCGCTGGCAAGGATCGGATTGCCACCACCGAGTCGACCCGAGCGGCCCGGGCGCACAGCCACGCCGCTAGGGTGTTGGCTCACGTGGCACCCCCTCGGCCCGTGGTTGCTGGCAGCCAAGCGGACGATAGCCGGTGGCAGCGGGCGGGACCGGTGGCCACGCCCGCGACAGCAGAGCACCTCGGCACCGGCAGAAGGAAGGCAATCATGGCGAGCCGGCCGTCGAGCGCTCAGACGAGCGCGCACGCCGCGGCCCGAGCGATCCCGCAATACTTCTGGCGTGCGTTTGAATACGTGCTGCGTAGCGCGCCGCCGCGAATCGCGTCGCGCATCGACTGGCTTCGCCCGGCGCTGCGAGCCGGTTGGGGTGGCCCGCTCAACGGCCAGGTCGAGCGGCAGAAGATCGTCCGCGCATTGTTTCGCAGCATCGCCTTCGGCCAAGTCGTCGAGACCGGCGCCTTCCGCGGCAACTCGACGGAGTTCTTCGCTCAGGTGTCGGGTCTGCCCGTCACGACCATCGAGCACAACCTGCGCTACGCGGACTACACCCGGCGCCGCTGCAGCATCTACCAGGACGTGACGGTGCACGTCGGCGACTCGCGGGAGCACCTGCGGACGATCGCCCCGGCCGGCGACGGCCCAGCGGTGTTCTATTATCTGGACGCGCACTGGGGACCGGACCTTCCGCTGCGCGCCGAACTCGAGATCATTCGCTCCACCGGGCGTCCCGCCGTGATCATGATCGACGATTTCCAGGTGCCCGACGATCCGGGATACAGCTACGACGACTACGGTCCAGGCGCGAGCCTGGTTCCCGAAATCCTGCGCGGCCTGGGTCTGGAGCAATGGCCGTGGCTGGTCCCGCAAGCGCCGTCGTCGGCCGAAACCGGCGCGGCACGAGGCTGTGTCGTGCTCGTGCATCCGGCACTCGCCGACCGTGCCGCCGAAAGTGGTCTGTTGCGCGCGATGGGCGTCGCGCAGGCCCGGTAGCCGGTCACCCGCACGTCCGGTCTGATCGGATAGGTTTTCGACGAGTCCCCCACCCGCCGGCACCGACGCCGTTGCGCTCACCTCGACCGGCTGCAACGCCGACGTGCACGAGAGGTTGTCATGGCCAACGCCTGGAGATCGTTACGGCACCCGGTCGGGCTGGTGCCGTCCCTGGCCAGGTTCAAGGTCGTCGTCGACTCGCTGCGCGCCGATCTTCAGATCCGGCAGCTTCGCGGCATCGAGGCTGCCTACGCAGGGCCCGCCGGCCCTGACGTACTGGTGTTCGGCGACTCGGCGATGTTGTGGCGATCGGCGACCGAGCCGGAGAAGAGGTCGCTGGCCGCGATGCTCGCCGACGAGTTCGGAGGCGAGGTCTCGCTGCACTTCGTGCTCGGCAACGCCTACAACCCACGCCTGGTCCGGGCGTTCGTCACCGCGCTGAGCCGCACTGCCAGCAAGCCGAAAGCCGTCATCGTGCCGACGTCGCTCATGACGACGGCGCAGGCGTGGCTGGCCCATCCCGACCTCGGGTACGAGACGGCATCGACCGCGCTGCTGGACATGATCGGCTCGGGCACCCGGCGGCCCCGGCGACTGCCCAGGGCGCCGCACTCGGCATGGGAGAGCTATGACCGACAGGCCGCACCGAGCCTGATCGGCGAGCGACGGACGCTCGGAGAACTGCGCATGATCGTCAACGCCGTCCCGGCCAACCCCCGGCAACGACCGACGAGCAAGTGGCAGCATCTCGTCCGGACGCGGTACCTGAGTGACCTCACCAACGCCGAGCGGCTACGGCCCGAGAGCCCGGGCGTGCGTTGCGTCGCAGAACTCGCCGAGACGCTGCGCGGGCTGGACATACCTTCGCTCGCCTACATCTCGCCGGTGAACTACGAACTCATCAACAAGCTGCTGCGCAAGGACGTCGTTGCGCACCTGGCGGCGAACGAGCAGACCGTGGCGGACGCGTACCGCGGCGCCGGCGAGTCCGCCGAGATCGTCACCGGCGCGCTCATCAGCGAGGCAACCGACTTCGGCGACGCGGTCCACCTCAACGGCGCGGGTCGCCGGCGTTTCGCTCCGCTGCTCGCGGAGCCGGTCCGCACGTTTCTGGTCGACCAACGGGAGCCGTGACTGCCCGAGGATCACAGGGGCAGGGTCGGGCCGTCGTGGCGCGAGAAGACGATGTCGGTCTCGATGCTCGGCGTCCGGTCGATGCGATCGAGTTGGGCGGGGACGTCGGCGAATAGGTAGTCGGCGATTGCGTAGGCGTTGGGGAGCAGATAGGGCGTGTAGCCCTGCCCGGTGAACGTGGCGATCAGGTCGTCGACGTCGCCACGTGACGCTGTGCGGCGCGGGCCGACCTCGACCACGAACTCGCAGCCGTCGGAGAAGTGCCGAAGCCGGGCACCCAGGCCGGCCACCACGTCGAACTCGCCACCCTCGACGTCCACCTTGACGACCCTCGCCGTGGCGAGTTCGTCGGCGGTGAGCAGGTTCGGCAGTGTGTCGCAGGGCACGCGAGCGGCCGCCGTGACGGCGCCGGAGGCTCTGTGGACCTTCGTCAGTCCCGTGTGCTCGGCGGGGCCTAGTTCGACGTCCACCTCGCCGGCCTCACGGCCGGCGGCTGACACAACCACGCGCACGTTGTCCAGGCCGTTGCGGCGCAGGTTGTCGCCGATGCGCCGCGCGATCGTCGGCGAGGCCTCGACCGCCACCACCTTGCCCGCGGGCCCGACCCGGGTTGCGGCCAGCGTCGTGAACCAGCCGCTGTTCGCCCCCACATCGACGAAGACGTCCCCGGCGGACAGGCGATTGGTGAGGAACGCCGTGAGGTTCGGTTCCCACACTCCGAAGAGGTGGACGTAGAGCTCGAGCAGGTCGGTGGCGTTGCCGCCGAAGCGGAATCCGGCAGCGACGTCACGGACGTACTCCTTGCCCGCGGCCACCACCGCGGGTACGACGACGCGGCGCAGGATCTTCGCCTTCAATGCTGTCGGCGGCGGCGACAAGGCCCAGCGGTTGGCGAGCGGGGCCAGCGGGCCGAGGATCATCCGCTTGGCCACGCGATGTTTCTGGGTGACTGCTGGCTGGGTGACGGCGCGACCTGCTTCCTTCAGACCGGCGGCGGCATGGCTTGTGCTGCGCTCGGGCATCCTGCCACGTCGAGGCAGCAACGGCACGCACCGGCGTGACATCGGCCGACCTTCGGTAGGCTTGGCCGTCATGTTCCCCTGGCGCGGTCGACCGCTGACGATCATCGCAGCCGCGCCCTGCCGGGCGTGATGCGCCACGCGCTGGTCGGGCTGCTGTGGCGTCTTGCGGTCCGCGCCGAGCCGCAGCTGCGGTCCCTCCGGGAACTCGTGGCCCGCTTCCTCGCCGCCTTCTCGCAGGTGCTGCGGGCGCTCCCGGGCACGTCGTGGCGCTTCGGTCCGCCACGGCGGCTCACGTTCGACACCTACGGCTGGGCGTCGGGGCACGCTGCGCCCTGCCGCGAGGTCGACGCGCCATGGATCAGTGGCCGGTCGCTGCCCGAAGCGGCCGGCCAGATCTTGCCGCACCAGTTCACCGATAGCCTCGCCTGGCCGATGCCGCGCACCTTCGTCCTGACTCTGGACGATGCCCGACTGTGGGGCCGCGACGCGATCACCGTCACCGCCGACGACACCGTCCTGGCCGATCAGGCGAACGCCTTCCACCTGCGCCCCGAGCAGTTGGCGATCACGCGTCGCCTGTGGCTCGGCTCACCGCGCCGGGTGCCGGGTGTCAGCGCGACGATCGGCGGTGCGTACGCGGGCTCCTACTACCACTGGATGTTCGACCTGCTCCCGCGCCTGGACGTGCTGCGCCGCTCGGGCCTGGAATTCGATCACCTGGTGACCCCGGACTCGCTCGCCTACCAGCGCGAGACGCTGGCCGTCGCCGGTGTCCGGGCCGAAGATCGCATCAGCTATACGGCCGACAGCTTCCTGCATACCGAACGTCTGCTGGTGCCGTCCCTACCGGGCACGCCAGGGCAATCCCCGCCGATCGTGTGCCAGTTCCTGCGCGACATCTTCGCCGCGCAGCTCACCGGCGAACGCCAGGGCCGCCGCCTGTACCTGAGCCGGGCCGACACCTTCCGACGCCTGCTGGCCAACGAGGCCGCCGTGATCGCGGCGCTCGCCGCACTCGGCTTCGAGTCGGTGACGATGGCCGGTCGATCGGTGGCCGAGCAGGCGCGGCTGTTCGCGCAGGCGGAGGTGGTCGTCGCCCCGCACGGGGGCGCGCTGACCAACCTGGTGTTCTGCCAGCCGGGCACCAAGGTGGTCGAGCTGTTCCCACCCGGATACACACCGGTCTGCTTCTGGACGATCGCGCTCGCCGCCGGCCTCGTCTACCGCCCCGTCTTCGACGATCGATCCCCCCCGCACGCCCGCGTGTCCCAATGGGTGCCCTACGAGATCGAGCCGTCGCGAGTCCTCGACACGCTGGCTGAGCTGGGCGTCGAAACGCCCGTCGTCAATAGGTCTTGACGCCGCGCAACCGCGAGAACGCGCGCGAGTTGCGAACCGGGATGAGGGGCACGCCGACCAACCGCCGACCCAGCTGCCCGCAGATTTGCAGGCGCTCGCGCGGGCTGCTGGCGTACTCGAGCCGGATGCGTGCAGCCTCCTTGAAGAACGGCAGCGTGACCGAGCCTGACTTGCTGGCCTCGTGCCAGCGCAACCCGCCCAGCGTGTCCGCAACCCGGACGCACCGATCGGTTTGGGCCGCGATCCTGAAGAAGAGGTCGAAGTCCATCGCGTAGTGCAGGTTGCGATTGAACCCGCCCACCGCGCGTACCAGCTCCGTCCGCGCGAAAGTCGCGCCGGAGAAGACGTGACAGCCATGGCGCAATAACGCTCGTACCGAAAATTCAGCCGGCACGACGCGGCGGATGATCCGGTCGCCGTCGGCGAAGATCGTGGCACTGCCGTAGACCACATCGGCGCAGGGCTGCTCGGCGAGGATTCGACGCACCGCGTCCAGCGCGCCGGGGTAGTAGATGTCGTCCGCGTTGAGCCAGCCGAAGTGCGGGTTCAACGCCCGCTCCAGCGCGCGCTGCAACGCATCGGACTGCCCGCTGTCCGGCTCGCTTACGATCTTTATGCGCGGATCCGCGCAAAAGGCATCAGCAAGCGCTTCGATCGAGCCGTCACCGGATCGCCCGTCCTGAACGAGCAGCTCGTCGTGGTCGCCTAGTTGGGAAACCGCTGAGGTGACCGCCTCCCGCAGGAAGGAACCGGCGTTGTACGACGGCATCAAGATCGACAGTGCTGGCCTTGTCATCGGGCCACCGCCCATGGCGGCTGGACGCCGATCAGCTCCGCCAGCGGTTGGCGGTCGAGTTCGTAGTAGCTGCGTAGGCGCCGTGCGGTGGCGGGCGCGATTTCTCGGGACGGTGCGGGAAGGACCCGGGCCGCTGTGCGTTCTATGCGGCTGGAGATGCGCTCGCGACGTTCGGCGTTGATCCGATCCCAACCCGCTCGTCGAAGTGCGCGCGCGACGGGTCTTCGCGAGCCGGACAGGCGATGCCGCGGCGGATTGGCGTTGAAGCGGAAGTCGGGGCTCAGCGGCCGACGGGGGTCCACACCGAGGAAGCGGTGGACTCGTTCGACGGTGACCGCGGTCGCGGTATCGAGTTCCTCGCTGAAGACTGTGAGGATGTTGCCGGTGCCAAACCGGGTGAACCAGTCCGACAGCAGCCAGGCGTAATTGCCGCGGACGACGTAGCTGTCGGTCTCGGAGAACAGGTCGTGCAGCTGACCGCGTTCCAGGGTATCGAGCTGATCGGCGACCGCCGCGTCGAACGAGCGTGTTTCCAGTCCTCGTAACGTGCTCATCTGGTAGTGCGAGAACGCGCGCCGCACGGGATCTCGCAGCAGCACGACGATGCGCGCGCGGGGCACGAAGCGGTGCATGCGGGCGGCCGTATCCGGGGCGGACAGATACTGAGGGGTGACGGTGCCGCACTTCGCCGCCGCCGCAGCGCCAGCGAAGCGAGCGTCGAGGTAGTGCCGAACCTGTTCCGGGGTCACGTCGGCGTCGAAGATCGGATCCTCTTTCGAGGCCGGGATCACGATCTGTGGGTGCTCACGCAACAGCCGGTAGAGCGTTGAGGTGCCCGCCTTCTGAGCACCGATACAGCACCAGTCCATGCGTCCGGGGCGGCTCACCCGGCCGGACCTTGGGTCGCTCACGACAGCTCCTGCCGTGACGGATCCGCTGCGCGCGTTCGCCGGTACTCGTCGTAGGTCCGCACGATGCCCTCGCGCAGCGTGATCTGCGCCTTCCAGCCGAGGGAGTTGATCCGGGACACGTCGAGCAGCTTCTGCGGCGTGCCGTCCGGCTTGCTCAGGTCGTTGTCGATCGCGCCGCCGAAACCGACGACGTCCGCGACGAGTTCGGCCAGCTCGGCGATGGAGATGTCCGCGCCGACGCCGACGGTGATCGGTTCGGGCTCGTCGTAGCTCTCGAGCAGGAATAGGCAGGTGCGTGCGATGTCGTCGACGTGCAGGAATTCGCGTCGTGGCGTGCCGGTGCCCCAGATCGCGACCCGGTCGAGGCCCCCCGCGCACGCATCCGCGAAGCGCTTGATCATCGCGGGCAGGACGTGGGAGTTCTGGGTGTCGAAGCTGTCGTGGGGTCCGTAAAGGTTGGTGGGCATCGCACTGATGTAGCGGTGGCCGTACTCGCGCCGCAGGGCCTGCACGTGCATGATGCCGGCAATCTTGGCGATCGCGTACGCGTCGTTGGTCGGTTCGAGCGGGCCGCCCAAAAGCGCATCCTCGCGGATCGGTTGCCGGGCGAGCTTCGGGTAGATGCACGACGACCCGAGGAACAGCAGGTTCTCGACGCCGGCCTCGTGCGCCGCGTCCAGGACGTTGAGCTGGATTCGCAGGTTGTCGGAGAGGAACTCGCACGGGTAGGTGGAGTTCGCGAGGATCCCGCCGACCCGCGCCGCTGCCAGGACGACGGTCTGCGGCCGCGCCGCGCGGAAGAACGCGGACGTCGCCTCGCGATCGCGCAGGTCCAGCTCGGAGGACGTACGCCCGATCAGGTCGGTGAACCCGCCCGCCCGGGCCGCTCGCCACACCGCCGAGCCCACCAGGCCCCGGTGACCGGCGACGTACAGCCGTGCCGAACGATCGAGTTCGCGGACCAAGGCTGTTCCTCTCACACGCTCGGCGCCGCCCAGGGTACGGGAGTGCGCTCTCTCGCCAGCGGCGTGGAGCTCAGTACGCGCCCCGGGAGCGGAGCACCACCCAGAGCGTGCGGGCAATGATCGCCAGGTCCAGCGAGAGCGACCAGTTCTCGACGTAGTACAGATCCAGCCGGACGGCGTCGTCGCTGCCGAGATCGCTGCGTCCACTCACCTGCCACAGCCCGGTGAGGCCCGGCTTGACCATCATCCGGCGCCGGAACTCGTGCGCGTAGAGATCCAGCTCGCCCGGCAGCGGTCGCGGGCCTACGAGCGACATCGAGCCGAGCAGCACGTTCAGCAGCTGGGGCAACTCGTCGAGCGAGGTCCGGCGCAGCATCCGGCCGAACGGCGTGACGCGGGGATCGTCTCGCACCTTGAAGAAAAGCTCGTGGGACGACTCGTTCAGGTGCAGCAGGTCGTCGCGCCGCTGGTCCGCGTCGAGGAACATCGTGCGGAACTTCAGCACCGTCACCCATTCGCCGTCCTTGCCGAGACGCTTCTGCCGAAACAGCGCCGGCCCGCGGCTGGTGAGCCGGATGACGAGGGCGATCGCGACCAGCAACGGCGAGGCGAGCACAAGCAGGAGGGCTGCGCCTATCGCGTCGACGGCCCGCTTGGCCAGGCGGCTCATCCCGCTGAACTGCGGGGGATCGACCCACATCAGCGGCAGTCCCTCGACCGGGCTGACGTGCACGCGCGGGCCGGCGACCTCGGTGAGCCCGGGCGCCATCAACATGTGGCGCGAGGTGCCCTCGAGCGCCCAGCCCAGCTCGCGGATGCGGCGCGGGCCGAGACCGGTGCTGGCGACCGCGACGACGTCGGCGTCCACTGCGGCAGCGACCTCGGCGGCGCTGCTGACGTCCCCGAGCACGGCGACGCCCGGGACGATCTCGCAGCCGATTTCGGCGTCCTCGACGCAGGCGCCGACCGCGACCAGCCCGGCGGCGGGGTTGCGGGAGAGTCCCTCGACGAGGTGCTGGGCCGATTCGCGCGTGCCCACGACCAGGATCGCGGTCGTCCACCGGCCCCGCCGGCGACACGCGTACACGCGCCGGCGGACGAGGTAGCGACCGACGATCATGAGCAGCGCACCGGCCGGGATCACGATCGCCACGAACGTCCGGGCGATGGTCGAGCCGCTGAGGTAGCCCGCGATGGCGACGCAACCGGCCAAGTTCAGCGCCGCGCGCAGGATGCGCTGGAACTCCCCGGCGCCGACGCTGATCCGCCGCACGTCATAGCCGCCCACGGCGTGCACGCTGATGATCCAGGCCACCGCGACGATCAGGCTGAGGAGCAGGTAGGCGTTGACGGCCGCCGTGGTCGGGAAGCCGATGCGCGCGGTCCAGCCGATGGCCACCGCGGTCGCTGCGGCGACGAAGTCTGCTGCCAGCAGCATGAGCAGGTAGTGGCGGGTCCAGGGTCGGGGTTCGTTCGCCTCGGCGAGGGCAAGCGGGTCAGCGGAGCGGGCCGGTGCCAGGGTCTCGGCGCCTTCGGACTCGCCCCCGACCAGCCGAGTCACCTGGCGTCCGCCTTGGCCGAGCCCGCAGTCGTGCCGCGCCGTGGCCGCGCAGACAGGTGGCCACTCGGGATATTCAGCACCATGACGGGATCAACGACTCACTCCTGCTGCCGGTTGCGGGTCCCGGCAAGATCGCCGGGGCGGCGGTTGCTGCGGTCACGGGAGCGCGCCTTCACATCAGCGATACTGGACGGGTGCCATTCAACGTCCTCTACGTCTGCACTGGCAACATCTGCCGCTCGCCGATGGCCGAACTGCTACTGCGCAGCTGGGCCGATCCCGGTGCGGAGCTGTGCGTGAGCAGTGCCGGCATGCGTGCCCTGGTGGGCCACTCGATCGACCGCGGCTCGGCGTCCGCGCTCGGGCAGCTGGGCATCGACCCCTCCCTGCACCGCGCGCGGCAGTTCGAGGAGTGGATGGCCAGCGATGCCGATCTCATCCTCACCGCCGAGCGGTCGCACCGGGACCAGATCATGACCGAGGTGCCGAGCTCGTTCAAGCGCGCGTTCACGATGAAGGAATTCGTCCGGCTCGCGCCCCACGTCGGGCGTGGCGCGCCGGCCACCGTCGTCGCCGAGGCGTCCGCCAACCGCGCAGTGGTCGGCGCGGTGCAGCTGAGCGAGGACAACCTGCCCGATCCGTACCGCCAGGCGATCCGTGCCGCGAAGACCATCGCCCAAGAGGTCACCGAGGCCGTGCAGATCACCCTGGACATGCTGGGCTTCTCCGCGCAGCGCATGAACGCCGAGCGTCCGCTGCCGCGCCGCGCCTGAGCCGGCCGGCGCTCATTAGGCTGGCATGCCGTGAACGGATCCGCGCGCAAGATCAGGGTGGCCGGCGACCCGGTGCTGCACGCCCCCTGCCGGCAGGTGCGCTCCTTCGACGCGGACCTCGGCGTACTGGTCGCGGACATGTTCGCCTCGATGGCCGTGGCCGAGGGCGTGGGGTTGGCCGCGCCGCAGGTGGGCATCGATCTCGCCGTGTTCGTCTACGACTGCCGCGACGCCGCCGGCCAGCGGCACGTGGGACACGTCGTCAATCCGAGCATCGCGACCGGCGCCGAACGCGAGATCGGCGACGAAGGTTGCCTGTCGGTGCCCGGCCCGTACCACGAGCTCGAGCGGGCATCCGTCGCGACGGTCCGCGGCGTGGATATCACCGGTGCTTTGGTCGAGGTCACCGGGACGGGATACTTCGCCCGCTGCCTGCAGCACGAGACCGATCACCTGCGCGGCGTGCTCTACATAGACCACCTGCCGCGCAACCGCCGGCGCCGAGTGCTGCGCGACATGGAACCTTTCGACTGGAACGCCCCGGTCCCCTGAGCGATCGTGCAACATTCGCCGCCCTCAGGCGGCCAGAAGTTGCACGATCTGCGCGAGAACCTCGTCCGGACGCTCGCACAGCATCGACCAGGTTAACCGCAGGACTCGCCAACCCGCTCCGATCAGGGCGTTCTGTCGGGAGCGGTCGTCCTCGAAGCGGTCCGAGGCGCTGTCGTGGAAGCGGCGGCCGTCCACCTCGATCGCGATCTTGTGTGCCGGGATGGCGACGTCGACGTAGGCGGTCCGGGATCCGATGCGAACGCGGAACTGCGGCACCCAGCCCGTCACGTTCCCGCGCCGCAGGATGGCGTGCAGCAGCCGCTCGGACTCGGCCTGCGCACCGTGCTCGAGTTCGGCGAGCAGCCGCCGCAGCTGCGCGTTGCCGGTGCGCCCAGGTTGTGCACCGATCGATCGCGCGACGGTGTGCTCGTCGATCCAGCCCACCTGCAAGGGCGCGGTCACGAAGATCGCGAGCCGCTCCGTAGGACTCCGTGCGCAGGAGGTCGACGACCGTCCGGGGGCGCCCGGTGACGGCGAGGCCGTCGATCTCGAGCCGGTCGGTCCAGGAGAGACGGACGCGGTGCACGCGGACGCCGCTGGCCCGGCGGCGGAAGCGGCGGTCGCCGACAGTCACGTGGACGGCCGCGGGGGCCGGGACGGGCAGGTGCCACAGGCGCGCGGCCGAGCGGTGACTCAGCACTCCGCCCGACCACAGCACGGCGGACCACTCGCGCTGGCTTGCCGACTCCGGCACCGGCCGCGGCGAGTAGACGCCCGGCTGCAGGGCCGTCAGGTCGCGACGCCCCACCAGCCCGTCGACCTCAGCTCCGCTGAGACCACAGCCGGCAAGTTGATCTCGTCCGATGACGCCGGCCTGCCGGCGTGCCAGATCTCGCCAATCCATCCGCAGAGCGTGCCGGTTCCGTGCCGATAACGGCGCCAGCCGTCCACAGCGACGCTTCCTGTCCCCAATCGTGCAACCTTCACCCCCGTCAGGCGGCCCGAAGTTGCACAATCGCGCGCCACGCGCGGCGGTGCTGGTTCAGGCCAGCAGTTCGGCGATCTGGACGGCGTTCAGGGCGGCACCCTTGCGCAGGTTGTCGTTGCTGATGAACAGCACCAGGCCGCGGCCACCGTCCACGGACTGGTCCTGCCGCACCCGCCCGACAAAGGCCGGATCCTGGCCGGCCGCCTGCAACGGCGTCGGGACGTCGACCACGGCGACGCCGGGTGCGGTACGCAGCAGCTGCAGCGCCCGCTCGACGGACAGCGCGCGCGCGAACTCGGCGTTGATCGACAGCGAGTGGCCGGTGAACACCGGGACGCGCACGCAGGTGCCGGACACCCGCAGCTGCGGGATGCCGAGGATCTTGCACGATTCGTTGCGCAGCTTGTGCTCCTCGTCGGTCTCGAACGTGCCGTCCTCGACGATCGAGCCGGCCAGCGGCAGCACGTTGAACGCGATCGGACGGGCGAAGACCGCCGGCTCCCCCAGCGCCACCGCCGAACCGTCGTGGGTGAGCTCCGCGGCGCGGTCGGCACCGGCGCGCAGCTGCTTGTCCAACTCGTCCACGCCCGCGAGGCCAGCCCCGGACACCGCCTGGTAGGTGGACACGACCAGGCGCTGCAGCCCCGCCGCGTCGTGCAGCGGCTTGAGCACCGGCATCGCGGCCATCGTGGTGCAGTTCGGGTTGGCGATGATCCCCTTACGCGCATTGACGATCTCGCCACCGTTGACCTCGGCGACGACGAGCGGTACGTCCGGGTCCATGCGCCACGCCGAGGAGTTGTCGATCACCGTCGCTCCCGCGGCGGCGAACTTCGGCGCGAGCTCGCGCGAGGTCGCGGCCCCTGCGGAGAACAGCACGACGTCCAGCCCGCGCGGATCGGCGGTCGCGGCGTCCTCGACGCGGACGTCGACGCCCTCCCACGGAAGCGTCGAACCGGCCGAGCGCGCCGACGCGAACAACCGCAGCTCCGCGACCGGGAAGGACCGCTCGGCAAGCACCCGGCGCATCACCCCGCCGACCTGGCCGGTGGCGCCGACGATGCCGACCCTCATCGGCCCGTGCCGCCGTAGACGACGGCCTGCTCGTCGGGGGAGCCGAGCTCGAACGCGTCGTGGACGGCACGCACGGCGGTGTCGAGTTCGGTGTCGCGGCAGACCACCGAGATCCGGATCTCCGACGTCGAGATCATCTCCACGTTCACGCCCGCATCGGCGAGCGCGCCGAAGAACGTCGCCGAGACCCCCGGGTGCGAGCGCATGCCCGCCCCGACCAGGGACAGCTTGCCGACATGGTCGTCGTAGAGCAGATCCTCGAAGCCCACGGTGGCCTGGATCTTGCGCAGCCCCGCGAGGGCCGTCGCGCCGTCGGAGGCCGGCAGCGTGAACGACACGTCGGTCCGGCCGGTCCCGCCCGTCGAGATGTTCTGTACGATCATGTCGATGTTGATCTCCACGTCGGCGAGCTCGCGGAAGATCGCGGCAGCCTCGCCGGGCTTGTCCGGGACGCCGACCACGGTGACCTTCGCCTCGCTGCGGTCGTGCGCGACGCCGCTGATGATCGCCTGCTCCACGCTGAGATCCTCCATCTTTCCGGTGACGGTGGTGCCGGGCAGGCTCGAGAACGACGAGCGGACGTGGATCGGCACGCCGTAGCGGCGCCCGTACTCCACGCTGCGCAGGTGCAAGATCTTCGCCCCGCACGCGGCCAGTTCCAGCATCTCCTCGTAGGTCACCGACGCTAACCGCCTGGCATTCGCGACGATGCGCGGGTCGGCGGTGTAGACGCCGTCGACATCGGTGTAGATCTCGCAGACGTCGGCGTGCAACGCCGCGGCCAGGGCTACGGCGGTGGTGTCCGAACCGCCGCGGCCGAGCGTGGTGATGTTCATCGTCTCCTTGGAGAAGCCCTGGAAGCCCGCGACGATCGCGACGTTGCCGGCGGCCAGCGACGTCTCCACCCGCCCCGGCGTGATGTTGACGATGCGCGCCCGCCCGTGCACCGAGGTGGTGAGCACCCCGGCCTGCGAGCCGGTGAACGACTCGGCCTTGTAGCCCAGCGAATTGATCGCCATCGCCAGCAGCGCCATCGAGATGCGCTCACCGGCGGTGAGCAGCATGTCGAACTCGCGCCCGGACGGCACGGGGACGATCTGCTCGGCCAGCTCGATGAGATCGTCGGTGGTGTCGCCCATCGCCGAGACCACGACGACCACGTCGTGACCGTCGCGCTTGCTGGCGACGATGCGCTCGGCCACCCGCTTGATGCGCTCGGCGTCGGCGACCGACGAGCCGCCGTACTTCTGCACGACGAGACCCACGGGAACTCCCCCACTCGAGCGATCGGCGGAGGTTCTAGGATACCGGCCAGCCGCCGCGCCTCCGGTGCGGCGCTCAGGGGCTCAGGTGGTCAGGGGCTCGGTGTCGAGGCCAGCGCGTTGCGGAAGTACTCGACGGTCTGCTTCAGGCCCTCGTCCAGACCGACCGTGGGCGACCAGCCGAGCAGTTCGCGGGCCAGGTCGATGTTCGGGCGGCGGCGCACCGGGTCGTCGGCCGGCAACGCACGGTGCTCGACCGTGCCGTCGAGCCCGACCATGTCCAGCACCAGAGCGGCGAGCTCCAGCATCGTGAACTCCGCGGGATTGCCGAGGTTGACCGGACCGGTGACCTCGGCCGGCGTGCCCATCAGCCGGATCAGGCCGTCGACCAGGTCGTCGACGTAGCAGAAGGAGCGCGTCTGCGACCCGTCGCCGTACACGGTCAGCGGCTCGCCGCGCAGCGCCTGCACGATGAAGCTGGAGACCACCCTGCCGTCGTTGGGCAGCATCTTCGGTCCGTAGGTGTTGAAGATCCGCGCGACCTTGATCGGCAGCCGGTGCTGGCGGTAGTAGTCGAAGAACAGCGTTTCCGCGCAACGCTTTCCCTCGTCGTAGCAGGATCTGATCCCGACCGGGTTGACGTTGCCCCAGTACGACTCGACCTGCGGGTGCACCGCCGGGTCGCCGTACACCTCCGACGTCGAGGCGAGCAGGATCCGCGCCCGGGTGCGCTTGGCCAGGCCCAGCATGTTGATCGAACCGTGCACGCAGGTCTTCGTCGTCTGCACCGGGTTGCGCTGGTAGAAGATCGGCGACGCCGGACAGGCCAGGTGATAGATCTCGTCGACCTCGACGTAGAGCGGGAACGTGACGTCGTGGCGCATGAGCTCGAAACCGGGCTCGCCGAGCAGGTCCAGCAGGTTGCGGCGGGTGCTGGAGTAGAAGTTGTCGACGACGAGCACCTCGTGCCCCATGCCGAGCAGCCGGCGGGTGAGGTGCGAGCCGATGAAGCCCGCGCCGCCGGTCACCATCACCCGCTTGGACGGCTGCGGGGAACCCGGCACCTGCTCGCCACTCGTGCTCACAGCGTGCAACCTACCGAGCCGGTCGCGGATGCGCCCGTCAGAGCGAGGCGGCGAAGGCGGCTTCGAGGATGTCGAGGCCCTCGCCGAGCAGCTCGTCGCCGATCACCAGCGGCGGCAGGAAACGCAGCACGTTGCCGTAGGTTCCCGCGGTGAGCGTGATCAGTCCCTCGCGGTGACAGGCGGCGGAAACGAGCCCGGTCAGCACCGGATTCGGCACCGTCGTGCCCGTCTCGACGAGCTCGAGTGCGAGCATCGCGCCGCGCCCGCGCACCTCGCCGATCACGTCGTACTTCGCGGCCAGCGCATCCAGGCGCGGGCGCATCACCGACTCGATGCGCCGGGCGGCGCCGCACAGGTCCTCGGCGCGCATCGTCTCGATCGCGCCGAGCGCGGCGGCGCACGCGACCGGGTTGCCGCCGTAGGTGCCGCCGAGGCCGCCGACGTGCACGGCGTCCATCATCGCAGCGCGGCCGGTCACCGCGGCCAGGGGCAGGCCGCCGGCGATGCCCTTGGCCGTGGTGATCAGGTCCGGCACCACGCCCTCGTGCTCGCAGGCGAACCAGTCGCCGGTGCGGCAGAACCCGCACTGGATCTCGTCGGCGACGAAGACGATCCCGTGCTCGGCGCACCAGTCCGCGACGCGCGCGAGGAAACCCGGAGCGGGAACGATGAAACCGCCCTCGCCCTGGATCGGTTCGATCAGCACGGCGGCGGTGTTCTGCTCCCCGACCTGCGCGTGCACGAGATCGGTGAACTCGGCGAAGGCCTCCTCCGCGCAGTTGTCGGGCCCGGTCGGCCAGCGGTACGGGTAGGCCATCGGCACCCGATAGATCTCGCTCGCGAACGGGCCGAAGCCCTGCTTGTAGGGCATGTTCTTCGCCGTCAGCGCCATCGTCAGGTTGGTGCGGCCGTGGTAGGCGTGCTCGAACGCGACGACGGCCTGCCGTCCGGTGTGGTGGCGCGCGATCTTGACGGCGTTCTCGATCGCCTCGGCACCGGAGTTGAACAGCGCCGACCGCTTCTCGTGCGTGCCCGGGGTGAGTTCGTTGAGCTGCTCGGCGACGGCGACGTACTCCTCGTACGGGGTCACCATGAAGCAGGTGTGCGTGAAGTCCGCGACCTGCTCGGTCACGGCCGCCACCACGCGCGGTGCCGCGTTGCCGACCGTGGTCACCGCGATACCCGAACCGAAGTCGATCAGCTGGTTGCCGTCCACGTCGACGACGATGCCGCCGCCGGCCCGCGCCACGTACACCGGTAGCGCGGTGCCTACCCCCGCGGCCACGGCCGCGGTCTTGCGTTCGTGCAGCGCGGCCGATCGCGGGCCCGGGATCGCGGTGCGCACCATACGTTGCTGGGGGACTGTCATGACGGTTCTCCGGTATCGATCACGGCGATGATGTCGCCCTCGCGGATGACGTCGCCGGTACTGACGGCAAGCTCGCGGACCACCCCGGACACCTCGGCGAGGACGGGGATCTCCATCTTCATCGACTCCAGGATCACCAGCGTGTCCGCCGGCCCCACGGCGTCGCCCACCGCGACCAGGACCTCACCCACGTTGGCGACCAGCTCCGCGGCGATCGTGTGGCTCATGGGTCGACGCTCGTCCGCATAGCTGCATCATGGCAGCACTGCCTCAGAAGTCGAGGTTGTGCATGACGTGCTTGATGCGGGTGTAGTCCTCCAGTCCGTAGACGGAGAGGTCCTTGCCGTAGCCGGAGTGCTTGAAACCGCCGTGCGGCATCTCGGCGACGATCGGGATGTGGCAGTTGACCCACACGCAGCCGAAGTCCAGGCGGCGTGAGACGCGCATCGCCCGGCCGTGGTCGCGCGGCCAGACCGAGGAGGCCAGGCCGAACTCGACGTCGTTGGCCCAACGCACCGCCTCGTCCTCGTCATCGAACTGCTGCACGGTGATCACCGGGCCGAAGATCTCGTTCTGGATGGCCTCGTCGTCCTGGCGCATCCCGGCGACGACGGTGGGCTCCCAGAAGTAGCCCCGCTCGCCCTGGCGCGAGCCGCCGGCGAGCACCCGCGCGTGATCGGGCAGTCGGTCGAGCATGCCGCCGACGCGCTCGAGCTGGTTGGCGTTGTTGAGCGGGCCGTAGAGGACGTCCTCGTCCGGCGCGCCGGTCCTGGTGCCGGCGGCCTGCTCGGCGAGCGCGGCCGCGAAATCATCGGCGATCCGCGGACCGACGAGAACGCGGGTCGCGGCCGTGCAGTCCTGCCCGGCGTTGAAGTAGCCGGCGAGCGCGATGTTCTCCGCGGCGTTGGCGATGTCGGCGTCATCGAAGACGATCACCGGAGCCTTGCCGCCCAGTTCCAGGTGGGTGCGCTTGAGGTCCTTCGCCGCCGCCGCAGCGACCTCGTACCCGGCGCGGGTCGAGCCGGTGATCGACACCATCGCGGGGATCTTGTGGCTGACGAGAGCGCGCCCGGTGTCGCGATCGCCGCAGATCACGTTGAACACGCCGGGGGGCAGGAACTCCGCAGCGACCTCGGCCATCAGCACGCTCGACACCGGCGTCGTGTCCGACGGCTTGAGCACCACGCAGTTGCCCGCCGCCAGCGCTGGGGCAACCTTCCAGACCCCCATCATCATCGGGTAGTTCCACGGCGCGACCTGCCCGATCACGCCGACCGGCTCACGCCGGACGTAGGACGTGTGCCCGGCCAGGTACTCCCCGGCACTGCGGCCTTCGAGCAGGCGCGCGGCCCCGGCGAAGAAGCGGATCTGGTCCAGCGCCGGCGGGACCTCCTCCGTTCGGGTGAGCTCGATCGGCTTGCCGGTGTTCTCGCACTCGGCCGCGATCAGCTCCTCGGCGCGAGCCTCCAGCGCGTCGGCGAAGCGCAGCAGGGCCAGCTGGCGTTCGCTGGGCGTCGTATCGCGCCACGTCTCGAACGCCCGGGCCGCCGCGCGGTAGGCGGCGTCCACGTCGGCCGCGCCGGACACCGGGGCCGAGCCGAACACTGCTCCAGTGGACGGGTTGACGAGCTCGACGCGCCGGCCGTCGACGGCGTCGATCAGCTTGCCGTCAACGAAGTTCTGGACGTTTCGCGCCACGCTGCACGCTCCGATGCATCTGCCGGGTCGGGGTGCCCGCCAGGCTATACCAGGCCGACCGCGCAACACAACGGATCGGCGCCGTGAAGGGCGATAAGACGACGGAATCCGTTGCAGGTCGATTCAATGGCGACGGAATTCGACTTTGTCTGCTACTCGTGGCCGTGCTCGGCCTGCGGCAGCCCCGCGAGCGCCTGCGCGTCGGCATCCACCATGATCCGCGCCAGTTCGGGGGCCAGCACCCGCGGCTTCCAGCCGAGGAGCTCGGCGGCCTTGCTCGCGTCTCCGATGAGCGCGTCCACCTCCGCCGGGCGCAGGTACCGCTCGTCGAAGCGGACGTGGCGCTCCCAGTCCAGGCCGGCGTGCCCGAAGGCGAATCCCACGAAATCGCGCACCGAGTAGGACGCGCCCGTGGCGACGACGTAGTCGCCGGGTTCGTCGTGCTGCAGCATCCGCCACATGGCCTCGACGTACTCCGGCGCGTACCCCCAGTCGCGTACCGCATCGAGATTGCCCAGGTACAGCTGCCGCTGCGTGCCCGCCGCGATCGCGGCCGCGGCGCGCGTGATCTTGTGGGTCACGAACGTCTCGCCCCGGCGCGGGGACTCATGGTTGAAGAGGATGCCGTTGACGGTGTACATGCCGTAGGCCTCGCGGTAGTTGCGGGCCATCCAGTACGCGTAGAGCTTGGCCGCGCCGTAGGGCGACCTGGGATGGAATGCCGAGGCCTCGTTCTGCGGCGGCGGCGTGGCGCCGAACATCTCCGACGAGGACGCCTGGTAGAAGCGCGTCGCCAGCCCGGTAGCCCGGATCGCCTCCAGCAGCCGGGTAGTCCCGAGGCCCGTCGTCAGGCCGGTGTACTCCGGTTCGTCGAAGGACACCCGCACGTGCGACTGCGCGGCCAGGTGATAGACCTCGTCCGGGACGATGCCGGTCAGCAAGGTGATCAGCCGGCTGCTGTCGGTGAGGTCGCCGTAGTGCAGGAACAGCCGCGCCTGCGCCTCGTGCGGGTCGACGTAGAGGTGCTCGATGCGCCGGGTGTTGAACGTCGAGGCGCGACGGATCACGCCGTGCACCTCGTAACCCTTGCCGAGAAGCAGTTCGGCGAGGTACGAGCCGTCCTGGCCCGTGATCCCGGTGATCAACGCGCGTGGCACGGCAGCCCCTTCCAGGATGGTCGCGGCAGTCTAACGGGCACCGGACGCGCACGCCGGTTACACTCGAGCCACCATGACTCGCGTGCTGCTGCTTCGCCGCCGCGACGAGGTTTGATCAGCGTCCGTCAGAACGGGCGCGGCCGGCCCCTCGTCGCGGGCTGCTGAGCGCATCCGATCATCGCGCGCCGACCGCTCCATCTCGAGCTTGCAGGAGCAGCACCGTCATGAGCATCCCCTTCCCGCAACGACCGTCCGGCATGCCGTGTCATCGCTACCGGCCCTTCCCCGCCGTCGAGTTGCCCGACCGGCAGTGGCCGGCGCGGCGCATCGAAGCCGCGCCGCGCTGGCTGTCGACCGACCTGCGCGACGGCAACCAGGCGCTGATCGACCCGATGAACGCCGCCCGCAAGAACGTCATGTTCGAGCTGCTCGTCGGCATGGGCTACAAGGAGATCGAGGTCGGCTTCCCGGCCGCGAGCCAGACCGACTTCGACTTCGTCCGCAGCCTGATCGAGGGCGACAAGATCCCCTCCGACGTCCGCATCTCGGTGCTCTCGCAGGCCCGCGAGGAGCTGATCGAGCGCACGGTGCAATCCCTGGCCGGCGCCCACCAGGCCACCGTGCACATGTACAACGCCGCCGCTCCGGTCTTCCGGCGCGTCGTGTTCGGCTGGCCGGGCGACGGACGGGCCGAGTGCCGGGCCGTCGCCGTGGACGGCACCCGCGCGGTCATGAAGTTCGCCGAGATCTACCTGCCGGAAACCGACTTCGGCTTCGAGTACTCCCCCGAGATCTTCATGGACACCGAACTCGAGTTCAGCCTGGAGATCTGCGAGGCGGTGATGGACGCCTGGCAGCCGGGACCCGATCGTGAGATCGTGCTGAACCTGCCGTGCACCGTGGAGCGTTCCACTCCGAACGTCTACGCCGACCAGATCGAATGGATGTCGCGCAGCTTCAGTATCTCGCGCCGTCCCTACATCGCGCTGTCCGTCCACACCCACAACGACCGTGGGACGGCGACGGCCGACGCGGAGCTGGCAGTGCTGGCCGGGGCGCAGCGCGTCGAGGGCTGCCTGTTCGGTACCGGCGAGCGCAGCGGCACCGTCGACCTCGTCACCCTGGGCCTGAACCTGTATGCCCAGGGCGTCGACCCCATGATCGACTTCAGCGACATCGACGAGATCCGCCGCATCGCGGAGTACTGCAACCGCATCGACGTGCACGAGCGCCACCCGTACGCCGGCGACCTGGTTTACACATCCTTCTCCGGCTCACACCAGGACGCGATCAAGAAGGGGTTCGACGAGCTGCACCGGGCTGCCGCGGAGGCGGGCACCTCGGTCGACGAGCTGCCGTGGCAGATCCCGTACCTGCCGATCGACCCGAAGGACGTCGGCCGTTCGTACGAGGCGGTCATCCGGGTGAACTCGCAGTCCGGCAAGGGCGGCGTCGCCTACATCATGAAGACCGATCACCACCTCGACCTGCCGCGGCGGTTGCAGATCGAGTTCAGCCACGTCATCCAGCGGCGCACCGATGGCGAGGGCGGCGAGGTGGACGCGCCGCTGATGTGGCAGATCTTCGAGTCCGAGTACCTGGCGGCCGGCGCTTTCGACCTGGTGCGCTTCAGCTCGATGAGCGGTGACGGAGTGGAGCGGATCTCCACGGTGGTAAGGGCATTCGGCGACGAGCACGAGCTGTCGGGCGTCGGCAACGGCCCGATCGCGGCATTCTGCGAGGCACTGTCCGAGGCCGACCTCGGCCTGGGGGTCGTCAGCGTGCGGGTGCTCGACTACGCCGAGCACGCGCTGAGCGCGGGACGCGACGCGGAGGCCGCCGCCTATCTCGAGATCGAGGTGGGCGAGCGGGTGCTGTGGGGCGTGGGCATCAGCGAGTCCATCGTCCACGCGTCGCTGCGCGGCGTGATCAGCGCGCTGAACCGGGCGTCGCGCCCGAGCTGATCACGTTTTCGCGTCCGCTGACCGTGCGGATCACGTTTCGCGTCCGCTGACCGGTTGCGGGGGCTGAAGTGGTCACCCGCCGCGAAAACCTGATCGGACGGGCGACTGAATCGGTCAGCCGCCGGGGTAGCCCGGATCGGCGCCGGGGGAGCCCGGATCGGCGCCGGGGTAATCGGTCAGCCGCCGGGGTAGCCCGGATCGGCGCCGGGGTAGGCGGGAGCCGGCTCCGCCGCAGCCGGTCGCCGGCGGCGGCTGACTCGCGCGGCGGCGCCGAGCGCGACGAGCGCGACGAGCGCGAGCAGTCCTGCCAACGCGACACCCAGCCCGGCGAGGACGTCGGGGACGAGCAGACGCGGAGCGCTGCCGACCGCGAAGGATCCGGTGTGCTGCCCCGGGGTGGCAGCCACCGCCGGCGCGCGCAGCTTCGGCGGGTCCAGGAAGGCGGTGTCGCGGGCGAGGAACGGTGCCGCTGCCGCGTAGACGGGATTCGGGGCGCTCGGCGGTACCGGCGCCGTGACCGCCGTGTAGCCGTCGACGATGCCGTACCCGTAGGCGGGGTCGCGCGTCTCGCGGTGCCGGTCGAGGGTGTCGAGCAGTCGGGCGACGATCTGGGCACCGGTGTCGGTGGGATACCTCGACCACGCCAGCGCGAGCACGGCGCTGGCGATCGCGGTGGCCTGGCTGGTGCCGTCGCCGGAGTAGGCCATGCCCGGCACCCGGCTCAGCGAGGCGATATTGACACCCGGCGCGGACATCATGAGGTACGGGTGGCGCGAGGAGAAACCGGCGACCGTGCCGCTCGCATCGACGGCGCCGACCGACAGCACGCCGAGGCAGACGCCGGGCTCCTCGACGGGGCTACCCGAGCGGCCCTTGTTGCCGGCGGACGCGAGCAGCACCGCTCCCTTGCGCAGCGCGTGGAAGACGGCCTGTTGCTCGTCGGCCGGACACGGCTGCGTGCCGTCGGCGGGGTAGCGGGTACCCCCCAGCGACATGCTGATTACCTTGGCGCCGTGGTCGGCGGCCCAGCGGATCGCCGACGCGAGATGATCGTCAGGCTGAGAATCGGTGGTGCCGGTGAGCGGCACGGCGATCGGCAGCACCCGGGCGTCCGGGGCCAGCCCAGTGATCCCGAAGATGCCGGGACGGCCGACCATGATGGAGGCCATCGCGGTGCCGTGACCGAACGCGTCGACCTCGCGGTCGACCTGCCCGTTGCCACCGGCCGGGCCGAAGTCCTTGCCGGACAGCACCCGTCCCGCCAGCTCGGGCAGCGACGCATTGACGCCGGTGTCGATCTCGGCGATCGTGATCCCCTGCCCTAGCGCGCCGGAGTTCCACAGCTGCGTGACGTGCCAGTTGTCGAACCAGTACTCCGGCGCGGAGGTCGGGCCGGGGGTCGCGGCCGCAGGCGCAGCGAGCCTCAGCGCCACCACCAGCGCGCCGCTGACCAGGGCGCCCGCCCCGGCCAACGCGCGCCTCATGACTCGCTCCACTGGATCACGAGCGGTTTCGTGGCGTACGTGGTCGCGGCGAACTGCAGCTGAACGGTGCCGGTCCTGGTGACGGCGACGTCGTCGAAGTCGAGCACCTGGGCACTGCCGCGAAACGACGCACCGCCTTCGACGGCGATCACGCCCGCGGCGTTGGCCAGCAGGTGCACGGTCACGTCGGTGCCGATCGGGGCGGCCAGTACGCCGCGCAGGCTGCCCGGGACGTAGCGCTCTGACGGGAGCGGGCAGCGCGGATCGGCCTTGGCGCCACGCGTCAGGCAGCCGTCGAGTGCACGTCCGAGCGCGGCGCGCACCGCGGCACCGCCGGCGGCACTCACCTGCGCCGTCAGCTGCGTCTGCGCTCCCGCGTCGAAATGCACCTCGGCGTGGGCGGGGTCGAGCTCGAGGTACGCGGTGTCGAAGCGCAGCGGGACGGCCCCCGGGAACAGCAGCGTGGGCCCGTCCGGGACGGCGCCGCCCAGGATCGTCGCCCGGTCGAGTGCCTGCCCGAGCTGCAGGGTCGTGGCGATCGCGGTGCGGGCGAGGCGCCACGTCGACCCGCGTTCGTAGACGGCGACGACGTCGCTCGCCTGCCGTGCGCCGGAGGCGAACCCGAGCCGGTAGCGCACGGTCACGCTCGCCTTGGCGCCGCGCTGCTGCACGCCGACGATGTGTACCTGGCTTATCGGGGCGATCCGCTCCTGCTCGTGCAGCACCGCACCGCTCAACAGGTTGTGCGGACCCCCCGGCAGCTCGCCGAAGCCCAGCGCGCTCGCCGCGTCGGAGCGGGCCAGGGCGGCGAAGTAGCCGCGCACCACGCCTTGCGGTCCTGCCGTGCGCTCGTAGCCGTTGTAGGCAACGACCGAGCCGCCGACCGTCGCGGCCAGCGCCAGCACGACCGCAGACCAGAACAGTCCGCGATGTCGCGGCGCGGGTGCGTCGGGCACCTAGCAGTCCGTCCAGCAAGCGCGCCGAGCCACTAGTCCACCCGGCGCCTTCCGGAAAACGCCCGTCCCAGCGTGACCTCGTCGGCGTACTCGAGATCGCCGCCGACCGGCAGGCCGCTGGCCAGCCGGGTGACGGTCAGGCCCAGCGACGCGACGAGGCGGGCAAGATAAGTCGCTGTCGCCTCGCCTTCGAGGTTCGGATCGGTGGCGAGGATGAGGTCGGTGACGACGCCGTCGCGCAGACGGGCGAGCAGCTCGCGGATGCGCAGGTCCTCGGGCCCGACGCCGTCGATCGGGCTGATCGCGCCGCCGAGCACGTGGTAGCGGCCGCGGAACTCGCGGGTGCGCTCGACGGCGTTGACGTCCTTGGGTTCCTCCACCACGCAGATGACCGACGTGTCGCGCCGCGAATCCGTGCAGATGCGGCAGGTCTCGGCCTCGGCGACGTTTCCGCAGATCGAGCAGAACCGGACCTCGTTCTTGACCCGGACCAGCGTGCTGGCGAGGCGTTCCACGTCGACCTGTTCGGCTGCGAGCAGGTGGAACGCGATGCGCTGCGCGCTCTTCGGACCGACGCCGGGCAGCCGGCCGAGCTCGTCGATGAGGTCCTGGACGGCGCCTTCGTACATCAAGGTCCTGTCTGGACGATCACAGGCCGGGCAGGCCGAGACCGCCGAGACCGCCGAGGCCGGCTCCGCCGGTGAGCGGACCCATCTTGTCCGCGGCGAGTTCCCCGACCGCGCGGTTGGCGTCGCGGACGGCGGCGACGACGAGGTCTTGCAGCGTCTCGACATCGTCGGGGTCGACCGCCCGCGGGTCGATGACCAGTGCCGTCAGCTCACCGGCGCCGGAGACCGTCGCGGTGACCAGCCCACCGCCGGCCGTCCCGGTGACCTCCGTCTCGGCGAGCTCGGCCTGCGCGGCCTCGAGCTGCTGTTGCATCTTCTGGGCCTGCTTCATCAGCTGCTGCATGTTCGGCTGCTGACCGCCGAATCCTCCGCCACGCCCGCCCACCGGTTCTCCTTCGTTCTGGGGCTCCCAGCCTAACCGCCGCACCCAGCCGCGGGTGCCGGATCGCGGTGCTGCGAGCGTCCGCGATCCGGCCGGAACGCAGCTCGACCGACGGTGCGGTGTGCAAGGGTGAGCACGTGCGTCGTCTCTGCCTGCTCCTCACGGCCGGCGCCTGCCTGCTGGCCGGGTGCGGCACCGCCGGCCCGGGCGCCCAGCCGGCGACGACGCACGCCCGCACCGGCATCGTCGTCACCGTGGTGAGCCCGTCGACGGCGCGCCCCGCCGTGCCCACGCCGCTGCCCACGACGCACTTGCCCCCGCCCGGGTTGACAACGACGACGGGCGCACCCGCGCCCGCGCCGACGACCGCACGGCGTGCACCCCCACCGTCCGTCCGCGGACTGCTGGTCGTGCTCGATCCGGGCCACAACGGCGGCAATGCCTCGCACGCGGCCGAGATCGACCGGCTGGTCCCGGCGGGCTTCGGGCAGAGTAAGGCGTGCAACACGACCGGTACCGACACGAACGCCGGCTACCCTGAGCACGCCTTCACCTTCGACGTGGCGCTGCGGGTGCGCGCCATCCTGGTCGCACACGGTGTGCGGGTGATCATGACGCGGACGGACGACTCGGGCGTCGGCCCATGCGTGAACGTGCGCGCGGCGATCGAGAGCACCCCCGGCGTGCGCGCGGCCGTCGCGATCCATGCCGACGGCGCGCCTTCGGCCGGTCACGGTTTCCACGTCTGCTACGCCAGCCGCCGGCCGGAGGGCGCGAGCACGGCGACGATGGCCGGCTCGCTGTCGCTGTCGACGGCCGTCCACGACTCGCTGACGGCCGGCTCGGGACTGGTTCCGTCCACCTACATCGGCGCGAACGGCTACTTCCCGCGCTCGGACCTGGCCGGGCTGAACCTGTCGACGGTGCCGACGACGTTCCTGGAGCTGGGCAACATGCGCAACGCCTCCGACGCCGCATTGCAGAGCTCGGCGGCCGGACGGGCGCGCATCGCGCTGGCGATCGCGACCGGGATCCTGGCCTACCTCGCCCGATAGCTCGACTCAGCTGCGCTCGACCGGACGAGCGCCGAGCCGGTCCTGCAGCAGCTTGAGCGCCTAGGTATCCGGATCGGCGGCCGCCCGGCTGGAGGCGTTCTGGTCGAGCTCGGTGTCCTCGCGCGGGTCGGGCTCGGAGGGGCGTGCTGGCGCCAACCGTCCGGGCTCGCGCGCCTCGCGCGCCGCGCCAGCCGCAGCGGCATTGTCGGCGCCCACCACGGTCAGCTGCCATGCACCGCCGACAACGGTGGTCAACGCGGCGCCGACGAGGGAGATGTTGCGTTCCTCCGCGATTCGTCTGGCCAGGCTGGCGGCCACCTCGAGGGTGACCTGCTCGCCGACCGCGGTGGTGATCTGCGCGCCGTCGAGCATCGCCCAGGTCGTCCGGCTCGACCGCTTGATGATCTCGAGCACCTCGGGCCAGAGCCGCCGCAGCGCCGCAGCGTCGAGCTGACCGGGCTGACTGGGCGGCCCAGGCTGACCGCGCTGACTGGGCGGCGGCGACGGTGCGTCGGCAACGGGCACCTGGCTCGGCTCGGACGGCGCGTCGGATGCCGCGTCCGAGCCGCCCGCCGGCCGCGCTGCCGGCCAGGATGATGTTTGCCCCACCCGTTCCGCCGAAGTCTGCGGTTCTGCGCCCGCCGCGCCTGCCCCCGTGCCGGCGGCCGTCGCGCCCTGGGACGTTGTTCCTGGGGACGTCGGCGTGGCGGGGTCGGTCGTGCCGGCGGCTGGCCGCCGTTGCGTCCCTCGTCCGCCGGCCGCGGCGACCGGACGCTCCGATGCAGGCTCCCCGGCGGCTGGCCCCGGCGGCGCCGGCGCGGCGTCCGCAGGTTGCCCGGCCAACGAGTTCCGCCGCTCCAGACGTTCGAGGCGTTGCAGCAGTGCCGCGCCGTCCGCAGCGGCGTCGGGTAGTTGCATGCGCGCGCACAGCAGCTCGAGGACGAGCCGGGGCGAGGTCGTCCCCCGCATTTCCAGCAACGCGGTGTGCACGATCTCGGCATAGCGGGTCAGCGTCGCCGCACCGAGGCGCCCGCCCTGGCCGGACATCTGCACCAACTGGTCTTGCGGCGCGTCGATCAGCCCGCGTGCCGCGGCATCGGGCACCGCTTCGAGCAGGATGAGGTCGCGAAACCGGTCCAGCAGATCGGCGGCGAAGCGCCGGGGGTCGTGCCCCGCCTCGACGATGCGATCTACCGTTCCGTACACACCGGCGGCGTCGCTGGCGGCCAGGGCGTCGACCATGTCGTCGAGCAGCGCGTGGTCAGTGACGCCGAGCAGCGCCACCGCGCGCGGGTACGTCACCCCCTCGGGCCCGGCCCCCGCGAGCAGCTGGTCGAGCAGCGAGAGCGCGTCGCGCGCCGACCCCCCGCTGGAGCGCACCACGAGCGGCAGGACGGGCGCCTCGACCACGATCCCTTCGGCGGCGCAGATCGCCTCCAGGTGGGCCCGCAGGGTGTGCGGCGCGATGAGGCGGAACGGGTAGTGGTGGGTGCGGGAGCGGATCGTCGTCAGCACCTTGTCCGGCTCGGTGGTGGCGAAGACGAACACGAGGAACTCCGGCGGTTCCTCGACGAGCTTGAGCAGGGCGTTGAAGCCCTGCGTCGTCACCATGTGCGCCTCGTCGATGATGTAGACCTTGTACCGGTCGCGGACGGGCGCGAAGAAGGCCCGCTCACGCAGGTCCCGGGCGTCGTCGACGCCACCGTGGCTGGCCGCGTCGATCTCGATCACGTCGATGGAGCCGGGACCGTTCGGCGCGAGTTCGACGCAGGAATCGCACTCGCCGCAGGGCTCGGGCGTCGGGCCCTGCGCGCAGTTCAGCGACCGCGCCAGGATCCGGGCGCTGGAGGTCTTCCCGCAGCCGCGGGGTCCGCTGAACAGGTACGCGTGGTTGATGCGTCCGTTCGCCAGCGCGTGACGCAACGGCGCGGCGACGTGGTCCTGGCCGATGACCTCGGCGAAACTCGCCGAGCGGTACTTGCGATACAGCGCCAGGTTTGCTGCCACGCCGATGACCCTAATCGCCACCCGCGACAGCACCGTCTCGGGGCAGCCGGGCTGTGCCTTCCGTTCCTTCCGTCCCGGGTCAGCCGTCCCGTCCAGCCGTGCCGGGTCAGCCTTGCCGCGGGGCCGCGCCGGGTCCAGCCGCGCGGGTCCAGCCGTGCCGGGGGGCCGCGCCGGCACCAGCCGTGCTCTGTGGGCCGGTTCCGGGTCCAGCCGTGCTCTGTGGGCCGAGCCGGGTCCATTCGTCCCATCTCGATATGGGGACCCCCCGCGCACCCGCCAGAGCCTGCTTATCCTTGCTGCCTTCCGGCCCTGGGGAGGTTCGCAGGATGAGCGCCACGCGGGGGGTCGGAGCGCGAGTCTACGGGAGGGTGCCGAGCCGTTCATGCCACTGCCCGTATCCTCGGCGGCGGAGGATTCGCCTAGTGGCCTATGGCGCTCGCTTGGAAAGCGGGTTGGGAGCAATCCCTCAGGGGTTCAAATCCCCTATCCTCCGCCACGGGTTCGTTCGGTATGGCCGGTTCAGTTTGTTCGGTCAGTTGGTCCCGCCCGACCGGTCGGTATGGGGCGGGCTGTTACGCCTGTTCTGACCGCTGAATCGGGGCGTTACGCCTGCTCTGACCATCGAAAGCGCCGGATCATGGGCAGCGCAGGCGTAACGTGCCGTAACAGGCAAGCGGGGTGCACGGCGCAGGCGTAACGCGCCGTAACAGGCAGTAAGGTAATCCGTGCAGGCATAACGCGCCGCAACAGGAAACCCGCAGTAGGCACGAAGCGCTCGCTAGAACTGCAGGCGCCCCGCCGCGCTCACGCGCCAGGGGTGGACGAGATGAACTTCGCCACCGCGTCCGCGAAGGCGGCGGCGTGGCGGCGGTGCGGCTCGTGGCCGCCGCCCGGGAAGATCACGAGGTGGCTACCTGGCAGGTACTGCTTCGTGGCGTGCGCATGGGCTACCGGAATGACACCATCGCGCTCCGACCACACGAGCAGCGTCGGGACGTGCTCGGCCAGGTACTCCATCTCCAGGAACGATCCGCGCTGCCCGGACGGCGCGATGACCGCGCGCAGCGCGGCGAAGAACGCGGCGCGCCCGGCGGCGTCAGCGAGCGCCCGTCCCGCGCGGCGCAGGTTCACGACGTTCTCCGGCGTGAGCCGCAGCAACCGGTGCAGTTCGTCACGCGCGTACCAGCGCCGCAGCCCGGGCCGCATCGCCCAGCCGACGACCCGCTCAGCTCCGGGCAGCGCGGCCGCACGAAGCACCGGATGCACTTCGCGTCCCAGCCCGCCGGCCGACACCAGCACCAGTCGTGCGACCTGCCGCGGGTAGTGGTATCCCAGGTGCACCGCGATGGCGCCGCCGAGCGAGTGTCCGCACACCGTCGCGCTTTCCAGCCCGAGCGCGTCCAGGAACTCGTGCGTCGATCGCGCGAAGTCCTCCAGCAGGTAGTCGCCTGCGGGTTTGTCCGATGAGCCGTGGCCGAGCAGGTCGGGCGCGACGACGCGCAATCCGTGCGCCGCCAGCGCCGCGATCGCGGGCTGCCAGGTGTCACTGTCCGACGCCAGCCCATGCAGCAGGAGGACCACCGCGCCACCGGCAGTACCGGCCTGCTGGTAGGAGATCCGGCGGCCACCGACCCGCACCGCGCGTCGCACCACCGGATCAGGCGCGATGAGTTCATTCATTCAGGTCGTGCTCGATCTGCTGCAGGCTGCGGCCCTTGGTCTCGGGCACCTTGCGCCAGAAGTAGAGCAACGCGAGGAACGACAGCGTCGCGAAGACGGCGAAGATGCCGGTGCCGCCGATCGCGTTGAGGATGGTCAGGAACGAGATCGTGACGACGAAGTTGGCCGCCCAGTTGCCGATCGTGGCCACGCTCATCGCGCGGGCGCGCACGGCCAGCGGGTAGATCTCGGCGATGATCAGCCAGAACACCCGCCGTGATGGCGTGCCCGCCGTGCAGCGTCGTCGTCCCCCCGGTGAACGCGACAGCGGTGACGATCATGCCGACGACCATCCCGGCCGTGCCGGTCAGGAGCAGCGGCCGGCGGCCCACCCGGTCGAGCAGCGCGATCGCGACGATCGTCAGCAGCACGTTCACCCCGCCGACCGCGACGTTCGCGAGCAGCGCGGCGCTGTTGCCGAACCCGGCACCCTGCAGCAGGCTCGGTGCGTAGTAGATGACGGTGTTGATGCCGGTGATCTGTTGGAAGATCGCCAACCCGAGTCCGACGATCAGCGCGGCCCGTATCTTCGGCGACAGCAGCTGCTTGGCGTTGGCCTCGCGCCGCGACACGTCGCGCACCTCGTCGATCTCCGCGTCGATGTCCTCCTCGTCCCGCACGCGCAGTAGCACCTCACGGGCCTCGTCGTCGCGACCCTGGCGCACCAGCCAGTGCGGGCTCTCCTTCTGCAGCAGCATCCCGACCAGCAGGATCGCGGCCGGGATCACCGCGAGTCCGAACATCAACCGCCAGTTCTTGTGGGCGGCTAGGCCGTAGTCGGCAAGGTAGGAGACCAGGATGCCCAGGGTGATCGCCAGCTGGTTGAAGCTGACCAGCCCGCCGCGAAGCCGCGGCGGGGCGATCTCCGATGTAGAGCGGAACGACCATCGAGGACGAGCCGACGGCCAGTCCGATGACGATCCGCGCGAGCAGCAGCACCGGGTACACCGGCGCGAGCGCCGCCAGCAGCACGCCGACGATGAATACGCTCGCAGTGATGATGATCGTCTTGCGGCGTCCGATCGCGTCGGCAACGCGCCCGGCGCCCAGCGCGCCCGCAGCGGCGCCGACCAGCAGCAGGCTCGTCACCAGCTCCTGCTGGAACGAGCTCAACCCGCCGAAGTCGTTCTTGAGGAACAGCAGCGCCCCGGAGACCACGCCGGTGTCGTAGCCGAACAGCAGGCCACCCAACGCGGTGATCACGGCGGCGATCGCGACGTTGCGCCGCGTCGAGACGCCGGAACCCTTCGGCTGGCCGGAGCCGTGGTGCAGCGTGGCACTGGACATCGTGATCTCCTCAGGACGGCGGCATCGATGCCGAGCGCGGCATGACCACGACCGGGCAGCGTGCCTTGAGCACCACTTGCGGCGCGACCAAACCGGCACGCACCGAGGCGAGACGCCCGGGGCGCGGCTCACCGATGACGAGCAGCTGCGCGTCGCCGGACGCCGAGAGCAGGCTCGACACCGCGGTACCACGCAGCGCGACGCACTCGACCTTGCCCACCCGTCCCAGCGCAGCGGTGACGAAATCTCGCAGCCGCTCCTCGGCCGCGGCGGCGTGGTCCTGGCCGGCAGCCGAGACGATGGTGGCGGGCGGCCGCCCGCCCGGCGCGGCCGGAGCGCGCGGTGGGCGCCACGCCAGGACGGCGCGCATCGCGGTGCTGCGAAGGCGCGCCTCCTCCGCGGCCCAGCGCAACGCCTCGGGAGATCCCGTCGTCGGGCTGACCCCGACGACGACGCTCATGCCGACGCTCCGGACGCCGCCGCCGTCACTCCGCCTTCGGGACGTTTCGTGACCGACAGCGGATTGGCGATGTCCTCCAGCGACTGCCTTTCCGCGTTGACGCCGAAGAACCATGCGATGATGCCGCCCGCAATCATGATCACCCCACCGATGACGTACCCCCACGACAGCGGGATGCGGTCCGGGTGGGCGTTGTTCGCGCCACCGATCAGGTGGCCGAACAGGTACGGCGCCACCACGCCGCCGGCGCCCTGGGAGATGGCGAAGAAGAACGAGATCGCCTGCCCGCGCAGTTCGAGCGGAAAGATCTCGCTCACCGTCAGGTAGGCCGACGAAGCGCCTGCGGAGGCGAGGAAGAAGATCACGCACCAGAACGCGGTCTGGGTCGTCGCGGTCAGCAGGCCGGCGCGGAAGAAGTACGCCGAGACGAGCAGCAGCACGCCGGAGACCCCGTAGGTGAACAGGATCATCTTGCGTCGGCCGATGGTATCGAACAGGTGTCCGATCAGAAGCGGACCGAGCAGGTTGCCCAGCGCGAAGGGGAAGAAGTAGTAGCTGGTGTGTGCTTTGGACACGCCGTAAAAGTGCTGCAGCACCAGCGCGTAGGTGAAGAAGATGGCGTTGTACAGGAACGCCTGCGTCACCATCATCGAAAATCCCAGGAAGCTGCGCGACGGGTAGTCGCCGAAGAACACCTTCGCCATGCGCAGATAGCCGATGCTGTCGGTGGCGGTCACCTCCAGCGCCTTGTCCTCAGGCACCGGCTTCAACTCGATGCCCTGCGCCTCGACGCGGCGTTCGATGTCGTCGACCGTCCGCTCCGCCTCCTCCTCGCGGCCGTGGGTCATCAGCCAGCGCGGGCTCTCCGGAATGGTGCGCCGCAGAAAGATGATCACAATGCCGATGACGGGACCGATGAAGAACCCGATCCGCCAGCCGATGTCGGTGGGCACGTGGCTCGAGAGCAGGTACAGGTTCGCTCCGGCGCCGAGCGCCGCGCCGCCCCAGTACGTGCCGTTGACCGCGATGTCGACGCGCCCGCGGTAGTGCGAGGGGATCAACTCGTCGATGGCGGAGTTGATCGCCGTGTACTCCCCGCCGATGCCGGTGCCCGCAATGAACCGGAAGACCAGCAGCGACCAGAGGTCCCAGGAGAAGCCGGCGAGTCCGCTCGCGACGAGGTAGACCGCGAGGGTGATGATGAACAGTTTCTTGCGGCCGAGCTTGTCGGTGATGCGGCCGAACACCAGCGCGCCCACGACCTCGCCGGCGAGATAGACCGAACCGACCGCACCGACCTGGCCGTTGCTCAGGTGCAGCGAACTCTGATAGCCAGCCTGGGAGACGATCTGGATCTCCAGGCCGTCCAGGATCCAGGACACGCCGAGGCCCACGACCACGAGCCAGTGGAACTTCGTCCACGGCAGGCGGTCCATCCGGGCCGGGACGAGGCTGCGAATCGGCTTGGCGGCACTGGCTACGGACGTGGCAGTCATCGCGCGGCTCTTTCTGTCGGGGCCTGACAGTCGCCGGTTATATGCCCGATGCTGGGTGTAACGCGATCATTTCGGTCTTAGCGGCGCGCTCAGGCGGCAGCCACTCCGCGCTTGCGCGCGGGCTTGCGGGCGAGTTCGTCACGCGCGGCAGCGACGACGCTCGGGTCCAAGCCGAGGATCGAGAGCAGCAACCGACAGTCCTCGCTGTCGCGCGACGCGGACGCGACCACCCGGACCGTGCGCCGTTGCCACTTCTCGTGCAGCTCTTCCTCCGCATGCATCCGGGCCACGTCGGCGTCGGAGATGGGCGTGCCATCGATGGACATAGCCGCGATTCGTCCAGTCATGGCACGACCTTTCCCACAACCGATCGGGGTCTAACGACGCCCCAGCGAGGGGGCCGCGAAGCGCAGGCGGCAGCCGGGTCCGCGGCCACCGGATACGCAGCCACAAGATGCGCGGATCTTCATGGCACCGCGCCGCTATGCCTTGGTCCCACCATGAAGATCCAGACTCAGCGGGCCGGGAGCTGCTGCAGGATCCAGCCGTTGCCGTCGGGATCGTCGAAGGTCACGAACGAGCCCCACGGCTGGACGTCGACCTCGCTCGCGTGCACCCCGCGGTCGAGCAGATCCTGACGCGCGGCCGTCGCGTCGGGGACCACCACCTGCACTCCGCGCTGGCTGCCCGGCGCCATCTGAGTGATGCCGGTGCCGAAGGCGATGGAGCACGCCGAGCCGGGCGGCGTCAGCTGGACGAAGCGCAGGCTCTCGTTGACCTGTTGGTCGTGATCGGCGTGGAATCCGACCTGGTCGACATAGAACGCCTTGGCACGGTCGACATCGGACACCGGGATGAATATCAGTTCGATCTTCCAGTCCATGTTCAGGACGCTAGCGGGACGGTCTGACAAGGTACGGCCGGCCGATGCGCATCCCCGAAGTGCGATCCGTTGCGGCGGATGTCGCTGTCGGCGCGCCGCCGGTGATACTGAGGACGTGGCCCACGACGAGGAGCTGGCGAACCGCCTGCGCGAGTGCGTGCAGGGCGAGAGCGGGGTGAGCGAGAAGCGCATGTTCGGCGGTCTCGCGTTCCTCGTCGACGGCAACCTGGCGCTCAGCGTGAGCGGTCGTGGCGGCCTGCTGGTTCGGGTCGATCCCGGGCAGAGTGCGTCGTTGTGCAGCGCGCCGCACGTGGACCGCGCCGTCATGGGCGGCCGCGAACTGGACGGCTGGCTTCGCATCGACGCACAGGCACTCGGCAGGGACGAGGAGCTCGAGCGTTGGGTAGCGCACGGCCTCGCCCGGGCGCGGTCACTGCCCCCGAAGTAACCGAAGCGCCGCTGTGTGGGCGCCGCGGGTGCGGGGTAGTACTCGGACATGGCCACCACCAAGCAGACGCAGGCAGCCAAGCGCAACGTGAAGAAGGCGCAGGATGCGGCCAAGAGCAAGCGGACGCTCGCGAACCTGCCGAGTTCTGCCCGGACCGCGCTGGGCAAACAAGGCGCAGCGGTGGCGCAGCGCAAGCGCACCGGAGCCTCCGGCCCGAAGACCCGTGCCGAGCTGTACGAGATCGCCAAGCAACGCCAGCTGCCCGGACGATCGACGATGGGCCGCGCCGAACTCGCCCGCGCCCTGCACGAGAAGTAACCCAGCGACGCATGAGAGCAATCGCCTACCCGCGAACCGGGGACCCTGCCGTCCTGGAGTGCGTCGAGCGGCCACTGCGCGATCCCGGGCCGGGCGAGGTGCGGGTGCGCATCCACCGCGCGGGCGTCAATCCGACCGACTGGAAGATGCGACGCGGCGGCGGACCGGCCGAGGTCGATCCGCCGCAGGTGCCGGGCCAGGACGGGTCGGGCGTGGTCGACGCGGTCGGTGCAGGTGTGGAGGCGGCGCTGCAGGGCCTGCGGGTCTGGCTGTGGGAGGCGGCGCACGAACGGCCCGAGGGCGGCACGGCGCAAGAGTTCGCCTACGTCCCGAAGCAGCACGTCGTCACGCTGCCCGACAGCGCCTCATTCGACCTCGGCGCCTGCCTCGGCGTCCCGTTCGTCACGGCCCATCGCTGCCTGACCGTCGCCGAGGACGGCTCGGCGCGGCTGGGCGCGGGCGCGTTGGCCGGCCGGGTGGTCCTGGTCGCCGGCGGCGCCGGTGCGGTGGGCAACGCCGCGATCCAGCTCGCGCACTGGTCGGATGCCACGGTGATCACCACGGTCAGCAGCTCCCGCAAGGCCGTGCTGGCGGCCGCCGCCGGTGCCGACCACGTGATCAATTACACTCAGCAGGACGTCGCCGCGGAGATCCGCAAGATCGCCCCATCCGGTGTGCATTCGATCGTCGAGGTGGCGCCGGCGCAGAACGCGGGCGTCGATGCGGCCGTGATCGGGCTCCACGGCGCGATCGCCGTGTACGCGAACAACGGCGGCGACGAGCTGACGGTCCCCATCCGCACGCTGATGGTCGCTAACGCCCGCTGGCAGTTCGTGCTCCTCTACACCGCGCCGGCTCGGGCCAAAGCACTCGCGATCGAGGACGTGTCCGCAGCCGTGCTCGACGGCGCCGTCAAGGTAGGCGAGGACGCCGGTCTGCCGCTGCACCACTTCCCGCTCGAGCGCACCGCGGACGCGCACGCGGCTGTCGAGGGCGGCGCGGTGGGCAAGGTGCTGATCGACGTCAGCGACGGGTAACAGCACGCAGCCGTCCGCGAACTGCGCCGTGGTGCGGTAGAGGTGGGATTCGAACCCACGATGGTGTTACCCACGCCCGCTTTCGAGTCGTACCGCCGGCTTGCCGATGCTGTTCAGACGGGGTCCGGAATTGATGGCTCGCCGATGAGCTTATCGCCCCTCTGAACTTCCGAGCCGATCCTCGGTGGCTACCACGCTCGCTTCCGCGGGCCGGGCGAGCCCGAGTACGTGCTTGGCTCGCTCACCGAGCGGTTCCTGGCCTGTGACTGGCCGGCCGATCGGATGTTCGCCCGTTCAGTCGGCGGCCGGTGGCGCGATCAGGCCGAGCAGTTCCCTCCCGCGCAGGTAGCGCTGGAGGTTGTCGCAGAACAGCTCGACGATTCGCTCGTTCTCGTGCAGCGACAGCCCGGCGGTGTGCGGGCTGACGAGCACGTTCGGCAGGCGCCACAGCGGGCTGTCCCCGGGCAGCGGTTCGGTCTCGAACACGTCCAGCGCGGCGCCGCGCAGCCTCTCGTGCGCCAATGCGTCGGCAAGGGCTGCCTCGTCGATGACGGCACCCCGACCCACGTTGACCACGACGGTGTCCGGACGCATCAGGGCGATCTGCCGCGTGCCGATCATGCCGCGGGTCTGTTCGGTGAGCGGCAGGGTGATCACGACGGCGTCGGCGCGGGGCAGCAGTTCGTCCAGGTCATCCGCCGGCCGGGTTTCGACGACGTCGGGCGAGTCGGTGTGCCCGGTGCGGTTGACCGCCAGGACGCGCATGCCGAATGCCGCGGCCAGCCGCGCGATCTCCGCGCCGATCGGGCCGATCCCGACGAGCAGCGCAGTCCGCTCGCGCAGCTCGTCCATCGGGTAGTGGTCCCATGCATGGGCGTGCTTGTCGGCCAGCAGCCGGGGCAGGTCTTTGGTGACGGCGAGGATGCCGAGCATCGCGAACTCGGCCAGCGGCCCGACGTGCACGCCACCGGCACGGGTGATCTGCACCCGCTGGAGTTCGTCACGGCTGAGAGCGGCGGCGTCAACCTGCTCGCCGGCCCCGCCGGCGGTTGCCTGTACCCACCGCAACCCGGGACAGGTCCGAACTGCGTCGGCCAGTCCTGCGCCCGAGTCCCCCGGCAGCCCGAACAACACCTCGGCCTCGGCGAGCATCCGCAGCCAACGGGTGTGTTGCTCCGGCGTGCGGTGAAAGGAATCGACGCCACGGTGATCGCACGGGAACCGCGGCGGCGGCAGCAGGTCGGGCTGGTAACGGATGTCCAGGCGGTGATCGACGGCAGCGATGCGATCGACCAGCTCCGTCTCAAGGGGAGTGACGATTGCGACGACGACTGGCTCCGAGCGTGCCGCGTCGGCGGTCGCGGACGGCTCGCTTGACGCGGTGGTAGCAGGGACGGTGTTCACCAGCGCTGCTACGCGGCTTGGGCGCGGCCGCGGCGGCCCGTGCCAACGCTGGGTTCCTGGACTGGCATCGTGTCCGCTGCGGACTGTGGCGGTTTCTTGACGAACAGCATAAGGATCGCCGCCGCCAGCAGTGATGCGGCCATGAACACGAACGCGGCGCCGGACTTGGTGCCGCCGCCCAGCGCGCCGACGACATAAGCGCCGGCAAACCCGCCCACCGCGCCGAAGGCGTTGATCAGCCCCATCGCCGGGCCGGCGACATTGACGGGCAGGAACTCGGGGATGTAGGCGAAGTAGGGTCCGTACGGCGCGTACATCACCGCTCCGGCGATGACCAGCAGGATGAACGAGAACAGGAAGTTGCCGGTGCCGACGGCGTAGGAGCCGTAGAAGGCGCCGGTGCCGATCAGCAGAAACGGCCAGACGAACACCCGCCTCTTGCCGGTGCGGTCCGAGTAGTGTGAGTTCACTAGCATGAACAGCACGGCGAAGGCGTACGGGATCGCGGTCAGCAGGCCGGTCGCGGCAATGCCGCGCCCGGAGCCTGCCTTGACGATGGTGGGCAGCCAGAACACGAACCCGTAGACGCCGATGCTCCACAGCGCGTACTGGATCGACAGCAGCATCACGTTGCGGGACTTGAACGCGTCCAGGTAGCTGTACACCTTGCTGAACCCGGCCTGCTCGTCGGCGAGTTGCGCTTCGATGGCTTCGCGTTCGCCGGGATCGAGCCAGTCGGCATCGGCGGGCCGATCGTCAGACAGCGCGCGGAACGCGAAGGCCCAGGCGATGGCGGGCAGTCCCTCGATGATGAACATCCAGCGGTAACTGGTGGCCTGGATGAGGTAGCCGGAGATCACCGACATCCACAGCAGCGTGACCGGGTTGCCGAGGATCAGGACGGTGTCGGCGCGGCCGCGTTCGGTCTTGCTGAACCAGTGCGTCAAGAACACCAGCATCGCGGGTATTACCGCGGCCTCGACCACCCCGAGGAGGAACCGGTCGATCAGCAGCAGCCAATACCAGACGATCACACCCTGCGCGGCGGCGAAGATACCCCACAGGATCAGCGACCAGAACATTAGCTTCTTCACGCTGCGCCGTTCGGCGAAGCTGGCCGCCGGGACCTGGAAGATGAAGTAGCCGACGAAGAACAGCCCGCCCAGCAGCCCGGTCTGCGCGGAGGTGATGTGCAGCGCGCTCTGCAGCCCGCCGGCCGCGCCGAGGGAGTAGTTGGAGCGATCGAGGTAGGCGAAGCTGTAGGTGACGAACGCCAGCGGCATCAACCTGCGCCACCGCTGCGAACTCGACAGCCCGCTCGGGATCGTCACGGCAGGTCCGTTCGGTGCCAGCAGTCGGGCAGCTTCGGCCGCATCCGCGGCGAGATGACGGGGACCTGCCGGGGGTGACCGAAGGCCAGGAGCGCAGCGGCAGCTGTCGCGCTCAGCGCACCGGCCAACCCGCACAGTGCGTCCCGGGTGGCGCCCGAAAGCGTCGACGCGAGGGCGACCGCGGCGGCGCAGAACAGCGCGCAGCCGACGAGCACGAGGATGACGCGCACATTCGAACGGAGCCGATACCGCCTCGCCTTCTCGAGGTTTCTGAACTCGGCCTCAAACTCACCCAGAACCCGGCGCTCATGCGCTGAAAGCGTCATCGGTCCCCTCCTTCCTCGCTCAGTTCGACCCCCTCGCCGGCCAGCGGACTGCAACTGCGTGTCGCCCCGCAAGCCTGTGCCGCAAAGTCCGGCCGACACGCTTGGTCCGCATGTCCGGATTCGATGAGTCCACGACGTCACGACTGCGGTGCTGCGAATCGATGCGCTCATGCCGGACTCCTGCGACGAAACAGCGCTGCCGGGGTCCGGGGCGGCGCGGTAACACAGAGCTACCCCCGGGCGGGCGACGGCAAACAGCGCGGTTAGCCCGCCCGAGGATTTGCGCGCGGACAGTGCCGGCGTGTGCGGCGGTCTGCTCCGGGACCGCGTCGCCGCGACCGACGTCGGCGGGACAGGAGCGAGACCGCAGCAGTTTCCGCCGCTGCACTCGCGGGTAGACGGTCGGTGAGCGGCTCGGCGAGCAGCGGCCGTCGCCGCCCCCGGCAAGAAGGGGCGCCATGCGTACGCTATTTGTCCATCCCAGCGCGCTGCTGTATTCGGAAATCTTCCTGCGGCTTGAGCCGCTCGGACTCGAGCGGGTTGCCGCTGCCGCGCGGGCGGGCGGGCACGAGGTGCGCATCCTGGATCTGCAGGTGTTCGATCATGCCGACCTGGCCCGCGAGGTTGCCGAATATCAGCCCGAGGCGGTGGCATTCGGGTTGAACTATCTCGCGAACGTCCCCGAGGTCATCGACCTCGCCCGCCGGATCAAGGCGCTGCTGCCAGCCTGCTTCGTGTTCGTGGGCGGGCACTCGGTGTCGTTCATCGCCTCGCACGTGCTCGAGCAGGCCGATGGCGCCATCGACGCTGTCGTGCGCGGTGAGGGTGAGGTCGCGACCCCGCTTCTGCTGGACGCCTGCCGCGACGGCGCAGCCCTGGAGGTGCCCGGGGTGATCACGGCCGACGGCAGCGGTCCGGCCCCGACAATGCTGGACAGCATCGACGAGCCCCGGCCGGCGCGGGAGCTGATGCGTCGCCGCAACAAATACTTCATCGGTGTACTCGATCCGGCCGCGTCGATCGAGTTCACCCGCGGCTGCCCCTGGGACTGCTCGTTCTGTTCGGCGTGGACGTTCTACGGGCGCAGCTACCGCAGAACCTCACCGCAGGCCGCTGCCGCCGAACTCACCACGATCGGCGAGCACGGGGTTTTCATCGTCGACGACGTGGCGTTCATCAAGGCCGAGCACGGTGACGCAATCGCTGCGGAGCTGGAGAAGCGCAAGATCGAGAAGGAGTACTACCTGGAGACCCGCGCGGACGTACTGCTGCGACATCCGCAGGTGTTCGAAAGATGGCGCCGACTCGGGCTCAACTATCTGTTCCTCGGCATGGAAGCACTCGACGAGGCCGGTCTGGAGCGGTACCGCAAGCGAGTCGACATCGATGACAACATGCATGCCCTCGAGTTGGCGCGCAAGCTCGGGATCACCGTGGCCATCAACCTGATCGTCGACCCGCGATGGGACAGCGCGCAGTTCGGCCGAGTGCGCGAGTGGGCCCTCTCGGTGCCCGAGATCGTCCACCTGACCGTGATGACGCCCTACCCAGGAACGGAGATCTGGCACACCGAGTCCCGCAAGCTCACCACCCGCGACTACCGCATGTTCGACATCCAGCACGCTGTGCTGCCCACCGAGTTGCCGTTGCCCGAGTTCTACCGCGAGTTGGTCAAGACTCAGGCCGTGATCGCACGCAAGCACCTCGGTGTCGCCGCCGCCCAGACGATCGCGATCATCGGCCGCAACCTGATGCACGGACAGACGAACTTCGCGCGGATGATTTGGCGGTTCAACAAGGTTTACAACGCCGAGCGCCAGTACCGCGACCATCTGCAGCCAGTGCGCTACGAGCTGCCGCTACCCCAGCAGCACAGCATCGCGCCCCGAGACCGGCGCGCCCTCTACGTCCATCCACCAGCCCGCAGAGCAGGTGCCTGAAGGCACGGGTTCGCGGTGGCGGTGCCGGCGTTCGCTCCGCTTCTGCTGACCAACTATGAGCAGGCACGCGATGCGACCGACACCGAGCTGATGCCGCTCGCTGAGATGGAGCGCAACCATGGCGGGTCCGTCGACGGACCTGACGTCGTTCGCCGCTCCCCAGCAGCTGACAGCAGGCGGGCTGTGGCGCAGGAGGCGGCCCGGTCGACAAGTGCCAGCAATCGCTTCAAGCCCGTCGATGAGCCGCCCGATCCCTCCGCTGAGATTCAGCAGGTTCGATTTCAAGACGCACGCCTTCGAAAGATGCCTCTCCAATGCTGGCGCCCGGATTTGCTGGAGTCCGTATCGGAATACAAGCCGATTTGGACAGCATCGGACAGCGGTGGTAGCCAGCTGATCGTCGCGGGAACTGCCGCTGAGGTCGTAAGACGTCCGGTGCTGAAGCCGGAAACCCTTATGAAATAAGGGTCCAAGAGCGGTGGCGGTGGGATTCGAACCCACGGTGGTTTTACCCACACACGCTTTCGAGGCGTGCTCCTTTGGCCGCTCGGACACGCCACCGCCGCAGAGCTTACCGGACGGCAACGGCCACGATCTTGATGTACCCAGAGCCGGCGGCCGCGACTCGCGAGAGGCGCAGCGCCGTCCCAGGCGGGTGCGCAGCTCAGCGGCGCTCGGCGAAGAACGCGGCCAGCAGCGCCGCGCACTCGTCCGCGCAGACGCCGCCGACGACCTCCGGCCGGTGGTTGAGGCGGCGGTCGCGCACCACGTCCCATAGCGAGCCGACCGCTCCCGCTTTCGGATCCCAGGCGCCGAAGACGAGCCGCGACACCCGCGCGAGCACGGCAGCGCCCGCGCACATCGTGCACGGCTCCAGCGTCACGCTCAGTGTGCAGCCGACGAGTTGCCGCGAGCCCAGCGCCGCGCCTGCCCGGCGCAGCGCGAGCACCTCGGCGTGCGCGGTCGGGTCGTCGCCCGATTCACGCTCGTTGTGGGCAGCCCCGATCACCTCGCCGGACGTTGCGATCACCACGGCACCGACGGGCACCTCGCCGAACGCCAGCGCGACCCTGGCCTGCACGAGCGCCGCCTGCACGGCGTCGTGATCGTCCACCCTCAGGCGCGCAGCTCGTCGAAGACCTGCCCGCAACCGGCCTTCTCGCACACGGCCACCAGCACGTCGATCGGCAGCGTGCCCTCATGCGCGCACATCGAGAGCAGGTCCGCGGCGGAGGTGCCGAGATCCTCGACGATCTCGGGGTCGCCGAACGGCGCGCTGTCGTGCACCGGCGGCGCGTCGACCAGCAGGTTCTCATCGTCGCCGAGGTCGTCCTCGCCGATCTCCGCCAGCTCTTGTGCGATCATCGCGGCCACCGGGTAGCTGTCGGCGGCATGACCGTCGGACAGAAACGCGCGCGGATCGTCGTCGTCGTCATCGATGCGCACCAACGCCGCGTACTCGTCGTCCTGTTCCACGACCACCAGGCGCAGCTCGCCGGCGACGTCACGTGCCACGTCGGCGATGTCGGTGATGCTCTCGCACTCGGCCAGCGACAGCTCCACCCCGCGCCACCGGTCGCCGGCGCGGGACAGCACGACTGCGAACGCGCTCACTGACGGCCGACCTGCGCCGACTCGGTGGCCTGGGCGTAGGAATCCCCCAGGCCCAAGCGCTCGACGATCGTCTCGAGCATCTCCTCCGGATAGGCGTCGATGTCGTCGAGGATCTGCTCCATCTCGTCCTCGGACAGATCGAGGTCGGCGAACAGGTCGAGGTCGCCCACCGGCCAGACCTCGTCGAGCTCGTCGTCCTCGGGCGGGTCCTCGCCCAGTCGCGCCAGCACCTGTCCGGCCAGTGGGTACTCGACGGCTGCAGTCATGTCCGAGAGCAGCAGCGAGATGCGCGGACCGTCCTGGCGCGCGATCAGGAAGAACTCGTCGTCGACGCTCGCGATGACGAACGGGCCGCCCTCGTTCGTCTGCGAGCGCAGCGCCTGCAGCAGCACGCCGAGGTCGCCGAGCACGGCAGGCGGCAGCGGTTCGACGCGCCACACTCCGCCGTCGCGGAGCGCCGCGACCGCGAAACGCCGCTGCACCACTGCTGCCACCACCTCTCACCCGCGTCCAGCCGTGCGAAGTATCGATCCTGACACGTCTTGCCCGACGGCGGGAAGTCGTTCTCGGCTAGGCGATAACGTCGCGGCGTGACGACGACCGCGGGGCGCCGGGCGTGACCGCCCGCTTCGAGCGCGTCGCCGTCCTCGGGTTGGGTCTGATCGGCGGCTCGCTCCTGCATGCGGTGCGGCACAACGGCCTAGACGTCGTCGGCTACGACATCGACGAGCAGACGGCGGCGGCCGCGAGCGCGTCCGGCGCGCTGGTGCTCACCAGCGACGCGGCCGCGGTGCGCGACGCGGACCTCGTCGTGCTCGCGATGCCGCTTCCGCAGGTGCCCGACGCGCTGCGGTCGCTGGTGCCGCACCTGTCACCGGGCGCGCTGCTCACCGACGTCGGCACTCTGAAGGCACCGGTGCTCGCCGCGGTGCGCGAGATCGTCCCGGACGCGCGGTTCGTGGGCGGGCACCCGCTGGCCGGGACGGAGGACAGCGGGTGGGGTGCGAGCGATCCGCTGCTGTTCCGCGATGCGCCGTGGACGCTCGGCCTGGAGGCCGATACCGACCTGAACGCGTGGCTTCGGCTGGCTGAGCTGGTATGCGATCTGGGGGCCAGGCCGGTGCCGGCGACCGCCGTCGAGCAGGACGCCGCGGTCGCCCGGGTGATCGGGCTGCCGCACGTGCTGGCCGAGGCGCTCGCGCTCAGCGGTCTGGCCGGCGGCCCCCTCGGGTTGTCGCTGGCCGCGGGCTCCTACCTGTCCGGGTCGCGGGTCGCGCGCACCCGTCCCGATCTGGTCGCCACGTGGTGCGACGGCAACGCCGCACTCGTCGGCGCGCTCGACGACGTCATCGCGCGGCTGGGTTCGGCTCGCGACGAGCTCGCCGCGGACCGTTCCATGTACGACCTGGCCGCTGCCGGTCATGCGGCGCGCATCAACTGGGAGCACCGCCGCTTCGAGCCGGTCGAGCTGGCGGCGTCGGCGGTGCAGCTGCGCGATCACGGTCGCGACGGGGGTTGGGTCACCGCTGTCCTGCGCGACGAGGATGCGGTGCGGCTGCTGGGCATGCGCCCGGCGCGCTAGTCGCGCGCGGCTCACAGCGTGCAGGTCTTCTGCGCCGCGACGTAGCTGGGCGTGAGCGCCGCGCCGGCAGTGCTGCGCGTCGGCGTGCTCGCGCTCGTCGACGCTCGTGGCACGACCGTGGTCGTGCCACGCACCGTCTGGACGATCACCGGTTTCCGGTCCTCGATCACCGAGTCGTAGAGCGCCCGTCCCTTGGCGGTGTCGAGCAGCACCCGTCCGGTCATGTCGGTGCCCGGCGGGGTGTAGTCGGCGTTGGCGATCGGGGCGGTGTAGAACACGACGCGGTGCGGGTCGAGGCCCTGCAACGAGGCCGCGAGCGTGCGCAGATCCGAGAAGGTGGTGCCGCGATCGATGGTGATCGCCCGCGTCGCCGCGTCCAGAAAGGACGTGAGCCGCGCCGGGTCGCTGAGCATGGTGCCCGACAGCGCCTGGCGCAGTACCGCGCCGAGGAACATCTGCTGCCGCTTGATGCGTCCGAGGTCCGAGCCGTCGCCTAGTGTCTCGCGCGCGCGGACGTAGGCCAGGGCCTGCGCGCCGTTGAGGTGGTTGGTTCCGGGATGCAGGTGCAGCCCGCTTTTGGGGTCCGAGACGTGCTGCGGGCTGCAGATGCTCACCGTGCCCATCGCGCTGACCATCGCCTCGAACCCGGTGAAGTCGATCTCGAGGAAGTGCGTGACCGCGATGCCGGTGAGCTTCTGCACGGTCGCGATCGTGCACGCCGGACCGCCCACCGAGAACGCGGAGTTGAACATGTCCTGGTGCGCCGCGACGGTGCTGCCGTCCGGCGCCTTGCACGCCGGAATGTCGACCCACGAGTCGCGCGGGATACTGATGATCGTGGCCCGCGCGTGGTCCGGTGACAGGTGCACGATCATCGTGGTGTCCGAGCGCGCGCCGGGCGTGTGACCGAACCTCGAGTCGGCCCCGGCGCGCGTGTCGGAGCCGATGACCAAGAAGTTCTCGGCGTTCTGTTGCCGCGTGGCGTAGCGGATGTTCGGGTCGTGCGGCTGCAGGACGGCGACGCGGGTCAGTTGCCCGTCGAACTTCTGGTAGTAGTAGCCGGCCAGGCCCGCGACGGACGCAACGAGCAGCACGGTGAAGGCGAGCGCGGACACGCTCAGCCGCCAGAGCAGCGAGTGCGGGTGGACCGCGGCGGGCGGTGTGCGGCGTTGAGACCACGACCGGGTCCCCGACGACCTCGCGCCGCGCGGGACGTTCGCCTTCGCAGCGCGCGGGACGGCCTTCGCGCCGCGCGGGACACGGCTGGTGAGCCGCGCCAGCAGTTCCTCGTGCTCCGGCGTCATCCCGCTCGCGTCCCGCACCGGTGCGAACGGTGCCGTCAGCTCCTCGGGCGCGTAGGGCTCGAGCGGGACGTCGAGGCGCTCGGGCGCGGCACCGAACAGCGCGTCCCACGGATCCTCGCCGGGAGTCGTGTCGCCGGGCTCAGACACGGTTCTCCCCTCAGCTGGCTGCCGGCGTGCGGATGCCCTTACGCGATTGATGGCAATGCTGCTGCGGCATGGCACCGGGCGCCGACCGCACGAATGACGTCGACACTACGAGACGCGTGAGATCCCGGGCAACGGCTGCCAGCCCCCTGTCAGGGCGCCGTGCCGGTTGTGGAAGGGTCGCCGTGCGTCCCCTATGCTGGTCGGGTCCACCGGCGGGGCTAGCATGATGCGGTTCGCCGAGTGACGCTTGCGGAGCGAGCAGCCCAAGCGCCCTCATCGTCTAGAGGCCCAGGACGCCGCCCTTTCAAGGCGGTAGCACGGGTTCGAATCCCGTTGGGGGCACGGCTTCTCGTTGTCTGCAGTACCTGCTAGGCCCCGTAGCTCAGTTGGTTAGAGCGCCGCCCTGTCACGGCGGAGGTCGCCGGTTCAAGTCCGGTCGGGGTCGCCGCCATGCCAGCCATACCGCGGTTGCTGATCGCCGCCCACGGCACCGAGTCGGGCGCCGGTCGTGCCACCACTGCCGCGCTCGTGCGCGCGATCGCTGCCGCCCGCCCGCAGCTGCCCGTCTCGCTGTGCTTCCTCGACGTCGCGGTCCCGTCGCTGCGTACCGCACTGGATCGGCTGAACGAGCCGGTCGTGCTCGTGCCGCTCCTGCTGTCCACGGGCTACCACGTGCTCGTCGACATCCCCGCCGTCGTGGCCGGCCGGCCGAACGTTCGGGTGGCGCGCCACCTCGGACCGTCCCCACTAGTTGTGGACGCAGTTGCGGATCGCCTGGCGGCCGTGTCCAAGGGCGGCACTGCGGTGTCGACGGTGCTGGTGGCGGTCGGCTCGTCGCGTGCGGAGGCGGCGGCAGAACTGGCCGCGGCGGCCGGCCTGCTCGGTGGGCGCTTGGGCCGTCCGGTGCTCGCGTCGACGTTGGGCACCGACGTCCGCGCGGAGCTGGCGCCGCTGCCCGGTCCCGTCGAGGTGGCCACATACCTGCTGGCCGCCGGACGATTCACTGACTCACTGCGCGCGGCGGCCTCCGGGTTGGCGGTGGTGTCCGAGCCGATCGGCGCGCACCCGGCGCTGGTCAGGCTCGTCCTGGAGCGCTACGACGAGGCCGCCGGCACAGCGCCCTGAACTCGGGGCCGGCGCGCAGCGTCCGCTAGACTTCGCCGGGTTCCGATCCGCGCGGGCCAACGTGGCTAGGTGGCTCCGCTGGTCCGAACCACCGCCTAAGAAACGGTAGGTCGTGTGCTCGCTTCTACCCCTCGCC
>JBPCOI010000016.1:0-9004 GCA_051000395.1 Jatrophihabitantaceae bacterium
ACTGCGGCGAACGGCTCTACGGCGAACAGCGCTGCGCCGACTGTGGCAGCTTCGCCCGCCGCGTCGGCATCGGCGGCCCCTGCCCACACTGCGACCAGCCGGTCGCGCTGTCCGATCTACTCGACCAGGAGGTGATCACCGCGCCCAACCGATAGCCTCAAACCGACCACCGAAGATCCACTGCCCTAGGGAATTTCGGTGATCGAAACTGCGGAAGTTCCAAGATCGGCGCCGGCGGCTGGCGCGGATCGCCGACTGCGCTGGGATCTGCCCCAGCTGCACGCCGCGCTCAACGACGAGCGCCGCCGGCGCGGAATCACCTGGGCCGAACCGGCCCGCCGCGTTTGACTGCACGGCTGCTCCACTGACGAACCTGCGCACGGCTCGGCTGGCCGACATGGCGCTCGTCATGCGCATCACCCAGTGGCTGGCGCGGCCAGCCGCGACTTCATCCATCCGGCCGAGTGGTGAAGGCTGCGCCCGCGAGTCGATCCTCCGCCGGGCATCGAAATCAGTGCAGCAACTCGATGTGGCACTTGGGTCCGGGTGCGTTGGCCAAGCGCGCATCGGTGGTGAGCAGCTCAGTGGCGTCGGTCATCTCGGCCAGCGCGACGTAGGTGGCGTCGTAGGCGGTGAGGTTGTGCCGCAACGTCCACATCCTGGCGCGGAGCCAGTCGGCTGGGAACCTGGTCAGGCTGAGTTGGGTGAAGCCTTCCAGCGCCAGGTTGCCTTGTTCTTCGGTGAGGATCCTGCGGCGGACCAGGCCTCGCAGCACGTGGGTGACTTCGCTGTCGACCAGGTGGGGAGCGGCCAGTTCCTCGTCGCCGAGCCGGTCAGGGTCGAGGTTGCCGGCGAGCAGTTCCACCACGACGCCGGCGTCGACGATCCTCAATCGCCGCGACCCTCGTGGAGCACTGACAAGATCGTGTCGCGGTCCGGGCGGCCCTGGACCTTGGCCTGGGTCCCGCGAATGACCGCGGCGTTGTCCTGCACGACCTGTCGACGTTTGGCGAGGTGCGCCAGTTCGTGCAGCATGTACCTGGTCAGCGACAGTCCTTGCGCCTCAGCGGCTTCGACGAGGGCGTCGTGGACATCGTCGGGGACGTCGCGGATGTGCAGGACCTTCGGCATGCCACAATCATACAGTCCATGGGTGCATATTGCACCCATGGACTGTCGACAGAGCATCCGTAGCCGGGCGCACCGTGTCTGGTGGTCAGCGCTCTCGGTTACGCGGGTGGTCCCTGGCCGTTCGCTCGTCCCGTGCTGGTAGTTGCCGGTCAAGCGGGCCATCCAGGGGCGGGCCACCGTCACGCCACCCGAAGTCAGGAGTTGCAGATGGGTGTCGGTCATACGCCCGTCCTCGCCCGGACTGGAGGCGAACGCAACGGCATTACCTGACGATCTTGCTCATCCCGGGTAGCCAGATCTCGGGGTGCCGGACCTGCCTGGCATGGTGACGGTATGGCATCGGACTCGCGACACATCAGCACGCGGATCGATCGACCCGCCGACGAGGTCTATGACTACGCACTGGACCCGGCCAACCTGCCGACGTGGGCGCCAGGACTGGGGTCCTCCGTCGAGCTGCTCAACGGACAATGGATTGCGGAGTCCCCGATGGGACGTGTCACCGTCTCTTTCGTGCCCCGCAACGAGTACGGCGTCCTGGACCACGACGTGACCCTGCCGTCGGGCGAAACGGTGCACAACCCGATGCGCGTCATCGCCGACGGCGCTGCCTGCGAAGTGGTGTTCACGCAGCGTCGGCAACCGGGCATGAGTGAGGCAGACTTCGCGCGCGACGCAGCTGCGGTATCAGCAGACCTCGACACGCTCAAGCGTCTGCTCGAACGCCGGTAAGGGATCGCTTTCTGACCGAGTTCAGGGGCGTCGCTGCGCGGCAATCCGCTCGTCAGCGGCGCTCGTTGGCAGTATTCGCAGACCGGCAGCGGAAGGGCCGACATCCCGGTGCGCGCGGGAGCCGATCGGAAACGGTCAGTGACGGGTCGGGACCGCCGGGGCAGCCACTCCGGCGCGCAGCTCGCCACCCTCGCAACACGGCAGCAGGAAATGGCACTCGGGGCAGATCCACTTCGAGCCGTTGCCGTACGGACGCAGGTCGGCACGCCCGCACGCCGGGCACGGCTCCGGATGCGACGTACACGTCTGGCTCACGGCCCGAACGTTAGCGCGGCCCCAAGCGTCCTGGCGCGAAACACGCCCCAATACACCGCGAGCGTGGATCAGCTGCGGCTGCGCTTAGAAGGGCCTACGTGCGGTAGGAGCCGCGCAGCACGCTCACGCCGCTGTAGACGTAGCTCGCCGAAGCGACGTCCTGCACGCTGACCTGGATGGCGCTGTAGCTCTTGAGCAAGCTGCTGGGCACGGTGAGATCCGCCTTGCCGTTGCTGCCGATCCAGCCCACTGGCCGCATGCGGCGACCGGAAGCGTCGGTCAGCCAGACCTCGTACCGGTGCTGCGCGTCCAGGCTGGGCAGCGAGGCTGCGTCGACCTTCAGCTGGTCCTGATCGACGATCTGCGCCTGCGCCGAAGTCGTACCGCTGCCGAATGCGGAGAGGGCGACCGTGCGCGCCGATGGCGTCGACTCACCGAGGTGGGACACCAGCACCGTGCCGCCGCCGCCGATCAGCACCCCCGCGGCAACCGCCGCGACGGCGTAGAGCGGGCGGCGCCGTGAAGTGCGTCCTGAGGTCGTGACCTCGGTCCGGACCTGTTCGAAAACGGCCGACATGTCCGGCAGCGCCGCGGCTGGCTGTGCGGTCTGCTCCGGCGCCTGCGCAGACCGGCCCACGATCTCCGGCGCGAACCGGTGGGCGGAGGTCAGCGACGCGTGCGCCACGACGGCGGACACCAGCTCCTGCTGACAGTCCGCGCACTCGCGCAGGTGGACGGCGGCGTCGATGACCGCATCTCGGCTAGCTTCACCGGTCAGGAGCCGGGGAAGCTCGTCAGCGACGTGTGCGCTCATCGGTTCACTCCTGGGCTCGTGGTCGGTACTGCGTGCGGGAAGGACGCGGAACTCGCGGCGGTGCGGCTCATCGCAGTTCCCGGGTGTTCTCTAATAGTCCGGCCATCCGCTGCAGGCCGCGTGAGGTGCGCGTCTTCACCGTGCCGAGCGGGATGTCCAGTGCGAGAGCTATCTCGGTCTGCGTGTACCCCTCGAAGTAGGCCAGCTCGATGACTTCGCGCTGTAGGTCGGGCAGGAGATCGAGTGCGCTGCGGACCTCGTCGGCCCAGACCAGGCGTTCGGCGATCTCGCGCCCGTCGTCACCGGTGATCTCGCGCATCGAGTCCAGCGGCACCACGACGTCCCGTCGTTTGCGGAGGTGGTCGATCGCGCGCTTGCGAGCGATGCCGAGCACCCAGCCGCGCAAGGACAAGTTCGGGTCATAGCGTTCGTGAACCCGCCACACCTCGTAGAACACCCGCTGCATGACGTCCTCGATGTCGGGCTGCGGGACGTAGCGGGACAGGTAGGACATGACGAGCGGTCCGAACGTGCGATAACACTCCTCCAGCGCTTCGGGCTGTCCCTGGACGAGGCGTTCGCCGACATCGGACGGAGCGGGGTCCACGGTGCTGTATTCGTCGGGCACGCGGTCTCCGGTTCCGTCGACGCAACGGCGCTCTCGGGCGCGACGCTACCCGCAACAGCTTCTATAGAGTCAGCTGACGGGGTCGCGACGGGCGATCCGGGGACGGGGACCGATGCGCCAGACGATGGTGGCCGCAGTCGCGGCGCTGTCGGCGATCGTCGTGGCCGGATGCTCGTCGGTCCCGCATCCCGCAAACAGCGCTGCCGCCGCGAGCACGCCCACGTCGGTCACCGCTGCGCCAAGTGGGACCACCGGTTCGACGGGTGCGGCCCTGCTGAACGAAGTGCGTGCCTGGTACGACCGGGTGAACCCCGCCTTCGCGGCCATCCAGCAGGACACCAAGGCCATCGCCTCGGCGGCGGGCCGGCGCAACGTCGCCGAGGTGCAGCTGGGGTGCGGGCACCTGAAGGTGGATGCCGCAGCGGCCGCCGCGCAACCGCCCGCGCCGCAGCAGCAGCTCGCCCGGGTGGTCGCCGCCGGTATCGCCGACTATCAGCGCGGCGCGGCCTCGTGCCTGAACGGCGACCTGCCGAGCACCACCCAGGCGCTCAACCAGGGCGCGGCCTACCTCAACCAGGCCGCTTCGATCATGGCCAACCTGAGCTAGTCGGCGGCCGCCGGCTGGGCGACGATGCGGCCGCGGACCTCGCCCAGCCCGATCGGTGCGCGCGGTCCTGGGGCGGTGGCCGTGATGACGACCTCGTCGCCGTCCTCGAGGAAGCCGCGCTCCGTACCGTCGGCGAGCACGATCGGCTCGCTGCCGTTCCAGGTGAGTTCCAGCAGGCTGCCGCGTTCCTCGCGCGCGGCGCCGCTGACAGTGCCCGAGGCGTAGAGGTCCCCCGTGCGCAGGCTCGCACCGTTCACGCTCAGGTGCGCCAGCATCTGGGCGGGCGTCCAGTACATCCCGGCGAACGGCGGCCGCGAGACGACCGCACCGTTCAGCGTCACCGTCAGCGTCAGATCCAGACCGGACGGCGTGGCCGAGTCGTCCAGGTACGGCAGCGGCTCGGGCGTGCGCTGCGGCGGGACGACCCAGGCCGCCGACAGGGCGTCGAGCGGGGTGATCCAGGCGGCGACGGACGTGGCGAACGACTTGCCCAGGAACGGCCCGAGGGGCACGTACTCCCACGCCTGGATGTCGCGCGCGGACCAGTCGTTGAGCAGGCACACCCCGAAGACGTGCTCGGCGAAGTCGCCGACCGCGACCGAGGAACCGAGTGCGGTGCCCGTCCCGACCACGAACGCCACCTCCGCCTCGATGTCCAGCCGCCGTGACGGACCGAAGCCGATCGAGCCGTCCGCGGCGCGCGACTGCCCGCGCGGACGGCGGATGTCGGTGCCCGAGACGACCACCGTGCCGGCCCGGCCGTGATAGCCGATCGGCAGGTGCTTCCAGTTCGGGGTCAGCGCGTCGGCGTCGGGCCGGAAGATCCGTCCGACGTTGGTGGCGTGGTGCTCGGATGCGTAGAAGTCGACGTAGTCGGCCACCGTGAAGGCCAGCACCGGCGTGAGCACGGCGAGTGGCACGAGCAGCGGCTCGAGCGCGCCGCGGCGCCCGTCGCTACTCAGCCAGTGCGTGAGCTCGCGACGCACCGCAGTCCAGGTGGGTCGTCCGGCCGCGAGGAAGGCGTCGAGCGTGCCACCGGCGAACAGCTGCGCGTACTCGCCGATCCTGCCGAGCTCCAGGACGCGGTCGCCGACGCGGACCCCGGCGAAGCGGCGGCCGGTCCCGTCCTGGACGCAGCCGTAGGGCAGGTGGTCGATGCCGTACGGAGCGTCGGCAGCCAGCTGCAGCCAGGTCACGGCGCCTTCACCAGCCCCATCGCGACGAGGTCGGCCACCGGCTCGTCGATGCTGCACGTGCCGAACGAGCAGAACATCGCCCGGATCGCCGGGACGTCGGCGGCGCTCAGGGCGCCGACCTGCTCCGCGACCGCGAGCGGGTCCTGCTCGCGCAGGCTGGCAGCGGTCGCGGAGGCGCTACCGCTCGCGGCGGCGACGCGTGCGGCGAGGATGACGTTGAGGAAGCCGTGGTGCTCGAACTTCGTCGCGGTGTCGCGGTGCCGCACGGCGTTGTGCAGCCCGGCGGTGCACTTGAACGCGAGCCGCTCGGCGGCACACATGACGATCGGCGCGGCCAGCTCCGGCTCGCTGTGGAAGGTGTCGATCGACGTGCCGCCGGTGCGCAGCTTGAGGCGCAGCCCCTCGGCGCTGAGCTCGTGCACGTGCCTCTCGTCGATGCGCGACACGGCGATCTCGACGTAACACGGCAGCCCGCCGCTGAAGTGCGGGGCGAGCGCGGTGATGGCCTGGCTGAGCCGGTGCTGCTTCAGCGGCACCTCGATCGCGCGCAGGCGCAGCGCGGGATGCTCGCGCTGCGCAGCCCGCAGGTAGGGCAGATCGTCGAGTCCGTCGGGAACGACCGCGGCGACGTCGAACGGCGCGAGGCCGAGCTGCTCGACGAGCCCGGCGAGGATGGGCAGCCGGCGCACGTTGCAGACGAAGGGACCAAGCAGCTCGCTGTACCACGACAGCCGGTGCCGCGCGTGGCCGGCAACCGCCTCGGGCAGCTTGAGATCGGCTGGCGGGTAGAGCGCCGCGTCGTCCAGCAGCCCGGTGAACAGGGCGCTCAGGTGGGTGCTGTTCACGATGTCGGGCCGCGTCCTGACCACGACCAGGCGTAGGCGCCGTCGTCGCACGCACGGCCCGCTTCCCCGAGTCGCAGCGGGCGGAAGGTATCGACCATCACCGCGAGCTCGTCGAAGTACTCCACCCCGATCGAGCGTTCGTATGCTCCCGGCTGTGGCCCGTGCGAATGACCGCCCGGATGCAGGCTGATCGAGCCCTCGCCGATGCCCGATCCCTTGCGTGCCTCGTAGTCGCCACCGCAGTAGAACATCACCTCGTCAGAGTCGACATTGGCGTGGTAATACGGCACGGGGATCGACAGCGGGTGGTAGTCGACCTTGCGCGGGACGAAGTTGCAGATCACGAAGTTGTGTCCCTCGAACACCTGGTGCGCCGGCGGGGGCTGATGCACCCGCCCGGTGATCGGCTCGAAGTCGGCGACGTTGAAGGTGTAGGGGTACAGGCAGCCGTCCCAACCCACGACGTCGAACGGGTGGTGCGGCACGGTGTGCACCGTGCCGGCGACCCCGCTGCCCCCGCTGCCCCGATGTTTGACGTAGACCTCCACGTCGTGACCGTCGGCTGGCGCCGCTTCGCCCGGACCGTGCAGGTCGCGCTCGCAGTAGGGCGCGTGCTCGAGCAACTGCCCGAACTTCGACAGGTAGCGGCGCGCCGGCGTGATGTGCGAGTTGGCCTCGATGCAGTAGGCGCGCAACGGCTCCTCGCCGAGCGGGACCCAGCGGTGCGTGGTCGCGCGGGGCAGCAGCACGTAGTCGCCTGGGTGGGCCTGCAGCGGACCGAACACCGTGTCGACGGTGGCCTCGCCCGACTCGATGTAGACGCACTCGTCGCCGATCGCGTTGCGGTACAGCGGCGACGCGGCGCCGGCGACGGCGTAGGAGATCCGTACGTCGTCGTTGCCCAGCACGAGCCGGCGCCCGGTGACGACGTCGGTCTCGCCGACGGCCTGGCCCGCGAACAGCTCGTGCAGCCTGAGGTGGCGGGGGACAAGCGGTTCGTTCGGGGTGCTGGCCTGCTCGGGCAGCTGCCACGTCCGGGCGTCGACGATCGCGGACGGTATCTCGCGGTGGTAGAGCAACGAGGAGTCCGAGAAGAAGCCGTCCTCGCCCATCAGCTCCTCGAAGTACAGCCTGCCCTCCGGATCGCGGTGCTGGGTGTGCCGCTTTGGCGGCACGCTGCCGCGCCGCTGGTAGTAGGCCATCACTGATCTCCCGGGATCGACGACGATGTCATTCGCAGGTGTCGTCCCTCTTCCTAGCCCACTCGCGCCGCCGCCGGCGCGCAAGGGGCGCTCAGCGCTTGTCGATGGGGACGAACGCGCGCTCGGTGGGGCCGGTGTAGAGCTGGCGCGGCCGGCCGATCTTGGTGTCCTCGTCGTTGATCATCTCGTGCCACTGGGCGATCCAGCCGGGCAGGCGCCCGATCGCGAACAGCACGGTGAACATCTTCGTCGGGAAACCCATCGCCCGGTAGAGCAGGCCGGTGTAGAAGTCGACGTTCGGATACAGCTTGCGTTCGGTGAAGTAGTCGTCGGACAGCGCAACGCATTCGAGTTCGATCGCGATGTCGAGCAGGTCATCGCGCTTGCCGAGCCCGGTGAGGATCTCGTCGGCCGTCTTCTTGATGATCTTCGCCCGCGGATCGTAGTTCTTGTAGACCCGGTGCCCGAAGCCCATCAGCTTCACGCCCGCTTCCCTCTTCTTCACCCTCTCCACGAAGCTGGACACGTCGCCTCCGTCGGCGCGGATCGCCTCCAGCATCTCCAGCACGGACTGGTTGGCTCCGCCGTGCAGCGGGCCGAACAGCGCGTTGATGCCGGCCGACACCGAGGCGAACAGGTTCGCCTGCGAGGAGCCGACCAGACGCACCGTCGAGGTCGAGCAGTTCTGCTCGTGGTCGGCGTGCAGGATGAACAGCAGATCCAGCGCGCGTACCACGACGTCGTCGATCTCGTAGGGCTCTGCGGGAAAGCCGAACGTCATCCGCAGGAAGTTGTCGACCAGCCCGAGCGAGTTGTCCGGATACAGGAACGGCTGCCCGACCGACTTCTTGTAGGCGTAGGCCGCGATGGTCGGCAGCTTCGCCAGCAGCCGCACCGTCGACAGTTCGACCTGGTCGGCATCGAACGGGTTGAGGGAATCCTGGTAGAAGGTCGACAGCGCCGAGACGGCCGAGGACAGCACCGGCATCGGATGCGCGTCGCGCGGGAAGCCGTCGAAGAAGCGCTTGAGATCCTCGTGCAGCAGGGTGTGTCGGCGAATCTTGCCCTCGAATTCCGCGACCTGCTCGGAGGTCGGCAGCTCGCCGTAAATCAGCAGGTAACTGACCTCGAGGAAGGACGACCCGGTCGCCAGCTCGTCGATCGGGTAGCCGCGATAGCGCAGGATGCCGGCGTCACCGTCGATGTAGGTGATCGCCGACGTGCACGAGGCGGTGTTGGCGAAGCCGGGGTCGTAGGTGACGATGCCGGTCTTCGCGAGCAGCTTGCTGATGTCGGCGCCGGCGGCACCCTCGGTAGCGGGGCTCATCGGCAACTGCAACGGCTCGGCACCGGGTGCGCTGAATTGCGCGGACGCGGCAGCTTCGTCTCGGGGCATCGGCGCATTCCCTTCTCGGCCTTCGGTGCTTGGCACCCTACTGCGCGCGCACCTCGGGGCGCGCACCCGGCTTCGGAGCCTGTAAGGTTCCGCTTTACTGCCTTTGTGATGGAGGTCGGGGGGAGGAGGGATCAGGGG
>JBPCOI010000041.1:0-120166 GCA_051000395.1 Jatrophihabitantaceae bacterium
CCTGAAGACATGGCGCATGCTCAGCGAGGAAGGTGGCCGCTACCGCCCCCCGATAACCAAATATTCCAGCATGCTCAATGCTGTTATCGGGCTATTCTTCTTCACCGCTTATGAATAAGCCTCCTGGGCTAAGGCGCTGTCTAGCAAGAGCGATTCGGTCGCTGCGAATGTGACATTTGCGGTGACGTCGTTCGTAGAACTCGACAGCAAGGGTAAGTTCATCACCGCAGACATCGCTCACAATGAGGAACGCTTCCAGCTCACAACCACGTGGTCCGGCGGCGCCTGGTCGATCAGGTCACTTGAGGCACTTCAATGAGTGATTCCGCAGCCCGGCAAACCGTCCATTTTCTGGTAATCGTATTATTCACCAGGGTGCTGCTCTCAATGGGTAGCGGTTTTGCATATGGGCTAGGTTCGAATTCTTGCGAAGTCGACGGGGCTGCGGCTCGATCTGGCATTCTGATTAACGGAATCTGCGTCCCGGTGCGAGGCGGCGGTCCGTCCGGCGATGCGGCGCAGACACCGGTGACCCGGTCGGTGGGGTGCCGCGCGGACGGCAGTTCCACACAGACTGGCTCGCCGTGCGGATCGGGGGTGCCGCGGTGCACGCTCCTGGTTCAGGGCGGCAGCGCGACGCCGGACATCGTCGCCTACGCCGTGCAGCAGCAGGACCCGAAGACCAAGCAATGGATCACCGTGGACTTCTGGTGCCCGCAGAGCCAGCGGGCCGTTCCGGCCGGCCCAAGCGCGGCGTCCATCCGCGACCAGGCCCTGAAGCTGCTGCCCAAGGTCGCGATCGGCACCACCGGCACCGCCAACACCAGCCTGGTGAACGTCCAGACCGTGCTCTGGGCCGACACCCCGGCCACACGCGTCCTGGGCACCGTCACCATCGTCGGACACCGCGTCGCACTGCGAGCCGGCTTCGCCCGCGCCGACTGGCGCTTCGGGGACGGCCAGAGCGACACGACCGCCACCCCGGGCGCCCCCTACGACGACGCTCGCAACCCCTGCGACACCCCGACGTGCACCGGCTACTACGGCCACACCTACACCGCCACCGGTCCGCAGACGATCACACTCACTGTGTCCTGGAACGCCAGCTACTCCCTCGACGGCGGTCCCTACCAGCCCGTCGGCGCGGCCGCGATCACCGGCGCCCCGGCCACCCGCACCGTCACCGTCCACCAGGCCCGCGGCATCCTCGTCCCCGACCCCGGCAACTGAGCGCACTGACCATCCTTGCGCGCACGGTGGATGGGGCGCGCAGGCGGTGGCAGCGATGCGTGCTAACGCGTGAGCGTCGCCGAGGGCACCTGCGGCTCGTGGGTGGCACCGCCGGCATCCGTCCCGCCGGCACCCGTTCCGCCGGCAAGGCCACCGCCGCCCGCTAGCCCCGCACCGCCGGCATCCGTCCCGCCGGCAGCTCCGAGACCGTCCGCGCCAGGCTGGGCGGCCTCGCGCGCCGCCTGCAGCCCGGACACCATCCGTAGCGGCACCTCCTTGAGCATCAGCGCGAGGACGAACGCGGCCACCAGCACCGACGCGCCGACGAGGAACACCAGGTCCATCGCCTGCGAGAAGCCGACCAGGAACGGGTGCGCCAGCGCCTTGTCGATGTGCTGCAGGAAGGCCGTGTCGTTCAGGTTGCCACCGTGCCCGAGCGAGTTCACCTGACCCGGATGTGCCTTAGCGGCAGCCTGGAACTCCGGCGTCGGCCGTGCCTTGTCGTACGCGGTCGCGATCTTGGGACCGGCTGCGGAAAAGAGGATCGACAGGAACACCGCTGCCCCGAGCGTGCCGCCCACCTGGCGGAAGAACGTCGTCGAGGAGGTCGCCACCCCCATGTCGCGTGGCGGCACCGCGTTCTGCATCGCCAGCACGATCGCCTGCATGTTCAGGCCCAGGCCCGCGCCGAACACCACCATGAACAGGTCCGTCCGGACCAGGGAGGTGTCCGCACCGACCGTGGACAGCAGCAGCAACCCGAGCACGAGCATCGCGCTGCCGAGTACCGGAAAGATCTTGTAGCGGCCGGTGCGGGAGGTGATCTGGCCCGAGGTCAGCGACGCGATCATCATGCCGGCCACCATCGGCAGCACCAGCAGGCCGGCCTTCGTCGGCGACGCGCCCTTGACGATCTGCAGGTACAGCGGGATCGACATCATGCCGCCGAACATCCCGATGCCGACCACGAACGACTGCGCCGAGCCGACCGCGAACACCCCGTTGCGGAACAACCGCAGGGGGATCAGCGCCTCCGCGCCCATCCGCGACTCGATCCAGACGAAGCCGAGCAGGCCCAGGACGCCGACGGCGTAGCACGTCAGCGCGATGCCCGACCCCCAGCCCCACGACTGTCCCTGCTCGGCGACGATCAACAGCGGAACCAGCCCGACGACCAGGGCCACGGCACCGCGCCAGTCGATGCGGTGATCGCGCCGCTGGTGCTCGACGTGCAGCACCTTGCTCACCACGATCAGCGCCAGGATGCCGATCGGCACGTTGATGTAGAAGATGCAGCGCCATCCGGTGATCCCGAAGATGTGCGGCGTCCCGGCGAAGAAGCCGCCGATGACCGGGCCGAGCACCGAGGACGTCGCGAACACCGCCATGAAGTAGCCCTGGTAGCGGGCTCGTTCGCGCGGCGGGATGATGTCGCCGATGATCGCGAACGCCAGCGACATCAGGCCGCCCGCGCCGATTCCCTGGAACGCGCGGAAGCCGGCGAGCATGTACATCGAGGTCGCCAGCCCGCACAGCGCAGAACCGGCGATGAATACCGTGATCGCGAACAGGAACAGCGGTTTGCGCCCGTAGATGTCCGACAGCTTGCCGTAGAGCGGCGTGGCGATCGTCGAGGTGATCAGGAACGCGGTGGTGACCCACGCCTGGGCGGACAGGCCGTGCAGGTCGTCACCGATCGTGCGGATCGCGGTCGAGACGATCATCTGGTCGAGCGCGGCGAGAAACATGCCCAGCATCAGCCCGGACAGGATGCTCAGGATCTGCTTGTGGGTCAGTTCGCCAGAGGCGTGCGCCGCCGGGGCTGCGGTGGTGGCCGACATCACTTCTTCCCTTCTGCCGAGCTGCGCTGGTGCTCGGCGCGCTCGGGGAGCCAATCGGATCGGTGTTGCTCGAAGTCGGCGGTGAACCGCTGCAGATAGCTGGCGAACTTGCGCAGATCGCGCTCGCTCCAGTCGCCGAGCATCCGGCCGAAGTGCTCGATCCGGATCTCGTTGTGCTCGGTGATCACCTCGTCCGCCTTCGGGGTGAGGACGAGCAGGCAGGCTCGCCCGTCCTCCGGGTCGGCGCGGCGTTCCAGCAGGCCGTCCTTCACGAGTCCGGCGACCTGCCGGCTCACCGTGGACGGGTCGGCCTGGACGAGCTCGGCCAGCGCGCTCGAGCGGATCGGGCCCTCGGTCGAGACGGTCTTGAGCAGGAGGTGTGCGGACCACTCGACGTCGTGCGCCGCCGCCGCGAGGAACTGCGCGCGCGTCTTGGTGAACGAGCGCGCCAGCCGCACGAAGGTGTCGGCCACGGCAGCGACGTCGGCGCGGCTCGGCAGGGCAGCGGTGTCGGCACGACGAAGAGGCACGGGCGCGGTAGCTCGGGCGGCGGTGCGGACGGTCACACTCACGGCGGTTCACCTAACTGGATGGTTGGTACAAGTAGTTGGTAGATACAAGCATCTACCTTTCGGACGACGGATGCAACCCGATTCACCGGTGAGCCAGCCGACACCGGCCCACGCCAGCCACGCCGGCTCAGGCGTGACGAGCGGCCGCCGCGTTGTGCAGGCCCAGGATGGACACGGCGTCCTCGCGCATCTGCACCTTGCGGATCTTGCCGGTGACGGTCATCGGGAACTCCTCGACGACGTGGACGTAGCGCGGGATCTTGTAGTGCGCCAGCTTGCCGGTGCAGAACGACCGCAGCGCCTCGGCCGTGAGCGGTCCCGCGCCCTCGCGCAGCCGCACCCACGCCATCAGCTCCTCGCCGTATCGCTCGTCCGGCACGCCGATCACCTGCGCGTCGAGCACGTCCGGGTGCGTGTAGAGGAACTCCTCGACCTCGCGCGGGTAGACGTTCTCGCCGCCCCGGATCACCAGGTCCTTGATCCGCCCGACAATGTTCAGGTAACCGTCGCCATCCATCGTGGCGAGATCGCCGGTGTGCATCCAGTGCTCGCGCAGCACCTCGGCGGTCTTGGCCGGCTCGTCCCAGTAGCCGCGCATCACCGAGTAGCCGCGCGTGCAGAACTCCCCCGGGGTGCCGATCGCAACCGGCAAGTCGGTGCCGGGATCGACCACCTTCACCTCCAGGTGCGGGTGGACGCGGCCGACCGTCGACACCCGCCGTTCCAGCGAGTCGTCGGCCCGGGTCTGCGTGGACACCTGCGACGTCTCGGTCATGCCGTAGCAGATGGTGACCTCGGGCATGTGCATCTCGTCGATGACCCGCTTCATCACCTCGACGGGGCACGGCGAGCCGGCCATGATCCCGGTGCGCAGCGAGGACAGGTCGTAGCTGCCGAACTCGGGCAGTCCGAGCTCGGCGATGAACATCGTCGGCACCCCGTACAGCGACGTGCACCCCTCGTCCTGCACCGCCTGCAGGGTGGCCGCCGCGTCGAAGCCCGGTGCGGGAATGACCACGCAGGCGCCGTGGCTGGTGGCAGCGAGGTTGCCCATCACCATCCCGAAGCAGTGATAGAAGGGCACCGGCACGCAGATCCGGTCCGCCTCGGTGTACCCGCAGATCTCGCCGACGAAGTAGCCGTTGTTGAGGATGTTGTGGTGGCTGAGCGTGGCGCCCTTCGGGAAGCCGGTTGTCCCCGACGTGTACTGGATGTTGATCGGATCGTCGAAGGACAGGCTTGCCGAGCGTTCGGCCACCGCCCGGTTGGCGACGCTCGCGCCGTCGGCGAGCAGCGCGTCCCAGGATGCGTCACCGATGTAGACGACCTCGCGCAGTGCCGGCAGCGCCGGGCGCACCTGCTCGACCATCGCGCGGTAGTCGCTGGTCTTGAACGACACCGCGCACACCAGCGTCGCGACCGAGGCCTGGCGCAGCACGTAGTCCAACTCGTGGGTGCGGTAGGACGGGTTGATGGTCACCAGGATCGCGCCGATGCGCGCCGTCGCGTACTGCACCAGGAACCACTGCAGGCAGTTCGGCGCCCAGATCCCGACGCGCTCGCCGCGGGCCACCCCCCGCGCTAGCAAGCCGCGCGCCACGGCGTTCACGGCCGCGTCGAGCCGCGCGTAGCTCAGCCGGTGGCCGCCGGCAAGATCGACCACCGCCTCGCGTTCGCCGTAGCGCTCCAGCGCGCGGCGCAGGTTGGCGTCGATGGTCTCGCCGAGCAGCGGCGCGTCAGAGGTTCCACTCACGTAGGAGAGTTCGCCCATGAACTCAGCTAACACCGGCGCGCCGGGCGTGGGCCAGCGTCGCGGACCGCACCGCGTGGCCGGTGACCCGGACCGCGAGAACCGCTACGGATCCGCGGCGATGAGAATCCGTAGTCGGTGCGGTGTGACGCGGGCGGGTAGCTCAGGCGTCCACCGGCGACTGCGTGTTGCCCTCGAGCAGCGAGCGGACCTCGTTCTCCCGGTAGCGCCGGTGGCCGCCCAGCGTGCGGATCGAGGTCAGCTTGCCGGCCTTTGCCCATCGCGTGACGGTCTTCGGGTCGACGCGAAACAGCGTCGCGACCTCCGACGGCGTCAGCAGCGGCTCGGATTCGGGACGCTGACGAGGTGTCGTCATCGTGTCCCCCTTTCTGGGGATCGGTGGCGCCCGGTGTGCTCGCCACGCCATGACCGCGGCCCTGTCGTTGCCGCGTTATGGAGCCCAGTATGCAGAGCGGGACGCGCGCTTGCCATGCTCCGGTACCGATGTGTCTACTGTGTGCCACGGCGAACGCGGGTGCCCGTTTCGTCCACGTAGGGTTTAGGTACCAATCGGGATAGCTCGGGCGCCTGGCAGCGGGTGTGCACGCGGTGATGTTGCCGAGGTACGCTGGCGGCACGACGATGACAACATTCCCGGCGGTACCGCACTTGCCGCTACCGCCGGATGACCGTGTGAGCGAGGGGGTCGAGCCATGGGGCGCGGCCGTGCCAAGGCAAAGCAGCAGAAGGTCGCTCGAGAGCTGAAGTACAACTCCCAGTCAACCGATCTGGACGCGCTCCAGCGAGAACTCGGCGGCGGTTCGTCCCCGGCCACCGGACACGGTTTCGAGCTCGACGACGAGGACGAGGACGACGGCCCGGACTGGGCCCACCTGGGCCGTTGAGCCCGACCGCACAGTGCCCGTCAGTGCCCGTCAGTGCCCTTCAGTGCCCGTTAGTGCCCGTCGGATCCGTGCCAGCGTGTCGCAGGTACGAGCGGCACGTCAACGCCAGGTAGCCGCACCGCCCTGGTAGTCGCGGGTCATGCTGACCGCTCCGCCGCCCTCGCGGATCTCGCCCAGCGTCCAGGCCGCGAGACCGCGCGCCGCCGCGAGGGCCAGCGTGTCGCCCGCCCGCTCGGGTGCCACCACCGCGATCATCCCGACGCCGAGGTTGAAGCTCAGCTCCATCTGCTCGCGGTTCACGCCGCCCGTCGTGGCGATCAGCTCGAAGACCGGCTGCGGGGTCCAGGTCGAGCGGTCGGCGACCGCCTCGAGCCCGCGCGGCAGGATCCGGGCCAGGTTGGCCGCCAGCCCGCCGCCGGTTACGTGCACGAAGGCGTGTGCGCCGGTCTCGGCGGCCAGCGCAAGGCAGTCGAGGGCGTAGATGCGCGTCGGCGTGAGCAGCTCGTCGGCCAGGGTGCGTCCGCCGAGCAACGCGGGGGTGGCGTCGAGCGCCAGTCCGCCCCGTTCGAGCAGCACGTGCCTGGCCAGCGAGTACCCGTTGGAGTGCAGCCCGGACGAGCCGAGCGCGATCAGGACGTCGCCGGGCCGCAGCCGGGCCGCACCGAGAACGGCGTCGGCATTGACCACCCCGAGACCGGTCCCGGACACGTCGTACTCGCCCGGATCCATGAGGCCGGGATGCTCGGCCGTCTCGCCGCCGACGAGGGCGCAGCCGGCCTGCACGCACCCCTCGGCGATGCCTGCGACGATCGTCGCGATCTTCTCCGGCACCACCTTGCCGTTGGCGATGTAGTCGGTGAGCAACAGCGGTTCGGCGCCGACGACGACCAGGTCGTCGACCACCATGGCGACCAGGTCGATGCCGATCGTGTCGTGACGGTCGAGCGCCCGCGCAATTGCGATCTTGGTACCGACACCGTCGGTGGAGCTGGCCAGCACCGGCTGCGGGTACTTCGTGACGTCCAGCCGGAACAGTCCGGCGAACCCGCCCAGGCCGCCCAGAACCTCGGGCCGGCTGGTGCGCTTGACCGACGCGCTCATCAGCTCGACGGCCCGCTCGCCGGCCGCGATGTCGACACCGGCGGCAGCGTAGGACGTCACGGCGCCGTCCCTGGCATTTCGATTTCGCGCCGCTCGCTCGGCGCGCGGGCGCCGAACCGGCCACGGGACGCAAAAACGTGATCCACAAGGGCGGGTCGGCCGCCACCCGGACGCACGCGGGGGGTCATGGCCGGGACAGGGCGTCTTCGGCCGCGTAGCTGGCGGCCCGCTCGGGCTCGCGGCCGGCAACCGAGCGCTCGATGCCTTCGAGCACGTGCTTGCCGACGACGTCGGGCAGCTCGATCGGGTAGACGCCGTCGAAGCAGGCACGGCACAGCCGGTTCTTGGGCTGCTCGGTCGCCGCGATCAGGCCATCCAGCGAGACGTAGCCGAGCGAGTCGGCGCCGATCGAGGCGCGGATGCCCTCGTCATCGAGCCCGCTGGCGACGAGCTCGGCCTTCGAGGCGAAGTCGATGCCGTAGAAGCACGGCCACTTGATCGGTGGTGCGGAGATGCGCACGTGCACCTCGAGCGCGCCGGCCTCGCGCAGCATCCGCACCAGCGCGCGCTGGGTGTTACCCCGCACGATCGTGTCGTCGACGACCACCAGCCGCTTGCCGCGGATCACGTCGCGAAGGGGGTTGAGCTTGAGCCGGATGCCGAGCTGGCGGATGGTCTGGGAGGGCTGGATGAAGGTGCGTCCGACGTAGGAGTTCTTGACCAGGCCGAGTCCGTAGGGGATCCCGGACGCCTCGGCGTAGCCGATGGCGGCCGGGGTGCCGGACTCGGGAACGGGAATCACCAGGTCGGCGTCGGCCGGGTGCTCGCGGGCCAACCGCCGGCCCAGCTCGACACGTGCGGAGTGGACGCTGCGGCCGGAGATCGTGGTGTCCGGACGCGCAAGATAGACGTATTCGAACAGGCAGCCCTTGGGCGACGGGGCCGCGAAGCTCTGGCTGCGCAAACCGTCGGCGTCGATCGCGATCAGTTCACCCGGTTCGATCTCGCGCACGAAGCTCGCGCCCACGATGTCCAGCGCGGCAGTCTCGGACGTGACGACCCAGCCGCGTTCGAGCCGGCCGAGGACGAGCGGATGCACCCCGTTCGGGTCGCGGGCGGCATAGAGCGTGTGCTCGTCCATGAAGACCAGCGAGAACGCGCCGCGCAGGCTCGGCAGCACGTCCATCGCGGCCTGCTCGACGGAGACGTCGGGACGCCCGGCGAGCATCGCGGTCAGCAGGTCCGAGTCGCTGGTGGCGCCCTGGCCGCCGCCGAGCAGGCCGTCGGCGCGGGCGCGGGTGAACAACTCCGCGGTGTTGACCAGGTTGCCGTTGTGGCCGAGTGCGAGTCCGCTGCCCGTCGGGGTGGTGCGAAAGCTGGGCTGCGCGTTCTCCCACGTCGTCGAGCCGGTGGTCGAGTAGCGGGTGTGGCCCACCGCGAGATGGCCCTGCAGGGTGGCGAGCGTGGCCTCGTCGAAGACCTGGCTGACGAGCCCGAGATCCTTGTACACCAGCACCGAGGACCCGTCGCTGACCGCGATGCCCGCGGCTTCCTGGCCGCGATGCTGCAGGGCGTAGAGCCCGAAGTAGGTCAGCTTCGCAACCTGTTCCCCGGGCGCCCACACGCCGAAGATGCCGCAGGCGTCCTGCGGGCCCTTCTCGCCGGGTAGTAGTTCGTGGGTCAGCTTGCCGTCGCCTCGCGCCACCTGCCCAGTGTACGGGGCGGGTCCGAGGCTGCCGGCAGCCCCGCCCGTGTTCCTAGGCGTGGCGTGGAGCCGAATTGTCGGCTGCGAGGAAGTTAGGTTAGCCTAACCTGCACCCACTGGCGACGGTTGGAGAGGGACGAATGGGACTGCCCGAAACGCTGCTGCTCGGCTTCATCGCCGGCGTGACGATCGTGCTCGGTCTGCCGATCGGGCGATTGCGACGACCGATGCCCTCGCTGCGGGTCTTCCTGAACGCCGCCGCCGTCGGGGTGCTGATCTTCCTGCTGTGGGACGTGCTCTCCGCCGCGTGGGAGCCGATCGACACCGGGCTGGTCTCGGTGCACGCCGGCAACGGTGGCCTGGGCCGCGTATTCGGCTAAGGCGCGCTGTTCGCCGGCGGGCTGGCCGTCGGGCTGCTCGCGCTCGTCGGCTACGACCGTTACCTGGCGCGCGCGACGCGCCCGGGCCCGCGTCCCGGACCGGGCGCAATGTCGATGGCCGAGCTGCCCGCGCGCACCCGCGGGATGGCCGGCTGGTCCCCGGCACGGCGCTTGGCGCTGCTGATCGCAGTCGGCATCGGCCTGCACAACTTCGCCGAGGGACTCGCGATCGGGCAGGCCGCGGCGAGCAGCGAGATCGCGCTGGCCACGGTGCTCGTGATCGGGTTCGGGCTGCACAACGCCACCGAGGGCTTCGGAATCGTCGCCCCGCTGGCGGCCGAGACCGACGACGCGGGCGCGGTCCGCCGGCCGTCGTGGGGTTTCCTGCTGGCGATGGCGCTGATCGGCGGCGGACCGACGTTCGTGGGCACCGCGGTCGGGCACAACTTCACCAGCGAGCCGGTGAGCGTCGTGTTCCTCACGCTGGCGGCCGGCTCGATCCTCTACGTGGTCGCGCAACTGCTCGGCGTCGCCGCGCGGGCCAAGCGGATGGACCTGGTCGCCTACGGCCTGCTCCTCGGCCTGATCGCCGGCTTCGTCACCGATGCGATCGTCACCGCCGGCGGCGCCTGAGCGTCCGTGCTGCCGATCGCCGCGTAACGTGCACTGAGTGAGTTGGGCGGACGTTGTTCTCGTTCTCGCGGTGTTCGCGGCGTGCGCCGTGGAGTCGGTCGAGGCGCTGACGATCGTGCTGGCCGTCGGCCTGACCCGCGGCTGGCGCTCGGCGATGCAGGGGGTCGGCGCGGGCCTGGTGCTGCTCGCCGCGGTGGTTCTCGCCCTGGGCCCGGCACTGCGGGTAATTCCGCTCGACGCGCTGCGACTGGTCGTCGGCGGGTTGCTGCTGGTGTTCGGCTTGGGCTGGCTGCGTAAGGCGATCCTGCGCGCGTCCGGGCTGAAGGCGCTGCACGACGAGGACGCGATCTACGCGCGAGAGCAGGCCGAGGCCGCTGCCGCGGTGGCGCTGAAACGCCCGATGGTCGCGGACTGGTACGCCTTCACCCTGTCGTTCAAGGGCATCGTGCTCGAGGGCCTGGAGGTCGTGTTCATCGTCCTCACCTTCGGCGCGAACCAGGGGCACAACTACGGCCTGGCGGCGATCGGCGCGGGTGCCGCCGTCGTGCTCGTCGCCGGCGCCGGTGTCGCGGTGCGCGGGCCGCTCGCACGGGTGCCCGAGAACACCCTGAAGTTCGCGGTCGGCATCATGCTGACCGGGTTCGGTGTGTTCTGGGGCGCAGAGGGTGCCGGCGCGCGCTGGCCCGGCTCGGACGCCGCCCTGCCCGTCGTCATCGCGGTGGTCGCCGCCTTCGCGCTGGGCGCGGTCGCCCTGCTGCGACGCGATCGCGCAGCCCGTGCCCCGCGTCCGGCCGCGCCCGCCGAGCGGGTCTCGCGATGAACGCGATCACACGCGGCTTGCGTTCCTTCGGCGCGTTCTGGTGGGACTTCATCGTCGGCGACGACTGGCGGATCGCGGCTGGCGTCGTCATCGCGCTGGCGGCCACCGTCGGTCTGGTGCACGCGCACGTCGCCGCTTGGTGGCTGCCGCCGATCGCGGCCGTGGGGATGCTCGCGTTCTCGCTGCTGTCCGCCCGCGGCGCCGACCGTCCTGCTGCCGCCGCTACTGCGGGCGCTCGTGTGCCCGATGCGCCCCGCGACGGCAGCGACGACACGGCGCTCAGCTGAGCACGGGAAGGTACGGCGCCAGGTCGGCCCGGTTGCCGCTGGCCCGGACGGCTCCGCGCGCCACTGCGTCCGGGAACGCCGTCCGCCCGGTGGCGAGGCGCAACCAGCTCAGCGCATCGGTCTCGACGACGTTGGCCGGCGTGCCGCGGGTATGACGCGGTCCCGCGACGGCCTGCGCCGCGGCGAACGGAGGCACGCGGATCTCCACCGACCGGCCCGGCGCCTGCGCCGCGAGGATGTCGACCAGCGTGCGCGTCACCACCGCGAGAGCGGCGCGGTGCAGCGGGACGGGCTCGAGTTCGGGCAGCGAGCGCGACAGATCGTCGCAATGCACCACCAGCTCGACCAGTCGGGTGTCCAGAAAGTCGCTGACCGTGCTCGCACCGCGTGGCGTGTCGATCACCCGTGGCAGCGGGCCGCCCAGCACCTCACCGAGCGTCCGCGCCGCCGCGGTGAGCTCGTCGACCAACGCGGCCGGTGATTTGCCGCCGGTGAGCTCGCGGGTCGAATCCGCTATCGCCACCACATCGCGGCGGTAGCGGGTCACGAACTCGTGAGGCGCGAGCGGTGCGTCGGTCGAGGGGCGTTCGAGCAGGCGCAGGAAACCGGCGTGCACGAGCACGAGGTGGCCGAGCAGGGTGCGGACGTCCCAGCCGTCGAGGACGGACTCTCGGGCGAACGCCGCCGCGGGCAACGCCTCGAGCCATGCCGTCAGGGCGGCGCTCTGCTCGGTGAACACGCCCGCTCGCTCGGCGAGCGTCATTCCCGTCCGTCCGCTCGCGATCTTGACGCGGGACGCTCGCGCACGAGCGATCTTGACGCCGAGGCGACGCCATAGCGCGACATCAGCATGAAGATCGCCCGCGGGCTCACCCGAACTGCCGCGGCAGCGTGTCCGTCCAGGCAGCGCGCAGCTCGCGCAGTGACACCGCGAAGTGGCCCTGCACGTCCAGGCGGGCGTCGAGCACGTCGATGGCGCCGATCCGGACGTGCGGCAACCCCCGCGCGGTGCACAGCTCGGTGAAGCGGGCCTGCTCCGCGCGCCGCACGCTGACCAGCGCGCGTCCGGTCGACTCGGCGAACAGCGCGACGAAGGGGTCCGTACCGTCCGGAAGCACGATCTGCGCGCCCACGCCACCGCGCAGGCACGACTCGGCAAGCGCCTGCGCCAGGCCGCCCTCCGACAGGTCGTGCGCCGAGTCGATCACACCGTCGCGCGAGGCGGTGATCAGGACGTCGGCGAGCGCCTGTTCGGCCGCCAGGTCGACGGCCGGCGGCAGCCCGCCGAGGTAGCCGTGCACGACATTCGCCCACTCCGACCCGCCGAACTCGTCGCGCGTGCGGCCGAGCAGGTAGACGAGCGCGCCGTCGGAACGAAACCCTTGCGGTGTGCGGCGCTCGACTCCTTCGACCACGCCGAGCACGCCGACGACCGGCGTCGGCAGGATCGCCGTCGTCCCCGTCTGGTTGTAGAAGCTGACATTGCCGCCGGTGACCGGCAGGCCCAGCGCGAGGCAGCCGTCGGCCAGCCCGCGCACCGCCTCGGTGAACTGCCACATCACCGCCGGGTCCTCCGGCGAGCCGAAGTTGAGGCAGTCCGTGACGGCGAGCGGACGTGCGCCGGTGCTCGCCACGTTGCGGTAGGCCTCGGCCAGCGCGAGCTGCGCCCCCGCGTACGGGTCGAGGCGGGTGTAGCGGGCGTTGCCGTCGGTAGCGACCGCGACGCCACGCGAGGTGGACTCGTCGAGGCGGATCATGCCGGCGTCCTCGGGCTGGGCGAGCACGGTGTTACCGAGCACGAAGCGGTCGTACTGATCGGTGATCCACGCCTTGTCCGCGAGGTTCGGCGAGGCGAGCAGCCGCAGCAGCGTGGCGCGCAACTGGGCGGAGTTGCGCGGACGCGGCAGCGCGTGACCGTCGTGCGCGTTGATCACGTCCTGGTCGAGCGGGCGCTCGATCGCACGTTGGTACAACGGTCCCTCGTGCGCCGCGGTGCGCGGGGGGATGTCGACGATCAGCTGGCCGTGCCAGCGCATCCGCAGCCGTCCGCCCCGTTCCGCGTGCTCCGGCGACACCTCGGTGACGGTGCCGAGCACGGTGGCCAGCACCTCCCACTTCGCGCACACGGTGAGGAACGCGTCGAGCTGCTCGGGACGCACCACCGCCATCATGCGTTCCTGTGACTCGCTCATCAGGATCTCTTCGGGCGCGAGCGTCGGATCGCGCAGCGGCACCAGGTCGAGCTCGACGTCCATGCCGCCCGTGCCCGCCGCGGCGAGTTCGGTGGTGGCGCACGACAGCCCGGCGGCGCCGAGATCCTGGATCCCCACGACCAGGTCGGCGGCGAAGATCTCCAGGCAGCACTCGATGAGCACCTTCTCGGCGAACGGGTCACCGACCTGGACCGACGGTCGCTTGGCGGCGGCCTCGGTCTCGAAGGTCGCCGAGGCGAGCACCGACGCTCCGCCGATACCGTCGCCCCCGGTGCGCGCCCCGAACAGCACGACCTTGTTGCCCGGTCCGTCTGCCTTCGCGAGCTTGATGCCGTCGGTGCGCATGACACCGACGCACAGCGCGTTCACGAGCGGGTTGCCCGCGTAGGACTCGTCGAAGTACACCTCGCCGCCGATGTTCGGCAGCCCGAGGCAGTTGCCGTAGCCGCCGACGCCGGCCACCACGCCGGGCAGCACGCGGGCGGTGTCCGGCGCGTCCAGGCGCCCGAAGCGCAGCGAGTCCAGCACCGCGACCGGCCGGGCGCCCATAGTGAGGATGTCGCGGACGATCCCGCCGACACCGGTGGCGGCGCCCTGGTACGGCTCGACGTAGGACGGGTGGTTGTGCGACTCGATCTTGAAGGTGACCGCCCAGCCGCCACCGACGTCGACGACGCCGGCGTTCTCGCCGATGCCGACGAGCAAGGCATCGGCACGCGGTGCCTTGTCGGCGAACTGCCTCAGGTGCACGCGTGAGGACTTGTACGAGCAGTGCTCGCTCCACATCACCGAGTAGATCGCCAGTTCCGCGCTGGTGGGCCGGCGGCCGAGGATCTCGCGGATGCGCGCGTACTCGTCGCTCGCAAGACCGAGTTCGCGGTACGGCTGCGGTTGGTGTGCCGAGGTCGCGGCGCGCTCGACGGTGTCGATCACACCGTCGTCCCGCTGTGCACGCCCGGCTCGGCCCGCTGCGGATCGGCCCGCCGCGGATCGGCGCTGGCCGGATCTGCGCTTGCCGGATCTGCGCTTGCCAGTTCGTCGAGCGCTGCGGTGATGCCGAGGAAGAAGCCCAGGCCGTCCGTACCGGAGCCGGTGAGCGCTTCGACCGCATGCTCGGGATGTGGCATCAGTCCCACCACGTTGCCCGCCTCGTTGCAGATGCCGGCGATGTCGCGGTAACTGCCGTTCGGGTTGCCGTCGACGTAGCGCGCGACCACGCGACCGTGTTGCTCCAGCGCGTCGAGCGTGCGCCGGTCGGCAACGTAGGCGCCTTCGCCGTTCTTGACAGGGACGACGATCTCCTTGCCGCTGCGGTAGGAGGACGTCCACGGCGTGCGGACGTTCTCGATCCGCAGCAGCTGCTGCTTGCAGACGAACCTGCGGTGGTCGTTGCGGATCAGTGCTCCGGGCAGCAGGTGCGACTCGCACAGGACCTGGAAGCCGTTGCAGATCCCCAGCACCGGCAGGCCGTCGCGCGCGGCCGAGACCACCGCCTGCATGACGGGCGAGAAGCGCGCGATCGCGCCGCAGCGCAGGTAGTCGCCGTAGGAAAATCCACCGGGCAGGATCACCGCGTCGACACCGTGTAGCGCGGGATCCGCGTGCCAGAGCATCACGGATTCGGCACCGGCGATCCGTACGGCACGCGCCGCATCCCGGTCGTCGAGGCTGCCCGGGAAGCTCACGACACCAACGCGTACCGGCACCGCCCCAGGCTACCGGCTTCGACGATGCCTACCTCGCCCTCACCGAATCCGAACATTAGGGGAGCACGATGGGTTCGTGAGTGCTGACTGGGCGGCGACGGCCCGGCTGCTACGCCGCACCGGCTTCGGCGCGAGCGGGGCCGACATCGACGCCGCCCAGCGGGTCGGCCCGCAGCGCTACGTGTCGCAACTGCTGGCCGCGGACCCGGCCGCCGACCCGGGCGCCCGGATCACCCCGCTGCCCGAGTTCGACCTCGTCGCGCCCATCGGCGCCAACACCCCGACTGCCGAGATCATGGCCCGCAACCAGCGCATCAGCCGCCAGCTGAACCGGTTGTCGGTGTGGTGGTTGCAGCGGATGGCCGTGGTGCAGCAACCGTTCGGGGAGAAGCTGACGCTCTGCTGGCACAACCACTTCGCGACCTCGGCCCAGAAGGTTCGCAACGCGACCTACATGCGCGACCAGAACGTCAGCCTGCGCACCCTGGGCCGCGGGGACTTCCGCGCGCTGGCGCTGGACGTCCTCACCGACGCCGCGATGCTGATGTGGCTGGACGGGGAGCGCAACACGGCGGCGGCGCCGAATGAGAACCTCTCGCGCGAGTACATGGAGCTGTTCACGCTGGGCCAGGGCGACGGCTACACCGAGGCGGACGTGCGCGAAGGCGCGCGGGCACTCACCGGCTGGAAACTCCCGCCGGCGGGGCCCGCGTACCTGCGCGCCGCCGATCACGACGCCGGGATCAAGACCGTCCTCGGCGTCACCGGAAACCTGGACGACGTCGGGTTCTGCGACGCGGTGCTAGCCCAGCCCGGCTCGGCACGCTACCTCGCGAGCCGGTGGTGGCGGCAGCTGGTCTCCGACACCCCGCCCCCGCCGGAGGTCGTCGACCGGCTCGTAGCGGCGTACGGGCCGCAGCGGTCGTTGACGGCGCTGGTCACGACCATGCTGACGATGCCCGAGTTCGCCGCCGCCCAGAACTCGATCGTCGTCAGTCCGGTGGAGTGGCTGCTCGGCGCGGTGCGGACCCTGCGCGTCCCGGTCGCGAGCGAGGCGGTGGCGACGAACCTGCTCGGGTTGCTGGCCAGCCTCGGACAGGTTCCGTTCTACCCGCCCAGCGTCGGCGGCTGGCCCTCCGGCCAGGCATGGCTGTCGAGCGGCGCGGCCGAGCTCCGGCTGCGCGCCGCGATCCGCCTGGCCGGCGTGGGCGAGCTCTCGGCGGTGAGCTCGGCCCGGCAGTCGGCTCGGCTGGACGTCGTGGCGCACCTGCTGGGTATCGCGTCGTGGTCGGATCGCTCGGCGCGTGCGCTCGCGCCGCAGCTCGCCGATCCGGTCCGCCTCGTCGCGTTCGCTCTGAACACTCCCGAATACCTCACGAACTAGGAGGGGACGTGGACCTCGTCACCAGGCGCAAGTTCCTCGTCGCCTCCGGGGTGTCTGGCGCGGCCGCGCTGGCCGCTGGCGCCGGAGTGCTCAGCTGGGCGGAGCTGGAACGCCGGGCGGTCACCGACGGGCTGCCCGCGGGCGCACCGGTGCTCGTCATCCTCACCATGTACGGCGGCAACGACGGCCTGAACACCCTTGTCCCGTATGCCGATCCGGCCTATCACGCGGCTCGTCCCGATCTTGCCTACGCCGCCGAGGAGGTGCTGCACCTCGACAACGAGTTCGGGTTGAACCCGGCGATGAGCGGATTCGCGAAGCTGTGGCAGCGCAAGCAGCTCGCGATCGTGCGGGGCGTCGGGTATCCGAAGCCGGACTTCAGCCACTTCCGGTCGATGGACATCTGGCAGACCGCGTCGCCAGTCGAGCCGATCGCGACCGGCTGGATCGGGCGATGGCTGGACGCGACCGGCGACGACCCGGTCCGCGCCATCAGCCTCGATCCGCTGCTGCCGCCGCTGGCGGTGGGCAGCAGGAGCACCGCCGCGTCGTTGCCGCTCGCGAGCACCCGGCCGCTCGCGCCCGACCTGGCGAGCGCGCTCGACACGCTGGGCGGCAGCGCGAGCGCGGACACGCCTGCGCAGAGCGAGGTGTGCCAGTCCTACCGCGCGGAACGCACGGTGCTGTCCACCTTCGCGGACGTGCTGTCCGGCCAGCAGCAGAGCGGCAAGAGCAACCCGCTGCAGGCGCAGCTCGAGCTCGTCGGGCGCTGCGTGAAGGCCGGTGTGCCGACCTCGGTCTACTCGGTCAGCCTCGGCAACTTCGACACGCACGCGTCGGAGACGCACACCCAACAGGCCCTGCTCGGCGCCCTCGACAGCGCGCTGTCGGCCTTCCTCGCCGACATGGCGCAGGATCCGCGCGGCCGCTCGGTGGTCGTACTCGCGTACTCCGAGTTCGGCCGCCGGGTCGCGGCGAACGCGTCGCAGGGCACCGACCACGGTTCAGCCGGCACGGCATTCGTCGCCGGCGTACCGGTCCGCGGCGGCTACTACGGCGATCAGCCGTCCCTGAGCAAGCTCACCGACGGCAACCTGGCGATCACCACGGACTTCCGCGCCGTCTACGGCGAGCTGATCGTCACGATGCTGGGCACCGATCCGGCGCGGGTGCTGGACACGGTGCCCAAACCGCTCGGCGTGCTCAGCGCGTGACGGTGAACGTCTCGATCACCGGGTTGGCGAGCAGGGTGTCGGCCAGCTTGGCGAGCGCCTCGTCGTCGACGCTGTCGTCGACCTCCAGCTCGAAGTGCTTGCCCTGACGCACGTCGGTGACGCCGTAGACACCCAACCGGGCCAGCGCGCCGACGATGGCCTGTCCCTGCGGGTCGAGGATCTCGGGCTTGAGCACGACGTCGACGACCACGCGGGTCACGGCAACTCCTGATTCGCTGGACGGGAGGCTCAGCCTAGGCGCGGCTCACGGCGCGATCGTCGCCTCCGGTTGGTATGTGAACGAGTATGCGCCGCTCTGGACCGCCTGAAACTGCATAGCGACCGACACGGACTGGCCCGGCCCCAGCTTTCCGCCCGGCAACAGCACTGTGTAGGTCGTGTTCCAGCCGGTGCCGGCGTCGGGACTGATCCCGTACACGGTGACCGGCGAGCCGTCGATCGTGAACGTCTGGGTGGCCGGTGCAGGCTGCGCCACCAGCCACGCGTGGGCACTGCTCGGCGGACCGCCCTGCACGGAGATGGCCGTCATTCGCAGCACCAAGGAGGTGACCGTGGCACTCGTCGAGGTGTTGGTGATCGTGCGCCGGACCGTGAGCATCGAGCCGCTGACGCTTCGATTCGGGGCGACGCCGGCGGACAGCTTGGGGTTGAGCAGGGTGGACGGCGCGACGCCGAGGGCGAACACGCCCGAAGCGAGGTCGCGCGGCGAGGCGATCCCCTGCGCCCCACCCGCTGACACCGGGCCGGCGAGCTGGAAGTCGGCGGCGTTGTTACCGGACTGCACCGGACCAGCGTTGGCCGCGTTGCGCACGTAGGCGTACTGCCCGGCGCTGCTGGCCGAAGCCGGAAGCCCAGCACCCTCGCGGAATGCCGGGGACGCCGTCGACATCCCGACCGCGTCCACCAGAGTGTTCCCGGGGCCGACCACCTGCACCCCACCGGTGCTCGGGACGTCCAGCCCTGCCGCGCTCAGGTCCGGCGCCGTCGTTAGCGAGTACTGCGGCCCGGCCACCAGGAAGTGCGCGTGGGTCGGTACCGACGTGGCCGGCAACTGCACCGCCTGTAGGGTGCCGTTGGCGTCGAGGTAGTCCAGTGCCCAGCCCGACAGGTTGATCGCGCTGGCGGAGTTGTTGTACAGCTCGATGAACTCGTCCGCCGAACCAGCCGGGCCGTCGAAGCGAAGCTGGGTGATCAGCACGCTGTGCACGGCAGGGAGTGGGTTGACCTTTTGGTAATACGTCTGCAGTCCCGGACTCTCGGTATTCGTGTCGCCGCTGTAGTACGCCTGGACCTCGCGGTTACCCGCCGGCGGAGTGGCCGTGCACGTTGCCGTGTAGCTGCCGTTCGACTGCGCGATCAACGGCATGTTGTGGCAGTAGTTGGGCACGGTGAAGTCCGTTTGCAGGTTCACCGTCCCGCCGCCATCGGTATCCGTGACGGTCGTGGTGATGGTGACCGGCTGGCCGACCAGGCTCGGGTTCGGTGAGCCGCCGACACTGACATAGCTCTGTTCCGCGTACACCAGTTGCCCGGTGAGGCTGCCTGAGCTGGTCGCGAAGTTGGTGTCGCCGGAGTAGGTAGCGGTCACCGTGCTCTTGCCGACCGGCAGCGTCGTGGTCGTGCAGGTGGCCTGGTCGTTTCCGCCACCGACATAGGTCAGTGGCTGGGCACTGCATCCGCTGATCGAGCCGGGAGTCCCGTAGTCCGAATAGGTGAAGCCGACCGTCCCGCCGCCGTCGGAATTCGCGACAGTCGCGGTGAAGGTGATCGGACTGCCGTAGTACGTGCCGTTGGTGTTTGCACTGATCGTCGTCGAGGTGCTCGCCGGGTTGACGACCTGGCTCACCGTCACCGAGCTCGGTGCGTAGGTCGTGTCGCCGGTGTAGCTGGCGACGACGGAGTGCGTTCCGACCGACCACTGGTAGAAGTTGTTCCCACCGGCGTAGCAGAGGGCGAAGTAAGTATGGGCAGGATCGCCCGGGTTGTGCTGCAGACCCATGTTCTCGCAGCCGGTGGTAGCGGGCAGCGCAACCCCGTCCACGGTCAATGAGACCGTGCCGCACCCGTCGGTCGAGGCGACGTTCACGTAGAAGTAGACGGCCTGACCGGCCTGGCTCGGATTCGGCGTCTCGCTGTACATCGTTGTCGTGGTGGTGACCTGCTGGTAGCTGATCGTGACCGTGCCGTTGCCCGCCGCCGCCGACTCGCTCGCCGGTGCGTTGCCCGCCGAGGCGTACGACACCGAGGTCAGGCCCGCGGCGGCGTAGGAGTAGCCGCCCGCGCCGCCACCGCCACCGCCTTGCGCCCCGTTGCTTCCGGCGCCGCCACCGCCGCCGTAGTTTCCGTCGTAGCCGCCGCCACCACCACCAGCGCCGGGACCGCCGAATGTGCCTGAGTCCGTCGCGCTCTGCCCGTAGGTGGTGAAGTAGTCGCTGGTACCGCCCGCGCCGCTGGGGACTTGCGAGCTGTAGTAGCTCGTTCCAGCGCTGCCGTTCTGGCCGGCGGGGGTGCCCCCGGTTCCTCCTGCGCCGCCGGTGACCGGCAGCACCGCTGGATACGCGCCGAATCCGCCACCGCCGCCACCACCGCCGGCAACGACATCGAGGGTGCCGCCGTAACTGACGGTGCTCGCCGCGCCGCCGCCACCACCGTCGCTCGCCCCGAACTCACCGTTGCCGGTACTACCTGCACCGCCGGTGTACGCGCCGTTCAGGCCCGGAGCCGTGGTCGATCCCCCCTGGCCGACCACGACGGCCAGCGTGGTTCCGGCGCTCACCGCGAGCGTTCCAGTGACCTGCGCGCCCGAGGCGCCGACGGCGCCGTCGTATGAGCCACCGGATGCGCCAGCCCCGCCGTTCGTGGTGACCTGCACGCTGGTCACGCCCCACGGGACGGAGAACGACTGGACGTTGCCGTTGCCCGTGTAGGTGAACGTCTGGGAGACCGTGGCCGGCGGCGGCGCGGCTGTCGCGCTCGGGGCGGTTGCGAGCGTCACCGCGATCGCCCCGGCTGCCCCCAGTGCCACGACTGCGCCCGTCGCCGCCAACGTCTGATACCGAGCCACGGCTACCCTAGTCCACCGGCTCGGCCCAGGTCTGGCCAGTCATCGGACGGACTACCGAACACATGATCAGTGCGAAGCTCAGCGCCGTCAAGTGCAACGCCGGTCGATCACGGAGTCAGGACCTGCGAGATCGTCTTCACGCCCCTGGAGGCGAGCCGAGTCAGGGCAGCGTGCCCGAGTCGCCGTTGGCCGGCGTCGAGGACGCAGTCGGGGAAGATCCCGGGCGGGTAGATCCCGGCGGGGAAGACGGCGCGTGGCCGTGGCCGTGGGAACTCGGGCAGCCGCCCAGCAGGACGACCGCCAACGCGATCCCGGTGAGGATGGTGGCCGTCCTGAGAATCACGCATCGTCCCTCTCGTCGACGGTCGGTGCTCGATGCTAACAGCGCGGATTCGCAGGGGTAATCTGCGCTCCACCGCCCGCGAGCGTCTGACAGGGCGCGCTGTGGGCCAGGCCGAGGGAGCGCGGTGACTGCGGCTTCTCACCTGCGGCTGGCCAGATGCCTGGCGCTGGACGCAGTCGCCGTCGAGGTGATCGGGGCGCTGGCTGCCGCCGGGATCGAGTCGATCCTGCTGAAAGGCCCGGTCACGGTGCACTGGCTGTACGCCGACGATCCTGGCAGCCGCAGCTACGCCGACGTCGACCTCCTGGTGGCGCCGGATGACTTCTCCGCCGGCCTCGAGGTTCTGTCGTCCCTGGGATTTGGCGACCCGCTGGCCGGGCTGAGCGCACGCGAGGCCGACGGGTTGTACGAGCGTCCGTGGATCCGGGGCGATCGGGAGATCGTCGAGCTGCATCGCAGCTTCGCCGGCGTCGGCGACGCGCAGACGTTCTGGACCGTTCTGCGTCAGGACAGCGCACACCTGACGGCCGCGGGAGTGGACGTGCTCGCACCCGGCGCGGCAGGTGCCGCGCTGCTCTGCGCCCTGCATGCGATGCACCACGGCCGCGACCGGCGCGAGTCCGTCAAGCCGATGGCGGACCTGCGGCGCGCACTCTCGCGTTTCGACGACGCCACCTGGCGGGTAGCTGCCGAGCTGGCGGCGGCGGCACGGGCGACCGGCGCCTTCAGAGTCGGCCTGCAGTTGGACCCGGCCGGAGTGCGTCTCACCGAACGAATCCGGGGGGGTACGGCGGCCAGCCCGGGCGTCTGGCTCCGGGCGACCGGTCCGGAGCATCGCGGGGATACCCAGTTCGGCCGGTTCCTGGGTGCCACGAACTCCCGTGCGCGGGTGCGGGAGTTCGTGAACGCCGTGTTTCCGTCGCCCTCCCTGCTGAGCGCGCCGAGACCTTGGGCCCGGCGCGGGACGGTGTGGCTGGCGCTGGCCTACGTGCAGCGCTGGTGGCGGATCATCGTCCGGACGCCTCGAGCCGCGGTGCACTGGCTGCGCGCGTGCCGGCTGGCGCGCGAGGCGGGATGGGTACCGGTGCGGCGCGTGACCAGGCGGCGGAAGCTGGCGCGGGCCGCTGCGCGCAGAGCGGTGCGTCCGGACCTGGACCGTGCGGTTGCGACGTGGTGGGCGCTGCGCGCGCTGCGCTCGGTGAAAGGGCAGTTGCACCACGACGCCGCGCCGACGCACCTGCGGGTGTTGCCCGTTCCGGTTCGGTTCGCCGGCCGTCCAGAGGTGATCACGGCGCGGTCGTCCACGGTGGACGCCGTCCTTGAACTGGCGGGCGCGAGTTGCCTGGAGTCGGCTGTCGTGCGCCAGCGCTGGTGTGCCGCGGCGGGCCACCTCCCGGACGTCGTGGTCGGCGTGGCACTGCCAGAGTCTGGCTTGCGCGCTCACGCCTGGCTCGACGGCGACCGGGTCGCCGGTGGGTTCACCGAACTCACCCGCTACCCGTCTCCGCCGGCACGGTGAGTTCCTCGACGTGGGTCGGCTCGGCGTACGGCCTGAACTTCGCCGGACTCGACGCGGACCGGACATTGTTCGGCGAGCGGCGCCCGGATGCGCCGACTGTCACGATCGGGTGGGAAGCGTCGCCAGCGACCGCGTGCGCCGGCCTCGCAGGCAACGACACCGCCGATCTGCAGTTCCTCAGCGGCCAACGGGTGCGGATGGATCGCGTGGCACGGACGGCGACGTACTCCGGCGCTCGGATCGCTCGGGACGAACGGGTGCATCCCTACCTCGGCCAAGTGGCGATCGTGCACAGCAGGTGGCTCGGCCGCGAGGCAATTCACGCCGGCGCGTTCGAAACAGCTGGTGCCGCCTGGGCCGTCGTCGGCGGCCGCGCCTCGGGTAAGAGCAGCGTGATCGCCGCCCTGGCCGCGCGCGGGTACTCGGCGCTCGCCGACGACACGGTGATCACCGACGGCCACCGGGTGTACGCCGGGCCGCGCTGTGTGGACCTGCGGCACCGCATCCCCGGGTGCGCGCAGTCGGTGACGCGGGCGCGGCGCGACACGCGGTGGCGGGTGCGGCTGGCGCCGGCGCCGTTCGCTGCCCCGCTGGGCGGCTGGATCTTTCTGCGCTGGGGCGAGCGGGTCGCGCTGTCACCGATCCCGCCCGAGCGGCTGATCGTGATGCTGGCCCGCCGTCGCGCCCGGACCGAGCTGGGCTCTGATCCTGGCGTCATTCTCGAGCTGGCCGGGCGCCCCGGCTGGTTCCTGACCCATCCCAAGTCCTGGGACTGCGCCGAGTCCTCGCTCAGCCTGCTGCTGGAGACTGTTACGGCGGCGATCCCTGCAACCTTGTGACGCAGTGTCAGCGTGGCGGCAGGCGACCCATCGCGACCGTCGGTGTGGGGACGCTGCGGGTGATTGCCAGCAGGTCGCCCCTGCGTGGCCACGCAGTGGCTATCGCAGGGAATAGCCGAAACGGCGCAGCTGCTCGGCGTGCTCGGAACTGATCCGCTCGGCCAATGCCGGTTCCAGCTCGTCGCGCCACCCACCCGCCTTACCCTTCCGAAAGAACGGCGCGGACCGGCTGAAGCGTTCGCCGAACCCGACCTGTCGTTCACGCGCCTGGAGCCGGGCGAAGGCAGCCGCATCGATCGCCGCGCGCAGTTCGTCCGGCGGAATCTCGAAGCCGACGAAAGCGAACGCCTCACCGAAGGTCCGCACCGGATCGGTCAGGCAGTCCTCATAACGCACCCCGATCGTCGGGAACGGCGCGTGCTCGACCCAGCCGGCGACGTGCTCGGACCACGTGCCCAGCCGCTGCACGAGCTGGACCGCCACGTCGTCGACCGGCGCCGAGATTTCGGCCGACGGCGTGCACAGCCGCTCGGTTGCCCACGCGGTGCTCTGCCCGTTGTGATGCGCGAAGGACACCGCCACGTCTCGTGGATCGCGCACGACGTAGATCGCGCGGTGGGTTGCCGCCGTCGACAGGATGCAGGCCCCGTCCGGTCCGGTGAACAGCCCGTCGTGGATCTTGTGCAGGTGCAGCTCGGGACGGACGGAGTCGTGCACGTCGTCCGCGGCCGGCCGCAGTGCCGCTGCCTCCGTATCGGTGAGGTCCGTGCTGCGCACGCCGAGGGACTCGTCGAATCGGGTCCGGAACGCCGGAATGGTGTCGGTCGCCTCGAGATCGAACGGATCCCCGCGACGCCAAGCCGCGACGACGGCACGGAACCAGGTATTGCCAGACTTCGGATAGGAGGCCAGCCAGGCCGTACCGCCGGACCTGTTCACCGCACTGCGCTCTCTACGGCCTGGGCCAAGGCGCCGGCAGTGAACCCGTCCGCTGGCCGCGCGAGTCGAATTAGCGGCGCCGCGCCCGCTACGTTCGTGAGCCAGTCGAAGTTCGCCAGCTCCAGACCGAGCGCGTCGATCATCCGACGGTGCCATTGCCAGGCGGTGACCGCCTGCACCGCGGTCCGACCCACGCCCACCTGGCGGGCGGCGAGCGTATCCAGGCGCCGGTCCAGCGAAAGCACTACGAGCAGTCCGAGCGCAAGCCGGTCGGTACCAGATCCAGCCGAACCGAGTTCGTAACGCCGCTTGGCCAGCACCGGACGCACCGGACGGCTCGGATGATCACCGACGCGGAGTTGCGCGGCCGACGGCGGCCACAGCTCCACGCCGCCGCCGCTCGGCCACACCGACACGCCGTTCGCGTCCGCCGTCACCGGCACGACGTTCTCGCCGAGAACGGCGTGCCCCCGCAGCGCCAGCGCCGCGCCGAGGGTTGACTTGCCGACGGCCGCTTGGCCGCAGATCAACACCGCCGCGTCGCCGACCCGGACAGCAGTGGCGCGCAGGGTGAACAGGCCACGCAGCAGCAGGTCCAGCGCCCGCACCGGTCCGTGCAGAAAGCACGCCAGGTCAGCCTCGCCAGCCGATGACTCAGCGGCGATCAGCGCGGGCTCTACGGAGTCGAGAAGGTAGCGGGCGACGCCCGGGACGCGCATCAGCGCCTCGTGCGCGGAGGCGTCGATCAGTGGGCTCCGGTACCGAGCGCAGTCAAGCTCCAGCGGCACGTCGGCGCCGTCGACGACGCGGGCGATACCGTCCGGCGCCAGTGCCGTGCGCCGGAGCAGGTCCCTCACCCAGTCACCGGGACGTCTGCCTGGATGGCGAACTCGGTGCGATACAGCTCGGCGTACACACCGCCCCGGTCGAGCAGCTCGTCGTGCGTGCCGCGGTCGACGATGCGGCCCTTGTCCACCACCAGTACCGCGTCAGCCCGGCGCACCGTGGACAGCCGGTGCGCGATCACCAGCGAGGTGCGGCCGATCAGGGCACGCTGCAGCGCCCGGTGCACGGCGGACTCCGAGACGTTGTCCAGGTGCGCAGTGGCCTCGTCCAACAGCACGATGTCCGGCGCACGCAACCGCAGCCGAGCGATCGCGATCCGCTGCTTCTCCCCGCCGGAGAGCCGGTAGCCGTGATCGCCGACGACGGTGTCCAGCCCGAGCGGCAGGTTGTCGACCACGTCCAGTACGTATGCCTCGCGCAGCGCCTCGCGCATCTGCTGCTCCGTGGCCTCGGGAGCCGCGTAGGAAAGGTTGGTGCGGACGGTGTCGTGAAACAGATGCGGCTCCTGTGGCACCATGCCGAGCTTGTCGCGCAAGGACTGCATCGACGCCTGGCGCACGTCGACGCCGTCCACGCGCACGACGCCGGAGGAGGCGTCGTACAGGCGCGCAGCAAGCATCGCGATCGTGGTCTTGCCCGCCCCGGACGGTCCGACGAGCGCGACGAGCTGACCCGGCCGGACGTCGAAGGTGACCTCCTCTAAAGCCCACGGAGCGGGCCGGCCGGCTGCCGCCACCGCGCCACCCTCCAGCGACGCGACGGCGTCCTCGTCCGTGCTCGGATAGGCGAAGGACACCTGCTCGAAAACGATCCCCGCCGGCCCGCGGGCCAGATCCACCGCCGCCGGCGCGTCCGCGACGGCTGGGGCGAGATCGAGCACTTCGAAGACCCGGTCGAAGGCCACGAGCGCCGTCATGACATCGACGTTCGCGCCGGATAGCGAACTCAGCGGGCCGTACAGCCTGGTGAGGTACGCGGCGAGCGCCACGACGGTGCCGACACCGATCACGTGGTGCGCGCTGAGCACGCCGCCCCAGCCGTACACCGCCGCCGAGGACAACGCGGCGGTGAGGGTCAACGAGAGAAAGAACACGCGACCGACCAGCGCGATGTCGATGCCGACGACTCGGAGCCGCTTAGCGCGCTCGCCGAACTCTGCGGACTCCCGGCGCGGCTCACCGAACAGCTTCACCAACAGCGCGCCGGAGACGTTGAAGCGCTCGGTCATCGACGTCGTCATCGCGGCGTTCAGGTCGTACCGCCGCCGGGTCAGCTCGCCCAGTCGCCGGGCGATCACCCGCGCCGGGAAGCCGAGCACCGGCAGGATCGCCACCGCGAGCAGCGTGATCGGCCAGGACAGCGTGGCCATCACCACGAGCACGAAGCTCGCGAGCACCAGGCTGCCGACGACGTTGGACATCAGATCGGTGAACGCGGTTTGCGCACCCAGCACATCTACGTTCAGCCGGCTCACCAGCGAACCGGTCTGGGTCCGCGTGAAGAACGCAAGTGGCATCCGCTGGACGTGGTCGAACACCTGCGTGCGCATGTCGCAGACCAGGCCCTCGCCGACCCGGGCGACGATCACGCGCTGCAGCAAGGAGAACGTCGCATCGACGACGGCGAGCACGGCCACGATCACGGCCAGCGTGACGATCAATCCGGTGCGCTGGTGCGAGATCCCGCGGTCGATGATCGCGCGGAACAGCAACGGGATGACCGTCACCGTGACGGCGTCGAGCACCACCACGCCGAGGAAGACCAGCAGCAGGCGGCGATAGGGCCGGGCGAAGCGGACGACCCGGCGCGCGGTGCCAGGCTTGACCGGGTGGCGCAGGATGCTGCGATCGTGGCGAAGCAGCCAGACCGCGCGCGGCTCACTTGCTGGCGACGCCTTGGTCACCGGCTCATCCGCCCGAGCCCGGGCTGGCACCGACCTCGATCAGGCAGCGCGCGTCGAGGTCGGCCAGGAAGCGCGCCACGTCGGTGTCGGCACTCGGTTGCGCGGCCGGGTAGGCGCGTACCAGGGCAGTGCGCAGGGCGGCCACGCTGGTGCCGCCGGCCAGTTCCTTCCACAACACCCGACCCGAGCCGTTGACCGCGTGGTAACGGCTGGTGCCGAGGTCGAGCGCGATCACCTCCTCCGCGACTTCCCGCCAAGCCAGCGAGCGCTCGCGCAACTGGACTTGCAGGCCGGGATGGGTGAACCGGTCGGGATCGGTGGCAGTCACGTCGCGGATTGTCCCGCGAGCCAGGTCTGCTGCACCAGCATCGCGGTGCGGTAGTTCAGTTGCGTCTGCTCCTGCCACATCCGCCGCAGGACGGATACATCGACGATCTCCTCGTCCACCCCGAAGCCGTCCCACGACGCGATGTGCGCGCGTGCATGCCGTCGCCACAACGCCTCGCCGAAGGTGGCCTTGGGCCGATAGACCAGACAGACCGCGGGAAGTTCGGAGCCGAAGAGAGCAGCGAGCAGCTTCGCCCGGCCGCCCACGACGTTCGGGCAGAGGCCGGTCCGTTCGATGGCGGCGAGCAGCGCGGGGGCCAGAAGTGGCTGTTCAGCCCGCGCACCGGCGTCCGCCGCGATCAGGGACTGGGTAATCCGGCGGATCTGCAGCTCGCGGCGGCCCAGGCGCCAGCGGGAACGAGCCTCCGCACGCCTGGGCATCGAGCGGGCCGCGCGGCACTGCGCCTGCCATGCCGCACGGGCCGCGGTCGGCTGCAACCACTCGAAGCCGTACCGCGGGCCGGGCCTGCGCGCCAGGCGCCACGGGCGACGCGGACGGACCATCTTGCCGAACAGCTCGTCGCCGCCCGTGCCGGACAACAGAACCCCGCCGGTTGCGTGCTCGTACAGCGGGACGTGCAGGTAGGCGTTCGGGGCATAGCGGACGCCGTGGCGGCGCAACACCGCTTGGGCGACCCGGCCGACGACGTCCAGATCGTCGCCGGCGTCCAGGCGCAGCCAGTCCGGGAGTCGAAGCTCGGAAACCACCGCTTCCTGCCACGACGACTCCTCGGCACGCGGCGCCGCGGTGAACCGCAAGGTGATCGGGATCGGCAACGGTAGCCCCTCGACGCGGGCGACCCGGGTTGCGGCGGCGAGGACCAGAGACGAGTCATGACCGCCGGAGAAGCTGACGAGGCAAGGGCCCGGCGCGGTTAAGGAAGGACGGACGGCGTCCGCGAGTGCTGCCATCGTCGTAGCCGCCGACGACGTGTCCGGGGCGTCCCGCGCGGGCGTGCCGGCTGCTGCACCGGTTACGACGGTCGACGCTACTTCCAGTGCGGTCAGCGACGTCATTCGTTCGACCGCTCCGGGCTCGCGCAGGGTGGACAAGCCGGATCAGATTGTTCCGGAGCTGCCGTTCGCGCCGCCACTACCGTCGGTGTCCGTGCCGGAACCACCCTGGGTCAGCTCGGCGAGGGTACCGAGATCAGTGATCGCAGGCGCCTCATAGGGCGCAGCCACGTCGGCGACGTCCTGCGTCACGTGTTCTGGCATCGGTCAAACCCCTCCTCGATGGCGCGGCCCGAAATCGGGTGATCGCGATGGACGTCATGATTCCACTTTCAGTTGACTTCGCAAGGTCGAATTCCTCATGGGATATACATGACGGTTTCGGGTTGGTAACTGAAGCTGTATTTGCCGCCGCGCAGCACGGTGAAGCTGATCGCCACCTGCACCGAGGCGCCGTTGAACAGTTGCCCGCCCGGCAGCGCAACCGAAACGATGGAGTTCAGCCCACCGGCTGCCGGGGCGCTGGGTGGTGAATCCAGCGTGGTGGCCACCGTGCTGAACCCGTCGACGCGCCGCGCGCCGGTGCTGATCAGTTCCAGCTGGGCCTGGTTGGCTGCGGTGTCTCCGAGCGTGGTGATCCCGGTGATCCGCAGCCGCAACAAGGTGATGTCGTTGCCGGTGTTGTTGGTGATCGTGCGCCGGATCGTGAGTACCCCACCGCTATAGCTGAAGTTCGGGAATATCTGCGGACCGACCGCCTGGTCCAGCAGGACCGATGGGGCAGTGGCTTGCGAGTTCACCGGACCGAAGTTGTTGTTGTGATCGGTCGGGCCTGGCGCACCCTGGGTCGCATTGCCCACCCCATGGCTGCTGGTGGCCCGGTCGGTCGCGACGAAGCGGAAGTCGTGCGCATTGTTGCCCGTGTCCACCGGCACACCCGCTTTGATCACCCGCACGTACGCCGACTGAGCCGCCGTCTGAGTCGGGACAGCCAGCGGGGTGCCGGCATGCAGATCCGGCGGCGCACACGTCATACCGACCGCGTCACTGACCTCCCCGTCCGGTGCCACCACCTTCACTCCCTGATCCGGCGAAGCCGCCAGGCCCGCCAGGTCCGGCGTGCTGTACCCGTTCAGCGAGTACCCCGAACCGGCGATCAACAGATAGCCGCCCACCGGTAGGTAGTACCCGCTCAACGCGATCGACGACTCGGTCGTCGGGCACCCGGTCGAGAGCTTCGGACCGACCCTCGCGGCACCGCCGGAGTCCGTGCCGTAGCCCAGCGACCATCCGCTCAGCGACACCGGACCGGCCGTGTCGTTGTACAGATCCACATACTTGTCCGTCGGGCCACCCGGACCGGCCAGCCGCAACTCCGACACGATGACCGAACGCGTCGCGGACGCCGTAACCGGGTTCGACGCCCCCGACGCCGGGCCGGTCCCCACGCCGTTGGTCGCCGTCACGGTGAACGTGTACGTGTCACCCGCGGTCAACCCGCCCACCGTGATCGGACTCGACGTGCCGCTCGCGCTCTGGCCCCCGTTGCCCGGCGTCGTGGTATCGCTCGCGCTCACCGTGTAGCCAGTGATCGGCGAACCACCGTTGTCGGCCGGAGCCGTGAAAGCCACCGTCGCATCCAACGGCCCACCCGACGCCGCACCGATCGTCGGCGCACCCGGCACCGTCGCAATCGACGCCGCCGACGCCACTGTGGTGCTGGCGGTTGTCGCCCCGGCTGGGCCACCCGGGAACGTGACGATAGCGACGGCGCCCACAGCCAGCGTTACCACGGCCACCAACCGGATGATCGGCCGTTGCACGGCGCTCGTGTCCGTCATCTGGAACCTCCCCGGCGGAAGGGGCCTGGCCGGCCCCGTCGCTGCAGTCGTGATCGGGTCAAGTGTGGGCCTGACCGGGTGCGCCGGCACTAGGGACTCGCCCTAGGTTGGCCGCCTCAGCGACGGTTCACCCAATGGCGGCGGCTCGGACGGGCGTGCCTTGCGCCATTCGGCGCCTGATATATCCGGACCTATTCGGCGCCAACCTAGGCGTTTGCTGAGACGCCACGCCATATTCGCCTGAAGCGCGCCCGGCCAGCGACAATCCGTCCTCGGAGGGGCACATGAGCAAGCGGGCGGGAAGCGGCCGGGCAGTCCTCACGGAGCGCCCCGAGCCGCTGGTCGAGCGGGCGGCCGAACTGGCCACCTTGACCGCCGCTCTGGACCGGGCGCAGGACGGAGCCGGGAGCGCCGTCCTGATCGAGGGTGCGCCGGGACTGGGCAAGACGCGGTTGCTCGCCGAGATCGTCATCCAGGCCGCCGACCGGATGAGCGTGTTGCATGCCTGCGGTGCGCAGAGCGAGCAGGACTTCACCTTCGGCTTGGCGCTGCGCCTGTTCGAGCCGCACCTGCGCAGGCAGCCGCCCGATCAGCGGCACGCGCTACTCGAGGGCGCGGCCGGGCTGGCCTCGTCGCTGTTCGCGGGCGGCGGCCCCGATTCCGGACGCTCACGCTTCTCCATGGTCCACGGACTGTTCTGGCTCGCGGCCAACATCGCCGAGCGGTCACCGCTGCTCGTGTGCGTGGACGACCTGCAGTGGGCCGACGAGGCGAGTCGCTGCCTGGTGCACTACCTGGCCCGTCGGGTCGGCGAGCTGCCGATCGCGCTCGCGCTCGCTGCCCGTCCGCGCCCCCGGTGCGGGGAGGATGAGGCCCTCGCAGCGATGCGCGACCCGTCCGTAATTGAGCTCGTGCGGTTGTCGCCGCTCAATCGGCCGGCCACTGCCGGCCTCGCGCGCGCCATGGCGCCCGGGGTCCGCGCCGGCGACGCCGCTGTGTGCGTCGACCTCTCCGAGGGCAACCCCTTGCGCCTGCGCGAGCTGCTGACCGAACAGCTTGCGGACTCGAGCGCGGGGTCGCGAGAGGAGTCCAGGCTGGCGGCCGGCGGGCTGGCTGAGCGGGTGGCCCTGCACCGCTTGGCGCGGCTGGGCCCTGACGCCGTCAGGCTCGCGGAGGCACTCGCGGTGCTCGGCGGGCAGACCCCGTTGCACCGCGCCGCGGGCCTCGCCAACGTGCAGCTCGACGTGGCCGCAGCGCAGGCGGACCGGCTGGCCGAGGAGAACCTGATCGTGTCCGGCGCGCTGCTCGACTTCGTCCATCCGCTGATCAGGCGGGGCGTGTACAGCAGCATCGCACCGGCTCGTCGCGCGCTCGCCCATGCCGAGGCCGCGCGCCTGCTTCATGACGCCGAAGCCCCCTGCGAGGAAGTGGCCGAGCAGCTGAAACTGGCACCGGCCGGCGGCGCGACGTGGGTGATCGACGTGTTGCGTGCGGCTGCCCTCCGCGCGGGCGCGCACGGACGGCCCACGACTGCAGCGCGCTATCTGGACCGCGCATTGGCCGAAGACTGCGACCCGCCGACCCGAGAGTGTTTGGAGCTGGCACTCGGGGAGGCAGAATCGGCCGCCGGCATTGCGGGCTCGGTCGAACGCTTCCGCGCCATACTCGAGCGGCCCGGAGTGCCCGAGCGCAACATCGCGGTCCGCCGCATGCTCGCCCGCGCTCACGCCAGGGCCGGTAACCCGGCCCAGGCGGCCGAGGTGCTCGAGGACGCACTGACCGACCTTCTCCGCCTCGGGACGCGAGCGAGCGAGCTGCGGGCGGCTGTGGTCGACGACTACATTTCCCACACCGAGTTTCAGCCTCGGCTGCGACGGCGCTCGCTCACCCTGGTCACCGCACTGCTGCGCGACGTCCAGAACACCGGCACCGCCGCTGAGCTGGCGCTGCGGGCGTCACTGGCGTTGTGTTCAGGTCAGAGCTGGCAGCCCAACAGCGAAACGATCGAGCTTGCGGCGCGCGCCTGGTCCGACGGTGCGCTGCTCGAGGACGAGGGCCCGGACGGGTCTGGCTGGTTGCGGGTGGTGTGGGCGCTGGAACTCGCTGAGGACTCGGCCGGCGCCCGCATTGTCAGCGCGGCTGCGGTGGACGCCGCGCGGTCGGCCGGGTCGACCGCGGCGTTCGCCGCCGCCAGCTACTTCCACGGGTTCGCGAACCTGCGCCTCGGTCAGCTCGTGCGAGCGCAGGCCGATGCCGACCAGGCTATCGAGGCCGGCCACGACGAGGCTCACCGCTACCAGGTGCCTGCCCTGGTGCTGCGGGCGAACGCGCTCGTCGCCCGAGCGGATTTGGCCGCTGCGGGAGCCTCGCTCGCACTTGCTCAGTCGCTTGGCGGTGATGCGATTCTCGACTTCGCATCGAAGGCTCATGCGGCCGGCCGGCTCGCGTTGGCCCGGCAGCGTCCGGCCGAGGCGTTGGGGAATTTCTTACAGGCCGGCAGTTTCCTCAGCGAGCAACTGGAGGCCGAGCACTCGACACTGCCGTGGCGCGCGGACGCCGCCCGAGCTGCGCTGCTGCTCGGAGCCCGCGACCGCGCTCTCGATCTGCTCGATGCCGAACAGTCGGCCGCGGAGCGAAAGGGTTCCACGATCGCGCTGGGCAGGGCGCTGTCCGTTCGCGGCTGCGTGATCGCCCGCCCCGGGCAGACCGACGGCTTGTGCCTGCTCGAGCGTGCCGTCGCAATACTCGAACCGAGCGCCGCAGAACTCGAACACGCCCATGCGCTGGCCGCACTTGGGGCCGCGCGGTGGCGTGCCGGGATGCTCAGGCAGTCGCGCGAACCACTCGCCCGCGCGCATGAGATCAGCGTCCGGCTCGGTGCCGAGCTGCTCGCCAGGTCCGTCCGTACCGAGCTGGCGGCGGCGGGCTGGCGGCCACGGACCACCGCTCCCCGGCTCGCCGGGCAACTCACGCCCAGCGAGCAACGGGTCGCCGCACTGGCCGCACAGGGTATGACCAACAACGAGATCGCGCAGGCGCTGTTCGTCACCCCGAAGACGATCGAGTTCCACCTGCGCAACACCTACCAGCGCCTCGGCGTCACCGGGCGCCGCCACCTTGCGGCTGCTCTGGCCGAACATCAATTTGCCGCGGCGCTCGGTCGGGTCGACGCCTGCTGAGCTCGGCTGTCCAACGTCACACAGCGGGCTTCTCAATCGAGCGGCGCGGGCCTCGCGTGCCAGGGCCGTCGCGAGACGCTGTGAGATCGGCGGAGCGCCGTGCGGCGGGCTCAGCGCCAGCCGATGCGGCGCAGCAGGCGCAGCGACATCGTCATCATTGTGGCGAAGCCGTGGTAGCTCATCGGCCCGGGTGGGGCGATGTTCGCGAGGCGTTGGCGAGCCAAGGTCTTGGGCTCGGTGTACTTCAGCAGGCCCTCGGATCCGTGCCGGCGGCCCAGGCCAGAGTCGCCGACCCCGCCCATCGGCGCGTCGACCGAGCCCCACGCCGCCGCATAGCCCTCGTTGATGTTCACGGTCCCGGCGTGCAAGCGGGCGGCGACCTCGCGCCCGCGACGCGCGGAGCGCGTCCAGACGCTGGCGTTGAGCCCGTAGGCGGTGTCATTGGCCCGCTCGATCGCCTCGCCGATGGAGGCGAAGCGATAGAGCGAGACGAGCGGACCGAAGGTCTCGGCGCCGGAGCACATCGCAGCCGGGAGCACATCGCTGAGCACCGTCGGCTCGTAGAACAGCGGCCCGAGGTCCGGGCGCGCGTTGCCACCGGCCAGCACCGTCGCGCCGTTGGCCCGCGCGTCCGCGACGTGCTCGCCGACGACCGCGAGCTGCTCGGCCGAGGTCAGCGAGCCCATGTCATAGCCGTAGTCGTAGCCGGCGCCGAGCTTCATGTTCTTCACGGCCTCGACGAAACGCGGCACGAAGGTGTCGTAGATGCCGTCCTGCACGTACATCCGCTCGATGGAGATGCACAGCTGACCGGAGGAGGAGAAACACGCGCGCACGGCTCCCTCAACAGTGCGCTCGAGGTCGGCGTCGTCCAGCACGAGCATCGCGTTCTTGCCGCCGAGTTCCATCGACGAGCCGATCAGTCGGGCCGCTGCCCGTGCCGCGACCTTCTTCCCGCTCGTCGTCGAACCGGTGAACATCAGGTAGTCGGCGCTGTCGATCAGCGGGTCGCCGATCCGCGACCCGCGGCCGAGCACGATCTGCCACACGTCCTCGGGCAGGCCGGCCTCGCGGGCGAGCGCGAGCACCCACAGTGCGCTCAGCGCGGTCTGGTTGTCCGGCTTCTGCACGACCGCGTTGCCGGCGATCAGCGCCGGGATGGTGTCGCCCGCGGCCAGCGCCAGCGGGTAGTTCCACGGCGAGATGACGCAGACGACCCCCTTGGGCTGACGCAGTTCCCGCGTCGCGGTGAGCCCGGGCAACAGCCCGGTGCGACGCTTGTCACGCAGCAGGCCGGGCGCGCTGCGTGCGTAGTAGCGCGCGGTGTTAGCGACGTCGGCGACCTCGAGGAAGGCGTCGCGGCGCGACTTGCCGTTCTCGGCCTGGACCAGGTCCATGATCTCGTCCTGGCGCGCGAGGATCAGGTCGTGCAGGCGCAGGAAGATCCGGGTGCGCTGGCGAACCGCACGCGCTGCCCAGCGCCGTTGCGCGGCCCGGGCCCGCTCGAACGCGGCGCGGACGTGCTGCTCGTCGCACTGCGGAAGCTCGGCCAGCACCTCGCCGGTGTAGGGCGCGCGCGTCAGCGTGCTGCCCTGCGTCGCAGGGACCTGGGCGAGCAGCCGTGCGGCGCCCCCGTCGCGGAGGAACTGCGGCAGGGTTCCGCTTGCGGCGGCGCGCTGGTCGGCGGTGGCGGTCACGGGCGGTCCCACTCTCGGCTCGGGTACCCGTCCACAATGAACGACGTTCAGTAAACCCGCCACCCGGCTAGCCGGCCGGCCACTCCGGCGCTCGGAGCGGCGCGAGCGCGGCGCTGACCCGCACCAGCTCGTCGAGCATCGCCTTGGCCGAGCCGGCGGCCAGCTCGTCGGCACGCAGCGCGCCGTCCTGGATCGAGTGCGCCACGAAGGGCAGTGCGACCGATCCCGGCAGCGGGAACATGTTCAGCGTCGTGAGGACCGCCTTGAGCGACTGCACCGCGCGCAGGCCGCCGGAGATGCCGCCGTAGCTGACGAAGCCGACCGGCTTGTAGGCCCACTCGCGGTGCAGGAAGTCGATCGCGTTCTTCAGCGGTGCGGTGAACGTGTAGTTGTACTCGGGCATGACGAACACGAACGCGTCGGCTGCCGCGACGATCGCGCTCCAGCGCTTCGTGTGCTCGTGGACGTAGCGGCCCAGGCGCGGGTGCTGCGGCTCGTCCATGAACGGCAGGTCCAGCTCGGCGAGGTCGGTGACGGCGGCGTCGAATCCGCCGTGCGCTCGGGCCAGGGGGACGAACCAGTCGGCGACGATCGGCCCGACGCGGCCCGGCCGGGTGCTCGCGACAATCACCTGCAGTGTCGGCATGGATTCGCCCTCCGAAACTCAGTTTTATTGACGTGTCATAGACTACGCACGGATAGGTGACGCGTCAAGTACAGGCGTAGGCTGTGGATATGGCGACGACGCGGTGGCTCAGCGAGGCTGAACAGCAGGCCTGGCGGGCCTACCGCCGCATGGTGCTGCTCGTCGACGCCCAGGTGGCCCGGGAACTGAACCGCGACTGCGGGTTGTCGATGCCGGACTACCAGGTGCTCGCCGCGCTATCGGAAGCAGCCGATCATCGCTGTCGGCTCAGCGAACTCGCCGCCGGCATGCAGTGGTCGGCGAGCCGGCTCTCGCACCACGTCAGCCGCATGGAGCAGCGGGGCCTGCTGACCCGGACCGGCTGCGACGAGGACGCGCGGGGAGCCTTCGTCGTGCTCACCCGCCCCGGCCTGCAGGCGATCGAGGACGCCGCCCCGGACCACGTCGGCTCCGTGCGCCGGCACCTGATCGACCTGCTCAGCCCGGCCCAGCTCGCCGCGCTTAGCGAGATCGGCGAGACCGTCGCCGCGCACTTCGACGAGACGTGCCCGTCCGAACCGGAGGGCGAGGTCGTGGCTACGACGGCCAGTCGGCGAAGCGCAGGCCGCTGAGCCGTTCGTAGGCCTCCACGTAGCGTTCGCGGGTCGCGGCAGCGACGTCGTCGGGCAGCGGCGGCGGGGGGGTGTCGGAGGCGCGGTCCCAGCCGGCCTCCGGCGAGAGCAGCCAGTCGCGGACGTATTGCTTGTCGAAGCTGCGCTGCGGCCCTCCCGGCTGCCACGTCTCGGCCGGCCAGAATCGCGACGAGTCCGGCGTCAGCACCTCGTCGGCCAGGACCAGCTCGCCGCTGACCGGGTCGTGGCCGAACTCGAACTTGGTGTCGGCGAGCAGGATGCCGCGCTCGGCCGCGATCTGCGACGCGCGCGCGTAGATGGCGAGGGCGAGGTCCTTGAGCTGCTGCGCCGTCCCGGCCCCGACCGAGGCTGCAACCGCGTCGAAGGCGACGTTCTCGTCGTGCTCGCCGAGGGCGGCCTTGGTGGCGGGGGTGAAGATCGGCTGCGGCAGGCGGTCGCCGTCGCGCAGGCCGGGCGGCAGCGCGACGCCGCAAACCGACCCGTTCGCGCGGTAGTCGAGCAGTCCGGAGCCGGCGAGGTACCCGCGCGCCACCGCCTCGATCGGAACCATCTCCAACCGCCGGCAGAGCATCGCGCGACCGCGCCACGCCTGGGGAATCGCCGGGTCGTCGACCGCGATCAGGTGGCTGCCCACCAGCCCGGCCAGCTGCTCGAACCACCAGACCGTCATGGCAGTGAGGATCCGGCCCTTGTCGGGTATCGGCGTCGCGAGGATGTGGTCGAACGCCGAGATGCGGTCGCTGGCCACCATCAGCAGCCGGCCGTCCGGTATCTGGTACAGCTCGCGCACCTTGCCGCTGTGAACGTGGACGAGACCGTCGGCAGTGTCGCTCATGCGTCCGATCCTGGCAGATCGGCACGGGCCGACGCTCGGCTCCCCGCGGCTGCGCGCGGCCCGGTCGGAGCCTGCGGTTGCGGCGGCGTGGGTGGCGGCGCAAGCTCAGCGTGCTCGACTACCACCACCAGTCGACGGGGATCACGGGCCGAACTCCTGCCGCTCGAGCTCGCCGTGCTCGCGTCACCGACGCGGCACGGCGCCCCACACTTCAGGGACGACAGGCCGACTCGTGCAACCCTTCCAACTGGCAGCTAGTTGCCTGGCACGAAACTGCGGGACGGTGAGATGAGCGATCTGGACGGAATCGGCCCCATCGAGGTCGCGCTGTACCGCCGAGCGCTCGTCCCACCCCTCGCTTCGCTCAGCGAGCTCGCCACCGAGTTCGGCTGCACCCGCGCCGACCTGGACAAGCCCACCGCCCGTCTGCTGGCGGCAGGACTGCTCCGCAGCGAGGACGGCGAACGGTTCATCGCGGTCAGTCCCATGCTCGCCGAGGCCGTCGTCCTGGGCGCCGAGGATCTCGAGCTCGGCGCGCGGCGGGCCGGCGTGGAGGCGCGTCGCAACGCCATCCGCCGCCTCGTCCCGGACTGGAACGACGCGTTCACCGCGCGCGTGCACGAGACGGCCGTCGACGTCATCTCCGACCAGTCGCAGATGGGCAACGTGCTGATGCACTTCGCCGAGCGATGCCGCGAGGAGCTGCTGTCGGTCGCGCCGGGGCGCCTGCCCAAGACGAGGATCGACAGCCGGACCCGGATGGCGAACCTGTACTCGCTGCGCCGGGGCATCCGGACGCGCGCGCTCTACCAGCACAGCGCGCTGCGCGACCGGCACACCCGCTCGTACCTCACCGAACTCGCCGACAACGGCGCCCGGATCCGCTTCGCCCCCGCGGTGCCAGGGCGCTGCCTCGTCGTCGACCGCGACGTCGCGCTGCTGCCGATCCCGACCGACGACCCCGCCCGGCACGGGCTGGCGGTCGTGCGCGAGACGAACGTCGTCGCCTGGGTGATTTCCACCTTCGAGCAGCTGTGGGCCGAGGCCGTCCCGCTCGACGAGGTGCTGTACAAACAGAGCGACGCGGCCGAGATCGACCAGACCCGCGCGGCGATCCTGAGGTTGATGGCAGAAGGCGAGAAGGACGAGGCGATCTCGCGGCGCCTGTCGATCTCGGTACGCACCTGCCGGCGGCACATCGCCGACTACATGGCCCAGGTGGGTGCGTCCAGCCGCTTCCAGGCCGGCGTGATCGCTGCTCGCGCCGGGCACACCGAGCCACCCGCGACCGGTTGACACCGGGCCGCCGCCGGTAGGTTGACGCGGTGGGAGCTAGCAGGTGACGGTGCTGGTCGTCGTGCTCGCCGCGACGAACCTGCTCACGCTCGCCGCGCTGGTGCTGTCGTGGCGCAGCCGCCCGCGGCCCGCGGGGCTGGACGATCCGGGTGTGCACGCCGCTCTGGGTGTGAGCCCGCGCCCGGTGGGTGCGGCCCGCGGGACCCGCCGCCTGATCAGCATCGAGATCCTCAACCCCATCGAACTCGCCGGCAGCCGCGGGCGCGTGGTCGGCATTGCGGGATCGTTGGCGCCCGGCCTGACCCGCCGCATCGTCTACGACCAGACGTTGAAGATCATGCGGCGGCAGCTGGACGAGCAGAACGTCGTCGCCGACGTACGGCTGCACACGCTGCGCCCCGTTGGGCCGGTGCGCACAGACACTCCCCGGGAGCAGGTCACGCGCCCGGCGCCGCGCACCGACTACGTCGACGAGGTGCAGCCGATCGACCTGGCGCTGCCGGACACGCCACCGGATCAGCCGCCGGTGCAGTAACGGTCGGCGACCTCCAGCGCGTCGTCCAGGATCGCCAGGCCACCACGCAGCTCGTCCTCGCTGATCGTGCAGGGCGGGACGACGTGGGTGCGGTTGAAGTGCGTGAACGGCCAGAGCCCGCGCTGCTTGCAGGCCGCGGCGAACTCCTGCATCGGCGCGGCGTCGGCGCCGGTGGCGTTGAACGGCACGAGCGGCTCGCGCGTGTCGCGGTCGAGCACCAGTTCGAGCGCCCAGAACACGCCGAGGCCGCGCACTTCGCCCACGCACGGGTGCCGGTCGGCGATCTTCGCCAGTTCTGGGCCGATGACGTCGGTGCCCAGCATGCGAGCGTGTTCGACGATGCGTTCCTCCTTGAAGATCGCGATTGAGGCGACGGCGCTGGCACAGGCGAGCGGATGGCCGGAATACGTCAGCCCGCCCGGGTAGGCCCGCTGCTGGAAGCTCTCGTTGATCGCATCGTTGATCAGCACGCCGCCGAGCGGCACGTAGCCGGAGTTCACGCCCTTCGCGAAGGTGATCAGGTCGGGCACGACGTCCCAGTGGTCGACGGCGAACCACTCACCGGCGCGTCCGAAACCCGCCATCACCTCGTCCGCGATCATGACGATGCCGAACTCGTCGCAGAGCTCGCGGACGCCGGCGAGGTAGCCGGGCGGCGGAACCAGGACGCCGTTGGTGCCGACGACGGTCTCCAGGATGATCGCCGCGACGGTGTGCGGACCCTCGAGGGCGATCAGGTCGCGCAGGTGCTGCAGGGCGCGCGCCGACTCCTCGGCCGGGGTGCTCGCGGAGAACGCCGAGCGGTAGAGGTACGGACCGAAGTAGCGCACCACGCCGGGCATCCCCGGCTCACTGGCCCAGCGTCGCGGGTCGCCGGTCATCGCGATCGCCCCCGCTGTGGCGCCGTGATAGCTGCGGTACGCGGCGAGCACCTTGAACCGCCCGGTGTGCAGTCGTGCCATGCGCAGCGCGTTTTCCGTCGCCTCGGCGCCGCCGTTGGTGAAGAACACCCGGTCCAGGTCGCCGGGCGCGACCTCGGCGATCAGCCGGGCGGCGTCGCTTCGGGCGTCGTTGGCGAAGGAGGGCTGGATCGTGCACAGCCGTGCTGCCTGCTCCTGGATGGCGGCGACGAGCTTCGGGTGCTGGTAGCCGATGTTGACGTTGACGAGTTGGCTGGCGAAGTCGAGGTAGCGGTTGCCGTCGAAGTCGCTGAAGTAGCTGCCCTGCGCGCTCGCGATCGGCAGCGGGTCGATGAGCGCCTGCGCCGACCAGGAGTGGAAGACGTGAGCCCGGTCGTCTGCCTTCACCCTGGCGCCGATATCGGTCGTCATCGTCCACTCACCCCTAGCGCGTCGTCGGGAAGCCGAGGTCGATCCGCGAGCCGGCCGGATCCGGCCAGCGCGACGTCACGACCTTGCCACGCGTGTAGAAGTTGACGCCCTCCGGGCCGTACATGTGAGTGTCGCCGAACAGCGAGGCCTTCCAGCCACCGAAGGAGTAGTAGGCGACCGGTACCGGGATCGGCACGTTGACGCCCACCATGCCGACCTCGACGTCGAACTGGAACCGCCGCGCCGCGCCCCCGTCCCGGGTGAAGATCGCCGTGCCGTTGGCGTACGGGTTGGCGTTGATCAGCTCGACAGCCTGCTCGTAGCTGTCGGCGCGCACCACGCACAGCACGGGTCCGAAGATCTCGTCGGTGTAGACGGCCATGTCCGCGCTGACGTGGTCGAGCAGCGTGGTGCCGAGGAAGAACCCGCGCGCGGGGACGTCGGCCTCGCGGCCGTCCACGACGACCCGGGCGCCCGACTCGGCACCGGCGGCGATGTAGCCCGCGACGCGGTCGCGGTGCTCGGCGGTGCTCAGCGGCCCCATCTGCGTGTCGGGGTCGGCGCCGTCGCCGATCGTCAGCTTCGGCAGCCGCGCGGCGATCGCGTCGACGAGCCCGTCGCCGGCGGCACCGACCGCGATCGCAACCGAGATCGCCATGCAGCGTTCGCCGGCCGCGCCGTACGCGGCGGAGACGGCAGCGTCGGCCGCCTGCTCGAGGTCGGCGTCGGGCAGCACCAGCATGTGGTTCTTCGCGCCGCCGAGGGCCTGGACCCGCTTCGCGTTGCGGGTGCCCGTCTCGTAGATGTGGCGCGCGATCGGCGTCGAGCCGACGAAGCTGACCGCCGCGACGTCCGCGTGCGCCAGCAGGGCCTCGACCGCCTCCCGGTCGCCCTGCACCACCGTGAACACGCCGTCGGGGAGCCCGGCGCGCTGCCACAGCCGCGCGAGCAGCAGCGCCGCCGACGGGTCCTTCTCGCTGGGCTTGAGCACGAACGCGTTGCCGCATGCGATCGCGTTCGCCGCCATCCACAGCGGCACCATCACCGGGAAATTGAACGGCGTGATGCCGGCGACCACCCCGAGCGGCTGCCGGATGGAGTAGACGTCCACCCCGGTGCTCACCTGCTCGGAGAAGCCGCCCTTGATCAGGTGCGGGACGCCGCAGGCGAACTCGACGTTCTCCAGGCCGCGGGCCACCTCGCCGGCGGCATCGGCGAGCACCTTGCCGTGCTCGGCCGTGACGAGGCGCGCGAGCTCGTCGGCTGCCGCGGCGAGCAGCTCCCGGAAAGCGAACAGCACCGCGGAACGCTGCGACAGCGAGGCGGAGCGCCACTGCACCGCAGCCTGCTTGGCGGCCGCCACGGCGAGGGTGAACTCGCCGCCGCTGGCAAGATCCACCTCCGCCGACTGCGCCCCAGTGGCCGGGTTGTAGACGGGGCTGGTCCGTCCGGACGTACCGGGCACGACGGCGCCGTCGATCCAGTGCGAGATTCGGGTGGTCATGCGCTCGATGCTACGTCACAGCTGTCGACCATACAAAATAGATGTTGTACTGTTACGAACTGTGCTGAGTGCGATCGAGCAACGGATGGACGCTCCCACCGTCCGCGGTCTCGCCACGGCGGTGGGACGTGCGGTCGGCGACGGAGCGTTGCGCGCGGGCGAGCGGCTACCGCCGATCCGCACCGTCGCGACGCAGCTCGGCCTCTCGCCGACCACGGTGAGCGCGGCCTGGGCGGCGCTCGCCCGGGCCGGCACGATCCACACCGACGGGCGGCGCGGAACCAGGATCACCGACCGGCACGCCGGCCCGTCGCGGTACCGGCGAGCCCTCGACGTCGGCGGCGAGTTCACGCTGGATCTCTCGACCGGTACCCCGGATCCGGCGCTGCTGCCCGACCTGTCCGCAGCACTTGGACGGGTGGCGCCGGCGTGTGCGCCCGCGACCTACCTCGATGATCCCGTGCTGCCCTCGCTCGCCGCCCTACTCAGGGCAGACTGGCCCTTCGACGCGCAGCGATTCACCGTGGTGGACGGCGCGATGGACGCCTTGGCGTTGCTCGCCGCCGCGCACCTTCGTTTCGGGGACCGGGTGGCCGTCGAACAGCCGTCCTTCCCGCCGTTGCTGGACCTGCTCGAATCGGTGGGCGCGGTGCCGGTGCCGATGGGCCTGGACGACGAGGGCCCGCTACCGGCCGACGTGGCTGCAGCAGTCGCCGGCGGCGTGCGGGCGCTCGTCGTGCAGCCGCGCGCGCAGAACCCGACCGGCGTTTCGCTCAGCGCCAAGCGGGTGGTCGCGCTGGCCCGCGTGCTGCGCGGCACCGGCGTGATCGTCATCGAGGACGACTCCGCCGGCGCGGTTGCGTCCACCCCGGCGCGCAGCCTGGGCACCGTGCTGGCAGGGCAGACCGTGCACGTGCGCAGCTTCTCGAAGTCGCACGGGCCCGATCTGCGGCTGGCCGCCGTCGGAGGTGCGGCGGCATTGGTGGATGCGCTGGTGGAGCTGCGGTTCCTCGGTCAGGGCTGGACGAGCCGGCTGCTGCAGAGCCTGCTCGTCGACCTGCTCACGCACGCGCCGTCCGTTCGCGCGGTGGACCGGGCACGCCGGACCTATGCCCGCCGGCGCGAGGCGGTCGTGACGGCGCTCGCGCGCGAGGGCATCGAGGCGGGTGGACGCGACGGCCTCAACATCTGGCTGCCGGTGCGCGACGAATCGGCGGCGCTGCTTCTGCTGGCCGCGCGGGGCATCGGGGCCTCGGCCGGTGCCCCGTTCTCGGTGCGGGCGGGTGGCGCCGCGCATCTGCGGGTGACCGTCGGGCTCGTCGCGTCCGGTCATCGCGACGTCGCGGCGGCACTCGCGGACGCGGCCCGCGCCGGCTCCCGCGCTGCCCCACGCTGAACGATCATCCGTGCCGCCTGCGCTGCCGCGAGTGCCGCGGTGCACGGCGCCGGCGTCAGTAGCCGGGAGCGATCCGCGGCCACGGACGCAGTTGCTCGAGCTGCGCCGCCACGGCAAGCAGCATCGCCTCGCCACCGGGTCGCGCGACCAGCTGTGCTGACAGTGGCGTGCCCTTCGGGCCGGGGCCCGCGGGCACCGCCATCGCCGGCCAGCCCGCGAGATTCCACGGCGCTGCGAACGGCGCGTAGCGCGCGTTGGCCCATACGTTGGCCGCCCAGCCACGGTCGGCCCAGGCAACGGAACGCAGCGGCGGCTGCGCCAGTGCGGGCGTCACGAGTACGTCGTGATCACCGAAGAACGCCTCGGCATGAGCGCGCCATCGCGTTCGGCCGCTCTCGCGGGGCAACCCGAGCCGCAGCGCGACACGGCCCAGCGCGGCATGCCGACGGGTCCGGGCGGCGAGCTTGGAACGGTCTGCGAGCGTCCGGGCGTCCAGTTCGGTGCCGGCCACCCAGCGCACTATCTCCGAGGCGCCCAGCGTCTGCCCGTACGGGGGATGCGCCTGCCGCACCGAGTGACCCGCCTCGCGCAGCACGGTGCCCGTCTGCCTGCCGGCCGCGGCCCAGTGCCGCTCGACGGGCGTGGCCGGCGTCGGCGCCTTCGTCGAGACGGCCACCCGGAGGCGACCGGGGTCCGCGATCGTCGCGAGTTCGGCTCGTCCAGCCAGCACGGAGAGCATCAGCGCGCAGTCGCGCACCGTCGTCGCGAGCGCACCGTTCTCTGCCATCTCGAACCAAGACTCCTGGCCGGGACCGCCGCCGCCGAGTTCGGACGGCACGACGCCCAAACCCGCCTTGATGCCGACGAGCCCGCAGCACGCCGCGGGAATGCGGATCGAACCCATCCCGTCGTTGCCGTGCGCGAGCGGCACCATGCCCGCCGCAACCGCCGCAGCTGCGCCGCCGGAGGAACCGCCCGGCGTGCGGGCGAGATCCCAGGGGTTGTGCGTGACGCCGAAATCGGAGTCGGTCGTGCCGAACACGCACAGTTCCGGCACGCGCGTCAGTCCGACCACCACCGCGCCGGCGGCTCGCAGCCGCTGCACGATCGGGTGGTCGCGCGCCTGCGGTGCGGGATCGCTGCCACTGCTCCCCACTCGCATCGGTTCGCCGGCGACCGGGACGTTGTCCTTGATCGCGATGGGTACGCCGGCCAGCGGGAGCTCGCCGCGATCGGGACGGGCGTCGACCGCGTCCGCTTCGCTCAGCGCCTCGAACACCCGCAACCGCTGGAACGCACCGATGGGGCCGTCCGCCGCCTCGATGCGAGCGAGTGCTGCCTCGGTAGCGGCGCGCGCGCTGAGCGAGCCGCTGCGTACGGCGGCGGCGACCTCGGCTGCGGTCTGCGTCATGTGCCCGGACGCTACCCGCGCGCCGTCCGCCGCAGACCGGTGCCCGCTGCGCGGCGACAGCCCGGAATTACACGGTTGCAGGGTCTGGACGAACTGCTGAGCCGGTTCTACGCTGAGCGGCGTCGTCGTGGTATAGGACTGCCGCCCCAAGGCAAGATCCGAGGACGCGCACTCCCTCTAAGCAGGGAAGGTGTTCGCACATGAGGTCGACGAGACGAATCATCGCAGTAGCCGCAGCCGTGCTCGCCGGGGGCGCGCTGACGACCGCCGCGCTCCCGAATGCCGGTGCCGCCGCCAGGGCCGGGCGCTCCGAGTGGTATCCGAGCTCGCTGTGCAGCCAGAGCAGGTTCCTGTGCACGGAGGTCGCCAACTCCGAGGCGGTGTTCGGCCACTACGTCGGCCATGACGAGCCCTCGGTGCTGTTCTATTCCAACCAGGCCGGCTCGGGCAACCAGATGACCTATCAGGGCCTCATCCCCAAGGACCCGCCGCCGCAACCGATCCCCGGCAAGCGCTCCTACAACTTCCAGCTCTACGCCGCGTACTGGTACGGCATGGCGATGTGCGACTCGCAGTCCTACCCCGAGACGGTGAAGACCTGCATCCCGGACAGCAACGCCAACATCACCAGGCCCGGCAGCCCCTACCATGCCGGCACCGCGTTCATGGAGCTGCAGTTCTACCCGCCGGGATTCGTGCAGCAGTTCAACGGGTTCAGCTGCTCGGCCACGCAGTGGTGCGTCGCGATGAATATCGACAGCCTCTCGCTGAACGCGCTGACCGGCCGTGCCCTCAACACGAGCTGCCAGTCCACCGGACCGCTCACCGGCGAGGAGTACGTCAACTTCGCCTACCTCACCCACAGCGGCAAGCCGCAGGGCCCACCCAACCCGATCAACTTCGACCCGGTCGCCTCGGGTCGTCCCAACCGCAGCCAGGACCTGTTCCTCAACCCCGGTGACCGCTACTCGGTCACCCTGCACGACACCCAGCACGGCCTGCAGACCATCGTGAGCGACACCACGACCGGTCAGTCGGGATCTATGACGGCGAGCGCAGCGAACGGCTTCGGGCAGATTCAGTACGCGCCGAGCCCGTCCACCACCTGCCGCAACATCCCCTATGACTTCCACCCGATGTACTCGACCTCCACGACGCAGACCACGGTCCCGTGGGCCGCGGCGACGTACAACATCGCGTTCGACACCGAGATCGGGCACTTCGACTACTGCTCACAGGTGGACCGCAGCACCGGTGTCTGCACCGGGAACGAGGGTGCCGGCAGCAACACCGAGCCCGCCGACGGCGACGACTACGGCTGCTTCCCGGCCGGGCAGAGCACGCTGGTGCGGGTCTCCGGCTGCACCGGTTCCAACATCGGCTTCGACGGCTTGTCCTACCTGCCGGACTGGCCGAGCGCCAACCGCAACCTGGCACCGAGCCCGACCATCTTCACCAGTCCACTGACCGGACCGGCCTACAACACCAACTACACGCGGGTGGGCTTCAACACTGATCTGCCCGACATCGAAGCGCAGCTCTACCAGTGCAACCGGAGTACGGGGGCGGGATGCAGCGTCATCCCGCAGACCGACGAGTACCAGCCGGCCGCGTTCTACCCCTACTACACCACCGGACGCGCGCTGGGCGGCTGTGCGTGGGCTCCGGGCCAGGACGTGCCCGGCTTCACGCAGAACGACTACGGCAAGAACGCGCAGTACGGCTCGCTGCTGAAGGTCGCCTACCCGGGACCGGGCGGCACCGTGGTGCACGAGTACAACGACTATCAGCGGATCCTGTCGGCCAACCCCTGCCCGAAGTAGGAGTGCGCCGCTGAGCCTGCGTCACCTGCGTCGCGACCGTCGGTTCGGTGTCGTGACGCGGGTGATCGCCTGGCTCACCGCCGACCCGGGGCGCAGGCGTCCAGAACCGCGAACGCCCGTTCCATCGCGGCGTCCGGATCGGCACCGGGATCGCCCACGTGCTCGGAATCGAAGTTGAGGTCGAAGAACACCTCGTCCACCCCGCAGTTCTCGTAACGGCCGAGGTCCTCGCGGAGCTGGTCCACGGACCCGTGCAGCGGAGCGCGCTCGGACGACTCGATCGGCGCGTCGTACAACACGGTCACGCCACGGACCACGCAGCGCACCGCCGAGCGCGCCTTGCCCGCGCGCTCTGCCGCGTCCCGCACGCTCACCACCGCGGCGCGGACGTCCTCGATCCGAGCCTGGCTGCTGCTGATCCACCCGTCGCCGCGGGTTCCAGCACGGCGCAACGCGGCGTCGGCGCTGCCCCCGATCAGCAACGGTGGACGGGGGCGCTGCACGGGTCTCGGCGCGACGTGCGAGCGCGGGACGCGGTAGAACTCCCCGTCGAACTCGACAGGATCCTCGCTCAGCAACGCGTTCAGGCAGTCCAGCCACTCGTCGAATCGCCGCCCGCGCTGCCGCATCGGGATCCCCGCGGCCGCGTACTCCTCGCGGGACCAGCCCAGCCCGATTCCCGCGTCCAGGCGCCCGCGCGAGAGCACGTCGAGGGCCGCGAGCTGCTTGGCGAGAACGGCCGGAGCGTAGAACGGCCCGTTCACGACGGCGAGCCCGAGGCGCGCCCTGGTCGTCAACGCGGCCGCGAATCCCAGCGTGACAAGGGGATCGAGCACGCTGCGGTAGACGCTCGGAAGTTCAGAGGACGTCGGGAACAGCACCCGCTGAAAGGTCCACAGCGTGCGGAAACCGCGCTCGTCAGCCGCCCTGGCCACGGCGGTGACGTTCTCCGGTGTCGCCCACGCACCCGAGGTCGGCAGCGCGAATCCGACGTCCATCGCTGCCGCCTACCGAGCCTCGCGCCGGGACCGCACCTCAGCCGCCGGTGCAGTGCGAGGCCGCGTACTGCCCCAGCTTCTCGCTGTCCGCAGGCACCTTCTTGGCCAGGTTCTCCAACGCCGACGCGTTCGCCGACGACGGGTTCTCCAGGGCCGTGCGCACCTCGCCCAGCACGCTGATCAGGTCGGCGATCGGCGGCTGGATCTCGGCCGGTGCCGAGTTCTTCAGGTCCTGGAAGTAGGAGATCTCGACGGCGACCGCGGACTTGAGCTTGCTCGGGTCGCTGATGTCGCCGCCGAGACCCGACAGCTTGCCGGAGGCCTGCAAGAGCTTGGTGCAGAAGGCCGACGCCGTGCCGGTGCTGGCGGTGGCGTTGCTGCTGGTGCTGGCGTTGCCGGTGCTGGCGTTGCTGGTGCTGGTCGGCGCGCCGGATGGCGCGGTCGAACTCCCGCTGCCCCCCGAGCCGTGACCGTTGCTGTTGCTGCTGCAGGCGCTCAAAGCAGCGATCGCCATGACGGTTGCCGCTGCCGTGCGGATGCGCATCCTCGTCTCCCTCGCTCGCGTCGCCGCAGAGCCTAGCGGGCGGTCTCGTCGGCGCGAGAGTGGTCGCCCGGTTCGCCGCGTCCGCCGCCCGAGGACCGGGGTGCGTCCGCCGCGTCCGCCGCCCAAGGCCGCCCGAGGATCCGGATGCGAACTTGCTTGCCGGTTGCGGCGCGTTACGCCTGCTCAGTCCGTACTTGCTTGCCGGTTGCGGCGCGTTACGCCTGCTCGGTCCATGATCAGGCCGTTTCGACGGTCACAACAGGCGTAACGCCAAGCGCGAACGGACGAACGACACTATTTCGGACGTTACAAAGTAGACCGCGCCAACTCGACTGACCGCCGGAAGAGAACCCGAGCGTTGCGGAGGGCGTGGGATTCGAACCCACGATGGGTGTCACCCCATAGCGGTTTTCAAGACCGCCGCCATCGGCCACTAGGCGAGCCCTCCTGAGGCAGCGAATCTAGCGTATTCATTGACCGACGTGGGACAGGCTTCGCTACCCTGCGGACACCGACGCCGGACGGCCAGTGATCGTCGCGAACGCCGGCGGTTCTGCAGCCGGCGGCAGCGGCTAGCTCGTGACGTCCTTGGTGGTGATGCGGCACCAGGCGAGGCTGAGGAAGACCGCGGCGTAGGCCAGATGCAGCGCACTCCAGCGGACGAGATCGCTCCAGCTGATCGCGCTGCGCAGCAATTCGCCGAATCCCAGCCAGTTGTGGGTCAGCAGCGCGGGATGGATGGCCGAGAGCTGCGGGACGGCGTCCAGCAGGGCGGAGAACACGGCGATGCTGATCGTGGCGGCCATGGCCGCGATCGGGTTCTCGGTGAGCGTCGAGATCAGCAGGCCGCCCGCGGCGAGCGCGAACAGGGCGATGCTGACGTAGACGACGACGCCCAGCGTGCGCAGCAGCCCGCTTTGGATGCTGACGGTGTCACCGGAGAGCAGCACGAGCGAGTGCAGGCCGAACAGCGCGGCGCCGGTGACCAGCCCGACGAGCGCGACGGCCAGCACCGCGAGCCCGGTGAACGTGGCGACCGCCAGCGTCTTCACGCTCAGCAGCCGCCCCCGCCCCACCGGAACGCTCAGCAGGTAGCGCAGCGTCCCCTGGTTGGCCTCGCCGGCGATGGAGTCGCCGGCGACCACGCCGATGACGAGCGGGAGGAAGAAGGGGATCGCCACCGTGATCGCCGTGAACACCAGGAACAACCCGTTGCCGGTGATCCGCCCGATGAACTGCGGCCCGTCGCTGCCACGCGGATTGCTGAGCTTGACGGCGACGCCGATGAAGATCGGCACCACTGCGAGCACGCCGAGCAGGATCGCGTTGCGGCGCCGGGTCACCAGTAGCCGCACCTCGCCGCGGTACTGGCGGCCCAGCGCCCCGCGGTAGCGTTTCGGCGCCGGGACGTCCTCGTACTGCGGCGCCGCCGTCCGTGACGCGTCGGCAGCCCGCGGCCCCCGCACCGCGTCAGCGAAGGACATCGAATCCCTCGCCAGTGATCGACACGAACAGGTCCTCGAGGTCCGGACGCTCGACGGTGAGCCCCTGCAGCCGCACGCCTGCCACGACGAGTGCCTTCGCGACGTCCTCGATGGCCACGCCCGTCAGGCGCGCGGTGACGACGGGCGATTCGACGGCGGATGCCTCGGGGACCAGGCCGAGCCGCTCGATGCTCGCGCGGGCGAGGCGGGTATCGGGCGTGTGGATCCGGACGAGGGGCGCTCCGTCGGCGAGCACGTCGGCGAGGGTGCCCTGCCGCACCAGCCTGCCGCCGACCATCATGCCCACGTGGGTGGCGACCTGCTCGATCTCGCTCAGCAGGTGGCTGGACACCAGGACGGTCGTCCCGTCGCCGGCCAGCTCCCGCACGAGCTTGCGCACCTCGCGGGTGCCCTGCGGATCCAGGCCGTTCGTCGGCTCGTCGAGGACGAGCAGATCGCGCGGCTGCAGCAACGCGGCTGCCAGCCCGAGGCGCTGCTTCATCCCGAGCGAGTAGTTGCGATACCTCTTGCCCGCCGCGGCGCTGAGCCCTACGCGCGCCAGCGCGGCGGTGACGCGCTCGACCGATGTAGCCGGATCTGCGGTTGCGTCCCAGACGTCCAGGCGCTGTAGATTGCGCGCGCCGGAAAGATAGGGATGAAAGGCCGGTCCCTCGATCAGGGCACCCACCCGCGACAGGACGCGGGTCGCGGCTCTCGGGATCGGCTGGCCGAGCACTTCGATATCGCCCGCATCGGCGGCGATCAAGCCGAGCAGCATCCGGATCGTGGTCGTCTTACCCGAGCCGTTGGGGCCGAGGAACCCGTAGACCGCGCCGCGCGGCACGGCCAGGTCCACCTTGTCGACGGCCACCTGCTTGCCGAAGCGCCGCGTCATCCCGGACGTGCGCACCGCGAGGGACGCGCCTGCCGGGACGGTCTGCGTCGCCAGGGCCTGCGCAACAGCCGAGATGGGCACCACGGGCCCTCAGCGCGGGGTCGAGGCCGCGACGTGCTCCAGCAGCGCCGGGTTGACCGCGCCCACGAACGTCCGTCCGTCCGGCATGATCACGGCATTGACGAGCGCGGTGTGCAGCAGCCGCTCACCGGAATTGCCCACGGCACTGCTCAGCTCGTGCAGCAGGCCGCCGCTCAGGCCGTTCGCAGCGCCGCGCGGCAGTTCGAGCACCGCCGTCCAACCCGAACCGATGACCTTCGCCGAGCCGGGGGTTGCCGGGACGCCGACCGCCGAAGTCGATCGTGCGGGTCGGGAGTGCGGGCCGTCCGCGTGGCGCGAGTTCGCGCCGAACGGATCGCCGGACGTGCTCGCCCCGGCCGGCGTGCGGAACCGGAAGATCGAGGCGGCCGGCCGGGTGAAGGAGATCTGGGTGAATCCGACGGTGAACGCGGGCGCCGCGGCAGCGCCGAAGACCTGTACCTGCAGCGGGACGAACCTGGCGGCGTCGACCGCGATCGTCACCTTGGCGACCGTGGAGCGGGTGTCGCGGGGCTGCAGGACCAGCGTGTAGGCGGCCCGGTGCGCGACGGTGCGAGACGTGTCGACGGTGACCACGGTGCTCGGCGTGATCGCCTTGAGCACACGTGCGGTCACCGCGCTCGGGGTGAGCTCGGCAGCGACCGGGCCGGTGTCCTTCGCGCCGCCGGACCCGAGCGTCATATGCGTGACCGAATTGGTGTCCGACGTGTACGTCCACACGTCGCGCCCGTTGTGGACGACGTCGGCCTCGGACAGCTGACCCAGCAACGCGATGCGTTGCCGGTCCGGTCCGTCGGTCCAGACCCGCGCCGAGTGCGAGCCGGTGACGAACGACTGCCACGACAGCGACGCACCCGACTCGCCGCCCGGCAGGCTGGGCAGCCCCAGGTTCGCGGTCTCGGCGAGCTGGCCCGACAATGCGGTTGCCGTGCTCTGCTGAATCGCGGTGAGCAACTGCGCCGCGGTTCGCGGCGCCAGCCGCGGACTCGCGCCGGACGCCGCGTTCGTGATCAGCGTGGCGCCCGCGACCACCACGCCGACGACCACCACCGGAACAGCCCACACCAAGCGGCGGCGAACCCGATCCGAGGCGCCGCGCAGCCGTCCACTACCCGTCATGTCTCCAGCATCCGCCGTCCGGCCGAAAACCGTAACCCTGCCGGCCGATGCACAGGTGCTGTTCAGCCGGCTGGGGCCGGTCCGGCACCTCGGGCGCGGCTAGCGTGAGGGGATGGATCTCGGATTGCACCTCGCGAACTTCACCTGGCCTGGCGGTCCGGCCACGCTGGCAGCCGATCTGGGACGCACCGCCAAGCTGGCCGAGGACGTCGGCTTCACGAAGCTCTCGGTGATGGATCACGTCTGGCAGATCAGCGTGGTTGGGCCTCCGGAGCACGAGATGCTCGAGGCCTACACGACGTTGGGCTATCTGGCCGCGAAGACCGAACGCATCGAGCTGCTCGCCTGGGTGACGGCAGCCGTCTACCGCGAGCCGGGCCTGCTCGCCAAGGCGGTGACGACCCTCGACGTGCTCTCGCAGGGCCGGGCCTGGCTCGGCATCGGCGCGGCCTGGAACGAGGAGGAATGCCTCGGACTCGGTCTGCCCTTCCCGCCGACTGCCGAGCGCTTCGAGCGGCTGGAAGAGGCGTTGCAGATCTGCCTGCAGATGTGGCGCGAGGACGAGAGCCCGTACACCGGCAGGTATTACACGCTGCAACGCACGCTGAACTGCCCGCAGTCGGTGCGGCGCCCGCACCCGCCGATCCTCATCGGCGGCAGCGGGGAGCGCAAGACGCTGCGCATGGTCGCCCAGTACGCGCAGGCCTGCAATCTGTTCGGTGGCCCGGACGTGGAGCACAAGCTGGCTGTGCTGCGCGGACACTGCGAGAAGCTCGGCCGCGACTACGACGAGATCCAGAAGACCGTTATGTCGACCCTCGATCCGGGTGAGAAAGGGGAGCACGTCGAGGCTGTGCTCGCGCGGCTGCAACAGCTCGCCGCACTCGGTGTCACGCACGTGCACACGGGCCTGCGCGACGCGTCCTCACCGGCCGCCCTCGAGCTGTTCGGCGATCGGATCATCCCCGAGGCCGCGAAGTTCTGAGGGCGGATCTTGGCCGCGCGTCGACGCTCAGCCGCTCAGCCCGCTCGGCACGGTGCACGCGACGGCTGCAGCCGCGCGCAGCACCGTCGCGTCGGCCCAACGCGTGCCCAGGACCTGCAGCCCGACGGGCATGCCGTGCTGTCCGGCGCCGATCGGTACGGATGCGGCGGGGAGTCCGGCGAGGTTCGCCGGGAGCGCGAGCGCGCACCACCCGTCGAAGGATTCCGGCACCGGCGTGCCGCCGATGCTCGCCGGTCCCAGACGTCCCAGCTCGAACGCCGTCACCGGCATGGCCGGGGTGAGCAGGACGTCGACGTCGTCGAAGAAGCGCAGCCAGACCGTGGTGTAGCGCGCCCGGGCATCCTGGGCGTCGAGATACTCGCGCGCCGAGATCGCCTTCCCCGCCATGGCGATTGCCGCAGCGTCCGCACCGACCAGCTCCGGGCAGGCCTCGACGAGCGGGCCGTCGGAGGCATAGCCCTCGGCCAGTGCGATCGGATCCCAGAGTGGGCTCGGCTCGCACGGCTCGGGGTGGGCCTGCACGATGTGGGCGCCGGCGTCGGCGATCCGGTCGAGCGCCGCGGCGTACACCGTTCGGACGTCGGGATCGAGCTCGGCGAAGCCGAGATCCTCGGACACCGCCACCCGCAGCCCCGACCAGTCCGGCTCGCGCACCGCGGCAAGGTAGTCGGTCGGTGGCGCGGGATAGCTGAGCGGATCGAGAGGCGACGGCCCGGCCATGACGGACAGCGCGAGCGCGAGGTCAGCAACGTCGGCGCCGATCGGCCCGGTGACCGACAGCGTCGGCCAGCCCCGATGTCCCGGCAGCTTCGGGACGAGACCGAACGTCGGTTTGAGTCCCGCGGCGCCGCAGAATGCCGCGGGAATCCGGATGGACCCGCCGCCATCGGTGCCGATCGCCAGGGCAACCATGCCGCTGGCAACGGACGCGGCCGCACCGCCGCTGGAACCGCCCGCCGTGCGCGCCGGGTCACGCGGATTGCCGGTCTCGCCCCACAGCTCGTTGACGGTGACGCCGCGGTAGCAGAACTCGGGATTGTTCGTCTTGCCGACGACGATCGCTCCTGCCTCGACGAGGCGCGCGACGCACACGCAGTCCCGCTCCGCGACGAACTCGCCCAGCGCCCGCGAACCGTTGCTGGCGGGCAGGCCGCGAACCCAGACGTGGTCCTTCACCGAGATCGGGACGCCGGCCAGCGGACCGGCGCGTTCGCCCCGGTCGACCTGTTCGGCCTGCGCCAGCGCCTCATCGGCCGTGGTGATCGTGAAGGCATTCAGCGCGGGGTCGAGTTCCTCGATGCGGGCAAGCGCCGATGCGACGACCTCGACCGCGCTCAGCTCACCGGCGCGGACGCCTGCCGCCGTCGAGTTGGCCGAGCCGTACACAGCAGCGCTCAGGGCCGCTCGTGCTGCGCCGCGGCCGGTTCCAGATCGTCCGCCTCGGCCCGCGCGACACGGACCTCGGCGGCGACATCGATCGAACGGCTGAACAGGTAGTACAGCAACCCAGCCACCGGCAGCCCCACGAAGAACGAGATGTCCGCGCCGCCGAGCTTGTGCGCGACCCACCCGACGTAGGCGGTGCCGACGCTGAAGAACGGCGTCATTGCGAGGAAGCCGATCAGGTACGCGCCGATGCCGCGCCAACCCCAGCGCCCGTACATGCCATTGGGGTTGAAGATCTCGGCGATGGCGTAGTGACCGCGACGAACCACGTAGTAGTCCACCAGGTTGACGGCCGTCCAAGGGATGAACAGGTAGAGGATCAGCAGCAGGAAGTCGTTGAAGTAGGTCAGGAAGTGCGCCGTCGCCGCCAGCGCGCCGATCACCGACAGCACTCCGGTCAGCCCGATCGTGAAGACCCGGATCGCGACCGTCGGACGCATCTTGGTGAACGAGTCGATCGCGCTGATCAGCGTGAGTGAACCGCCGTACATGTTCAGCGCCATCACCGAGACCAGGCCCAGCGCCGCGAGGATCAGCACGATCGCGCCGAATCCGCTGAAGATGTGATCGCCGACCTTGTCGATCTCCGCGATGCCGCTGCCGTCGAAACTCTTGCCTGCCCACGCGGCGAGCACGGAGCCGACGATCATCATCCAGGCACCGCCGATCGCCGAACCCCAGTACGTCCAGTAGAACGTTCGGCGCACGGTGACATCCGGCGGCATGTACCGCGAGTAGTCCGACACGTAGATCGCCCAGCTGATCTGGTAGCCGGCGACCACACCGAACTGACCGAAGAACGGGGTCGGTTTGAACGTGCCCAGATCGAACGTGCCGCTGGGGTAGTGCACCAGGAACAGGGCAATCGTGAAGACACCGAAGATCGCCAACATCGCGTAGGTCAGGAACTGCTCGGCCCGGTGGATCAGGTCGTAGCCGACGAGGGCGACGACGAACGCGACGATGGTGACGATCACGACCCAGACTTTGGTTCCTCCGTGGACGGTCCGGCTCATCGAGTCGCCGGCCAGGATGCTGTTGAAGACGTTGAAGCCGGCGTACTGCACGTAGGCGAACAGCCAGACCAGCAGGGCGCCCAGGTACCCGAACTGGGCCCGGGACTGGATCATCTGGGGCAGTCCCAGCTGCGGGCCCTGCGCCGAGTGGAAGGCCATGAACAAGGTGCCGATCAGGGTGCCGGTGGCGATCGCGATCACCGACCAGAACAGGCTGCCGCCCTCGCTGATGCTGATCAGCCCGACGGCCAGCGTCGCGATCTGCGCATTCGACATGAACCACAGCGGGCCCAGGTGCCAGACCTTGCCGTGGCGTTCGGCGAGCGGCACGTAGTCGATCGAGCGGACCTCGATGCCGCCGGGGCGCGGCTGGGTGGTCGTCATGCACACACTCTGGCCCGCGCCGATCCGTCTGGGAAGGCGTCGGGGACGACGAGCTGCGTCGGCCGCCCAGGCCGGGCGGCGCCGGCCGTTCAGCGCAGCGCGAGCAGGGAGAGCAGCTCGAAGCCGACGTGGGCCGCGGCGATACCGGTAATCTCCGCGTGGTCGTAGGCCGGCGACACCTCGACGATGTCTGCCGAGACGACGTTCGCGCCCGCGAGGCCGCGCAGCACGCCGAGCAGCTCGCGGGAGCTCAACCCGCCCGCCTCCGGCGTGCCCGTTGCGGGCGCGTGCGCGGGGTCCAGGACGTCGATGTCGACGGAGACGTACACCGGACGCTCGCCCAGCCGCGCGCGCATGCGCTCGATCGTCCCCGCGACGCCCAACGTCTCGACCTGCGCGCAGTCGATCGTCGCGAAGCCGAGTTCGCTCGAGTCGCCGAGGTCCTGACGGTGGTAGAGCGGTCCCCGGATTCCGATATGAAGGCAGTGCCCGCGGTCGAGCAGGCCCTCCTCCGAGGCGCGACGGAACGGGGTGCCGTGCGTGTAAGGCTCGCCGAAATACGTGTCCCAGGTGTCGAGGTGCGCGTCGAAGTGCAGCACCGCCACCGGCCCGTGCAGCGCATGCATCGCCCGCAGCACCGGCAACGCGATCGTGTGATCGCCGCCGAGCACCAGCAAGGCCGCGCTCGCGCTGAGCTCGCGGGCACCGGCCTCGATCTGCGCGATGGCCTGGTGGATGTCGAACGGGTTGACGACGACGTCGCCGGCGTCCACGACCTGCTGCCTGCCGAACGGCAACACGTCCAGCGCCGGGTTGTACGGGCGCAGCAGCCGCGAACTCTGCCGGATGTGCGCCGGCCCGAAACGCGCGCCCGGGCGGTAGCTCACGCCGCTGTCGAACGGGACGCCGAGGACCGCGACGTCCATGCGCGCCACGTCCTCGCGGCGCGGCAGCCGGGCGAACGTGGGCAGCCCCATGTAGCGCGGCACCACCGAAGCGTCGAGCGGTCCGACGACCGGAAGGTCCTCACCGTCGCTCACGGCGTCAGTATGCCGCTGGCTACCGCGAGCGGCTGCGGCGAGAATGATGCCTCCGAAGCAGGCATCGAGGAGGGTCCGATGAGAGCGGTCAGCTGCAAGGGCGCGAAGCTCGAACTCGTCGAGGTGCCGACGCCGAGGCCGGGACGCGGGCAGTTGCTCATCGAGGTGCTGCGCTGCGGGATCTGCGGTTCGGACCTGCACGCCCGGCACAACTGCGACGAGCTGGCCGCGCTGACCGCCGAGGTGGGCTACGACGGGATCTTCCGCTCCGAGCAGACGGTGGTGCTCGGACACGAGTTCTGCGGCGAGGTGCTCGATCACGGTCCGCGGTCACGCGCCGCCCCGCCCGCCGGTACCCGGGTGGTGGCGTTTCCGTTGCTGCGTCAGGGCAATGCCATTCATCCGACCGGATTGTCGGTGGCGGCGCCGGGCGGTTACGCGGAGCAGATGCTCGTCGAGCAGTCGCTGACGTTCGCCGTACCCAACGGGCTTTCGACGGATGCGGCGGCGCTCACCGAGCCCATGGCCGTCGGCTTGCACGCCGTGCGGCGCAGCGAGATCCGCAAGGGGCAGGTCGCGATCGTCGTCGGTTGTGGCCCGATCGGGCTCACGGTCATCTGCATGCTCAAGGCGAACGGCATCCGCACGGTCCTCGCAAGTGACTTCTCGCCCGCGCGCCGGGCGCTGGCCACCACGTGCTCGCCGACGGCACGGTGAATGCCGCAGCGATCGTCACCGGCGTCGTCGGGCTGCCCGGCGTGGACAACGCGTTCACCGCCCTGGCGGGACCAGAAGCCCACGCGAAGATCCTCATCGATCCCCGCAGCGAGGCCGTCGAACCGGAACCCGCGCACCGGTAGCGCAGCTCAGGCCCGCAGTGCGGCCACGGCGGCCGGCGTCGCGCGCTCGCGGTCGCCGGCGCACAGGCCGATGCGACTGCGGCGCTCGAGCAGATCCTCCACGTCGAGGGCTCCTTCGTGCCGCACCGCGAACAGCAGCTCGGCAGCGGACGTCTCCACGCCGTGACACACCGGCTCGAGCATCGCCGGATCACCCGCCTCGGCGACGACGGCCGCGGCCTGCGTCCCGTACTTGGCCACCAGCCGGCGCGGCGCAGCGACGCGGGCCAGCTCCGAACGCGGCGCGGCGCCCACGAGCGGCAGCCTGCGCGTGGCACACGGGGCCGCGCTTCGTCCCGCCACGCGCAATGCCGCGTCGAGCGCATCTTCGGCCATCCGCCGGTAGGTCGTCAGCTTCCCGCCGACCACCGTGACGAGCCCGTCCGGCGAGGTGATGACGGCGTGCCGGCGGGAGAGATCCGCGGTCGACGCGGCACCGGTGTCCAGCAGTGGGCGCAGGCCCGAGAATGTTCCCAGCAGGCTGTCACGTGCCAGCGGCCGCTGCAGTGCCGAGCTGATCGTCGAGAGCAGGAAGTCGACCTCGGCAGCCGAGGCCACGGCCACGTCCGGGACGGGTCCCGGCGCGTCCTCGTCCGTGAGGCCGACGTAGACGCGCCCCTCCGGCGCGGGCAGCGCGAAGACGAAGCGGTTGGACGTGCCCGGCACCGGCACGGTGAGTCCGGCGCGCAGGCCGCCGAAGAGATCCTGCGACAGCACGAGGTGCGTACCCCGGCTCGGCCGCACGACGATTCCCGGTGCCACCTCGCCGGCCCACACGCCGGTGGCGTTGATCACGATGTGTGCGTCGACGTCATATGTGCGCCCGGACAACCCGTCGCGCAACACGGCGCCGTGACCGCTCACCTGCGCTGCCCCACAGCGGGTGAGCACGCGGGCCCCGAGCGAGGCAGCGGTGCGCGCCAGACCGACGACCAGTCGGGCGTCGTCGTAGAGCTGCCCGTCCCAGCCCAGCAGGCCCCCGCGCAGCCCGTCGGTGCGGACGGACGGTGCCAGGCGCAGCACCTCCGTTCGCGAGACACGACGGGACCGGGGCAGCAGCTGCGCGGACGTCCCGGCCGCGGCCCGCAAGGCGTCGCCGGCGAGGAAGCCGGCGCGCACTGTCGCCGCCCGGCCCCGCGACACCGAGGGCAGCAACGGCAGGACCTGCGGCAGCGGCTGGACCAGATGCGGTGCCGTTCGCCCGATCAGGATGGCACGCTCGACCGCGCTCTCGTGGGCGATACCGATTGCCCCCGAGGCGAGATAGCGCAGGCCGCCGTGCACCAGCTTCGAGCTCCACCGGCTCGTCCCGAAGGCCAGGTCGTGCTTCTCGGCGAGCAGCACCGACAGCCCCCGCGACGCGGCGTCCAGCGCCACTCCCGTTCCGGTGACGCCGCCGCCGACGACGAGAACGTCCACCGGACCGCTGCCTACGAGCTCGTCGAGCTCACGCGCGCGACGCGCAGCGTTCAGACTTGCCGTCACGGTGCGAGGTAGCGGTCGAGGAGGTGCTGGCACTGACGCTCGAGCGCGGCGAGCGATACGTCGTCGTCGACCAGGACCGGCGCGGTGAGCGCGAACGGCAAGGCGGTCAGCCACACCGTGCGCGCCTGCACCGCGGCGTTGCCACGCCTGATCGAGTGGTCGCGGCGTCCCGCGCGGATCGCCGCCTCGATGGCCTGCAGCTGGTGCTCGGTGCTCGTCCCGCGCCGTTGCAGCAGGTAGGGCAGGAGGAACTCCGGGTCCACCGCAACGATCTTGCGCACCAGCGGGTGTTCGCGCACCGCTCGCACCATCCGCACAACGCCCAGCACCAGCCCGGACCGAGCCGATGGCGCTTCCGGATCGAACGCGCGCTCGGTCATCGCGGCGAATTCCCGGGTCATCAGGGCAGCGACGACAGCGTGCACGTTCGGCCACCGTCGATAGAGCGTCGCCCGCGACACGCCGGCCCGCCGCGCGATGCCGGCCATGCTCGTGCCCCCCAGGCCGACGTCCAGCAGCAGTCCGTAGGTGACGTCGAGAATGTGGGCCTCGGGGATCGCGTTGGCCCCAGCACGCCGTTCGTCGCTCGCTCGCCCAGGGGCTCGGACATGCTTGCGTTGCTGCGACACCACATGTCATAGTGTATCAGCGCGTACAGCCGACCCGAGGAATCGTCGTTGACCGAGTCGCAACTACCCGTCGTCGCGATGCGCCCCTACCGTTGGGGGGATCCGGACCGGGCTGTCGAGCTGCCGCCTGCCGTCGGCGCCGCACTCGCAGCCCTCGGCGTCCGCGCGCCGAACGGTCCACCGGTCGAGCCCGCGGATGCGCGCCTGCCCGCGGGCACGCTGCCCCGCGCGGTGCGCGCGGAGCTCGAGGCGGCGCTGGGCAGCGAGCAGGTTCGCGACGACGCGGCCGTCCGGATCGCCCACACCCGCGGCTGGTCGACCACCGACCTGCTCGAGCTGCGTCGCGGCGACGCCTCTGACGCGCCGGATGCGGTCGCGTTCCCGGGCGCGCACGAGGACGTCCTGCGCGTCCTGCAGATCTGCACCACGCACCGGGTGGCCGTCGTGCCGTTCTCCGGCGGCACGTCGGTCGTCGGCGGCCTGGTCGCCGCACGAGCCGGCTACACCGCCGTCCTCGCGCTCGACCTGCGGCGAATGGACGGCCTCGTCGCCGTCGACCTCGAGTCGCGCACCGTCACGCTGCAGGCCGGCGTGCGAGCCACCCGCGCCGAGCAACTGCTCGCGGAGCACGGGCTCACGCTCGGTCACTTTCCCCAGTCCTACGAGGGCGCGAGCATCGGCGGTTACGCAGCGACCCGTTCGTCCGGGCAGGCGTCAGCGGGTTACGGACGCTTCGACGAGATGGTCGTCGGGCTCGTGCTCGCCACCCCTCAGGGCACGATCACGCTCGGCACCGCGCCGATGTCCGCAGCGGGCCCCGACCTGCGCCAGCTCGTGCTCGGGTCCGAGGGGACGCTCGGCGTGATCACCGAGGTGACGCTGCGCGCTCATCGCGTGCCGGCCGAACGCGTCTACGACGGCTGGCGATTCGCGACCTTCGACGAGGGGACGACCGCGCTGCGGCGCCTCGTGCAGGACGGGCCCGTCCCCACCGTCCTGCGCCTGTCCGACGAGGCCGAGACGGCGGTCAACCTCGCCGATCCCGGCGGCCCAGCGTCCGCGGGAGGCGCGCTGGCGATCGCCGGCTACGAGGGCACGGCCCGAGAGGTCGCGACGCGGCGCGCAGCTGCGAGTGCCGTGCTCGCCGACGGCGGCGGCCGGCCGCTGGGCGTCGCGCCGGGCGAGGCATGGCGCGAGGGCCGCTACCGCGCTCCGTACCTGCGCGATCAGCTGCTCGACGCCGGCGCCCTGGTCGAGACCCTCGAGACTGCGACGTTCTGGTCGAACCTGGCCGCCCTGCGCGCTGCGGTGACCGCTGCACTGAGCCAGGCACTGGCCGGGCAGGGCACCGCTCCCGTGGTGCTCTGTCACCTCTCGCACGTCTACCGGACCGGTGCTTCGCTGTACTTCACCGTGGTCTGCGCTCAGGCCCAGGACCCGATTGCCCAGTGGCACGAGGCGAAAACGGCAGCCAACGCGGCGATCCGGGCCGCCGGCGCGACGATCACCCATCACCACGGGGTCGGCACCGTGCACCGTGACACCTACCAGGAAGAGATCGGACCGCTGGCCGTCGCGGCGCTGCGCGCGGTGAAGGCCACGCTCGACCCGGCCGGCATCCTCAACCCCGGCGTGCTGGTCTGAGGTGCGCACCTTCACCGCTCTGGTCAACCCGATCGCAGGAGGGGGCCGGGCCGCCGCGCGCTGGGCGCCGCTCGCCGAGCGGATCCGTGCGAGCGGCGCCCAGGTGCACGTCGAGCACACCCGTAGCCGCGAGCACGCGGTCGAGCTTGCCGGCCAGGCGGCCGAGCGGACCGACGTGGTGCTCGCCGTCGGCGGCGACGGACTGGTGCGCGATGTCGCGGGCGGCGTCGTCGGGACCGACGCAAGCATGGGCATCGTCGCGGCCGGACGCGGTAACGACCTGGCCCGCGTGCTGGGCCTGCCCACGGATTGCGACGCGCTCGCCACGCTGCTGCTCGACGCGCCCGCGCGGGCGATCGACGTGCTCGAGGTGGACGGCACGGTCGTGCCCGGCAACGTCTATTCCGGCATCGACTCGGTGGCCAACGCGATGATCAACCGCAGTCGCTGGATCCCCGGCGCGTTGCTCTACCGGCTGGCCCCGGTGCGTGCGATCGCGTCCTGGCGCGCGGCCGGCTACACCGTGGTCGCCGACGGCGTCGCGCGAACGGTTCGCGCGCATACCGTCGTGATCGCGAACTCCGGCGCGTACGGGCACGGCCTGCGCATCGTGCCGAGCGCTGTCGTGGACGACGGCCTGCTGGACGTCATGGTCGTCGGTGACGGCCCGCGCAGCGCGATCGTCCGCTTCATGCGCGAGGCGAAGCACGGCACCCACGTCGCGCGTGGCGAGGTGTCGGTGTGCACCGCCCGCGAGGTGACGATCAGCGCCGACCGGGCGTTGCCGGTGTGCGGCGACGGTGACCAGCTCGGCGAGCTGCCCGTCACCGTGCGGATCCGTCCGGCGGCGCTGAACATCCTCGCCCGCTGACCGGCAGCGCCGCCTCAGTCCAGCAGTTGCGTGCGCAGCGCGGCCGCGTCGTCGTCCATCCAGCCGTGCTCGCGCAGCCATGCAGGTACGCCGCCGTGCTGCTCGTCGATCGCGTCAAGCAGCTCGCTCATGGACTCCGGTCGCGTTCGGTGCTTGTCGATCGACTGATCGGCGAGATCCGCGGCGTAGGTGTGGGAGGCGCGCAGCCGCCCGAAGATCGCCTCGATGCGTTCGGCGCTCAGTGCGTAATCGGCGACGATCGCCTCGCGGGTCACGCCGACCTCGGCGAGGGCGAGCGCGGTGACGACGCCGGTACGGTCCTTGCCGGCCGCGCAGTGCACGACGGTGGCACCGTCGGTGCGTGCGAGCAGCCGCAACGCGCCGATCGCCGAGTCGAACCGCTCGTCGAGGTATCCCAGGTACACCTGTGCCGCGCCACGCCGGCGCTCGCCCGGATCCCCGCGCCGTTGCTGCCAGGGCAGCACGACGGGCTGCGCGCCGGCCGGCGCGTCCTCACCGAGCGCGGCCGCGTCGGTGTTGCGTCCGGCCTCCGGGAACAACGAGAAGTGCTCGATCGTGACGAGCGGCTCGCGGGTCATCGGCCCGGGCCCCTCGGCGTCGACCTCGACGCCGGTGCGCAGGTCCGCGACGGCCCGCACGTGGTGCTCGTCGACCAGCGTCCGGACGTCGGCCTCGCTGAGATCTTGCAGGTTGTCGCTGCGAATGAGCCGGTCGCGACGGGTACGGCCGCCGTCTCGAGTGGGCAGGCCGCCGAGGTCGCGCACGTTGACCGCGCCGGCCAGGGCAATCCAGCGCTGCTCGCTCACCAGCCCCACCCTACCGATGATCAACACTGCCTTCCGCGAGACGCGGATTCGATCAGAACGCGGCCTCGGGGACGTCCATCAGCGCGTTGTCCGTGGACTCAGCCACCGCCCGGCGCGCCGCCAGCTCGGGCAGCATCGTCTGGGCGAAGAAGCGGGCGACGGCGGGTTTGCCCTCGTAGAACGCGCGGTCGGCGGCCGAGAGCCCGTTGCCGTCGAGCTTGCTCAGGGCGACCGCGGCCTGGCGCAGCAGCAGGTAGCCGACCATCAGATCGCCGGCCGACAGCAGCAGGCGCGTGGTGTTCTGACCTACCTTGTAGACGTTACGGACGTCCTCCTGCGCGCTCATCAGCTGGGCGAACATCGCCGCGACGATGCCCCCGAAGTCCTCGAGCGCCTTCTGCAGTGCGGCGCTCTCCTCCTTCAACCGGCCTTCGTCCGAGATCGACTCCAGGAACTGGGTGATCTCGGCCGACAGCGCGCCGAGTGCCGCGCCCTTGTTCTTGACGATCTTGCGGAAGAAGAAGTCCTGGCCCTGGATCGCCGTCGTGCCCTCGTACAGCGTGTCGATCTTCGCGTCGCGGATGTACTGCTCCAGCGGGTAGTCCTGCAGGTACCCCGAGCCACCAAAGGTTTGCAGCGCCTGCGCGAGCTGGTCGTAGGACCGCTCCGAGCCGGCGCCCTTGACGATCGGCAGCAGCAGATCGTTGATCGCCTCGTCCAGCGAGACGTCCTCGCCCGCGTGCTCGCCCACGATGATGCGGTCCTGCGCGGTGGCCGTGTAGAGCACCAGCGCGCGCATCCCCTCGGCGTAGGCCTTGTTCAGCATCAGGCTGCGTCGCACGTCGGGATGGTTGATGATCGTCACCCGCGGCGCCGTCTTGTCGCCGGCCTTGGTCAGATCTGCCGACTGCACCCGGGTCCTGGCGAAGTCCCGCGCGTTGAGGTAACCGGTCGACAGCGTCGCGATGGCCTTGGTGCCGACCATCATCCGCGCGTGCTCGATGACCTGAAACATCTGCGCGATCCCGTCGTGCACGTCGCCCACCAGCCAGCCGACCGCGGGTACCTCGGGGTTCTCGCCGAAGCGCAGCTCGCAGGTTGTCGACGCCTTCAGGCCCATCTTGTGCTCGACGTTGGTGACGAAGGCGCCGTTGCGCTCGCCCAGTTCTCCGGTCTCGACGTCGAAGTGGAACTTGGGCACGACGAACAGCGACAGGCCCTTGGTGCCCGGCCCGGAGCCCTCGGGGCGGGCCAGCACGAGGTGGACGATGTTCTCGGTCAGGTCGTGCTCGGCGGAGGTGATGAAGCGCTTGACACCTTCGAGGTGCCAGGAACCGTCGGCCTGCTCGACGGCCTTGGTGCGACCGGCGCCGACGTCTGAGCCGGCGTCGGGCTCGGTGAGCACCATCGTCGCCCCCCACCCGCGCTCGCACATCCGCTGGGCCATCTTCTGTTGCGTCTGGTTGCCGTTGGCGTAGAGGATGCCGGCGAACGGTGCGCCGGCCATGTACATGTGCACCGCCGGATTCGCGCCGAGCACCTGCTCGGCGATCGACCAGACGATCGTGCGGGGGACGAGCTGGCCACCGAGCTCCGGCAGCGTCTCGATGCGCCACCACTCGCTGTCCTGCAGGGTCTGGAACGACTTCTTGAACGATTCAGGCAGCGTCACCGAGTTGGTGTCCGGGTCGAAGACCGGCGGATTGCGGTCGGCGTCGACGAAGGATTCGGCGAGCGGGCCCTCGGCCAGTTTCGCCACCTCGCGGAGCATGCCGCGGGCGGTGTCCTCGTCGAGATCGGAGAACGGGCCGGTGCCGAGCACCTGGCCGGTGCCGAAGACCTCGAACAGGTTGAACTCGATGTCGCGGACGTTGCTCTTGTAGTGGCCCATGGCGTGGCACTCCCTGATCTCGTTCCCGGGCAGATCGGCGCTCCGGGTCGTGGGTTACTCGTCAGTAACTTAATGGTATTACTCGCGAGTAACATCTGCAAGCACGGTGGCCGACGTGGATCTTGATGCGCGGTGCGTGCCATGGCGGCACCCGACCATGAAGATCCGGGAAATCGGGCGCTAGAGCAGGCGTAGCCGGACGGTCTCGGGCAGGGCGCGCAGCTCGGCGACCATCTGGTCGGTGTAGCTGGCGCTGACGTCGGTGACCACGTAGCCGAACTCGCCGCGGGTGCCCAGCAGTTGCGCCTCGACGTTCACCTTGTGCTCGGCCAGCACACCGTTCACCGTGGCCATCACGCCCGGCACGTTGCGGTGGATCAGCACCAACCGGCTGGTGCCGGGGGCCTGCGGCAGCGCCAGGCCGGGCAGGTTGACGCTCATCGCTGTCGATCCGTCCAGCACGAAGTCTCGGAACTTGGCCGCCACGAAGCGCCCGATGTCCTGCTGCGCCTCCTCGGTGGAGCCGCCGATGTGCGGGGTGAGCACGACGTTGGGCAGCCCGCGCAGCTCTGAGACGAACTCGTCCCCGCGGCCTTTCGGCTCGACCGGGAACACGTCGACGGCGGCGCCGGCGATGTGGCCGGATTCGATATGCGCGCGCAGCTCGGCGTAGTCGACGACGAAGCCGCGCGAGAGGTTCAGGAACAGCGAACCGGCCCGCATCTGCGCGAACTCGCCCTGCCCGAACAGGCTGCGGTTGGACGCGCGCCCGTCCACGTGCAAGGTGACGACGTCGGACTCGGCGAGCAGCTCGCTCATCGAGATGCAGCGACGGGCATTACCCAGGGCAAGGCGATCGGCGGTGTCGTAGAACAGCACCTTCATGCCGAGGTTCTCGGCGAGAACCGAGAGCTGGGTGCCGATGTTGCCGTAGCCGACGATGCCCAGCGTGCGGCCGCGAACCTCGTGCGCACCGTCGGCGGACTTGTCCCAGATCCCCTCGTGCATCAGGGCGTTCTTCTCGGTGAGCCGCCGGGTCATCGAGATGATCTCGGCGATCGCCAGTTCGACGACCGACCGCGTGTTGGAGAACGGCGCGTTGAACACGGTAATGCCGCGTTCGGTTGCCGCGTCGAGATCGATCTGGTTGGTGCCGATGCAGAACGCTCCGATCGCGACGAGCCGGGGCGCCGCGTCCAGCACCCGCGCGGTGAGGTGGGTCTTGGAACGCAGGCCGATCAGCGACACGTCACCGACACGCTCGACCAGCTCGTCCTCGTCCAGCGCCCGCCCGAGCGACTCGACCTCGAAGCCCGACTCGACGAGGATCGTCTCGGCCTCGGGGTGGATCTGTTCCAGGAGCAGGACTCGAACACCGGTCTCGATCACAGGACAGCCTTCGGGTGGACGGCGGGATGCCGATTCTATGGGGGCCGCCGCAGCCCGGAGTTCCGGCAGCTCTCGCGACTGCCGGCGGCGCGGTCGACCGCGGGTCAGGAGCTCGGGGCGAGCGGACGGCTGACGCCGATCCCGCCGGCGGTATCGCGGCCGTAGCGGGCGATCTGCCGGCCGAGGTCGAGCGGACGGATGCCGGCGCGCCCGTCGCGCGCGGCATCGTCGAGCCGGTCTGCCGGAACGATCCAGGCGATCTCGAACTCCAGGCCGTCCGGATCGTGGCCGTAGAGGGACTTGGTGGTGCTGTGATCCGAGGCGCCGGTGAGGGCGCCGGCGTCGGCCAGCCGCGCGGCCAGGTCTTCCAGGTCGCCGAGGGTGTCGACCTCCCAGGCCAGGTGGTAGAGGCCCACGCTGCTACGACCGGCCCCGGACGCGTCCGCCGCCGCGCCGATCTCGAACAGGCCCAGGTCGTGGTCGTTCGTCGATCCCGCGGCGCGCAGGAAGGCCGCGCCACGCAGGCCGTCCATCCCCTCTATCGGGGCGAAGCCGAGGACCTCGCGGTAGAAGTCGACGCTGCGCGCGAGATCGCGTACGTAGAGCACAGCGTGATTGAGCCGGTGGATGGCCACGGTGACTCCTCTGCGTCGGAGGGCGGGACTGGCCCTAGTGTCGCTTACCTCGAGGCCAGCAGCGTTGCTGCTCGATGGCCAGATCAGTCAGGCGATCATGGAACGTTTCGCGGACACCGCCGGCCGATCGCCTCCGGGGAGCTCAGCTCGCATGTCGCCACGCCTCGGCGATGGCGCGGTAACTCTCGCGCCGGCGGACGCGGTCCAGACCGGGCGTGACGATCACGATCTCGTCGACCTGGGCGAGCGCCTTCATCTCCAGCAGCCGCTCGGCGACGAGCTTCGCCTCGCCGAGGACCATGCGGTGCTCGGCTGCGGGCCGGCCGCGAAATCGCTCGGAACGGACGAACTCGTGCACCTGTTCGGGCCGCAGCGGCTCGCGGATCCCACGGCGGAGGTTGTCGATCGTCAGCGTCCAGCCAGCCTCGAAGTCGGTGACCGCCTCGTCGTCGTCGCTGGCGAACGCCAGGACGGACATGGCCGAGTAGGGACGATCCCCGTCCCCACGTGCCACGAACTCCCGGCGATAGGTGCGCAGCGCCTCGAATGCCAGCTCGGGACTCATGTGGTGGGCGAACACCGCGCTCATCCCGTTGACCGCCGCGAAGCGCGGGCCGTACCCGCTCGAGCCGAGCATGAACAGCTGCGGACGCTCCGCGACGATCGGCGCGACGAGCACCTTCTCGTACGGGTGCCCCGGCGGGAAGCCGTCGCCGAGGAAGGCGAGCAGCTCACCGACCTGCTGGGGGAACTCGGCAGCCGGGTCGGCCGCGCTGCCGCGGCGCAGGATGTGCGCGGTCAGCGGGTCGGTGCCCGGCGCGCGACCGAGCGCCAGGTCCACGCGACCGGGGTACATCGCCAGCAGGGTGCGAAACGTCTCGGCGACCCTGAGCGAGGAGTGGTTCGGCAGCATGATCCCCGCCGCTCCGACGCGGATCCGCTCCGTGCGTGCGCCGACGTGTGCAGTCAGCAGTTCCGGCGAGCTGCACGCCAAGCTGGCCATGTTGTGGTGCTCGGACACCCAGTAGCGGCGGTAGCCAGCCGCCTCGACGGCCTGCGCGATGCCGACAGCCCCCTCGATCGAGGCGTGCGCGCTCTCGCCGTGCTCGATCCCGACGAAGTCGAGCACGGCCAGCGCAAGGCCGTCGTCGGCGTCGGCAGGCATGTCGTGAACAATGCGGCTCGGCGTGTTCGCATTCCCGCGCCCTCTCGCGTGCCGCACCGCGTCGTACGGCGCAGCACCGGGAGCGTCGCCGCTTCTCGCCAGGGGGCTGCAGTCGCGGCGCCGCGCCGGCGCCGGTCCGGATGACCGTCGTAGGCGTTCAGACGAGCGGGTGACGGGAATCGAACCCGCACTGTCAGCTTGGGAAGCTGATGTTCTGCCACTGAACTACACCCGCGGACGCCGGAAACCCTACACGAGGCCTCCCCGGAACCCGGGTCGATCGCCGCCCATCCTGACTCGCGCTGCAGGGTCTCCGCAGCCCGAACCGCTAGCCTCGAGGGACGATCGGGCGACAGCGAGGGGCGAACTGTGTTGATCTTCGGATTCCGGTCCTACCTGCGTACGCTCGGCATCGTCACGATGGTCTGCGGCAGCTGCCACAACCCGGCTGCGCACCGCGTTGTGGAGCAGGTCCGCAAGTTCACGCTGTTCTTCGTCCCGCTCTTCCCGGTCTCCAAGCGCCGCTCGCTGACCTGCACGTTCTGCGGGCAGGCCAGCGCGATCACCGCGGAGCAGGCCCAGCAGTACCTGGCCGGCTCCGGCTCCGGCGCCGGCGCCTCACCGTCGCTGCAGAAGTCCCCACCGCCGCCCGTCTCGCCGTAACGCGCGATCATGCGAACCCTGCGCACGCCCGAGGACCGCTTCGTCGGCCTGCCCGACTTCGGCTACGAACCGCGCTACGCCGACGTGCCCGACGGCGACGGGGGCCGCCTGCGGATGGCGTGGGTCGAGGACGGCCCGGACAGTGGGGGCGCCCCCGGCAATGAAGGCGTAGCCGGAGGCGAAGCGGTACTGCTGCTGCATGGCGAGCCGTCATGGTCGTTCCTGTACCGCCGGATGATCCCGGTGCTCGCCGCCGCCGGCCTGCGCGCGATCGCACCGGACCTCGTCGGCTTCGGGCGATCGGACAAGCCCGCCGATGTCGCCGACCACAGCTACGCCCGGCACGTCGAATGGGTGCGCGCACTGGCCTTCGACGTCCTCGACCTGCGCGGCGTCACCCTCGTCGGCCAGGACTGGGGCGGACTGATCGGCCTGCGCCTGGCTGCTGAACAGCCCGAGCGCTTCGCGCGCCTCGTCGCCGCGAACACCGGGCTGCCCACCGGCGACCAGCCGATGCCCGAGATCTGGCACGCGTTCCGACAGGCCGTCCGGACGGCGCCGGTGCTGGACGTCGGACGGTTCGTGCACAGCGGGTGCCGACGGCCGATGTCCGACGAGGTACGGGCCGCCTACGACGCGCCTTTTCCTGACGAGTCCTACCAGGCCGGCCCCCGCGCCATGCCCGATCTCGTCCCGACAGCGCCGGACGACCCGGCCACGGAGGCGAATCGCGCCGCGTGGGCCACGCTGTCCGCGTCCGCGATCCCGGCGTTGATCGCGTTCAGCGACGGCGACCCGATCACCGGCGCGATGGCGCCGATCCTGAAGTCAGTGCTACCCGGCGCGCAGGGACGCAAGCACCCGGTGATCACCGGCGCCGGGCACTTCGTGCAGGAGGACGCCGGTCCGGCGCTTGCGAGGCACGTCGTCGAGTTCGTCGCGTCGACGCCTGCCTAGTAGCCTCACCCGCATGCTGCTGTCCGACCGTGACATCCGCGCCGAGGTGGCCGCGAGCCGGTTGGTGCTCGAGCCGTGGGACGCCGAGCTCGTGCAGCCCTCCAGCGTCGACGTACGCCTGGACCGCTATTTCCGCGTCTTCAACAACTCGCAGTACACCCACATCGACCCATCCCAGCAGCAGGACGAGCTCACCGCGCTCGTCGAGCCCAAGGGCGACGAGCCGTTCGTGCTGCACCCCGGGGAATTCGTGCTCGGCTCGACGCTGGAGATCGTGACGCTGCCCGACGACCTGGCCGGGCGGTTGGAGGGCAAGTCGTCGCTCGGCAGGCTGGGGCTGTTGACGCACTCGACGGCCGGCTTCGTCGACCCGGGCTTCACCGGGCATATCACGCTGGAGCTGTCGAACGTCGCGAACCTGCCGATCACCCTGTGGCCCGGCATGAAGATCGGCCAGCTGTGCCTGTTCCGGCTCTCCAGCGCCGCGGAGCACCCGTACGGCTCGGCGCAGTACGGCTCGCGCTACCAGGGCCAACGCGGCCCGACCCCGAGCCGCTCGTACCAGAACTTCCGCCGCTGGCCGACCAGCTGAGGCCTGCCCCGCCCGATCGTGCAACATTCACCACCGCAGGGGGGGCACGATCGCGGCTCAGGCGAGGTGATGCAACCAGGAATGGGTGTCGGGCAGCTGACCAGTCTGCACGGCGAGCAGGTGCTCGCGCAGCCGCGCGGTCACCGGGCCGGTGCCACCATCGCCGACCGTCCAGGATCCGGCCGCGCTCTGCACCGTCCCGACCGGGGTGATCACCGCCGCCGTGCCGCAGGCGAACACCTCGGTGATCGCGCCGGAGGCATTGCCCTCACGCCACTCGTCCGTCGAGATCTTGCCCTCCTCGGCGGTGTAGCCGAGCTCGCGCGCAAGCGTCAGTAGCGAGTCGCGGGTGATGCCGGCCAGCAGCGTGCCCGACAGTGCGGGCGTGACGAGCCGTGCCGACGGGCCGGAGCCGTAGACGAAGTACAGGTTGTTCGTCCCCATCTCCTCCACCCAGCGCCGTTCCGCCGAATCGAGCCAGACGACCTGGTCGCACCCCTGCTCGGCCGCGTGGGCTTGCGCGAGGATCGAGGCCGCGTAGTTGCCGCCGCATTTCGCCTCGCCGGTACCGCCCGGCGCCGCGCGGGTGTACTCGGTCGACAACCACACGGACACCGGCTTGACGCCGCCCTTGAAGTACGCGCCGGCGGGCGAGGCGATCAGCAGGTAGGTGTAGGCAGCGGACGGGCGCACGCCGAGTCCCACCTCGCTGGCGATCATGAACGGGCGCAGGTAGAGCGACTCGTCCGGGCGGGCCGGCACCCAGGCGGCATCGACCTCGACGAGGGCCCGCAGCGACTCGACGAACATCTCTTCGGGCAGCTCGGCCATGCCCAGGCGGCGCGCCGAGCGGCGAAAGCGCGCGGCATTCGCCTCGGGCCGGAACGCGGCGACCGAGCCGTCGGGCTGACGGTAGGCCTTGAGACCCTCGAAGATCTCCTGACCGTAATGCAGCACCATCGTTGCCGGGTCCAGCGTGAGCGGCCCGTAGGGCAGCACCCGGCCCGCGTCCCAGCCGCCGTCCGTCCAGTCGACGCGGACCATGTGGTCGGTGAAGTACCTGCCGAAACCGGGCTCGGCGAGGATGGCCGCCCGCTGCTCGGCAGTGCGGGGATCAGGGTTGCGCACCACGCTGAACGCCATGGTGCGTCATTCTAGTTCGCCTCGACGCCCGCCGACGGCGCTCGCGTCGGAGGCTACTTCGCCGCTATCGCGGACTGCGCGGTCAGGATCGACACCAGCGAGGCGACCTCCTCCTCGGACGCGGCCAGCACCAGTGCGGGCAGCGCCTTGGTCAGCAGGTCCTGCAGCGCGCCGCGGTCCACCGTCCGGGTGTCGATCCAGCGGATCGTGCACTCCTCGGCCAACGCGACCCAGCCGTGCACCGCCAGCTCGGCGCGGGGGCTCAGCTGCGAGCCGAGTTGCGCGACGACGTCGATCACGCGCCCGGCCATGGTGGCCCGGGTGTGCTCGAAGATCGCCCGCATCTCGGCGTCCCCACTTGCCGCGCCGCGCACCAGCGAGCGGTAGCTGTCGGGGTTGTCCTCGACGAAGTCGACGAACGCGCTCAGCGAGGAGCGCAGCGCCTCGACCGGGGCGAGCGAGACGTCCGGGGCGGTGCGCTCGATCAGCGTCTGCGCGGCCGCCCGGGCGACCTCGACGTGGAACTCCTGCTTGGAGGCGAAGTAGTGGAACAGCAGGCCGCGCGAGATGCCCGCCTGCGCCGCGATGTCCTCGACGGACAGCTCGTCGAGGGTGCGGGTGGCCAGCATTTCCACGCCCAGCTCGATCAGCTGGGCCCGGCGCGTCTCCGGGTCCAGGCGGGTGCGCTTCTCGGAGGCCATCAGCCCATCCTACGCGCTATTGAATGTGAGCCAACTAGCTATTGACCACAGTTCAATGAGTACTTAGCCTGGATAGCATGACCCAGGCAACCAGCACGCAGTCGAGCGCTGCACCCACCCCGACCAAGAAGCGTCCCCCGGCCGGCCCGCGCCGCCACGTCGGCGTGCTCATCGTGGGCAGCGGCTTCGCCGGCCTCGGCGCGGCGATCCGCCTCGCGAAGGACGGGCGCAGCGACTTCCTCGTGCTCGATCGGGGCAGCGAGGTCGGCGGCACCTGGCGCGACAACACCTACCCCGGCGCCGCCTGCGACGTCCCGTCGCATCTGTACTCCTACTCCTTCGAGCTCAACCCCGACTGGACGCGCTCCTTCTCGCCGCAGCCGGAGATCCAGGACTACCTACGTCGGACCGCCGAGAAGTACGGCGTGCTCGACAAGCACCTGTTCGACACCGACGTCACCCTCGCGGCGTGGGACGAGGACGAGCGGAGCTGGCTGGTGGACACCACCAACGGCCGGTTCAGCGCGGACGTTCTCGTCTCGGCCGTCGGCGCGCTGTGCGAGCCGGCCCTGCCCGACATCAAGGGCATCCACGACTTCGCCGGCGAGATCTTCCACTCGGCCCGCTGGAACCACGACGCCGGCCTGGCCGGCAAGCGCGTCGCCGTGATCGGCACCGGCGCGTCGGCGATCCAGATCGTGCCCGCCATCGCGGACCGGCTCGCGCACCTGGACGTCTACCAGCGCACCGCGCCTTGGGTCATGCCCCGTCACGACCGCAGGTACTCGAAGCTGGAAAGCCTTGCCTACAAGCACATTCCGTTCCTGCAGCGCGCCGCCCGCGAGGCGATCTACTGGGGACGCGAGTCCTTCGTCCTCGGCTTCGCGTTCCAGCCCAAGATCCTGCTCGCGGCACAGAAACTCGCCGAACGCAACATCGCCAAGGGCCTGCGGCACAAGAAGGAGCTGCGGGCACAGGTCACGCCGGACTGGCAGATCGGGTGCAAGCGCATCCTGATCTCCAACGACTGGTACCCGACGCTGGACAAGGAGCATGTCGAGCTGGTCACCGGCGGCATCGCCGAGGTGCGTCAGAATGCGATCGTCACCGAGGACGGCACGGTGCGCGAGGTGGACGCGATCATCGTCGCCACCGGCTTCCACGTCACCGACTCCCCGACGTATGACCGCATCGTCGGCGTGGGCGGCAAGTCCCTGGGCCAGCTGTGGCGCGAGAAGGGCCAGCGGGCCTACAAGGGTGCCTCGGTCGCGGGCTTCCCCAACCTGCTGTTCGTCGTCGGGCCGAACACCGGCCTGGGCCACACCTCGATGGTCTACATGATCGAGTCACACGTGAACTACCTGGCCAGCGCTCTCGAGGCGATGGAGACGCACGACCTGGAGACGTTCGAGGTGCGCGAGGACCGGCAGCGGGCGTACAACGAGAACCTGCAGAAGCAGATGAGGCAGACGATCTGGACCACTGGTGGGTGCGCCAGCTGGTATCTCGACGCCCACGGCAACAACACCACGCTCTGGCCCAGCTTCACGTTCTTGTTCCGCCAGCTGACCCGCAGGTTCGACCTGGGCGCCTATCGCACCTCCGTCCGCTCGCAGGGCGCCGCCCGGCACCAGCACGATCTCGTCGAGGAAGGGGTACCGGCATGACCCGCGTCGCAGGAAAGGTCGCCGTCGTCACCGGAGCCGGATCGGGGATCGGACGGGCGCTCGCCTATGACCTCGCGCGCCGCGGCGCACGGCTCGCGATCAGCGACGTCGACCTGGCCGGGCTGGCCGAGACCGCCAAGCACGTACGCGTCATCGGAGCCCCGGTGCACGAGCAGCGCCTGGACGTCACCGACCGCCCGGCGGTGCTCGCCTACGCCGACACCGTGGCCGCAGAGTACGGCAGTGTCAACATCGTGTTCAACAACGCGGGAGTCGCGTTCAGTGGTGACGTCGAGCAGATGAGCTTCGAGCAGATCGAACGCGTCATGGACGTCGACTTCTGGGGCGTCGTCAACGGCACCAAGGCGTTCCTGCCGCACCTGATCGCGTCCGGCGACGGGCACGTCGTCAACATCTCCAGCCTGTTCGGGTTGCTCGCGATGCCGAGCCAGAGCGCCTACAACGCGGCCAAGTTCGCGGTACGCGGCTTCACCGAGTCGCTGCGCCAGGAAATGATCATCGCCGGGCATCCGGTCCAGGTCACCTGCGTGCATCCGGGCGGGATCAAGACCGCGATCGCCCGCAATGCCGGCGCGGTCGAGGGCAAGGACGCTCGGCAGCTCGCCGAGTTCTTCGATGCCCGGCTGGCCAAGACGTCTCCGGAATCGGCGGCCAGGACCATCCTGCGGGCGGTGATCGGCAACCGTCCGCGCGCGGTGGTCGGGGCGGACGCCAAGGCGCTGGACCTGTTCGTACGCCTCGTCGGCCCCCGCTACCAGCGGGTGTTCGCGATGGCCGCCGGACGCCTCGCGCCGAGCGCGCAGGCACCGGTCGCCGCGACGCCGGACGCGGCGGCAGCGGCCGCCGCTGCCGTCTCCGGCAGCGTCTCAGGCGATGTCTCCGGTAGCAACTCCGGTAGCGATTCGGGCAGCGATTCCGGCCGGGTCTCGGCATGACGCACCTGCCCCGGCGCGTCGTGGTGGCAGTGTGCGGACCGCTCTACCGGATCTCGCTCGACGACCGGCGCACGGTCACGACGCAGCGGCGACTCAGCGAGGCTTCGGTGCGCCTGAACCGGGTCCCGCGAGGCACCCGCGTCGAGCACGTCACACTCAGCGACCGCCCGGCCGAGCGGGTCACGTCCGACGCGGCCGAGGGCGGCACCGCGATCCTCTACCTGCACGGCGGCGGGTACGTCATCGGCTCACCGCGGATGTACCGCGCGATGGCCGCGCACCTCGCGCGGGCGGCAGGCGCGCCCGTCTACACCCTCGACTACCGCCTCGCCCCCGAGCACAGGTACCCGGCGGCGCTCGAGGACGCGACTGCCGCGTTTCGCGGCCTGGTCGACCTGCCCGACGTCGCCGCGAATCGCATCGCGATCGCCGGTGACTCGGCCGGCGGCGGCCTGGCCGTCGCCGCAGCCCGCGTCCTCACCGACGCCGGCCTGCGCCCGGCAGCGCTCGGCCTACTCTCGCCGTGGACGGACCCGGCCGACGAGGACATGCCCGAGCGGGACTTCGTCGTCAACCTGGCGTGGGGACGGGCGAACGCGGCACGCTACCGCGGCGGCGCGTCCCCGACGGATCCCGGTTACGCACCCCTGCACGGGCGCCTCGACGGCCTGCCGCCGATGCTGATCCACTGCGGCGCGCAGGAGATGCTCAACGGCCAGATCAAGCGCTTCGGCGCGCTGGCGGCCGAGGCCGGCGTGGACGTGCGGCTGGTGGAGTACCCGCTGCTCTGGCACAGCGGGCACATCCTGGCCGGGATGCTGCGCGAGGCGAGCGATGCCACCCGCGATCTCGGCGTGTTCCTGCGCGCGCACCTCGAGCACGTCTCCGCCTGAACCGTCGGCATCCACCTCTGGTATCGATGGGTGTTGATCAGGACGTGACGCTGCCGGCCAGGTGTGGCTTGCCAGACTTTGCGTTGCGGACGTCGAGCGTCCAGCCGTCCTCGACGTGCTCGGCGGCGATCGTCACCGTCGACGGCAGGAAGACGGGCGTCTTGAACGCGACGTCGACGGTGTAGCGGTCCGGTAGCCGGCCCTCCAGCGTGGCCAGCGTGCGTGCCAGCAGCCACATGCCGTGCGCGATGGCCGACGGGAAGCCGAACAGCTTCGCGCTCAGGCCGGACAGGTGGATCGGGTTGCGGTCGCCGGACACCGCGCCGTACCTGCGGCCGATGTCACCCGGTACCCGCAGCTGGGAGAGCGCGCAGCGCGGCTCGGTGCCGTCGGCGGCCCGCCGGGTGGACGCCGGCCGCTCGGCAGGCTTGCCGCCGCGGCGCAGGTAGGTGCTGCGGCCCGACCAGACCGTCTCGCCCGCCACGCTCGCGTCGGCCAGCAGGTCGAACTGACGCCCGGCCGAGTGGGGGCGCAGGTCCGCGGCACGAACGGTGAACGACACCGTCTCCCCGACGGTCACCGGACGGTGCACGGTGATCGAGTTCGCCACGTGCACCAGCCCGACGAGCGGGAACGGGAATGCCGGCTCGACCATGAGCGCCACCGACAGCGGGAACGCCAGCACGTGCAGGTAGGTCGGCGGCAGCACGTCGGCGACCCGCCAGCCGCAGACGCGGTCGTAGTCGGCCAGGCGGCGAGCGTCGATCGGCTGATCGCCGAGCTCGTGCACCGAGTCCGGAAGTGAGTCGCCGTGCCGCAGCGGCGCGGTGAGCGCCGCACGCACGTACAGCGCCGCGAGGGACGGCGGCGAGCTGGGCATCGTGACGGCCACGGTTACGCGCCCACGAGGTTCTGCCCGCAGACGCGCAGCACCTGGCCGTTGACGCCGCCGGCGCCCGGCGAACTCAGCCACGCCACCGCCTCGGCCACGTCGATCGGCAGGCCGGCCTGCTGCAGCGAGGACAGCCGCCGCGCCACCTCCCGCGTCGCCATCGGCATCTTGGCCGTCATCTCGGTGTCGATGAAGCCCGGTGCCACGGCGTTGATCGTCGAGTTCCCGTGCTCGGCGAACGCGGCAGCCGACGCGCGCACCAGCCCGATCACCCCGGCCTTGGTCGCGCCGTAGTTCGTCTGGCCGCGGTTACCGGACAGGCCGGTCGTGGAGGACAGGGCCACGACGCGCGCCTGCGCACGCAACCCCTCGCCGTCCAGCAGAGCCGCGTTGATCCGCAGCTGCGACTCCAGGTTGACCGCGATCACGGAGTCCCACTGCGGTGGCTTCATGTTCGCCAGCAGCTTGTCGCGCGTGATTCCGGCGTTGTGGATCAGGACGTCCAGCCCGTCGGTGTGCGCTTGGAGGTGCTCGAGCAGCCGCTTCGGCGCGTCGGCGGCGGCGACGTCCAGGTGCAGCGTGGTGCCCCCGACGCGGTTGGCCACCTTCGCCAGCGCCTCACCCGCCTGCGCGAGGTCGGCGACGATCACGTGCGCGCCGTCGCGGGCGAGCACCCCGGCGATCGCCGCGCCGATGCCGCGCGCGGCGCCGGTGACCAGGGCCGTCCTGTCCGCCAGCGGACGGTCCCAGTCCTTCGGCGCCGGGGCGACACCCGCGTCGAGCCGGATCGGCTGCCCGTCGACGTAGGCGGACTTGCCGGACAGCAAGAACCGCAGCGCGGACTCCAGCGACGCCTCGTCCTCGACGAGCAGCAGGTTGGCCGTCGAGCCGCGCTGCAGTTCCTTGGCCAGCGAGCGGACGATCCCGTCTAGCGCCTGGCGAGTCGCGTCGACGGTCACGTCGCCGCCGCCGGGCGCGCGGCCCAGCACCAGGACGCGCCCGCTCGGCAGCAGCTGCCGCAGCCGGCCGGCGAGGAAATCGCGCAGGCCAGCGAGATCGGCCGGCGCGGCCGCGTCCCGGGCATCGAGGACGAGCGCACCGAGCCGTTCGGCCTCGCCGACCTCGGCGCCGGCCGCCTTGACCAGCTTGGTCAGCCTGGCCGGCACCCGTCCGGACGTCGAGCCGATGAGCGCGGGACCGGGCAGCAACGGGTCGCCCTCGTGGTAGCGGCGCAGCACGACGGGACGGGGCAGCCCGACGCGCGAGGCGACCGCGGAGCCGATCGGCGAGTTGACGAGGTTCAGGTACTTGTCCGACATCAGCCCTCCAGGATGGCGACGACGCCCTGCCCGCCGGCAGCGCAGATCGAGATCAGCCCGCAGCCACCGCCGTTGGCGTGCAGCTGTTTGGCGAGGCTGGCGACGATGCGCCCGCCCGTCGCCGCGAACGGGTGCCCGACCGCGAGCGAGGAGCCGTTCACGTTCAGCTTCGCGCGCTCGATCGCCCCGAGCGCGTCGTCACGGCCGAGGTAGGTACGGCAGAATGCGTCGTCCTCCCAGGCGGCGAGGGTGACGAGCACGGTGGACGCGAACGCCTCGTGGATCTCGTAGAAGTCGAAGTCCTGCAGCGAGAGCTTGTTGCGGGCGAGCAGCCTCGGCACCGCGTAGACCGGTGCCATCAGCAGCCCGTCGGCGCGCCTGTCGCCGTGCACGTAGTCCAGCGCCCCGGTCTCGGCGTCGACGAGGTGCGCGAGCACCGGCAGGCGATGCTCGGCGGCCCATTCGTCGCTGGCCAGCAGCACCGCGGACGCGCCGTCGGACAGCGGGGTGGAGTTGCCCGCCGTCATCGTCGCGCCCTCGCCTCGTCCGAACACAGGCGCCAGCTTCGCCAGCTTGTCGGGCGAGGTGTCCGCGCGCAGGTTCTGGTCACGGGTCAGGCCGAGGTAGGGCGTCACGAGGTCGTCGAAGAACCCCCGGTCGTAGGCCGCCGCGAGGTTGTGGTGACTGGCGGCAGCGAGCTCGTCCTGCGCCTCGCGGCTGATGCCCCACTCGAGCGTCGTGACAGCCTGGTGCTCGCCCATCGACAGTCCGGTGCGCGGCTCGGCGTTCGCCGGGATCTCCGGGACGATGTGCTGCGGGCGCAGGCCGCCGAGCGCCTTGAGGCGCGCGCTCAGCGACTTGGCCCGATTGAGCTCGAGCAGCACGCCACGCAGGTCCTCGTTCACCGCGATCGGGGCGTCCGAGGTCGTGTCGACGCCGCCGGCGATCGCCGAGTCGATCTGGCCGAGTGCGATCTTGTTCGCGACGAGGATCGCCGCTTCCAGCCCGGTGCCGCAGGCCTGCTGCACGTCGTAGGCCGGGGTGCAGGGCGAGAGCTTCGAGCCGAGCACGCACTCGCGGGTCAGGTTGAAGTCGCGGCTGTGCTTGAGGACGGCGCCGGCGGCCACCTCGCCGACGCGCTCGTCCTGCAGGCCGAAGCGCGCGACGAGTCCGTCGAGGGTGGCGGTCAGCATGTCCTGGTTGGACGCGTGCGCGTACCGGCCGTTGGAGCGGGCGAACGGGATGCGGTTTCCGCCGACGACGGCGGCGCGGCGAGGGCTCACGGGCGTCCTTCCTGACACGTGCGGGGTTACTCAACGGTAACTGCTTGCCCACCGCGCGACGGCGGCGGCGGGCTGGGCGGTCGTGATGTATCGTGCTGATACATCACGTCGAGATAGAGAGGCCGGCCGGATGCTGGAGATTGCCGTCCTCGGGCTGCTGAACGACAGCCCGATGCACGGCTACGAACTCCGCAAGCGGTTGGCCACCCTGCTCGGCACGTTTCGGGCCTTCTCCTACGGTTCGCTCTACCCGACCCTTCGGCGCCTGTCCGAGGCCGGGTGGATCTCCGAGGAGGCGCCGCTGGCAACGCTCGGCGCCGCACCGGCCCGGTCCCGGCGCGGCAAGCGGGTGTACCGCCTGACCGCCGACGGCAAGGAGCATCTGGCCGACCTGCTCGCGGAGGTCGGACCCGATGCCTTCGACGACGAGGGATTCGGTGCGCGCCTGGCGTTCTTCGCCCAGACGCGCTCGGAGATCCGGTTGCAGGTCCTCGAGGGCCGGCGCCGGCGAGTGGAAGAACAACGCGAGGGCATGAAGAGCACGTTGGCCCGGACGGGCGAACGCCTCGACCGCTACACGCGCGAACTGCACGAGCACGGCCTGGAGTCCGTCGACCGCGAGGTCCGCTGGCTCACCGAACTGATCGAACACGAGCGCACGTCGCCAGCCAGGGCGTCGGAGCATCGAGCACCGCACCTACCCGCAACCAGCACCAACGACAAGGAGGAGCCCTGATGGGTTCAGCAACACACGCCGGCACGAGCGGGTCCATCAGGGTCGCCATCGTCGGAGTCGGCAACTGCGCCGCGTCGCTCGTCCAGGGCGTGCACTACTACCGCGACGCCGAGCCCGGCACCAGAGTCCCGGGCCTGATGCACGTCAACTTCGGCCCGTACCACGTCAGCGACGTGCAGTTCGTCGCCGCGTTCGACGTCGACGCCAAGAAGGTGGGTACGGACCTGTCGCAGGCCATCGTGGCCAGCGAGAACAACACCATAAAGATCTGTGACGTCCCCGAGCTGGGGGTCACGGTCCAGCGCGGTCACACCCTTGACGGCCTGGGCAAGTACTACCGCGAGACCATCGAGGAGTCGCGCGACGAGCCGGTGGATGTCGTTCAGGTGCTGCGCGACGCGGCCGTCGACGTGCTGATCTGCTACCTGCCCGTCGGCTCGGAACAGGCTGCCAAGTTCTACGCCCAGTGCGCGATCGACGCGGGGGTCGCCTTCGTCAACGCGCTGCCGGTCTTCATCGCCGGGACCCCGGAGTGGGCCGAGAAGTTCACCGCTGCCGGAGTGCCGATCGTCGGCGACGACATCAAGTCGCAGGTGGGCGCCACGATCACCCACCGCGTGCTCGCCAAGCTGTTCGAGGACCGCGGCGTCGAGGTACAGCGCACCATGCAGCTCAACGTGGGCGGCAACATGGACTTCAAGAACATGCTCGAGCGCGAGCGCCTGGAGTCCAAGAAGATCAGCAAAACGCAGTCGGTCACCTCGCAGATCGACCGCGACCTCGGCACCGACAACGTGCACATCGGCCCGTCGGACTACGTGGCGTGGCTCGATGACCGCAAGTGGGCCTTCGTCCGCCTGGAGGGCAAGGCCTTCGGCGACGTGCCGTTGAGCCTGGAGTACAAGCTCGAGGTGTGGGACTCGCCGAACTCGGCGGGCATCATCATCGACGCCCTACGCGCGGCCAAGATCGCCAAGGACCGTGGTATCGGCGGCCCGATCCTGTCGGCGTCGAGCTACTTCATGAAGTCGCCGCCGGTGCAGTACTCCGACGAGCGTGCCCGCCAGGCCGTCGAGGACTGCATCGACGGCACCGTCGAGCGCTGAGCGGATCGCACTGCCCGTTCAGTTGAGCAGCGGGTCGACGGGATAGGTCGAGACGAGGTTCAGCGGGGGCGCCTGCCGCCGCAGCACGCGCGACCACATCGGTCGCGGGTCGTCGCTGAACAGGTCGGCGGGGCTGCCGGGCACGATCCACCACGCGCCCTCGGCCAGCTCGGCGTCGAGCTGGCCGTGCGACCAGCCGGCGTGCCCGGCGAAGACCCGCAGGCGGCTGGTGATCCCGCCGATCACCGCGACGTCGCCGTCGAGGTCGACGGTGGCGACCCGGTCCACGACCCGACGCACCCCCGGCCCGTCCACGGGGACCTCCCCGCTTGCCGGGGAATGGCCGCCCGGGGCGTCGAGCTGGCCGAGGCACAGCGCACCGTCGGGCTGCACCGGGCCCCCGCCGAACACCACGGCCGGCCCGCTGACAGCGTCCTGCCAGTCCGGCAGCACCTGTCCCACCGGCGTGTGGCTGGGCCGGTTGAGCACCACGCCGACCGTGCCGCCGCCGTCGTGCTCGAGCAGGTAGAGGACGGTGCGCGCGAAATGCGGGTCGGTGAGCAGCGGGCTCGCGACGAGCAGGCGGCCACCGGCCGGCGCCAAGCCGCCGAGCGATGCCCAGTTCGCCGCCGTCATGGCGACCATCTTCGCGCCCCGCGCCGCCGCAGCACTAGCGTCGTCGTCGTGCCGCTCCAGGGTCATGTCCGCTCGATACTCGCCCGGGCGGGTTTCCGGCGCCTGTTCGCGGTGCGCCTGGCCGGGCAGTTCGGCGACGGTGTCCTGCAGGCCAGCCTGGCCGGCGCCGTGCTGTTCAGCCCGGAACGGCAGGCGAGCGCGACCGACGTCGCCGCGGGATTCGCCGTGCTGCTCGTGCCGTACTCGCTCGTCGGTCCCTTCGCGGGCGTGCTGCTGGACCGGTGGTGGCGCCAGCGGGTGCTGGCACTGAGCAGCGGCTTGCGCGCGGCCGGCGCGCTCCTTCTCGCGCTGGAGATCGCGGGTGGCGTGCACAGCGCGCCGTTCTACGCCAGCGCGCTCGTCCTGCTGTCGGTGAGCAGGTTCTTCAACGCGGCGCTGTCCGCGGCATTGCCGCACGTCGTCGACGGCCGGGAGCTGGTGAGCGCCAATGCGGTGTCGACGACGCTCGGGACGATCTTCACCGCTCTCGGCGGCGGCGCGGCGGTCGGGGTGCGGCTGCTCGCTGGGGGCTCCGACACCGCCTACGCCGCGGTCGCGGCGGCCGCCGCAGTGCCCTACCTGGCCGCCGCTCTCACGGCCGGCGGCTTCGCGCGAACCGTTCTCGGACCCGGTGTCACCGAACGGGCACGCCGCGAATCGGCCGGGGACGTGGTCCGCGGCATGCGCGCCGGCGCCCGCCACCTCCGCAGCCGTCCCGCGGCCTTCGCCGCGATCGCGATGGCCGGCGCACACCGCCTCGGCTACGGGCTGTGGCTGGTCTGCGCCGTCCTGCTGTACCGCAACTACTTCCACGCGGACGGCCCCTTCCGCGCCGGCCTGGCCGGACTCACCCAGGTCCTCGCCGCGGTGGCGGTCGGCGGCGGCCTGGCCGCGCTCGTCACGCCACGTGCCACCCGGCGGATGGGCTACGCCTGGTGGCCGGCGTTGCTGCTCGTCGTCTGCGCGCTCACACTGGTGGGCACGGGGCTGCCCTACCGCGTGTGGCTGGTGCCTGCCGCCGGGCTGGTGCTCGGCTTCGCCGCGCGCGGCATCTCCATCTGCGTCGACACGCTGGTGCAGCGTCACGTCGAGGACGAGTACCGGGGCCGGGTGTTCGCGCTCTACGACACGGTGTTCAACCTGGCGCTGGCTGCCGCGGCGGCGCTCACCGCCCTGGTACTGCCGGGCGACGGACGCTCCCCCACGGCCGTCGTGCTACTGGGTGCCGGTTACCTGCTCACGGCTGCGGTCTATCTCCGCGCTGCTCGGCGTACCACGCTCGCAGTTCGGCCACGGCCCGCTCGTGGCCCAGCGGGCCGTGCTCCATCCGCAGGGCCAGCAGGTGCTGATAGGCCCGCCCCACGAGCGGACCCGGAGCGATCCCGAGCAGCTCCATGATCTCGTTGCCGTCCAGATCCGGGCGGATCGCGGCGAGCTCCTCCCGCTGCTGCAGCTCGGCGATGCGCTGCTCGAGCGTGTCGTAGGCGCTGGACAGGGCCGCGGCCTTGCGCGCGTTGCGGGTCGTGCAGTCGGAGCGGACGAGCTTGTGCAGCCGCGGCAACAGGGGGCCGGCGTCCACGACGTAGCGGCGTACCGCGGAATCGGTCCACTCGCCGTCGCGGTAGCCGTAGAAGCGCAGGTGCAAGAAGACGAGCTGTGCCACGTCCTCGACGAGCTGCTTGGCGCAGCGCAGCTCGCGGAGCCGCTTACGGGCCAGCCGAGCGCCGACGTGCTCGTGATGGTGGAAGCTGACCCGCCCCCCCGGCCCGAACTCGCGGGTCGCGGGCTTGCCGACGTCGTGCAGCAGCGCGGCCCAGCGCAGCGTGAGATCCGGAGCGCCGTCCTCGTGGCCGATCGCCTGCTCCAGGACCTGCAGCGTGTGGGCGTAGACGTCCTTGTGCTGGCCGTGCTCGTCGGCCGCCATTCGCAGCGCCGGCAGCTCCGGCAGCACCACCTCGGCCACGCCGGTGTCGACGAGCAGTTCCAGACCGGCCCGTGGCGCGGCGCCGAGGAGCAGCTTGGCCAGCTCGGCCTGCACCCGCTCGGCGGTGACGCGGCCCAGCTCACCGGCCATGACCGTCATCGCGGCGCGGACGTCCGGCGCGGGGCTCACCCCCAGCGTGGAGACGAACCGCGCTGCCCGCAACATCCGCAGCGGATCGTCGGCGAAGGACTCCTCGGGTGCCGCCGGCGTGCGCAGCAGCCCACGGGCCAGGTCGGGCAGGCCGCCGAACGGGTCGCTGAAGGCCCGGTCGCCGGTGACCGACAGCGCCATCGCGTTCATCGTGAAGTCGCGCCGCAGCAGGTCGTCGTGCAGCGACTCGCCGTAGGCGACCTCGGGATTGCGGCTGACCCGGTCGTAGCGATCGGCGCGGAAGGTGGTGATCTCGCAGGGCCGCTCGCCCACCCGCGCGCCCACGGTGCCGAACTCGATCCCGGTCGTCCAGGTGGCGCCCGCCAGCGGCGCCACGATCCGCAGCACCTGCTCGGGTCGCGCGTCCGTGGCGAAGTCCAGGTCCTCGTCCGGGCGTCCGGTCAGGGCATCGCGGACCGTGCCGCCGACGAGGTGCAGCTGGTGACCCTCGGCCGCGAACGCGGCACCGAGCGCAGCCGCCTCGGGCGGCACGGTGATCAGGTCGGCGGGGACGGTCACCGCGGGGTCCGCTCCGACGCAGCGGCGCCAGCCGGAACCGGGCGGCGGTTTCGGACGACGGCTGCGCGCGGTGCGGTCACGGCCCGCCAGCGTACCGACAGGCGGTTACCATCGGGCCATGTCGCGCGGGTCGCAGTCTCGCTCGGAGCGCGGGTCGCAGTCTCGGCCCGAGACCGGGTCACAGTCTCGCTCCGAGCGCGGCACGCCCCAGCCGCGCCGGCGGCGGGGCCGCAGGCTCAGCCAGGTCGAGGAGTTCAGCGCCGGCGGTCTGGTCGTCGACCTGGCCGGCAGCGTGCCGCGCGGTGCGCTGATCGGGCGCGTCGACCGAACCGGACGGCTGCTCTGGTCGCTGCCGAAGGGTCACATCGAGCACGGCGAGTCCGCCGAGCACGCCGCCGTTCGCGAGGTCGCCGAGGAGACCGGGATCAGCGGTGAGATCCTCGCCGAACTGGGGACGATCGACTTCTGGTTCGTCGCTGAGGGGCGGCGCGTGCACAAGACCGTGCGCCACTTCCTGCTACGGGCGGTGGGCGGGCAGCTCTCCGACGCCGACATCGAGGTCGCCGAGGTGGCGTGGGTGCCGTTCGCGGACATCACCGCCCAGCTCGCCTATCCCGACGAGCGCGGCCTGGTCGACACGGCGGGCCGGCTGCTCGCGGAGACCGCGTGATCCGTACGACCGTGCTCGCAGCCCTGGCCGGGGCCGCGCTGCTGACGGCGGGCGCCGCGAACCTCGACACCGCCGCACCCGCCGCCGCGGCCACCGCGGCCACGTCGGCGAACAGCATCGTGGTCAGCGTCCGCGACGTCACGCCCAGCACCCCGTCGGCGACGACGCGCAAGAAACCGCTCACCGTCGAGCTGCGGCTCACCAACGCGACCGCGCAGGCGTTCGGCAAACTCACCGTCAAGGGCGCGCGCGGGAATCCGATCAGCACCCAGCAGGGCCTCGACGCGGCGATCGCGCACCCCCTGCCGCCGGACCCGACCGAGGCCGGCACCTTCGCCGCGACCCGGCCGGCCACGACCGCGCTCGCCGCACACGCGAGCACGACCCTGGACTACACGAGCTCCAGCGACACGATCCTCGACGACGCCGGGCTGTGCATCTGCCAAAACCGGATCTACCCGCTGTACTTCGCCGTGCATGTCACCACTGCGGCGGGGGACACCGTCGTCGGCTCGACGCAGACCTTCGTGCCCGCGTTCGGGATCTCCCGGCCGCGGCCGGTGCAGGTGAGCTGGGTCTGGCCGCTGCTCGAACGCCCGCACCGGCTGACGTCGGACACCGTGTTCACCGACGACGATCTCGCCGCCTCGGCGTCCACCGGCGGACGCCTCGACCGCATGCTGTCGGTCGTCGAGATGGTGGGGCAGTCGGTGCCGATGACGCTGGTCGTCGACCCGGACCTCATCGACGAGCTGGAAGTGATGAGCGCCGGCAGCTACCGCGTCAGCGTCGCCGGGCACGGCACCGTCGCGGGCACCGGAGCCGCCGCCGCCGGGGCGTGGCTCGCCCGCCTGCGTGCCGTTCTCGACTATCCCGGCACCGACATCGCGCTCACCGCGTTCGCCGACCCGGACGTCGAATCGCTCGCCGGGCACGGCCTGGCCTGGGCGAACCATCTGGCGCCGGCCGCCCAGGCCCGGGTCGCCGCCGCGCTCGGCGGCCGCACGCCCCAGCAGGACATCGCCTGGCCGCAGGACGAGACGCTCAGCCAGGCAACCCTCACCGACCTCGTCCGCAAGGGCACGGGGATCGTGCTCGTCGACGACAAGACGCTGCGCGGGGGCACCGATGTCCCCCCGCCCCGCGATGCGCTCGCTCCGCTGGCGACCGATGCCGGTCCCGCGGTCGCCGCGGTGACGTCCTCGACGCTGGAGCGCTACGTGGCACAGGTGCTCACTCCGGATGCCACCGGCCTGGCCTCGCTGCCGCTGCTGGTGTCCGAGCTGGCGGTCCGGGCCGTCGAGGACGGCAGCCGTTCGCACTACGTCGTGCTCACTGCGCCGCGCGGGCTGAACCCGGACCCGGCGACTGCGGCCCGGGCGATCGTGGAGACCGCGCGTACGCCCTGGTCCACGTCGATCTCGCTGCGGCGCGCCGTCGGCGGCGCGGTCGCCAAGGTCGCGCAGGGCCGGCTCGTGCTGCAACAGCGGAGCGGTTTGCCGGATCGCACGATCGACGTCGCGCACGAGGTCGCCGCCGCGGTTCCCGCGCTCACCAGCATGATCACCAGACCGGTCGATGCGCAGACCCTGCTCGGCACGTTGCCCGCCGCCGCCCAGCGCACCGCGTCGGCGGACTGGGGCAGCGCGACAGCGGTCCGTGCCGCGTACGCGACCCGGCTCAGCCGTCAGGTGCACGCGCTTCAGGACGCCGTGCACCTGGCCGTCCCGACCACCGGCACCTACACCCTGGGCAGCACCGATTCCCCCCTGCCGGTGACGATCGCGAACACCCTGCCGGTCGGGGTGTCGGTACGCATCAGGATCCAGACGGTGGGCGGCCTGCCCGGGTTCTCCGCCGACGACATCGGCGTTAAGACCATCGTGCCGGATCACACCACGCAGCTGCGGGTGCCGGTGCACGTCGACCGGGCCGGCCGGATCAGGGTGCAGGTCGTCCTGCTCACGCCCAAGGACACCCCCGTCGGCAGCCCGCTCGAGCTCTCGGTGCACAGCACCGCCCTCGGCGAGATCGGCAAGCTGATCACGATCGCCGCCGCCGTGGTGCTCGCTCTCGCGTTGCTCGTGCGGGTCGCGCGACGCTGGCACCGCAGACCTCCTCCCCCGCCAGCCGTCCCGCCGCTGGTCGCCCAGGGCGCGGGCTCGGCCGGCGGGAAACGCGCGTGACCGATCTCGAGGACGGCTGGAGCGCTCCGTCGCTGCACTCGTCCCGGGGACAGGTCGAGCCGCGGATGTTCACCGAGGCCGACCCGATGACCTCGGTCCTTCTCGCCGACTGGAGCCAGGACGAGCACGAGCCGGCGTGGAGCCCGCCCACCTACGTCGGCAGGAGGCGGCTGCGACCGGGCACCCGGCCTGCCGCGGAGACGCTCGCCGCGGTCCGGGAGCAGCCGGCGGACGAGCAGGAGTCCCGCGGCCTGATGGCCGACAGCCGCACCATGGCGCTCGCCAGCCTGGTCAGCCGGATCACCGGCTTCCTGCGCGGCAGCATGCTCGTCGCCGCGATCGGCATCCACGGGGTGGGCGACGCGTACAACGTGGCGAACAACTTCCCGAACATGGTCTACGAACTGCTGCTCGGCGGCGTGCTGTCCAGCGTGCTCATCCCGCTGCTCGTGCACGCGCAGGAGGACGACGCGGACGGCGGCGTCGCCTACACGCAGCGGTTGCTCTCGATCGCGACCGCGGCCCTGGGCGCGATGACGCTCGTCGCCGTGGCGTGCGCGCCGCTGCTGGCCAGCGCGTTCGTGCCCGACGCGGCGCAACGCTCGCTCACCAGCCTCTTCGCCACGTTGCTGCTGCCGGAGATCTTCTTCTACGGCATCGGGGCGATGTTCATGGCGGTGCTGAACATCCGGCACAGCTACGGCCCCGGCGCTTGGTCCCCGGTCCTGAACAACGTGGTGATGATCGCGACGATCGGGCTGTTCTGGGCGATGCCCGGTCCGGCGACGCTGAATCCGGCGACGATGACCACGCCGCAGATCCTGGTGCTGGGCATCGGCACCACCCTCGGCATCGCGGCGCAGGCCCTCGTGCTCGTGCCGGCGCTGCGCCGGACCGGTTTCCGCTGGCAGTGGCGCTTTCGCGCCCGTCCCAACGAGCTCGGCCGGATGCGCGAGGTCGGTTCGCTGGCCGGTTGGGTGCTCGGCTACGTCGTGGCCAGCCAGATCGGCGTCACCGTCATCGCGAAGGTCGGTGTCGACAACCACGCGTTCACCGTGTTCACGAACGCGGACCTGCTCGTGCAGATGCCCTACGGCATCCTCGTCGTCTCGCTGCTGACGGCGCTCATGCCGCGATTGTCCCGATCGGCCGCGCGCGGGCAGACCGCCGACGTCGTCGAGGACCTCGGGCTCGGCGCACGGCTCTCGGCGATCGCCCTGCTGCCGATCACGGCCGGCCTGATCGTGCTCGGGCCCGTCCTGTGCGTCACCCTGTTCGGCTACGGCCAGACCTCCGTCGACGGTGGCCGGCTGATCGGAACTGCCCTGGCCGCCTCGGCCTTCGGCCTGTTCCCGTTCGCCATGGTCATGCTCCAGCTGCGCGTCTTCTACGCGATGCGCGACGGCCGTACCCCGACGCTGATCAACGTGTTCATGGTCGCGACGAAGGTGCTCATCGTCCTGGTGTGCGCGGCCACGATCCACCAGCCGGCCCACATCGCCGAAGCGCTGACGGTCGCGACGTCCGCCTCCTACGTGATCGGCGCGGCCGTCGGTCACGTCGCGCTCACCCGCCGCCTCGGCCGCCTGCGCTTCCAGGCGGTGGCCCGGGTGTTCACGCAGTTGGTGTTCGCCTCGGCAGTGGGCGGCGCCGCCGCGTGGGCCGCCGTCGTGGGCAGCCGGTCCGCGCTCGGCACGGGACATGCCGGCTCGCTCGCCGGGCTGCTGCTCGGTGGCGTGGCGGGGCTCGCCGTGCTGGCCGCCGTGCTCTGGCGGTTGCGCATCCCGGAGGTCCGCGAGCTGACGGCTCTTGCGCGGCGGGGCTGACCGGCGCGGCCGCACCAGGCGGGAATCGCCGCGATCCTAGGATCGTTCAGGCAACACGCCGCAGGGCGGCCGAGAGAATGGGGCACCGTGACCTCGCACCACAACGTGATCATCGTCGGCTCGGGGCCGGCCGGCTACACCGCCGCGCTCTACACGGCCCGCGCCGAGCTAGCCCCGCTGGTGTTCGAGGGCTCGCAGTACGGCGGCGCGTTGATGAACACCACCGAGGTCGAGAACTACCCGGGCTTCCCCGAGGGCATCATGGGCCCGGAGCTGATGGGCCACATCCGCAGCCAGGCCGAGCGCTTCGGCGCGGACTTGCGCAGCGAGGACGTCGTGTCCGTGGAGCTCACCGGGGCCGTCAAGACGGTCCGGACCCATGACGCGGAATTCACCGCCGACGCGGTGATCCTGGCGATGGGCTCGGCCTACCGCAAGCTCGGGATCGAGCGCGAGAACGAACTCAGCGGCCACGGCGTGTCCTGGTGCGCCACCTGTGACGGCTTCTTCTTCCGTGGTCAGGACATCGCCGTGGTGGGCGGCGGGGACACCGCGATGGAGGAGGCCACTTTCCTCACCCGCTTCGCCAAGTCCGTCACCGTCGTGCACCGGCGTGACTCGCTGCGGGCGAGCCGGATCATGGCCGAGCGCGCCGAGGCCAACCCGAAGATCCACTGGGCGTGGAACAGCGAGATCACCGGCATCGCCGGCTCCGGCACGGTGAGCGGCGTGCGGCTGCGCGACACCGTCACCGGCGCCGAGCGCGACCTGACGCTCGGCGGGCTGTTCATCGCGATCGGACACGAACCGCGCAGCGAGCTCGTCAAGGGCCAGGCCGAGCTGGACGACGAAGGGTACGTGCTGACGGGCACCGGGACCCGCACCAATCTCGACGGGGTGTTCGCCGCGGGGGACCTGGTCGACCACGTCTACCGTCAGGCGGTCACCGCGGCGGGCACCGGCTGCCAGGCCGCGCTGGACGCCGAGCGTTACCTGGCCGCCCTCGCCGACACCCACGGCGCGCTCGTTCCCGACGCGGAGCGCGCCGCCGCGGGTGGGACGGTCTGAGCCGGGAATCGGCGAGCGTCGCACCGCGTTGCAGCAACACCATCACAGCCGAGGAGAGCGTTTCATGGGCAACAACACCAAGACCGTCACCGACGCCAGCTTCGCCAGCGACGTGCTGCAGGCCGACGGGCCGGTGCTCGTCGACTTCTGGGCAGAGTGGTGCGGCCCGTGCCGCCAGGTGGCTCCCGTCCTCGAGGAGATCGCCGGTGAGTACGCCGGCAAGATCACCGTTGCCAAGGTCAACATCGACGAGAACCCCGGGATCGCCCGCGACTACCAGATCATGTCGATCCCGACGATGTCGGTGTTCTCCGGCGGTCAGGTCGTCAAGTCCATCGTGGGCGCCCGGCCGAAGGCAGCCATCCTCAAGGAACTCGGCGAGTTCGTCTGACGCCGCTGCGGCAAGCCCGCTTGCGGCAAGTTGCGGCGGCGTCCGCACGAGGGCTATCCGCGACTTTTGCCCTCCGGCGCCGCGGCTGGGGCAGAATGTGGGTCGACCAGCTGACGCCGAGCGTGAGGACCCAGCCCCGCCATGCAGAATCTCCGCCGCGGCGACATCGGTAGCGCCGTAGCCGAGGTCCGCAGCATGCTCGCCTCGCTCGGGCTGCTCGACAACACCCGCCCGCAGGAACAGGCCCGCTTCGACGACGCCGCAGAGCTCGCGGTACGGCACTTCCAGCAGCGCCGCGGCATCTCCGTCGACGGGATCGTCGGTCCGGAGACCTATGCCGCCCTGACCGGTGCGCACTGGCGGCTGGGCGACCGCGTCCTGGCGCACGAGCCGGGCCAGGTCCTCATCGGCGACGACGTCGAGGTATTGCAGACACAGTTGCTCGAACTCGGCTACGACCTGATCCGCGCCGACGGCATCTTCGGGCTCAGCACCGCCGAGGCGCTCCGCTCGTTCCAGCGCGACTGCGGACTGGTGCCCGACGGGATCTGCGGGCCGGCGGCGATGCGCGCGCTGCGCCAACTCGGCCGGCGCGTCGTCGGCGGCCGCCCGCAGCTGCTGCGCGAGATGGTCGCCGTCGCCGCGTCCGGTCCGAGCCTGCTGGGCAAGCGCGTCGTGATCGACCCCGGGCACGGGGGCGACGACCTCGGCACCGTGTACGGCGGCGTCACCGAGGCGGCACTCGTCTGGGATCTCGCCACGCGGCTCGAGGGACGGCTCACCGCGCTGGGCGTGCGCACCTGGCTCACCCGCGGACCGAACACCACCCGGGACGACGGGCAACGCGCGAAGCTGGCCAACGACGTCGGCGCGGATCTCGTCCTGTCGTTGCACGTCGACGGCTTCGCCTCCCCCAAGGCCAACGGCGTGGCCGCCTACTACTACCGCGCCGGGGAATCCAGCTCCACGATCGGCGAGCGGCTCGCCGGCCTGGTGCAGCGCGAACTGGTCGCCCGCACCGGGCTGCTGGACGCGCACAGCCACGGCAAGGCCTGGGCGCTGCTGCGACTGACCAAGATGCCGACCGTCCGCGTGGAAATCGGCTACCTCACCTCACCGATCGACCGCCCCCGGGTCGTCGACCCGCCGTTTCGCGACACCGTCGCCGAGGGCCTGCTCGTCGCCGTGCAGCGCCTCTACCTGCCCGCCGCCGACGACCCGCCCACCGGGGTCATGCGCATCGCCTGAGCCGCGCGGCGACGGTCGAGGCGCTGGCTCAGCTGTGTGCCAGCACCGGTGACTGCATCGAGCCACGCAGGCGTTCCAGGGCGTACTCGACATCCTCGCGCCAGGACACGGTCGACTTGATGTCCAGGCGCAGCCGCGGGGTGCGCGGGTGCGGGCGTACCGTCTTGAAACCCACCGAGAGCAGGTAGGCCGCCGGCAGCAGGCAATCGTGTTGCGCCCCGGCGCCGTGCTTCGGGGCCGCCGCCCCGCCGGTCTTCCGCCCGTCGCCGTCACTGTCTCCGCCGGTCTCGCGGCCGTCGCCGTCGCGGCCGAACGCCTCGATCGCCCGCACGCCCCGCCGGCTGATGTCGCGGGCCACGGCCTGCACCAGCATGCGGCCGAGGCCGCCGCCGGTGAACTCGGGCAGCACTCGCGCCGTCATCAGCAGCACCGCGTCCGCGCCGACCGGTGAGGTCGGGAAGGCGAGCGAGCGCGGCACGTACGCCGGCGGGGCGTAGAGCACGTACCCGGCCGCCAGCCCGTCGACGTAGCTCAGGTACCCGCAACTGCCCCACTCGAGCAGGGTGTCCGAGACCCAGGCCTCCTTCTCCAGCTCGGTGCCACCCGCGGCACAGGCCCGCTCTCCGGCGACCGGGTCGAGCTCCCAGAACACGCAGCGGCGGCACCGGTGCGGCAGGTCGCCGAGGTTGTCGAGCGTGATGCTCACCAGACGGCGTGACACGGGGCCATTGTGCCTGGCCGGTGCCGTGCCTCGCGGGTGCCGCCCCGTCCGCACCGCGTCGCCCGCAGCGGATCAGGCCGTGCCGTCGTAGCCGGCAAGGAAAACACCGATGCGGGAGATGGCCTCGGTGAGGTCGTCAGCGCGTGGCAGGGTGACGATCCGCAGATGGTCGGGTGAGGGCCAGTTGAAGCCGGTGCCCTGTACGACCAGGACGTGCTGTTCACGCAGCAGTTGCAGCACGAACTGTTGGTCATCGCGGATGGGATATCGCTCGGGGTCCAGGCGCGGGAACACGTACAGCGCACCCCGGGGCCGCACGCAGGTCACGCCGGGGATCTCGTGCAACGCGGCGAGGGCCGCGTCGCGTTGTTCGCGCAGCCGGCCGCCGGGCAGCACGAGGTCGTGGATGCTCTGCCGGCCGCCGAGCGCGACCTGAATGGCGTGCTGCGCCGGGACGTTCGCGCACAGCCGCATGTTCGCCAGCACCGCGAGTCCCTCGAGGTAGCTGCTCGCGTGCCGCTTCGGCCCGGTGACCAGCAGCCACCCGGACCGGAACCCGGCGAGCCGGTAGGCCTTCGACAGGCCGTTGAACGTCAGCGTCAGCACGTCGGGCGCTACGACCGCAAACGGCACGTGCTGCGCGTCGTCGTAGAGGATCTTGTCGTAGATCTCGTCCGCCAGCACGACCAGGCCGTGGGCCCGCGCCAGGTCCGCGATCGCGTCGAGTACCGCCCGGGGGTATACAGCGCCGGTGGGGTTGTTCGGGTTGATGACCACGATCGCCTTGCTGCGTGGGGTGATCCTCGCGGCGAGGTCGTCGATGTCCGGCAGCCAGCCACTGGCTTCCTCGCAGCGATAGTGCACAGCGGTCCCCCCCGCGAGGCAGGTCGACGCCGTCCACAGCGGGTAGTCCGGTGCGGGCACGAGTACCTCGTCACCGTCGTCGAGCATCGCCTGCAGCGACATGGTGATCAGCTCGCTGACCCCGTTGCCGAGCCACACATCCTCGACGTCGACGCCTTCGACGCCGCGATCCTGGTAATGCGCCACGACCGAAGTCCGCGCGGACAACAGGCCCTGCGAGTCGCAATACCCTTGTGCGGTAGGCAGGTTGCGGATGACGTCGACCAGGATTTCGTCGGGGGCGTCGAACCCGAACGGCGCGGGGTTGCCGATGTTGAGCTTGATGATCCGCCGGCCCTCTTCCTCGAGCCGCTTCGCCTCCTCGAGCACCGGGCCGCGGATGTCGTAGCAGACGTCGGCGAGCTTGCGCGATTGCCTCAGGTCCACAGCCGACACGATCGCACACCCGCAGCGGCGCACGACATCGGATATCACGCCGCGCGCATGGCAGGGTGAGGGGATGGAACTGACCGACGCGGTCCGCCGGCGCCGGATGGTCCGCGCGTACGACCCGGACCGCCCGCTGTCGCGCGAGACCCTCGACGGACTGCTCGCGCTCGCGGTGCAGGCGCCGTCCGCGGGCTACACCCAGGGCTGGCGATTCCTCGTACTGGACGACATAACGTCCCGCGCCGCGTTCTGGCGGGCGACCGCCGACGGGCCGCCCGACCCGTGGCTGCAGCGGATGCAGACCGCGCCCGCGCTGATCGTCTGTTTCTCCGACAAGAGTGCGTACCTGGAGCGTTACGCCGAGCCGGACAAGGGCTGGACCGACCGCGCCGAGGCCCGCTGGCCGGTGCCTTACTGGCACATCGACACCGGTATGGCCGCGCTGATCCTGCTGCTGGGCGCCCAGGACGCCGGGCTCGGCGCCTGCTTCTTCGGAGTGCCCGCCGAGCACTGGGACGCATTGCGAAGCGCCTTCGCCGTGCCGGCGCAGCTGTCGCCGGTCGGCGTGGTGAGCCTCGGCTATCCCGCTGCGGACGTCCGCTCGCCCTCACTGAAGCGAGGGCGCAAACGCCTCGCAGACGTGGTGGCCTACGGCTCGTTCGGGGCCGGCTGAACCTCGCGACGCCGTCGCGTGGCCAGTTGCGGAGCCATTACGGCGACGATCCGCTCCAGGTCGTCGACGGAGGCGAACTCGACGGTGATCTTGCCCTTGCGACGGCCGAGCTCCACGCGGACCCGGGTGTCGAAGGCGTCCGACAGCTTGTCCGCCAGTTCAGCGACAGCGGGCGCGGTGGCGCGATGCGTCGCCGGCCGGCGCGTGGCCTTGCGCTCGGCGTGGCCGCTGGCGTGCAGCGAGACCAGTTCCTCGGTGGCGCGCACCGAGAGACCCTCGGCCACTATCCGGGCGGCGAGCTCGTCCTGCGCGTCGCTGTCCTCCAAGCCGAGCAGGGCGCGGGCGTGGCCGGCGGAGAGCACGCCCGCGGCGACGCGGCGCTGTACCGGCACCGGCAGGCCCAGCAGCCGGATCGTGTTGCTGACCTGGGGACGGCTACGACCCAGTCGGTGCGCGAGCTCGTCGTGCGTGCTGCCGAACTCTGCGAGCAGTTGCTGGTAGGCAGCGGCCTCCTCCAGCGGGTTCAGCTGGGCCCTGTGGATGTTCTCCAGCAGCGCGTCGCGCAGCATTGCGTCGTCGGCCGTGGAACGGATGATGGCTGGCACGGTGGCCAGTCCTGCCGCCTGCGCGGCGCGCAGCCGGCGCTCCCCCATGACCAGCTCGTATCCGTCGGCATCGGCCCGGACCACGATCGGCTGCAGCACCCCGAACTCGCGCACGGAGTGGGTGAGCTCGGCCAGCGAGTCCTCGTCGAACACCTGACGCGGCTGCCGGGCATTGGGGTGGATCGCGGTGATCGTCAGCTCGGCGAAGCTGGCGCCCTCGACCTCGCGCAGGGCCCCGTCGGCGAGGCCACCGCTCGTCGGTTGGCCAGCTCCCGCCGTGCCCGGTGCGGCCACGGCTGCGGGGTCGCCCGGCGCAGCGGCTGCCGGGTCGCTCGGCTCCGCGCCTGCGTCGCTCGGCCGGTTCGGCGGCGCCGTCGGGATCAGCGCGCCCAGTCCCCGACCGAGCCCGCCGCGACGGTTCTTGTTACTCACGCGTCCTCCTGGCTCGCTGCGCGATCTCGTGTGCCGCCTGAAGGTAGCCGACGGCGCCACGCGAGCCCGGATCGTAGGTCAGCACCGTCTGCCCGAAGCCCGGCGCCTCCGAGACCCGGACGTTGCGCGGGATGACGGGCGTGAGCACCAGTTCCCCGAAGTGGCGGCGCACCTCCTCGGCCACCTGGTCGGCCAGGCGGGTGCGGCTGTCGTACATCGTGAGCAGCACGGTCGTCACTTCCAGGGCTGGGTTGAGGTGCGAGGTGACGAGCTCCACGGTGTTGAGCAGTTGCGCCAGCCCCTCGAGCGCGTAGTACTCGCACTGGATCGGGATCAGCACTTCGCGCGCCGCGACCAGGGCGTTGAGGGTCAGCAGGCCCAGCGACGGCGGGCAGTCGATGATGAGGTAATCCGGCGGGTCCGGCTGCGCCAGGAAGGCGGTCACCGCCCGCTGCAAGCGGTACTCGCGCGCGACCTGCGAGGCCAGTTCGATGTCCGCTCCGGCAAGATCCAAGGTGGCTGGCACGCACCGCAGGGACGGGGCGAACTGCGCGGCCACGGCCACCTCCGCCAACGGCCGGGCGCCCAGCAGGACGTCGTAGATCGAGCCGGTGCCCACCGGGTGCTCGATTCCGAGGGCGGTGCTTGCGTTGCCCTGCGGATCGAGGTCGACGACCAGCACCCGTAGGCCGTGCAGGGCCAGCGCCGCTGCCAGGTTCACCGCGCTGGTGGTCTTGCCCACGCCGCCCTTCTGATTGGCAACGGTGATGACCCGAGTGCCGTCCGGACGGGGCCACTCTTCCTGGCGCAGGTTGAGCACCTGAACCGCCCGGGCGGCTTCTCGGGCGATCGGCGTATCGAATTCCTGGGCACCGTGCTCACGGCAGGTTTCACGTGAAACGGCGCCGGCCTCGGTTTCACGTGCAACGTCGCCCGGTTCGGACTCAGGTGAAACGGCGCCCGGTTCGGTTTCACGTGAAACGGCGCGCGTCGTCTCGGCGCCGCCCGGCTCAGTCATGGTTCCCTCTCGTCACTGGCAGGGCTGCCCGCCGGATGACGACGACCAGCGTTGGCTGGCTGAGCTCGCTCGCGCCGCAGGCCACCACCTCGGCGTCCCGACCGCCCGCGCGCTCGATCGCCGCGCGATACCGTCCGAGCTCCACTTCGGCCGTCGTGCCCTTCATTGCCAGCAAGTGGCCGCCGGCCTGTAGCAGCGGCAGGCACCATCCCACAAGCCGGTCCAACGGCGCTACTGCCCGCGCCGTCACCCAGGCGGCGTCGCCGACCGCAGCGCGCAGCCCGGGCTCCTCGGCGCGGCCCCGCACCACCCGCACGGCATCGGCCAGCCCCAGCGTGTCGATCACGCCGGACAGGAACTCGACCCGGCGCTGGGCCGGTTCGACCAGCTCGACCCGAAGGTCCGGACGCCTGATCGCCACCGCGAGCCCGGGCAGCCCCGCGCCGCTACCGACGTCGACGAGCCGTGCGTTCGGTGGCAGCAGCTCGCTGAGCACCGCGCAGTTCAGCAGGTGCCGCTCCCAGATCCGCTCGGGCTCGCGCGGTCCCAGCAACCCCCGGGTGACCGCATCGCCGGTGAGCAGCGTGGCATAGCGCTCGGCCAGCTCGACACGCTCACCGAACACTGCGCGCGCCCGTGCCGGCGACACCTCGAGTGCCATCATGTCGCTTGCCTCGTTCGGAGCAGGTACCTCCTGCCCGATCGGACGCTCGGGAGGCAGGCGTTCACCGGTCCACAAGAACGACCACGCGCCGGTTCGGCTCCTCCCCCTCGGACTCGCTGCGCACCCCGTCGATCGCGGCGACCGCATCGTGGACGACCTTGCGCTCGAACGGGTTCATCGGTGCCAGCCGGGCCTGCTCCCCGGAGTCGAGTACCCGGGTCGCGGTCTCCGTGGCCAGGGCGCCCAGCTCGTCGCGGCGGGCCTGCCGGTGACCGCTGACGTCCAGCATCAGCCGGCTGCGGGCGCCGGTCTTCTGCTGCACCGCGAGGCGGGTCAGCTCCTGCAGCGCGTCGAGCGTCTCGCCCCGGGCGCCGACCAGCGACTGCAGCCCGCTGCCGACGATCGCCACGACGGCGCGCTCGTTCTCGACGTCGAGGTCGATGTCGCCGTCGAAGTCGACGATGTCCAGCAGCCGTTCGAGGTAGTCGGCCGCGATGTCGCCCTCCTGCACGAGCTGGGCATTCGGGTCGTCCTGGCTGGCGCTCGCATCGGTGTCGCTCGGGTCGGTCTCGACGTCGGTCTCGCTCACGGTGCCGGTTCCTCTCGGGGTGCTGTAGCCGGAATGGTGCCAGGCGTCCGCCGCGGTGACGGCCGCGGCCGGTGCCGCTAGCGCCGCTTCTTGGCCTGGGTGGGCCGCTTGGCCGGGGGGCGCTTGCCGGCCGGGCGCTGCGGGCGCTGCCCGGGACGCGGCGCGCTGCGCTGGCCCGGGGGGATAACGGTGTCCGCAGACGCCTCCTCGGTACGAGCCGGCGGCGGTGCCGGGCCGTCGAGCACGTCCACGCCCTTGATCAGCGAGGTCTTGCCCTTCGCCGGCCGTACCGGTCGCTGGCCGGGTTTGGGGGCGAGCGCAGCGCCGACCGTGGTGGCGGTGCTCGGAGCCGTGTCGGCGGTGTGCGGATGGAACTTGTTGATGTAGAGCTGCTGACCCATCGTCCAGGTGTTGCTCGTGAACCAGTACAGCAGCACGCCGAGCGGGAAGAACAGGCCGGAGCCCAGCGTGCCGACCGGGATCAGGTACATCATCAGCTTCTGGATGGTGGCCGCGGTGCCCTCGGGCGGCGTCAGCGCGCCGACCCGCACCAGCCGCTGGGTCATGTACGTCGCGCCCGCGCTGACCAGCACCAGGATGACGATCACCACTCGGGTGATGCCCACCGCGCCGTGCAGCTGACCGATCTGGTGCGCGGTGTCGGTGAGCCGGGCGGCGAGCGGCGCGCCGAACAGCTTGGCCTGGGCCGCGCTGCAGGTCTCGCCCGCCTTGAACGTGTAGAGCTGCAGGACGCTGCTGGTGTGGTTGCCCGAGTTGCACAGCGTGATGGAGTTCGACATGTGCCGCAGCACGTGATAGAGGCCGATGAAGATCGGGAACTGCAGGAACATCGGCAGGCAGCCCGAGAGTGGATTGAAGCCCTCGTCCTGCTGCAGCTTCATCATCTGCCGCTGCATCTCGGCCTTGTCGTCCTTGTGCTTCTTGCGCAGCGCCTGGATCTTGGGTTGCATCTGCTGCATGTGCCGCTGGTACTTGACCTGCTTGACGAACAGCCGGAACAGCAGCAACCGCGCGGTGACGACGAGGAAGATGATCGACAGCGCCCAGTTCAGGCCGCCGTTCGGGTCCATGCCCAGGAAGTTGAACAGGTGGTGCCACTGCAGCAGCACCCACGAGACCGCGGTGTAGAGGAAGTCGAGCACTACAGCACTCCTAGGCGGCCGGCCGGACGGACCGGGACGAGGCAACGGACCTGGGTCTCCGCTGGGCAACGAGCGGGGGCACCGGGTCGTGCCCGCCGGCGTGCCAGGGGTGGCAGCGCAGTAGCCGCCCCAGGGCGAGCCGGCCGCCGCGCGCCAGGCCGAAACGCTCGATGGCCTCGATGGCGTAGGCGCTGCACGTCGGGGTGTAGCGGCACGACGGTGCACGCGACGGGCTGATCACGAGGCGGTAGCCGCGGATGACCGCCACCGTGGCGCGCGCGACGGGCCGGCTCACCGTAGCGCCAGCCGCGACAGCGCGGCGTCCAGATCGCGGCCGAGTTCCGCGGACGCGGCAGTGCCCGCTTCCGGCAGCGCCCGGACGACCGTGCCGCTGCCCGCCGGAAGCGACGCGAGCCGCTGGGCGAGTTGGGCCCGCAACCGGCGGCTGACCCGGTGCCGCACGACGCTACCGCCGACCGCTCGGCCCACCACGAGGCCCACGAGCGGGTGCCCGGCGCGCAACGCAGCGCGGTGATGCACGACGAGGCAGCCGCGGCGGACACGCCCACCCGAGCGGAGCACCGTGGTGAACTCCGTCGAGCGACGCATCCGGTTGGCCGATGGGAGCACGGGACGCCGGTCCGAGCGGTCGGTGCGGCCGCTCAGGCCGACAGCTCGCTGCGGCCCTTGCGGCGGCGGGCGGAGACGATGGCGCGACCCGCGCGGGTGCGCATCCGCAACCGGAAGCCGTGCGTCTTGGCGCGGCGGCGGTTGTTCGGCTGGAAGGTGCGCTTGCTCACGGTCGGACTCCATCGCTATGACGAGCAGGTAGGTCGAGCAGCTGTGACGAGCGGTGCGTCCGCTCCGGCAAATGGACGTAGCGGTCAACGCGGTGACCAAGCTACGCCCGAGCCGGTTGGAGCGTGGAAGCAACGCCGGCGTGGGGGACGGCACCGGGCTGAACTCCACGAACCCTGCAACGCTACGGTTTGCGGCCGGGAAAGGTCAAACCAGCTCCCCGCAAAGCTCGGAAAGTAGCGCCCGGCGGGCCAGGTTCGGGCCCGACACGCCGATGCCTATTGTCGCGGCCGCATGGCCGCTGTTAGGTTCGCGCACCGTGTCACCCGACGTCGCGTGACACCCGGTCACGCACCGGGGGAGGGTTCTGCATACACAGTCTGTGGAGAACTCTGTGGATTTCGCGACGGCCGCTAGACCGTGAGATCGTCGGCAGGGCACTGAGCGCACGCCCAACGAAACACCTGGAGTGGACCCGATCCGTGGACGACCGATCAGAACTCGTCGCTGTGTGGAATCGGGCGAAAACCCGCTTTGACGACAATACCCTTCGTCCGCAGCACAAGGCCTGGATCAGCCTGACCCGCCCGCTCGGCCTCGTCGAGGACACCGCGTTGCTCGCCGCGCCGAACGACTTCGCCAAGGACTACCTCGACAACCGGCTGCGGCCGATCATCGCCGCCGCCCTCAGCACCGAACTGGGCCGTGAGATCCGGGTCGCGGTCACCGTCCAGCATCCCGACGAGCAGGGCGAGTTCGACGACGGTGAGGAGGTCAGCGCCGCCCACCCGGCCGCTGACCCGTTCGCCGAGCAGCCCGAGGAATGGACGCAACGGCGCAACGGCGCGCCGCAGCAGAACTACTACACCGCCGACCGCGCCCGTCCGGCCAGTGACCGTGACACCCGGCTGAATCCGAAATACACCTTCGACACCTTCGTTATCGGCTCGAGCAACCGCTTCACGCACGCCGCAGCGGTTGCGGTCGCGGAGGCGCCGGCACGCGCCTACAACCCATTGTTCATCTACGGCGACAGCGGCCTGGGCAAGACCCATCTGCTGCACGCGATCGGGCACTACGCGCAACGGCTGATGCCCGGACTGCGCACGCGGTACGTGTCCAGCGAGGAGTTCACCAACGACTTCATCAACTCGGTGCGCGATGACAAGATGCAGGCCTTTCAGTCCCGTTACCGCTCCGTGGACCTGCTGCTCATCGACGACATCCAGTTCCTGGAGCGTGCCGAGCGCACCCAGGAGGAGTTCTTCCACCCCTTCAACACACTGCACAACGCCAACAAGCAGATCGTCATCAGTTCCGACAAGGCGCCGCGTCAACTGTCCTCACTCGAGGACCGGCTGCGCACCCGCTTCGAGTGGGGATTGATCAGCGACGTGCAGGCGCCCGACCTGGAGACCCGCATCGCGATCCTGCGCAAGAAGGCCGCCCAGGAGGGCACGAACCTCCCGGCCGAGGTGCTCGAGTTCATCGCATCGAAGATCCAGAGCAACATCCGCGAACTCGAAGGTGCGCTGATCCGGGTCACCGCCTTCGCCAGCCTGAACCGGCAGCTGGTCGAGATGCCGCTGGTCGAGATGGTGCTCAAGGACCTCATCAGCGAGTCCGACACTCCGGAGATCACCGCCTCGATGATCATGGGGGTGACGGCCGAGTACTTCGCGATCTCGATCGACGACCTGACCGGCGGTTCGCGCAGCCGGGTACTCGTCGGTGCCCGGCAGATGGCGATGTACCTCTGCCGTGAGCTGACCGACCTCTCACTGCCCCGCATCGGCGAGAAGTTCGGCAACCGTGACCACACCACGGTGATGCACGCCGAGCGCAAGATCCGCGGGCAGATGACCGAGAAGCTGACGGTCTACAACCAGATCGCCGAGCTCACCAGCCGCATCAAGGTGCGGGCCCGCACGTGAGCACTGGCGCCGGCGGCTGTGGGCAGTGCTGTGCAGAACTGCCCCGTCGCTGTGCAGGGGGCTGCCGCAGCGCCCGTCGTCCACCGGCGCTGCCTACGTCGGCAGGCGATAGCGGCGCGGCCGTCCACAGTCCTGTCGCCCGTGAACGCTAGCGTGGAAGCGGTTGTCCCCAGAATGCACAGCTGCGAAGACGACAGACGATGAAGCTCATCCATGACGGGAAACGACGAGAGCACACAGCAGGTTGGTTCTGGGGACGGCCCGGCAGCCGCACACCGATGGAGGCACCATGAAGTTCCGGGTTGAGCGCGACGCACTGGCCGATGCCGTGACGTGGGCCGCCCGGAGCCTGTCCGCGCGCCCGACCATCCCGGTCCTCGCCGGGCTGCTGCTCTCGGTCGTCGACGATGCGCTGTCGGTGTCCGGTTTCGACCTCGAGGCCTCCACCGAGGTCGACCTGGAGGTTGCTGCCGGTGAGTCGGGCCAGGCGTTGGTGTCGGGACGGCTGCTCGCCGACATCACCAAGGCGCTGCCCCCGCATCCGGTGGACGTCGCGGTCGACGGTTCGCGACTCACGATCGCCTGCGGCGCGGCGCGGTTCACGTTGCCGATGATGCCGGTCGAGGACTACCCGAAGCTGCCCAGCATGCCGAGCACCGCGGGCACCGTGACCGGCGCGGAGTTCGCCACCGCCGTGGGGCAGGTCGCCGTCGCGGCCGGGCGTGACGACACGCTGCCCATGCTCACCGGGGTCCGGCTTGAGATCGACGGCGCCCGGCTCACGCTCGCGGCCACCGACCGCTACCGGCTGGCCGTGCGGGAGATGTCGTGGAACCCGGAGAACCGCTCGGCCGAGCCCGCGCAGGTCCTCGTCCCCGCGCGCACGCTCGCCGACGCCGCGAAGAGCCTGGCCCACAGCGACACGATGACCATTGCGTTGTCCTCCACGGGCGGCACCGGCGAGGGAATCATCGGTTTCACCGGCACGACCAGCGGACGGGCCAGCCGCACCACCACGCGCCTGCTCGACGCCACCTTCCCGGCCTATCGCTCGTTGCTGCCCAGCGAGTGGGCCTCGACGGCCGAGGTCGCCGTCGCGCCGCTCGTCGAGGCGGTCAAGCGGGTCGCCCTGGTGGCCGACCGCAACGCCCCGGTCCGGCTGGAGTTCGCCGACGGAGCGGTGGCCCTGAGCGCGGGCGGCGACGACGAGGGCCGCGCCGAGGAACAGCTCGAGGTGAACTACGAGGGCGAGGCGATCGCGACGGCGTTCAACCCCCAGTTCCTGCTCGACGGCCTCGGCGCGCTGTCCTCCGCGACGGCCCGGATGCTGTTCACGTCCTCCAACAAGCCGGTTGTGCTGCGGACGGATGCCGCCGACAGCGCCGACTACACCTACCTGATCATGCCCGTCCGGCTCCCCGGCTGAGCGGTCGGCCATGTTCGTCCGGCACCTGTCGCTTACCGATTTCCGCAGCTGGCCGAGCGTGGAACTCGAGCTCGAACCCGGCCCGTCGGTGCTCGTCGGCGCCAACGGGCAGGGTAAGACGAACCTGGTCGAGGCCCTCGGCTACCTCGCGAGCCTCGCCAGTCACCGCGTACCCACCGACGCGCCGCTGGTCCGCACCGGAGCCGAGCGGGCCGTGCTGCGGTGCGCGGTTGTCGCCGACTCCCGCGAGCTCCGGGTGGAAGTCGAGATCGTTCCCGGTCGCGCCAACCGCGCCAGGCTCAACGGCTCCCCGGTAGCCCGCCCGCGAGACGTGCTCGGTGCGCTGCGCGCGGTGCTGTTCGCGCCGGAGGACCTGTCGATGGTGCGCGGCGATCCCGGCGAGCGCCGGCGCTTGCTCGATGAGCTGATCGTCGCCCGGGCACCACGTATGGCCGGGGTACGCGCGGACTACGAGCGGGTGCTCAAGCAGCGGGCCGCACTGCTGAAGTCCGCCGGCGCGGCCCGTCGTGCCGGCGCGGGAGCGGACCTGCGCACCCTGGACGTGTGGGACGCGCAGCTGGCCGAGCACGGCGCCCAGCTGCTCGCCGCGCGTCTCGCCGCGGTGCGTGACCTGCGTCCGCACGCCGCCGCCGCCTACGCGCAGGTCGCTCCGGCCAGCGTCGCCCTGACCTTGCGGTACGTGAGCGCGCTGAAGGTCAGCCTGCCCGAGCTCGGCGGTGCGGACGCGGCGGTGCCTGACGTCGCGGTCCTGACCGACGCGCTGTCCGCCGCGCTCGCGCACGCGCGAAGCGCCGAGCTCGAGCGCGGCGTCAACCTGGTCGGCCCGCACCGCGACGACCTCGAGCTGGGCCTGGGTGAGCTCCCGGTCCGCGGCTACGCCAGCCACGGCGAAGGCTGGTCGGTGGCCCTGTCACTGCGGCTGGGCAGCTACGAGCTACTCCGTGCCGACCACCCGCGCGGGGCCGAGCCGATCCTCGTGCTCGACGACGTGTTCGCCGAACTCGATGCCGACCGACGCGAGCAGTTGGCGCTGGTGGCGAGCAAGGCGGAGCAGGCGGTGGTGACCGCAGCGGTGCTCTCGGACGTCCCCGAACAGCTGGGCGGTGCCCGCTACGAGGTGCTTGCCCCGAAGGTGACTCGTGTCCGGTAACACCGGGGCTGCCGGGTCGGGAAGCCGCCGGGATGAGACGGCCGTCACACCGTTTTCCACAGGCCACGGTGGAAAACCTGCCTCTGCTGTGGACAGCCCCACGTCCGCCGATAAAGACGCCGTGAAGCAAGCCCTGGCCGGGGCCCAGCGGATCTCGCGGAGCCGGTCGGTCCGGCCGGCCCGCCGGGTTCGCGACGAGAACCTGCGCGGGCGAGCCCGCGGCGGCTTCTCCGGCCCGGCGCCGGACGACACCGACCCGCAGCCGATCGGCGGGCTGTTCGCCGGCTACGTCGCGGACCGCGACTGGCAACGACCGCTGGCCGAAGCCACGGTCTTCGCGGACTGGGCCGGGCTGGTGGGCCCGGAGGTAGCCTCACACAGCCGGCCGGAGAGCCTGCGCGACGGTGAGTTGCGACTCAGCGCCGAGTCGACGGCCTGGGCCACGCAACTGCGCCTGCTCGCCGCGACCCTGCTGGCCCGGCTGGCGCGCGAACTCGGACCGGACGTGGTGCGGAAACTGATCATCTCCGGGCCGGCCGGCCCGAGCTGGAAGCACGGCGGGTACTCGGTGCGCGGCGCGCGCGGACCCCGCGACACCTACGGGTAGGGCCCGCGCCGAGCCGCACCGTCACGGCGCAGGGCGCGCGGCCGGGGCCATCCTGCCGACGCGCCTGATCGCCAGCAGGTCACCAGCGGACCGCCCGTCCGGTGGGAGACCTTGCGCGCAGCAGGGCATGCCCGTCTGTGGCGAAATCAAGCGCGTGGCGGGGCACTTGTGTCGCCGCGATGGGCTAGACTGGACACGGTTCGACCGGGGTTGGCGTTGCGCTGAGGGTCCCGCCGCATGGTGGCGTCCGACGTGCCTGCGCCGCCCCACAATCGTGTCCGGGAAGTGCACCAGCCCGGCACTGCCGAGACGTCCGACAAGAGTCCGATAGCGCCCTCCGGCGAGAAGGGGTCGTGCGCCCAGTGGTCATCAGCGCCGCGAAGAACGCGTACACCGGAAGTTCCATCCAGGTCCTCGAGGGCTTGGAGGCCGTGCGCAAGCGTCCCAGCATGTACATCGGCTCGACCTCAGAGCGGGGCCTGCACCACCTCGTCTGGGAGGTCGTCGACAACTCGGTGGACGAGGCGCTGGGCGGCCACTGCGACCACATCGAGGTCACCCTGCTCGCCGACGGCGGGGTGCGGGTCGCCGACAACGGCCGCGGCATGCCCGTCGACATGCACCCCACCCAGAAGAAGCCCACGGTCGAGGTGATCCTCACCGTCCTGCACGCCGGCGGGAAGTTCGACGGCAAGGCCTACGCGGTCTCCGGCGGCCTGCACGGCGTCGGCGTCTCGGTCGTCAACGCGCTCAGCCACCGTCTCGAGGTGGGCATCGACCGCGACGGCTACCACTGGTCGCAGCCCTACGTCGACCAGAAGCCGGCCGCGCCACTGGCTCGCGGCGACAGGAGCAACAAGCACGGCACCACCGTGACCTTCTGGGCCGACGCCACCATTTTCGAAGCTGTGGTCTACAACTTCGAGACGATCAGCCGCCGACTGCAGGAAATGGCCTTCCTCAACAAGGGGTTGACGATCGTGCTGCGCGACGAGCGCGCGGAGCTGGTCGTGGACGACACCGACGAACCGGCCACGACCAGGAGCAAGCCGACGCAGAAGGAGATCACCTACCACTACGCCGGCGGCATCGCCGACTTCGTCCGGCACCTGAACGCCTCGAAGGACGCGATCCACAAGAAGGTCATCAACTTCGGCGACGAGGAGCCGCAACGGGCGCTGTCGCTCGAGGTGGCGATGCAGTGGAACGCCACCTACGCCGAGAGCGTGCACACCTTCGCCAACACGATCAACACGCAGGAGGGCGGCACTCATGAGGAGGGCTTCCGCGCGGCGCTGACCAACGTCGTCAACAAGTGGGCGGTGGACAAGAAGATCATCAAGGACACGCCCGAGGACCGGTTCAAGGGCGACGACATCCGCGAGGGCCTGGCCGCGATCGTCTCGATCAAACTCGGCGAGCCGCAGTTCGAGGGCCAGACCAAGACCAAGCTGGGCAACTCCGAGGCAAAGACGTTCGTGCAGCGGGTGTGCAACGAGTGGCTGACCCACTGGTTCGAGAGCAACCCGACGGACGCCAAGGTCGTCGTGAACAAGATCTCCCAGGCTGCGCGCGCCCGCAAGGCCGCGCAGCAGGCCCGCAAGCTGGCCCGCAAGAACGCCCTGGACACGATGGGCATGCCGGGGAAGCTGTCGGACTGCCGCTCCACCGACCCGGGCCAGAGCGAGCTCTACATCGTCGAGGGCGACTCGGCCGGCGGGTCGGCCAAGTCCTGCCGGGACTCGATGTTCCAGGCGATCCTGCCGATCCGCGGCAAGATCATCAACGTCGAGAAGGCGCGCATCGACCGCGTCCTGAAGAACAACGAGGTCCAGTCGATCATCACCGCGCTGGGTACCGGGATCCACGACGACTTCGACCTGGCGAAGCTGCGCTACCACAAACTGGTGCTGATGGCCGACGCGGACGTCGACGGTCAGCACATCGCCACGCTGCTGCTGACGCTGCTGTTCCGCTTCATGCGCCCGCTGATCGAGAACGGGCACGTCTACCTGGCCGCCCCGCCGCTTTACAAGATCAAGTGGAGCAAGGGTGAGCCTAGTTACGCCTACTCCGACAAGGAGCGCGACGGGCTGATCAAGGACGGGCAGGCCGCCGGGCGCCGGCTCGCCCGCGACGACGCCCTGCAGCGGTACAAGGGTCTCGGCGAGATGAACGCCAAGGAGCTGTGGGAGACCACGATGGATCCGGCCAACCGGATCCTGCGCCTGGTCACCCTGGACGACGCCGCGACCGCCGACGAGCTGTTCAGCGTGCTGATGGGCGAGGACGTCGAGGCACGCCGGTCCTTCATCATCCGCAACGCCAAAGACGTCCGCTTCCTTGACATCTGAGGCGTCGGTGCGGGGCAGGCTGCGTCGCGATCACTCCGGGCGGCGCGGCCCAACCGCCCGCGGACGGCGGCACACCAGGCTCGCGTCGCCAGGAAGGCTGAGCACAGATGACTGACACCACCGACACCGGCTCCTTCGACCGGATCGAGCCGGTCGACATCCAGACGGAGATGCAGCGCAGCTACATCGACTACGCGATGTCGGTGATCGTCGGACGCGCGCTGCCCGACGTCCGCGACGGGCTCAAGCCGGTGCACCGCAAGATCCTCTATGGCATGTACGACTCGGGCTTTCGGCCGGACCGCAACTACGTCAAGTGCGGTCGCGTTGTCGGCGACGTGATGGGCAACTACCACCCGCACGGCGACACCGCGCTCTACGACGCGCTCGTGCGGATGGCCCAGACCTGGTCGCTGCGCTACCCGATGATCGACCCGCAGGGCAACTTCGGCTCGCCGGGCAACGACCCGGCGGCGGCCTACCGCTACACCGAGTGCCGCCTGCAACCACTCGCGATGGAGATGCTGCGCGACATCGACGAGGAGACCGTCGACTTCATCCCGAACTACGCCGGCAACACCGTCGAACCGGTCATCTTGCCGGCCCGTATCCCGAACCTGCTCGTCAACGGCTCGGAGGGCATCGCGGTCGGGATGGCCACGCGCATCCCGCCGCACAACCTGCGCGAGGTCGCCGCGGGCGTCGAATGGGCACTCGAGCACCCCGACGCCAGCGACGAGGAACTGCTGGAGGAGCTGCTCAAGCTCGTCCCCGGCCCGGACTTCCCGACCAGGTCGCTCATCGTGGGCCGCGACGGCATCGAGGACGCGTACCGCACCGGCCGCGGCTCGATCCGGATGCGCGCGGTCGTCACCGTGGAGGAGGACCTCAAGGGACGCACCATCCTGGTGGTCACCGAGCTGCCGTACCAGGTGAACCCTGACAACCTGGTCGAGTCCATGGCGCTGCTCGCCCGCGAGGGCAAGGTCGCCGGCATCGCCGACATCAACGACGAGTCCTCCGATCGCATCGGCATGCGCATCGTCGTCACCCTCAAACGTGACGCGGTGGCCAAGGTGGTGCTGAACAACCTGTTCAAGCACACCCAGCTGCAGACCACCTTCGGCGCCAACATGCTCGCGATCGTCGACGGCGTGCCGCGCACCTTGCGCCTGGACCAGTTCGTCACGCACTACGTCGAGCACCAGGTCGAGGTGCTCGTCCGCCGCACCCAGTACCGGCTGCGCAAGGCCGAGGAACGCGCCCACATCCTGCGCGCCTACCTCAAGGCCCTCGACCAGCTCGACGCCGTCATCGCGCTGATCCGCAACTCGCCTTCGGCGGACGAGGCCCGCTCCGGGCTGATGCAGCTGCTGGAGATCGACGAGATCCAGGCCGTCGCGATCCTCGACCTGCAGCTACGGCGCCTGGCTGCGCTGGAGCGCCAGCGCATCAGCGACGAGGCGGCCGAGATCGAGGCGCGCATCGCGGACCTGAACGACATCCTGGCCAAGCCGGGCCGGCAGCGGCAGATCATCCGCGACGAGCTGCACGAGATCGTGGAGCGCTACGGCGACGAGCGGCGCACCCGGCTGGTGCCCTACGAGGGCGACGTCTCGATGGAAGACCTCATCGCGCAGGAGGACGTCGTCGTCACGATCACGCGTACCGGCTACGCCAAGCGCACCAAGACCGACCTGTACCGCGCCCAGCGCCGCGGTGGCAAGGGCGTGCAGGGCGCCGCGCTGAAGACCGACGACATCGTCGAGCACTTCTTCGTCAGCTCCACCCACGACTGGATCCTGTTCTTCACCAACAAGGGCCGCGTGTATCGCGCCAAGGCCTACGAGCTGCCCGAGGCCAACCGCAACGCCCGCGGTCAGCACGTGGCGAACCTGCTGGCCTTCCAGCCCGACGAGAACATCGCCGAGGTCATCGCGCTCAAGCACTACGAGGTCTCGCCCTACCTCGTGCTGGCGACCAAGCACGGTCTGGTGAAGAAGTCCAAGCTCACCGACTTCGACTCCAACCGCAGCGGAGGCATCGTCGCCATCAACCTGCGCGGTGACGACGAGCTGATCGACGCGGCCCTGATCAGCGCCGACGACGACCTGCTGCTGGTCAGCCGTAAGGCGATGTCGATCCGTTTCCACGCCGACGACGACACGCTGCGACCGATGGGCCGGGCCACCTCCGGGGTGTTCGGCATGCGGTTCAACGCCGGCGACGAGTTGCTCGCGATGGAGGTCGTCCGCGACGATCTCGACCGGGTGGAAATCTTGGTCGCGACTGAGGGCGGCTACGCCAAGCGCACCCGCATCGAGGAGTATCCGGTGCAGGGACGAGGAGGCCGGGGCGTCCTCACCGCGCGTATCGTGTCCACCCGAGGTCGGTTGGTCGGAGCTGCGGCGGTCGCTCCCGAGGACGAGATCTATGCGATCACGTCCGACGGGGTGGTCATCCGCACGAAGGCCGCGGAGGTCCGGCGGGCGAAACGGCAGACGATGGGCGTGCGCCTGATGAACCTGCCCGAAGGCATCAACGTCGTCGCCGTCGCTCGCAACGCCGACGAACCGGACGAGCAGGAGTAGCGATGACGCAGTATCCGTACGCCGGCCCGGTGACCGGCGAGGCCCCACCGGCCGGCGACTTCGGTGCGACGACGGTGTCCGGCACACCACGCGCGAAGGGCGAGGCGGCCTCCGGGCGTGCCCCGGCAAGCCCGTCCGCCGGCGCTGCACCGGACGCCCCCCGCGTGCCGCAGGCACCCAAACCGCCGCCGGAGGCGCAGGCGCCCCGCGGGATCCGTCCGCGCGGCCCGCGACGGGCTCGGCTGCAGCTGCGGCACATCAACCCGTGGACGGTGCTGAAATTCTCGTGTGTGCTGTCCATCGCACTGTTCTTCGTCTGGCTGATCGTGGTCGGGGTGCTGTACGGCGTCCTGGACACCGCCGGGGTCATCGGCAAGATCAACGACACCATCACCACGATCAACGGCGCCGGGTCACAGGCTCCGGTCACCGCGGGCATCGTCTTCGGCGGCGCCGCGATCATCGGAGTCATCGACATCGTGCTGTTCATCGCGTTGTCGACGATCGGGTCCGTGGTCTACAACCTCTGCGCGGACCTCGTCGGCGGCATCGAGCTGACGCTCTCGGAGCGGTGATCCCGGCTGGTTTGGGATAGGTTTCCAGGGCCCGGTAGGGTCGATCCTTGCGTTAGCGGGCCTGTAGCTCAGACGGTTAGAGCGCATCCCTGATAAGGATGAGGCCGGAGGTTCAAGTCCTCCCAGGCCCACGACGACGGTAATCGGACACGAACGGGGTGGGATGATGAGCAGGTTGTGGGTGCTGCTGATCGCCGCGGCCGGAGCTGCCGCCGCCACGCTCAAGCGCCGCAAGTCCCAGGCCGACGCGGCCCTCTGGCGCGAGGCCACCTCCGACTCCTCCCGCTGACCCACGGGGACGTAGCTCAATTGGCAGAGCACCGCCTTTGCAAGGCGGGGGTTAGGGGTTCGATTCCCCTCGTCTCCACGCATAGATGGCCCGTATCTACTGGGCTGTAGCTACCTGACGGGCAGCGTCGAGTTCGATAACCGCGGCCGTGGGCAACGGGTGGGCAACACGAACAGCTAGAGCTGCTGTCCGGGCGGCATCCATCGCATCCGACACGACATCGAGGCGATCGCCGAACAGGTGCCCGTAGAGGTCCAACGTCATCGTTGCCGACTTGTGCCCGAGCATCTGCTGGACGACCTTCACGTCGGCGCCGCTGGCGATGGCCAAAGACGCGGCGGTGTGCCGGAGGGCGTGCGGGTGCAGCCCCTCGACGCCGAGGGCCTTGGCCGCCGGATCGAGCGCGACGCGACGGAAGTTGCGCACGCGCAGGGTGCCGCCCTGCGGCGCGGTGAAAACCAGGGCGTCGGCCGGCTTGCCGGCGACGTGCGCCGCGAGCTCGTCGATCAGGAACCGGTGGATCGGCACGTCCCGCCGCTCGTGCCCCTTGGGCGTGCCCCAGACCAGTCCACGGCCGCCGACCTCGGTCACCGACTCTGCGATGGTCGCGCGGCGGCGCATCAGGTCGAGGTGACCGACCCGTAGCGCGGCCAGCTCGCCGAACCGGATCCCGGTGTAGGCGAGGAACAGCACGGCGAGCCGATGCTCACCGCACGCGTCGGCCAGGTCATCGACTTGCTCGTGGGTTAGGTAGATGTGCTCTGCCGTCGCGATGCGCGGCAGCGAGATGCCCTCGCACGGGTTGCGGGCGACCCGCCCGTCCCGCACTGCCGAGGCGAGAATCAGTGACAGCACACCGTGAGCCTTCCGCACGGTCGCGGCCGATCGAGCGCCCGTCAGCTTCCCGACCCACGTCTGTACGGCGCCGTGCGTGACGTCGGCCAGTCGGACCTTGCCCCAGCGCGGCTCGATGTGTTCTCGGACGATTCCGGCGTACCTCTCGGCGGTGGACGGCTTGAGATTGACCTTGCCGGCCAGCCACGTCCGGGCGAGGTCGCCGACGTTGCCCACCGACCGGGCCGGGTCGACGTAGGAGCCGCCGAGCTTGGCGGACTCGACCGTGGTGAGGAACCGAGCGGCGTCGACCTTGCGGTCGAACGACTTGCTCCGCTGCCTTCCCTCGGGTGTGCGGTAGCTGGCGCGCCACGTGATCCTGCCGCCAGACGTGCGCTGACGTTTTTCAATGCTTGCCATGATGTGTCCCCTTTCGGTTGGCCGGAGGGTACGTCCGACCGCCGACGATCGGTGCGCCGATCAGCTCGCCTGTTGATCGTCGGCCTGGTTGTGCAGCCAGGCGAGGACGTCTCGTCGCCAGTAACGGACGTTGCGTCCGACCTTGAAGCTCCGGGGACCTTCGCCGAGGTGACGCCAGTACCGCAGGGTGGCGACCGGCTTGCGAAGGATCTTCGCCGCCTCGGTGATGGTGAGCATTTCGGTGTTCGTGTCGATGTCGGTCATCGGGAGTCCTCTCGGGTTGAACCCGGCAGGCGCCGGGTCCGCACTGGTGACAAGTGCATTTGAGGGCCTTCGAGGGACGCGGGCGGGGATTTCGCTCGCACGAATTTTCGTGTCTGTGCCGCTTTATGCTGCCCCGTGGTGGTCTGTGTCATGGCGTGCGCCGGGTGCCGTCATCGCGAGATTCCCCGGCCCGGTGGACGGGCGAGTCGCGCGGATGGGGACGGCAGCTGCGGGACGGGCTGCGGGACGGGCTGCGGGCGCCGCCGGAAGGCGGCGCATCGCACTGCCTCTTTGCTGGCGCGCCGGGCGGCAGCGGCCGGGCCAAGGTCGGCGCGATCCCGGCTGAACGCGGTAGCCCACTGCTCGCGGGCGTCACCCACCGTCGCGGCCACGATGTGGGCAGTGTTGGTGTGGCGGCCGCGGGTCATGCCGACGTAGGCGGCCGCCGCACCCGTGCCCTCGGCCAGGACCAAGTGGGCGTTCTCGACCGTGTCGCCCTGTGCACCGTGGATCGTGGTGGCGTATCCGAGTTCAACATGGTCGCGGACGTACTCGGCTGGGAGGTTCCGCTGGCCAGGCTTGCCGGTGACGGTGATCGACCCGTTGTCGTGGACCTGCACGACGCTCCACGTGTCCCGATTGGCAACGGCGAGGACGCCGTCGTTGCGGCGAGTGACGATCTTGTCCCCGGCACTGATGGGGCCGCCTGGCACGAACACCTCGTCGGACTGGTCGACGACGCCAACGTGAACGAGTGCACTTCGGATCGCGAGATTCAACTCGAGAACCTGCGCACGGGTGTCGGCGGCGACGATCACCCCGCGTCCGGCGACAAGGTCCTCGACGACTGCGGTCACAATAGCGTTGGTTCGCTTGTGCTCGTCGGCGTGCATCGCGATGTGTCCGTCCGTGGCGAGCTGGTCGAACACCCTCCAGGGCTGCTCGCCAGATCGCATTCGGAGGCTGAGGTCGGCGTAGTCGGGGTCGCGGAACCGGTGTACTGCTGCCAGTGGGACGTATCCGTTCCCGTCGACCCAGCGCACGGCGTGGTCCAGTACGCCCCCGCGACCGACCGCGGGGAGCTGGTGACGGTCACCGACAAATGCGACCCGCACCCTGGTCTCGTCCGCGATGGTCATCAGCGCAAGAGCGGTGTCCTGGTCGAGCATGCCGGCTTCGTCGATGAGCAGCGTTCCGCGCGGCCGCAGCCGCGCCTCACGACATGGCCCCTCGTACATGCGGCCGGTTACTGGGTCGGTCTGCCCGGGTTGAAGCCGCGTCCAATGCCCGTTCTCGTCCCAGCGGAAGCCGTATTGGTGCGCCAACCAGGCTGCCGACGTCGCGGTCGCGCCGGTCTGCTCGGCCGCGACACGCGCCGCCTTGCGAGTCGGGGTCACCACCGTCAGCTGCCGGTATTCCCGCTCGTGCGCGTCACGCGCACCGGCGAGCAAGGTGGTCTTGCCGGCCCCTGCGGCTCCCTCGATTACGACGAGGCGCGGGCCGGACACGATCGCGCCGACTGCCTGCAGTTGGCCCGCGTCCAGGTCTGGGCTGCCGCGCCTCGATGTTTCGGTCACGATCGCACGGATTTGGTATTCCTCGCTGGTCGGCTCGTGGCTGCGATTGGCTAGGCGCTTGGACACGTCGTGAAAGCCAACTCTCCGCGCGATCTTGTTCGCTTCTGGAATGCCCGGACCCTGGGGGGAAACGTCGTCGCTCTCGCAGCTGACCTGGAGAGCGAGTACGCGGCGTACCTACTGAGCCGAGACGTGCCGAACTATTCATTCAAGACCGGGAACAGCACTGAGATCTCGGGCTACGTGCTGCCCGTGGTTGGCCTCGACGGCGCAGGAGCAGGCGTCAGGGCGGTCCTTGAGAACGTGGCGTCGCGTCGCGGCTTCCTACTTCGCGAGGAGGGAATCGACCACATCTATATCGACCCGTTCCGAGGCCTAAGAACCCCGTTTGTCCAGTACTTCCAGACGACGGTCCAGGCCGACGGATCTCCGGGAGGTGCTCCGTTGCCACTGTTGCCCGTGGTCCGCACCCCGGAGCACTTTCTCCAAGGCATGATCGCGGCCGAGGTTGACGTGCACGAAGTCCGCGGCCAGGACCCTCGATTCACGAGCGCCCTGCCACCGTTCCGCCGGCAGGCATCACTGCTTCGGTCGGTCACCGTCGCGGGGGACGTGGCATGTGAGCGTGTGACAGACGACGGCGTGGTGGTAGCTGTCAGGCCGAGCAGCGGCCTTGTGCCGGTTCCGTTCGTGTACCGCCTCGAAGTCTTCCGAGCCCTCTTCGACGACGCCGACGTAGACGTCGACCAGTCCGCGAACGGACGGTTCCAGCAACGGGCAGCCCAAGTGCTCGGAGGCGAGTTCACTCAGCTCTTCAACCAACCCGGGCTTCGCGCCGCAGTTGAAATCATCGCGCGCCGCGATAAGGGCGCACCATACGCACAGGCCCGTAACGAAGTACTGAACAGGCGAGGCGAGTGGCCTGATCTACTTTCACGTCGGGGTAGATCGGATGCGGAATACGCGAACGACACGATTCGGGGCCTTCTGCATACCGGGTTGATCGTGCCGCTCGTCGACGTGCACTGCGGCTATTGCCGAATCGAAAGTCAGCTCACGGCAGATGAGCTGCGTACCGTGAACGTCTGCGAGTTCTGTGGTCACTCAACGAACTGGGCGCTTTCTATGGCTCTGAAGAATCCCGAGTGGAAATACCGACTCGCGAGTCACATGACGCTCGACAAGGCTCGGGACCTGATGGCTGTGCTCTCAACGGCGTCGATCGTCGCGCAGGCCAACGTAGGAAGCGGCGCTGACATCTGCGCGGTTCTGGGGCTACAGGTGCGACTGCCAGGGCGGCAGCCTGTCGAGGTCGATCTCGCTGCCTACTTTCCGCATCCGACTGGCGCAGTCGTGATCGGCGAAATCAAGGGTCACAAGCCCATCGACGCGAACGACGTAGCAAACCTGGAGGCCGTCCAGACCTTCCTTCAGGCGAAGAAGGTCACGACGATCGTGCTCCTCGGCACCCTGAACGATGAACTGAGCTCAGACGAGCTGCAGCTCATTCGCGAGTTCGCAGAGCGGAACGCGAAGACCTTACGATCCGGCCGAGGCCAGTTGATCCCACATGTGCCGCTCGTTCTCACTGGCCGTGACGTTTCCCTGCCGTGGGGCAACGAGGTACATCCGTGGCGATGGGATTCTCGCCAGGAGGCTCAAGGCCTCTTCGGCACGGCGATCGCCTCTTGCCGTAGGAACCTCGGCCTGACGTCGTACACACCAGCGAGCGCCGAGAGCTGGGACACGTTCGTCTACGAGTGGGGCACGGTGGGCGGAGTGGCGCCGGAGCCCGGCGCCCCGCTGACGACCTTCGCGACAGGGCGGTCCTCCGGTCCAGACGCGGAGTGAACCCGTTGAGTCCCAGAATCAGGGAGGTCCCAACGGCCCTCTGGTCGCGGCAACGCCGCTGTGTACGACCCTCCGAATTTCCGCTTATCATGTCCTTCCGCTCAGAACGGAATCAAGTGATTTACGAAACTCCTTTGATTCCGTCAGTGACGGAACGCTAGAATTTCCGGAACCCATGGAACGGACAGGCCGGAAGGAGGAGTCCGATGAGCCCCAGTGTCGCGCCGCTGACGAGCGAAGCGGACATCCTCACCGCAGCCGTCGGCACGCTGACGGAGCGCATGCCGTCCGATTGGAGGGCTGACATCCAGCGGGAAGCGGCCGCTGGACGCTACAGAGCTGACGCTGTCGTCACGATCACCGCACCTGGGGGTGCGCGAGCGACTCTGTACGCCGAAGTGAAGCGAAGCGTCGTCACCAGGGACCTGCCTGCAATGGTGGAGCAGGCCCAGAGCTACATCGATACTGCCGCCTCGCCGCGACGAGAGGGAGCCAAGCCGCTCCTCGTCGCGAGGTACCTTGCACCGCAACTGCAGCTGTGGCTCACCGAGCGCGACATCCCCTACGCCGATGCCGCAGGGAACATCCGGGTCTCGCTCAGCGAGCCGGCGCTGTTCGTCCGCGATGTGGGCGCGCAGCGGGATCCGTGGCGTGGACCAGGACGCCCAAAAGGCAACCTGACTGGAGCTTCGGCAGCACGGGTTGTCCGAGCCCTCGTGGACTTCGGACCCCCGTACACGGTGCCGGGGCTGATGAAGCTCGCGGGCACCCCCAGCGGGAATACCTATCGGGCGGTCGACTTCATCGAGGAGCAGGACCTCCTCACCCGCGCGGACGACGGCAAGATCACCGATGTGCGTTGGCGTGAGCTGTTGGAACGGTGGTCTAAGGACTACAGCTTCGCCAAGCTCGCAGCTGGGAGTACGTATCTCGCACCGCGCGGCTTGCCCGACCTCATGGAGCGGCTCGCTGGCCTGGCCGAGGATGACGAAGCTGGACAGTATGCGGTGACTGGCTCGCTGGCCACGCCAAAGTGGGAGGCGTACGCACCGGCGAGGAACGCGATGATCTACTCCGAGAAGCCTGACGAGCTAGCCGCTTGCGCCGACCTCCGGCGGGTCGACGCCGGGGCGAACGTCCTCATCGCGCGCGCTGCGGACCCCGCCGCCTTCGACCGAACGCAGCGACTAGACGGGGTCGTGATCGTGTCGCCGAGCCAGGCTGCGGTCGACCTGCTCACCGCGCCGGGCCGGGGGCCCGAGGAAGCCCGCGCCCTGCTCGATTGGATGGAAAAGAATGAATCCGCCTGGCGGCAGTGACGACCTGTTGGCCCGTGCACGATCTGTGCTGCTCGATGCCCTGATCGCCCTCGACGCGCACCGCGACTCGGTTGTCGTGATCGGTGCACAGGCCATCTACCTGCACACCGGCAGCGCGCCCGTCGCGGTAGCCGAGGCGACCAAGGACAGCGATCTTGGTATTGACCTGCGCACGCTCGGTGACGACCCGCTCATTGAAGAGGCGATGAGTCGCGCCGGGTTCCACCATGACCCGCTGGCCGGACAGCCCGGGTCGTGGCTCAGCCCGGCTGGCATTCCGGTCGACCTCATGGTCCCCGACGCGATCGCAGGAAAGGGTCGCCGCAGCGTCCAAGCGCCGCCACACGACAAGCGGGCCCTCCGCCGGGCGGTGGGGCTTGAGGCGGCGGTGGTCGACAATGGCGTGTTGACGATTCGCGCGCTTGCGGCCGACGACGACCGGGCGGTCGAGGCCCGCGTGGCCGGCCCGGCGGCGCTGCTCGTGGCCAAGCTGCACAAGCTCGACGACCGGCAGGAGACGCCCGACCGCCTCCTGGACAAGGACGCCTACGACATCTACCGGCTCCTCGTCGCCATCACCACGGACGAACTGGCCGCAGCGCTCGTCCGCCTGCTCGCGGACGAGCTCGCCGGTGACGTCACAAGCGCTGCACTGGACTTTCTCGCCCAGCTGTTCGGACAGGCAGCCAGCGTCGGCTCGGTCATGGCGGGTCGCGCCGAGGAGCTCGTCGGCGACCCCGCCGTGGTCGCGGCAGCGTGCGCCGCCCTCGCCGGCGACCTACTTGCCGCGCTCGGTCGGTAACCTAGTTCGCCTCCGGAGCGACTAGGACCTCCGCGGAGGCGAGCAGGGCACTCCGGGCATCCAACCAGGCTGGCTTGTCGGGCGGCTTGATCAAAGCGTGGGCGAAGCCGATTTCGGGCGGTTCCGCATCTTCGACCGGGTCGTGCTCGACAACGCAGCCTTCCCGGATAGCTGTCGCCACGCCGATGCTGAAGACGCCGTACCCCGGTCGGCCGGTGATGATCGAGTCGGGTTCCAGCGCCCGGCTTGCCAAGAGGCCGCGGACGTAGACAGACACACCATCCTCATCCGACCGCTTGGACAACGCCGCCGGGACGGGCCGCCCGTCGGAGTCCCACTGCTTCGGGCTCGCGAAGCGCAGGAGTGACTCTTCCGGCGCGACCGCTTCACCCGCGTTGTCGGCGGGAGTATCGGCACTCGTCAATGGTCAGCTCAACTGCAACCAGCGCAGGGCTTCCGCCCATACCTCGCTGAAGTACCCGGCCTTCCGCTTGCCGTTGGCTACGTCCTCTAGAAGAACGACGTCGTCCCCCTCGGTGTCGAACTCGACATCCACGAGACCGCTAACAGTGCGCCAGCGGAATGCGAGTCCACCGTCCGCGAGAGGGAATACCTCCGCTTCGATTCTTAGTCCGGCGATAACTCCACCGATTGTCTCAAGCGCTCGCATGACGACGTGCGAATCGACGGCGGCTAAGTCCGCGACGTCGGGGCTCTCCACCAACACGTTGATACGAGCCAGCGCACGCTCAAGCCGATCCCGCGCAGCGACGGAGATTCCCGTCGCGTGGCTGATTTCAAGACGACCGTCGGGCCGCGTCAGGCTCGGCAGTGCCTTGATCATGATCACGGGTTCGGGCGAACTCCAGACAGTTGCGTCCGCAAAGGTGTAAAAGGGTGCTTGGTGACGGTCGAGCGTCGCGCCGCTTGCCGGGGGGGACTCAAGACTTGTCAGAGGTGCCATCGTGCTGCCTCCACTTCTGTCGCATCGCGCTGGTCGTTATATCGGCGAACGAGTTGACGACCTGATTGTGGGCGAAGTCGAGCCAAGCTAGGACGCCTTCAAGTGAAGTGTCGGCCGGGGCTCCGCGAACTACCAAGTTGATCGTAAGGCCATTGTGACCGGCTTCGAGGATCGCGGGTGCTACCGCGAGATACATCCGGGCCCGCTTCTCACCGGGCGCATCGACCACAAAGCGCTGCTCTAGCTGCACTAACTCGGGCCGCCCCATCTGTGCCGGCCACTCCGGCCGAAGGGCAGCGAACAGCGCGCCGAGATCGCTCAGGCTCGAAAGAGGCTCCTCTACCGGCAGCTGGTTGATGTACGTGACTTCCGCCTGGACCACCTTCTGGGCTTGGAAACCCTCAACTTCCAGGTAGTCCGACCACTGCCGCGCGATCCGCTCGATGTTCTCGCGGAGAGTCTTGTAGTGCGGGTAGCCCTGCGAACTGAGGCGACGCCAGTTCACGACTAATCGGTCGTTCTGGAGCTGGACGAGCTGGGTCTGGTCCTCGGACAGGTACCACTGCCGACCAAGTGGCCCGCCGAATCCGAACACCACACTCGGCATGAGCGCGTCGCTGTCGAACCGCTCGATCATCGGGGGGGCCGCAGGCTGATCCTGGGTATGGGGGTATTCCGCGCGCAAGAACCGATCCCAGAACACGCTCATGTCCGCCGTCTGGAGCCGAGGGACCGGAGTGGTCTGGATCGAGAGCGCTACTTCGGCGACCGGCGGCGCGTCGAAGAAGACCGGGTTCAGGTCATACGCCACTGGTCGGGGCCTCCACACGCGAAGACTAGCGACACTCGGGGGTTGGCTGATGCCATGTAGGCACGGCGAGCTCTGTGTCGGGTGTATAACGCTGCGGCGGTGACACCTGTGCCCGCGCGGGCACACGTCACCGGGACGGGCCGTCTGGGAGACCGTTCACGGGCGGCTGTGGGCAACGGATGGGCAACACGATGTCCAGCGACGGCCGTTGGTGACCAGCGCGGCCAACACCCGCAAGCCCCGTATTCGTTGGCCTTCAACGGTAGTCATCATCAACCGTCAAGCTACCGAGCGCCTTTGCAAGGCGGGGGTTGGGAGTTCGAGTCTCCTCGTCTCCACACTCTGAAGGGCCCGTATTCGTTGGGCTACCCGGGTGGCGCTGCGCGTCAGTCTCCGCTTCAGTCACCGACTGACGGCCGCGATTTCGGGTGGGTACTCAACCCGACCTCCGATGCGCGGGTCGTAGCTGGACAGCCGGTACACCTGCGCGCCTTCGCGCGCCCAGTCCGGCAGGTCGATTTAGATCCCGTGCTCCGGCGCAAACTTGAAGCCGAGCCGACCGTAGAAGCGGGGACTGCCTTCGAGAACCACGAGCCGCTCGCCCCGGCGCTCCGCTTCGGCCAACGCGGCGCGCACCAGCGCCGAGCC
>JBPCOI010000046.1:0-12468 GCA_051000395.1 Jatrophihabitantaceae bacterium
ACCGTGCACGGCGAGCCGGTGCAGGGAATCGACCGTTTTCTCGGCGACGTCCGTACTGGCCGGTTCGAGCGCAGCCTCGCCGCGTTGACCGCCGCCGGCGCATTGATCACCACGGCGGAGATATACACCGAGCACGACTCGGCGAGCTTCGGCAACCGGGTGATGTGGTGGCCGATCGTGGTCCTGCCGACCCTGGTGCCCGCGGGTATCGGGGCGGTGTTCTCCCGTCGGGTAGCGAAGACGGTGTTGCCGGTGGCGTCGGCGCTGGTCGTGGCCAACGGAGTGCAGGGCACCTACCTGCACGCACGGGGCATCGCGCAGAAGCCCGGGGGATGGAAGAACGCCCGGTACAACATGGAGATGGGCCCGCCAGTGCTTGCCCCGCTGCTCGTGACGATGGTCGGCGGGATGGGCCTGCTGGCCGCGATCCTGCGGCGCGAGAAGTGAGCGACGTCAGCCACACCCCGGGCGGCGGTCCCGCGAGGTTTCCCGGCTTCGACGTGCTCACCCAGACGCCGCACTGGGACCCGGTCACGACCGGCGTGGTGCTGGCCCGGATCGGGATGGCACCGGACATCCGGTTCTTCACGCCGGCCGAGGAGGCCGCCGCAACCGCGCTGTGCAACCAGCTGCTGCACCAGCACGACGACCCGCGGGTGCCGATCGTGAATCAGATCGACGCCCGCCTGGCCGAGCAGCAGACCGACGGCTGGCACTACGAGGACATGCCCGAGGACGGCCAGGCGTGGCGCGATTCGCTCGCCGGGCTCGACGCCGACGCGAACGAACAGTTCGGCTCGGACTTCGTCGCCTGCTCACGGGACGAGCAGGCCCTGGTAGTCCAGGGCGTGCAGGACGCAGGCTCGAAGCCGTGGCACGGCATGGACGCCGGGCATCTCTGGAGCCTGTGGACGCGCTACGCGTGCACCGCGTTCTACGCCCATCCGGCGGCCTGGAACGAGATCGGCTTTCCCGGACCGGCCTACCCGCGCGGCTACAAGAACCCTGGCGTCGACGCCCGCGAGCCCTTCGAGGTCCGCGACACCCGACCGCAGGACGACCCCGCTCGGAGGAGTTCCTGATGGCAGGCGTACGAGAGCGAAACGAGTCCGCGTGGCTGCTGCCCAACGACGGCACCCGGACCAACCACGGGCTGCGCCGCGACATGCGCCGCTTCGAGGACACCGATGAACTCGACCTCGTCGTCGTCGGCTGCGGGGCCGGCGGCTCGACGCTGCTGCAACGGCTTGCTCGCGCGGGCTGGAAGGTCGCCGCGCTGGACGCCGGGCCGTTCTGGGACCCGGACACCGACTGGGTCAGCGACGAGGCCGGCTCGCATCACCTCTACTGGACCGAGCCCCGGGTCATCTCCGGCTCCGATCCGGTCCCGCTGGGCTCGAACAACTCCGGCCGCGGCGTGGGCGGCTCGATGGTGCACTACGCGGGCTACACCCCGCGCTTTCACCCGAGCGACTTCGAGACCTTCACCCGCGACGGTGTCGGAGCCGACTGGCCCCTGGACTACTCGCAGCTGAAGGACTACTACCAGGCGATCGAGGAAGAGCTGCCGGTGGCGGGGGAGAAGTGGCCCTGGGGTGATCCACACTCCTACCCGTATAGCCCGCATCCGGTCGGCGGCAACGGCGAGATCTTCCTGCGCGGCGCCCGCAAGCTCGGCATCACCGCGAAGGTCGGCCCGGTCGCGATCGTCAACGGCCGTTTCGGCAACCGTCCGCACTGCATCTACCGGGGCTTCTGCCTGCAGGGCTGCAAGGTCAACGCGAAGGCGTCCCCCCTCATCACCCACATCCCCGACGCCCTCGCCCACGGCGCCGAGGTACGCGCGGACGCCATGGTCACCCGCGTCGAGATCGACGAACGCACCGGACGCGCCAGCGGGGTGCATTACGTGCGCAGCGGCGTGGCGCGCTTCCAGAAGGCCAGGATGGTGGCGATCGCCGGGTACTCGATCGAGACGCCGCGGTTGTTGCTGAACTCCGCGTCCAAGCGCTTCCCCGACGGACTGTGCAACGACTTCGACCAGGTCGGGCGGTACCTGATGGTGCAGGGGGCGCCGCAGACCGCGGGGCGTTTCGACGCCGAGGTGCGCATGTACAAGTCCCCGCCGCCCGAGGTGAGCACCGAGGAGTACTACGAGACTGATCCCACCAAGCCCTACAAACGCGGCTTCTCCATCCAGACGGTCTCCCCGCTGCCGATCACCTGGGCCGAGCACGTCGCCGCCCAGGGACACTGGGGTGCCTCGCTGCGCGAGTACATGAGCGACTACGTGCACTGGTCCTGCCTCGGCGCGCTGTGCGAATTCCTCGCCCAGCCGGAGAACCGGGTCACCCTGGACGAGGAGAAGGACCGCAACGGCATGCCGGTCGCGCACTTCTCCTATTCCCAGTGCGACAACGACCACCAGCTGATGAAGGCCGCGCAGGGCGTCATGGAGGACCTGCTGCACGCGGCAGGCGCGGACGAGGTGATCACCATCGACCGCTTCGCGCATCTCGTCGGCGGCGCACGGATGGCGGCCGACGAGAAGCGGGGCGTGGTCGACCGCGACTGCCGCAGCTTCGCCGTGCCGAACCTCTACATCACCGACGGCAGCGTGCTGCCCACCCAGGGCAGCGCCAATCCGGCCTTGACGATCATGGCCGTTACCGCGCGCGCTGCGGACCGGCTGCTCGCCGGCTCCGGCCGCGACAGCTGACGCGGCCGTCCGCACGAACACCCAGCAGCACGAACACCGACCCGCACGAACACAGAGAGGAACCAACCGATGGCCAGCAAAACCGTCGCCGACTACCTGCTCGAACGACTACGTGACTGGGGCGTGGACAAGGTCTTCGCCTTCCCCGGCGACGGCATCAACGGCGTGCTCGCCGCGTGGGGGCGCGCCGGGAACAAGCCGATGTTCGTGCAGTCGCGCCACGAGGAGATGAGCGCCTTCGAAGCCGTGGGTTACGCGAAGTTCACCGACCGCTTCGGGGTGTGCATGGCAACCTCCGGACCGGGCGCGATCCACCTGCTCAACGGTCTCTACGACGCGAAGCTCGACCACGTGCCGGTCGTCGCGATCGTCGGCCAGACGAACCGTTCGGCGATGGGCGGTTCCTACCAGCAGGAGGTCGATCTGCTGACGCTGTTCAAGGACGTGGCCAGCGAATACGTGCAGATGGTGACCGTCCCCGAGCAGCTGCCGAACGTGCTCGACCGTGCGATCCGGGTGGCGCTGGCTGAACGCGCGCCGACGGCGATCATCATCCCGTCCGACGTACAGGAGCTGGAGTACTCGCCACCGACGCACGAGTTCAAGATGGTGCCCTCGAGCATCGGCGTCGACTGGCCCACCCCCGCCCCGGACGATGCCGCGATCATGCGCGCCGCGGAGATCCTCAATGCCGGCGAGAAGGTCGCGATCCTGGCCGGCTCCGGCGCCCGCGGCGCCCGCGCCGAACTTCAGGAGGTCGCCGAGCTGCTCGGCGCCGGCGTCGCCAAGCCGCTGCTGGGCAAGGACGTGCTCTCCGACGAGCTGCCCTACGTCACCGGCTCGATCGGCCTGCTCGGCACCCGCCCGAGCTACGAGCTGATGAAGGAGTGCGACACGTTGCTGACCGTCGGCTCCAGCTTCCCATACACACAGTTCCTGCCCGAGTTCGACCAGGCTCGCGCCGTGCAGATCGACATCGACGGCAAGTTCATCGGCATGCGCTACCCGTACGAGCTGAACCTCGTCGGCGACGCGAAGGCGACGCTGAAGGCACTCATCCCCAAGCTGCAGCGCAAACAGGACCGTGCCTGGCGCGACAAGGTCGAGTCCAACGTGAAGCGCTGGTGGGAGGTGATGGAAGCCGAGGCAATGGTCACGGCCGACCCCGTCAACCCGATGCGGCTGTTCTACGAGCTGTCCTCCCGGCTGCCGGACAACGCCATCGTCACCGCGGACTCCGGCTCCTCGGCGAACTGGTACGCGCGGCAGCTGAAGTTCCGCGGCGAGATGCGCGGCTCGCTGTCCGGGAACCTGGCCACGATGGGCCCCGGCGTGCCGTACGGCATCGGCGCGAAGTTCGGCAACCCGGATCGCCCGGTCATCGTGTTCGCCGGCGACGGCGCAATGCAGATGAACGGGATGGCCGAGCTGATCACCATCAAGCACTACTGGCAGCAGTGGTCCGATCCGCGCCTGGTCGTCGCCGTCCTGCACAACAGCGACCTCAACCAGGTCACCTGGGAGATGCGGGCGATGGAGGGCTCCCCGAAGTTCGCCGAGTCGCAGACCCTGCCCAGCGTCGACTTCGCCGCCGTGGCCGCGACGTTCGGGTTGCAGTCGATCACGATCGACGATCCCGACCAGATCGGCCCGGCCTGGGACCGGGCACTGAGCGCGGACCGGCCGACTCTGCTCGACGTGCACACCGACCCGAACGTGCCGCCGATCCCGCCGCACGCCACCTACGAGCAGATGAAGGACGCCGCCGAGGCGATGCTCAAGGGCGACGAGAACCGGTGGGGGATCATGAAGGAAGGACTCAAGACGAAGATGCAGGAGTTCCTTCCGCACAAGGAGGACTAGGCGGTGGACGCCGCCGTCGCCGCGGATGCCGGGGAGTTCGCCCGGCACCTGCGCACCCGCATCCGCGGCGAGGTGCGCGTCGACCCCGGCGCGCGGGCGCTGTATGCCACCGACGCGTCCAACTACCGGCACCTGCCGGTAGGCGTCGTCACCCCACGGGACCCAGCCGATGTCGTCGCGACGCTGGCTGCGTGCCGCGAACGCGGGCTGCCCGTGCTCGCACGCGGGGGTGGCACGAGCCTGGCCGGGCAGGGCTGCAACGCCGCCGTGGTGCTCGACTTCTCACGGCACATGAACGAGATCCTCGAACTGGACGTGGCGGGGCGCACCGCCACCGTCCAGCCCGGCGTCGTGCTCGACGACCTGCGCGAGGCGGCCGGCAAGCACGGGCTGACCTTCGGTCCGGACCCCGCCACCCACTCGCGGTGCACGCTCGGGGGCATGATCGGAAACAACTCGTGTGGCGTGCACTCGATCATGGCTGGGCGCACCGTCGACAATGTCCAGGCGCTGGAGATCCTCACCTACCGCGGGGACCGGATGTGGGTCGGTCCGACTACGTCCGAACAATTCGAACAGATCGTCGCCCAAGGCGGTCGGCAGGGCGAGATCTACGCGGCGCTGCACGAGTTGCGCGAACGCTACGGCTCGCTCGTGCGCGAGCACTACCCCGACATCCCGCGCCGCGTCTCGGGCTACAACCTCGACGAGCTGCTGGGCGAGCCGGGCATGCAGGTGGCGCGGGCGCTGGTCGGTTCCGAAGGCACCTGCGTCGTGGTGCTGCAGGCACGGCTGCGCCTCGTGCCGCAGCCCGCTTTCCGCCGCACGGTGGTGCTGGGCTTCCCGGACGGCGCCGTTGCGGCCGACGCGGTTCCCGCGGTGATGGCGCACGAGCCAATCGGGCTGGAGGGCTTCGACGGCGTGCTGATGGACGACGTGCGCGCGCTCGGCCTGCACCGCGACGGCTGGGACCTGCTGCCCGAGGGCCGCGGCTGGCTGCTCGCCGAGTTCGGCGCCGAGACCGAGGAGCAGGCCGACGCCGCGACGCAACGGGTGGCCGGCGAGTTCGAGCACGCTCGGGCGCTGAGCGCGGACGAGTCGCCGCAGGTCTGGGGCATCCGCGAGTCCGGCCTCGGCGCGACCGCCCGCGTCCCGGGTCAGCGGCCCACCTGGCCGGGCTGGGAGGACTCCGCGGTCGACCCCGCCCGGCTCGGCGACTACCTGCGCGAGCTGCGCACGCTGTGCGACCGCTTCGGCTACCACGCCGCCCTCTACGGGCACTTCGGGCAGGGCTGCGTGCACACCCGCATCGACTTCGAACTCGCCAGCGCGACCGGCATCGCCACGTTCCGGTCGTTCATGACCGAGGCCGCGCGCTTGTGCGTGCGCTTCGGGGGTTCGTTGTCCGGCGAGCACGGCGACGGCCAGGCTCGCGCGGAATTGCTGCCGCTGATGTTCGGCGACGAACTGGTCAGCGCCTTCGGGCAGTTCAAACGGATCTGGGACCCGGACGCGATGATGAATCCGCGCAAGGTCGTCGACGCGGGCGCGCTCGACGAGAACCTGCGCCTCGGCGCCGGCTACCGTCCGCGCCAGCTCGACACGCACTTCGCGTTCGCCGAGGACGGTGGCGACTTCGCCAAGGCCGTGTCGCGATGCGTCGGCGTGGGCGCCTGCCGCACCCACGGCGGAAGCGTCATGTGCCCCAGCTATCAGGCGACCCGCGAGGAGGAGCACTCCACGCGGGGACGGGCGCACCTGCTGTTCGAGCTGCTCAACGGCGACGAGCTCGCCGGCGGCTGGCGCGATCGGCACGTGAAGGACGCCCTGGACCTGTGCATGTCCTGCAAGGGCTGCAAGCACGACTGCCCGGTCGGCGTCGACATGGCCCGCTACAAGGCCGAGTTCCTGTCCCACTGGTACTCGCGGCGGCTGCGCCCCGCACCCGCGTACTCGATGGGGTTGCTCATGCACACCGCGCGCCTCGCGTCGCTGGCACCCGGGCTGGCCAACGCCGTGACGCACGCGCCCGGTATCTCGACGCTGGCCAAACGCCTGGCCGGCGTGCACCCCGACCGCGACGCGCCGCGCTTCGCCCCGACGACCTTTCGCCACGCCTGGGCTCGGCGCCCGCAGCACTATGACACCGGCGGGACGCCGGTGCTGCTGTGGCCGGACACCTTCACCGACCACTTCCACCCGCAGAGCGGGATCGCCGCTGCCCGGGTGCTGGCGGACGCGGGCTGCGCCGTCACGCTGCCCTCCGGTTGGGTCTGCTGCGGGCGCCCCCTCTACGACTGGGGGATGCTCGGCCACGCCCGACGGCTGCTCGCCCGCACGCTGCGGGTGATCGGTGCGCAGATCGACGCCGGGATGCCCATCGTCGTGCTGGAACCCAGCTGCGCGTCGGTGTTCCGCGAGGAGCTCACCGAACTGCTGCCCCGTGACCGCCGCGCCGCGCGCCTGGCTGCGCAGACCTACACCCTGGCCGAGTTCCTCGACAAGCACCGCCCGGACTGGCAGCCTCCGCAGGTCAGCGGCTCGGTGCTGGCGCACGGGCACTGCCACGACCGCTCGGTGCTCGACTTCGATGCCGAGCAGCGCCTGCTGCGACGGGCCGGCGCGCGCGTCGAGGTCCCGGCCAGCGGCTGCTGCGGCATGGCCGGTGCGTTCGGGTTCGAGGCCGCGCACTACGACGTCGCGCAGACCGTCGGCGAGCAGGCGCTGCTCCCGGCCGTCCGTGACGCGTCCGCGCAGACCACCCTCGTGGCCGACGGCTTCAGCTGCCGCGAGCAGATCCGCCAGGGCACCGGCCGTACCCCCGCCCATCTCGCCGACGTGCTGGCGGCCGCGCTGGCCGCCGGGCGCAACCCGAAGGAGACAGCATGATCGAGACCGTCGTCGACTCCGTGGACGTCAGCGTCTACACCGTGCCCACCGACGCGCCCGAAGCCGACGGCACCCTCAGCTGGGACTCCACCACCATGGTGCTCGTGCAAGCCCGCGGCGGTGACACGGTGGGCACGGGCTGGACGTACGGTCCGAGCGCCTGCGCCACGATGATCACCGACAAGCTCGCGGACATCGTCACCGGACGCGACGCCATGGACGTCGGCGGGGCATTCGACGCGATGGTCAAAGCGATCCGCAACGCCGGGCGCCCGGGCGCGGTCGGCTACGCCATCTCCGCGATCGACGTCGCGCTGTGGGACCTCAAGGCCCGGCTGCTGGACCTCCCGCTGCACCGCCTGCTCGGCGCGGTGCGCGAGGAGGTACCCGTGTACGGCAGCGGAGGGTTCACCGCCTACGACGAGCGACAGCTGCGCGAGCAACTCGGGCACTGGGCCGGTGCGCAGCACATCCCGCGAGTGAAGATCAAGATCGGGGAATCGTGGGGGACTGATGTAGCGCGCGACCTCGAGCGCATGCACCAGGCCCGCGCCATCGTCGGCGACGAGGTGGAGCTGTTCGTCGACGCCAACGGCGGCTACAACCGCAAGCAGGCGATCCGCGTGATGCGCGCTGCCGCCGACCTGGACGTGCGCTGGTACGAGGAACCCGTCAGCTCCGACGATCTCGACGGCCTGCGCGAGATCCGCGACGCGGTGCGGCCCGACGTCACCGCGGGGGAGTACGGCTACGACCTGTACTACTTCCGGCGCATGTGCGCCGCGGGCGCGGTGGACTGCCTGCAGGCCGACGTGTCGCGCTGCGGCGGGATCACGGAGTGGCTGCGGGTAGCGGCCGTCGCGGCGTCCTACGGGCTGCAGGTATCCGGCCACTGCGGGCCGCACCTGCACGCCCACGTCGCCGCGGCGACACCGAACCTGCGGCATCTGGAGTGGTTCCACGACCACGTCCGCATCGAGTCGATGTTCTTCGACGGCACTCTCGACCCGAGCGGCGGGGTCGTGCGACCCGACCCGTCGGCGCCGGGCAACGGGCTGACGCTGCGCGGCTCCGACGCCGAGCGGTTCCGTGCCCACTAGGCCCGGCACGCGCCGGCGGCGCACTCAGGCTTCGGAGCTACCGCGCGGTGCGGGGTCGAGCAGACCGGCCAGCCGGTGCCGGCAGTCCGCGCGACGGTAGAGCCGCTTGCCCTCGCGGACGTGGACGGCGGCCCGGTCATGCTCGCCGTGAGCAGCAGCCACGTCGGCGCGAGCCAGCGCCTGAGCAGCTTCGGCGAGGTCGAGGATGGCCGCTTCCCGCTCCACCCGGGCGCGAGCGGCCAGCGCGGTGCGCACCGCCGCCGGATCGACGGCCGGGGACAGACCCGTTGCGCTGACGGGCGCGCCGACCTCGGCCCGGATCCGGGCGGCCCATCCTTCGGCGACGCGGGTCACGACCGCCGGTGCAAGGCGAAGCTCGGCGCGGACGGCGGCCTGGCGTTGTCCTGCGCGTTGTCCTGCCACGAGTTCCTGCGTCACGGCGCGCACCTCCTTACCTGCGCTGAGCAGCGAGGCCTCGCGCCGGTCACGCACCGGCCTCCTGTCCAGCTAACGCAGGCATGGTGAGAATGTCCAGTGCCGCACAGCGGGCACCGAAGCGACGGCTGAGCACGCGGAGGTGCCCTCGGTGAACGCGCTGCACGTGGTGTCGGCGACCCACCTGCGGGTGCGTGCCCGGCAGGCGTTCTGGCTGATCCCGACGGGCTGCGTCGCCGTCGCGCTGCTGCTCGCGCTCGGCCTGCCCGAACTCGACGCGTACACCCACGCGCACACCGCGTTGTTGTTCCCCGGCGGGCCGGACGCGGCGCGCAGCTTCCTGTCCTCGATCACTACTGCGATGATCTCGATGACTGGCCTGGTCTTCTCCATCACGATCGTCGCGCTGCAGCTGGCAGCCGGTCAGTTCTCCTCCCGGGTGATGCGCGACTTCCTCCGCGACCGCGTCATCCAGCTGACCTTCGGCGTCTTCGTCGCGACGTTCACCTACTCGATGGTGCTGCAGCGATCGGTCCGGGGGAGCAGCAGCGGCGGCCCGGTCACCGTCCCGCAGCTCGCGGTGTCCGTCGCGTTCGTGTTCGTCCTGGGCAGCGTCGCGCTGTTCATCGTCTACATCAACCGCATCGCCAACTCGATCCGGGTGGCCAACATCGTCGACCGGATCGGCACCCGCACCCGCGCCACCCTCGATACGCGGTACCCGCTGGACGGTGCCCCGGCCGCGCCGCCGCCGCCGACCTCGCCGCCGGACCGGTACCTGTCCTGCCCGCGCCCCGGGGTGATCGTCTCGATCAACGAGAGCGCTCTCGTCGCCCGCGCCGAGCGCAGCGGCTCGGTGCTCGTCCTGCTGCCTCGGGTCGGCGACTACGTCCCGGCCGGAGCCCGGCTCATCGCCGTCCACGGAGCGGTGGGGTCCGAGGCGGACCTGCTGCGCCACATCGCCTTCGATACCGAACGCACCTACGAGCAGGACGTCGCCTTCGGCTTCCGGGAGCTCGTCGACATCGCCGAACGAGCCCTGTCGCCGGCCGTCAACGATCCCACCACGGCTGCGCAGTCCATCGACGTCCTGCACGACCTGCTCCGCCGCCTCGCGATCCGCCCCGCGCCCGTCGGCGGTCACGTGGACGCGGCGGGGCGGCTGCGGCTGCTCACCCCGCGTTACGAGTTCGCTGACCTGCTGGACCTGGCCCTGGAGGAGATCGCGCACTACGGCCGTGGTGACGTGCAGACACCGCGGCGGCTGCACGCCATGCTGGCGGACCTGCACGACGTCGCGCGTCCGGAGTACCGCCCCGCGATCACCGGCTGGTTGCAGGCGGTGACGTCCGCGAACATGCCGTAGCGCGCGGTCAGTCATGACCGGCATGCGCGGTGTTGCGTTCGGAGGCCAGCGCCGTCGCCACGTCGCGGGGGTAGGTCTTGCGGGCCGCGGTCAGCAACAGCACAGCGGACACCGCCAGCGGCGCCAGCATGATCAGGAACGTGACGTCCAGCCCGTGCGACCCCGCGGCTGCGACCGTGCTGCCGCTGGCGCCGGTGGCCCCGGACAGGCCGCCGTGCGGACCGCCGAAGCGGCCCGAGACGTAGCCGAAGACGAGCGGGGCGGCCGCCTCGAGCAGCGAGCGCAGCACCGTACGGACGGCCTCGGCGCGCCCCCACAGGTGGTGCTGCATCACGTCCAGCCGCGCGGCGTCGAGCGGCGGGTTGGTGGCGCTGTAGGCGGCGGCGGCCAGCAACAGCAACGGCAGCGCCAGCAGCAGTTCGGGTACGAGCAGGCCGGGCAGGAACAGCGCCGCGGCGAGCAGGAAGCCCACGCCGGCCACGATGGGACGCCCCGCGAGCGTCCCGCGGCCGATGAGCCGGTCAGCGATCCGGCCACCGCTGAGCACGCCGACGACGGCCCCGGCGCCGATGAGCACGAGCAGGCTGCTCGCCGCGGACTGCCCGAGCCCGAAGCGTCCCCGGGCGAACTCGACGCCGAAAGTTCGCAGGCCTGCGAAGAAGAAGTAGCCGAGAGCCGAGCCGATGATCAGGACGACGTTGGTGCGGATCGAGAGGATGTAATGCACCGCCCGGCGCAGCGGCATCGTGTCGGAGTCGGTGTGCAGCACCCGTTCCGGATGCGGCGCCACTCCGGCGCGTTCGACCTCCTCCGCCAGCGGTCCCGCGTCGCGCTCGGCCTGCGCGCCCTCGGGCGCGTGCTCCGGCTCCTCGGCCGGCTCGGTGTCCACGTCCTCGGCTGCCACGATTTCCGTGGCGCCCGGATCCAGGCGGCTCTGCCCGCCGCGGTCGGGCTCCGGCAGCCTGCGCCAGATCGCCCACGCCAGTGCCAGCCCGGGGATGGCCAGCCATGCGAACGACGCGCGCCACGACAGCACACCGGCGATGTCGCCGGAGATCAAGATGCCGGCTCCGGCACCGAGCAGTTCGCCGGAAAGGATGTAGCCGTAGACGCGTCCGCGTTCGGCGGGGGAGAAGAAGTCGCCCGTCAGGGAGGCGACCGCCGGTCCGGCGGTGGCGACGACGACGCCGAGCGCGACGCGGGTCAGCAGCAACATCAGGTAGGACACGCTCAGCGCGCTGACGATCATCGCGACCGACCAGATGACGATCGCGATCGCGAGCAGTCGCACCCGCCGCACCCGGTCGACCGCAACTCCCACCGGCAGCGTCGCCACCGCACCGATCGCGGTCGAGAGCGTCACCAGCAGGCCCAGCTGCGTGTTGCCGATATGCAGGCTGGCCTCGAGCGGTGCGGCGATCGCGCCCACCGTGGCCGAGTCGGCGCTGGACAGGCCCAGCACCGCGGCCAGCAGCGCGATCACCCGCAGCCGCGCCGAGCCGCCGACAGCTTTCTCCAGGCGCCGCTCGACCTCGCGATGAAACCAGTCCCGGACCCGGGTCACCCCTGCCGCGACGTCAACGCTGCTCACCGGTCGTGACCTCGACGGCTGACGGACGTGGCCGAATCCGGGGGTCTCGCGGCAGGTTTCTCGTCCTCCGGCTCGGCGGCGCCCTCGGCGCCCGCGATCAGTGGGGAGCGGGCGAGCAGGAACACGCCCCAGCCGATGACGGCGGCCGACACCGCGGCGAGGAGCAGGAAGACGCCGCCGCGCACGGTCTCGCCGAAGCCCAGCACGCCCCAGAGGATCGACACCACCGGGTCGGCCGTGGTAATCCCGGGTTGGGCGGCGATGAGGCGCCCGGCGTTGAGCGCGCTCTGCAGCAGGAACATGGCCAGGCCGCCCGCGGCGACCATCGCGTACGTCTGCCAGGTCGTGAAGATCGTCAGGAAGCCGTGGGCGAAGGTCTCCGTCATCGCCTTCATCAGCGCGGCGGTCAACCCGAACGACGCCCCGGAGGCGGTGCCGAGCAGAGCGGCGGGGGGCGGCCCCAGGGAGCAGCGGGGATGGTCTCTCTGCACACATTCAAACGCCG
>JBPCOI010000093.1:0-27508 GCA_051000395.1 Jatrophihabitantaceae bacterium
TTCTCGAGCGCGTCGGCCTTCTTCTCGTGCGCCTTGGCCTCGGCGCGGTCCTTGCTCTCCTGGGTCTGCTCCTCGCCCTTGTTCTGCTGGGCCTCACCCTCGGCCTTGAGCTCGTCCTTACCGGTCAAGTCGCCGGCCTTCTCCTTGATGGTGCCCTTGATGTTTTCGCCGATGCCCATCAGTTGTCCACCGCTTCCTTGGTCTTCTGCGCGCTCTTCTGCGCTCTGCCAGCCGCCGCTGCCTTGGTCTGGTGGGCGTCCGCCGAGATCTCGGACTGCACCGCCTCGAGACGCTCGGTGCCCTTCTTCTGCTGTACCTGGCCGGCCTTGCGCAACCGGTCCTGGTTCGTCACGGAGCCCAGGAGTTCCTTGCCGAGGCCCACGACCTTGTCGAGAAGGCCGAGCGCATTCCTGGGATCGATGCGAGGGATCTGCATACACGCTCCTTCGGAGGGATTTCCGGCGACCAGGTAACAGGCCGCCAGTGCGAGACGATCGATGCCGTCCGTCGGCTCCAGATTACCCGTGGCAGCACCCGTATCCGCTCGCATGTGACCCGCTCCACCAACCCGGCAGGGGCGCCGTCGGCGGAACGGCGTAGCGCAACTCCGCAGGCACCCCCGATGATGAAGGAATGACAGCCAGCGAAGTGCAACCCGCCGCAGAGCGGGGCCGCAGCCGCGCGATGCCGCTCGCGGTCGACCTACGCCAGGTGAGCAAGAGTTTCGGCTCGGTGCGCGCCGTGCGCGGTGTCGACCTGCAGATCCGCACCGGGGAGGTGATGGCCTTCCTCGGCCCGAACGGCGCCGGCAAGACCTCGACGATCGACTTGATCCTCGGCCTGGCGCGGCCCACCGCCGGCAACGTCGAGGTCTACGGCATGAACCCGCACCAGGCGATCAGCCGCGGTCTCGTCTCGGCCGTCCTGCAGAACGGGGGGCTGCTCAAGGACCTCACCGTCGCGGAGACTGTTCAGTACATGGCGGGGCTGTTCCCGCGCAGCCGTCCGGTCGAGGAGGTGCTCGCGCGCGCCGGCATCACCCAGCTCGCGGGCCGGCTGGTCGGCAAGTGCTCGGGCGGCGAGCAACAGCGGCTGCGCTTCGCCGTCGCGTTGCTCTCCGATCCGGAACTGCTGATCCTCGACGAACCGACCCAGGGCATGGACGTGGAGGGTCGCCGGGAGTTCTGGAAGGCGATCCGCGAGGACGCCGCCAAGGGCCGCACGATCGTCTTCGCGACGCACTACCTCGAGGAGGCGGACGCCTATGCCGACCGGATCGTGCTCATCCGCAAGGGCGAGATCGTGGCGGATGGGACAGCGGCCGAGGTGAAGAGCCTCGCGTCCGGTCGTACCGTGCGCGCGACGCTGCCCGGTGCGGACGAGGCGCAGCTACGGACGGTGGCGGGCGCAGACAGTGTCGAGGTGCGCGGCGACACCGTCCTGATCCACGCCCGCGACACCGACTCGGTCGCCAGGCACCTGCTCACCCAGACCGCTGCGCACGACCTGGAGATCACGGCCCAGGGTCTCGAGGAGGCCTTCCTCGCCCTGACCGGTGACGACACCGACAGCGACGACCGAACGAGCCGGACGGAGTGAGCCGATGAGCGCACCAACGATCGCCACGCTGGATCGTCCAGCACCCGCCATGGGCGGTTTCAGCCTGGGGATGCTGCGGTTGGAGGTCCGCCGGTTGCTGCGCAACCGGCGGACGATGATCTTCACCCTGGTCGTGCCGGTTATCTTCTTCTTGATCTTCGGCCTGAACAGCACGTACGCCAACCAGCGCGCCGGGCACGGCAACGTGTCCGCCTTCATCATGATCAGCATGGCGTTGTACGGGACGGTGCTCGCCACGGCCAGCGGCGGCGCGATGGTCTCGATCGAACGCGCTGCGGGATGGAGCCGGCAGCTGCGCCTGACCCCGCTGACACCGCTCGCCTACATCGCCACCAAGATGCTGACGGCGCTGGTGCTCGGCCTCGGTTCGGTGCTCGCCGTCTACATCGTCGCAGCCATCACCGGCAAGCCCTCCATGCCGCTCTACCTCTGGGCCGTGACCGCGGCGTGCGTGTGGATCGGGTCGTTGCTCTTCGCCGCGTTCGGCCTGTTCATCGGCTACCTGCTGCCGTCGGAGAACGTCATGCAGATCATCGGGTTCGCGCTGATGCTCTTCGCGTTCGGCGGTGGCCTGTTCATTCCGCTGAGCCAGTTCTCGCCCGCGCTGCAGACGATGGCGAAGTTCACCCCGCTCTACGGGCTCAATCAGCTGGTGCACTATCCGCTGGTCGGCGGCAGCATGGCGTGGAGCTGGCCGGTCAACCTCGTCGTCTGGCTGATCATCTTCGTTGCCGGCGCCGGCTGGCTCTTCCGCCGCGACACCGCCAGGGTCTGACCCGTCCCACGGCGAACGGCCTACGCGCTCTCGTCGGCCGAGTGCCCGAGGCGGCTGCGATGCTTGGCGGCGGTGCGCTTTCGCCCGGGGATGCTCGGCGGCGCTCCCGCGCGCAACTCCTGAAGCAGGCGCTGGGTCAGCTCGCCGGCGCTCTCGGCGGCCCGCCACCCGCCGCCGGACGGCAGGAAGAACTCGACCCTGATCCGTGGCCTGTTCGGGACGCGGACGAGGTCGGTGACCCCGGTGACGCGCGCGCAGACGATCACCGCCTGTGGCACCGCCGCCGCCAGCCGTCCGGCGCCGCTGCGCGCGCGCAGCTGCCGGCCGAGGGAGCGGGTCGCTTCCGGGAAGACGCCGATGCACGTGCCGCTGCGCAGTGCCCGCACTGCGGTCTCGATCGCCTGGTCGTTTTTCTTGCTGCGGTCCACCGGGATGTGCCCCATGCCGTCCATGACCGCGGCCACAAGGCGGGTCTTCCACAGCGTCGACTTCGCGAGCGCGCGGACCTGCCGTAGTTCCCGCGCCGCGACGCCGATCGCGACCGGATCCCAGTAGCTGTCGTGGTTCGCGACCAGCAGCACCGGACCAGTGCGGGGCAGGCAGTCCAGACCGGTCACGGTCAGGCGTGACCAGCGCATGATCGGCACGCCGACCGCGATCACCGCGCGGTATGCCGGGGTGAACGGCTCGGCCGCGTCCGGGCTCATGACGGCATGATGCCGCACCGCGACGGCACGGCCGCGGCGTTTGCCGTACCGCTCAGCGGGCGTAGAGCTCCTCGATCGCCGCTGCGTACTTCTCGGCGATGGGTCGCCGCCTGAGCTTCATCGTCGGCGTCACTTCCTCGCCGCCGGGTTCCCACGTGTCGGGCAGGATCGTGTACTTCTTGATCTGCTCCACACGGGCGAGCCGCGCGTTAGCCTGCTCGATCCCGCCGTCGATCACCGCGCGCAACCCGGGATCGGACGCGAGTGCGCCGGGGGTGCAGTCCGGCAGGCCGTGTTGAGCGGCGAAGGCGGCGGCCATGTCCGGATCGAGGGTAAGCAGCGCGACGATGTAGGGACGGTCGTCACCGATGGCGACCGCCGAGCCCACCAGCGGGCAACTGAGCTTCACTGCCCCCTCGATGTTGGCCGGTGACATGTTCTTGCCGGCGGCATTGATGATCAGTTCCTTCTTGCGGTCGACGATGCGGACGTAGCCGTCCGCGTCGATGGAGGCGATGTCGCCGGTGTGCAACCAGCCGTCCGCGTCGATCGCCACCGCGGTCTTCTGCGGCTCGTTGCGGTACCCCTTCATCACCAGCGGGCCGCGCACGAGCAGCTCGCCGTCCTCGGCGAGCGAAAGCTCCGCGCCACGAACGGCCTTGCCGACGGTGCCGATTCGCACGGCGTCCGGTGGGTTGATCGTCGCGGCGCACGACAGCTCCGACATGCCCCACAGCTCGCAGCACGGCAGGCCGAGCGCGAGCACGAACTCGAGCGCCTCCGGCGCGATCGCCGCCGCGCCGGTGGCGGCGAAGCGCACCCGGTCGAGTCCGAGCCTGGCGCGCACCTTGCTCAGCACCAGGCGATCGGCCAGCGCGACCTGTGCCCGGAGTGCGAGCGGCACCGTCCTGCCGTCGGACTTCAACCGGGCCCTGCGCCTGCCGACGTCGATCGCCCACGTCGCGAGGCGACGTTTCACCGGGCTCTTCTCGGCAGCCAGGCCGGCCTCGATAGCCGCTTTGAGCTTGTACCAGACCTGCGGCACGGCGCCGAAGAACGTGGGACGGATCTGCGGCAGCGCGCTGACCAGCTGCTTCATGTCGGCAATCGTGATGATCTGCATGCCGGTGACCAGGCTGGTGTAGTGGGTGCCCCACCTGTTCGCGACGTGGGCGTCGGGAAGGTAGGACACCACGGAGTCCTCGCTCGTCGCCGGGGAGATCTCGGTGGTGGCATCGATCTCGGCGAGCATGTTCGCGTGGGACAGCTCCACGCCCTTGGGTGGCCCGGTCGTGCCCGACGTGTAGATGATCGTGAGGAGGTCCTCGGGCCGTACCGAGCGCCACGATGCGTCGAAGTCGAAATCGGGATCGGGGGCGGCCTCGAGGTCGCCGAGCGCGATCGTGCCCTCGGGGGCGGCGTCGACGCAGACGATGTGCTCCACCAGACTGCCGGGCTGCACGGCGCGGATCCGGTCGACGAACTGCGCCTCGCAGACGACCACCCGGTTACCGGCGTTGGCGAACACGTAGGCGAGCTGCTCGGGCGCCAGCGTGTTGTAGACGGAGAACGGCGTCGCTGCGGCGTGCAGCACCGCGGTGTCGACGAGGTGGAACTCGGGACGGTTCGTCAGCATCAGGCCGACCGTGTCGCCGCGGCGCACGCCCAGCCGCGCCAGGCCCGCGGCGATTCGGCGGACCAGCACGCCGTACTCGTGCCAGCTGATCGCTACCTCGTTGCCGGGCGTGCGCACCGCAATCGCGTCCGGCGTGCGGGCGAGCGTCACCTGGAACTCGCTGCACAGCGTGCGCGGCTGGCTCACGGCTGCCCCTCGTTCGGGTCGGCGAAACCGGGCACCCACCTCATCGCAACGGGACGGGCGCGCACCGTGCAGTCCAGCTGCGCCAGGATGTTCATCCAGCCGCCGCAGACCCGGCTGACCAGCATGTGCTCGGCCGGCAGGTTGAACGAGCGGCCGGTCTGCTTGTAGGCGTTGCTGTACGGGTTCGCCACGCGGGCACCCTGCTTCGCGATCCACTCGCGGTCGGCGTGGAACTCCTCCACCCGCAACGGGTCTGCCAGCGCGCCGAGCCAGCGCAGCACGTCCTCGGGCGGCACGTCGCCGGTGACGAAGCGTTCCTCGCGCAGCAGCGCCATCAGTGGCTCGGCGTCGCGGTCGGCGGCGTAGCGCAGGATGCGTCCCAGCACCGGCGGCAGGCCGTCGGGCAGCACCGCGACCGCACCGAAGTCGATCACACCGATCCGTCCGTCGTCGAGGATGAGGAAGTTGCCCGGGTGCGGGTCGGCGTGCAGCAGGCCCAGCCGAGCGGGGGAGGAGAACATCAGCTCGACGACCACGTCGGCAAGGTGGTTGCGACGTTTCTGCTCGGCAGGGCCGACGCCCTGCTGCTGGATCAGCCGAGACAGCGGCGGACCGTCCAGCCACTCGGAGACGATCACCTTCGGCGCCGAGGCGAGAACGGCGGGGACCCGTATCTCGGCGTCGCCCTCGAACGCCGCCGCGAAGCGGCGCTGGTGCTCGGCCTCGGAGTGGTAGTCCAGCTCTTCGAGCATGCGCTCGCGCACCTCGCGGATCAGCGAGTGCGCGTCCAGTCCCGGGACGACGAGCGTGAACAACCGGGAGAACCGCTCGAGCTGCTTGAGATCGGCCTGCAGCGCGACATCGGCGCCCGGGTACTGCACTTTGACCGCCACTTCGCGCCCGTCGTGCCACACGCCGCGGTGCACCTGGCCGATGCTCGCCGCGGCGGCCGGGCTGTCCTCGAAGTGGCGAAAGTGCTTGGGCCAGTTGCGCCCGAGCTGCTCGTCGAGCACCCGGTGCACCGTGGCCGCCGGCAGCGAGGGCCCCTGCGTCTGCAGCCTGGTCAGCGCCCGCTGGTAGGGCTCGGCGACCTGCGCGGGGATCATCGCCTCGTACACGCTCAACGCCTGGCCGAGCTTCATCGCGCCGCCCTTGAGCTCACCGAGAACGGCAAACATGTGTTCGGCATTGCGTTCCAGCATCCTGGCGTTGACGGTGTCGGCGTCGCCGCCGGCCACCTTTCTTCCCCAGCCGACAGCGGCCCGGCCGGCGAAGCTCAACGGGAGCGCCGCCAGCCGCGCCGAACGCACGGCAGCGCGTTGCGGGATGTCGCGGGACGGCTTGTCCGCCATGGATGGGCCTCCGCGCCGGAGTAACGGGCAGGACGCGACGACTGTACCGCTTAGCGATCATGGGACGCCCGCGCTGCGTGGTCGGCGCCCGCGCGCGCAGCGGCTAGACTGGAGTCAGCTGGCGGGCACCGATTGCCCGCATATGCAGCTTCGCATCGACGCGAGCGCTACTCGGCGCCAGTGTCGGGCTCGTGCCAGAACCGCACCGCTGTGCCGGTTGCCGGGACGTGCCGCCGTCCCGAAGGAAACTTGTGTCCCGCTCTGCCTCGCGCGCTTCTTCCGTGCCGCGCCGCCCCGCCATCCGCCCGTCCTCGCGTTCGCTGTGGGACGAAATGCCCGTCGCCGTCGTGCGGACCGACAACCTGCCCGGCTTCCGCGAGCTCGGACTGCCCGGCGGACTGGTCAATGCCCTGTCACGCAACGGGATCCAGGCGCCGTTTCCCATCCAGGCCGCCACCATCCCGGACGTGCTCGCCGGCCGTGACCTGCTCGGCCGCGCCGCAACCGGATCGGGCAAGACGCTCGCCTTCGGCCTGCCGTTGATCGCGCGCCTGGAAGGTGCGGCGTCCGCGCCGCGTCGGCCGCGCGGACTGGTCCTGGTGCCGACTCGCGAGCTCGCCATGCAGGTCACCGACGCGATCGCGCCGCTGGCCCAGGCACGGGGGTTGTCCGTGCGCCTGGTCGCCGGTGGCCTGCCGATCCAGAAACAGATCCAGTCGCTCGACAAGGGCGTCGACGTCCTGGTCGCTACGCCGGGCCGCCTCGTCGACCTGATCGAGCGTCGCTCGTGCCAGCTCGACGCGGTCGAGGTGACGGTGATCGACGAGGCCGACCACATGGCCGACCTCGGCTTCCTGCCGGTGGTGCGACGGCTACTGGACCTCACGCCGCGTGACGGGCAGCGGCTGCTGTTCTCGGCGACACTCGACGGGGACGTCGCGACGCTCGTCGAGTGCTACCTGAACGAGCCGGTGGCCCACGCGCTGAGCACAGTGCAGGCCTCGGTGGACACGATGACCCATCACCTATTCCGGGTCCCGTTCGAGGCGAAGTTCGACCTCGTTGCCGCCATCGCCGCGCGCGAGGGCCGCACGCTCTGCTTCGTGCGGACCAAGCACGGCGCCGAACGCGTCGCGCGCAACCTGGGGCGCGTCGGCGTCGCGGCCGGCGCCCTGCACGGGGGACGCACCCAGGCGCAACGAAACAAGGCGCTAGCTGCGTTTCGCGACGGATCGGTGCCGGTGCTCGTCGCCACCGACGTCGCCGCCCGTGGCATCCACGTCGACGAGGTATCGCTGGTGTTGCACGTCGACCCGCCTCAGGACGGCAAGGACTACCTGCACCGCTCGGGGCGAACTGCGCGCGCGGGCGAGAGCGGCGTCGTCGTGCTGCTGAGCACGCCGGCCGAGGAGCGCGACGTGCGCAAGATGCTCACCGTTGCCGGCGTGCGGCCCGAGCAGCGCGATGCCACCGCGGGGGATCCGGCGGTCGCCGCCGTCACCGGCGCGCGCCTGCCGAGCGGGGTCGCCGTCCACGACGCGCGTCCGGCCAAGGTCGTTCGCGTCGGACCTTCGGGCAGACCCGCACGCCCCGGCGCGCCGCGGCGGCCGAGACCCGCCGCAGGCACGTCCGTCCGGCATCCGCAACACGCCGAGCGCCGCCCGCGTCGCGCGCGCTCGTACTGAGCACCGATCGAGGAGGCGAGCACATGGGCGAGCGGCAGGACCTTCGTAACGTCGCTATCGTGGCGCACGTCGACCACGGCAAGACCACGCTGGTCGACGCGATGCTCTGGCAGTCCGGTGCGTTCACCGCGCACCAGGCCGACACCGGCGACGTCAACGAACGGGTGATGGATTCCAACGACCTGGAGCGCGAGAAGGGCATCACCATCCTGGCCAAGAACACGGCCGTGGAGCACGTGATGCCGAGCGGTGAGAAGTTGACGATCAACATCATCGACACGCCCGGGCACGCCGACTTCGGCGGCGAGGTGGAGCGCGGCCTGTCGATGGTGGACGGGGTCGTGCTGCTGGTCGACGCATCCGAAGGCCCTTTGCCACAAACGCGATTCGTGCTGCGCAAGGCACTCGGTGCGGGTATGCCCGTCATCCTCGTGATCAACAAGGTGGACCGTCCGGACGCCCGCATCGCCGAGGTCGTGGACGAGACCTACGAGCTGTTTCTCGACCTGATGGACACCGCGGTCTCGGCCGACGACGTGCTCGAGTTCCCGATCGTCTACGCGTCGGCGCGGGCGGGCCGTGCGTCGCTCAAGCGACCGGAGGACGGTGCGATGCCAGAGGAGGAGGATCTCCAGCCGCTGTTCGAAACCATCCTCAGCGCGATCCCAGCCCCGACGTTCATCGACGGTGCGCCGTTGCAGGCGCACGTGACCAACCTCGACGCGTCCCCGTACCTGGGCAGGCTCGCGCTGTGCCGGGTGCACAACGGCACGATCCGCAAGGGCCAGCAGGCGGCGTGGTGCCGTGCTGACTGCACCGTGGAGCGCGTCAAGATCACTGAGCTGCTGCTGACCCGGGCCCTCGACCGCTTCCCTGCGGAATCGGCCGGTCCCGGCGACATCATCGCGATCGCCGGCATCCCCGAGATCACGATCGGCGAAACCCTCGCCGACCCGGAGGACCCTCGACCGCTGCCGGTCATCACCATCGACGAGCCCTCGATCTCGATGACCATCGGGATCAACACCTCGCCGCTGGCGGGCGCGTCCGGCAAGAAGCTCACCGCGCGGCAGGTGATCACTCGACTCGAGACCGAACTCGTCGGCAACGTCTCGATCCGGGTGCTGCCGACCGAGCGTCCGGACACCTGGGAGGTGCAGGGGCGCGGCGAGCTGCAACTGGCGATCCTGGTCGAGATCATGCGGCGGGAGGGTTTCGAAATCACCGTCGGCAAGCCGCAGGTCGTCACGCGCATCGTCGACGGGGCGGTGCACGAGCCGATCGAGCGCATGACGATCGACGTCCCGTCCGACTACCAGGGGGTGGTCATCCAGTTGCTGGCGCTGCGCAAGGGACGCCTGGAGCAGATGGTCGACCACGGCACCGGCTGGGTCCGGATGGAGTACCTCGTGCCCGCGCGTGGGCTGATCGGGTTCCGCACCGAGTTCCTGACCGAGACGCGCGGTACCGGCCTGCTGCACCACATCCACGAGGGCTACGAGCCGTGGGCCGGCGAGATCAGGACCCGTCCGTCCGGCTCGCTCGTCGCCGACCGGCGGGGCGCGACGACGGCCTTCGCGCTGGCGAACCTGCAGGAGCGTGGTGTCATGTTCGTGGGGCCGTCGACGCAGGTGTACGAGGGCATGGTCGTCGGCGAGAACTCGCGGCAGGACGACATGGACGTCAACCCCACCAAGGAGAAGAAGCGCACCAACATGCGCCAGTCCTCCGGCGACGTGCTGGTGCCGCTGATCCCGCATCGGGTGCTGTCGCTGGAGCAGGCGCTGGAGTTCTGCCGGGACGACGAGTGCGTGGAGGTGACTCCGGCGACGGTGCGCATCCGCAAGGTCGAGCTCAGCGCCGAGGGCCGCGCCAAGCAGCGCAGCCGCCGCAAACCGCTGCCCTAGTCCCGCCCTAGTCCCGACTTCGACCCCGCAACTGCCGCAATGGCGGTCGGATCGCGTCACTTACGGGGTCAAAGACGGGGGGACGAAGCGGTTCTTCGCGGGCCCGCCACCGGCGTTGCGCGACCGGCAGTTCGCGACGGCGGCGCAGGGCACGCCGGATGCGCTCTGCCGTGGCGTCGAACGGCGAGAGATCTGGCTGTCGAGCGGCAACGTCCGGTAGCTCGCGCACACCAGGCAGCATGCCCGCGCCGGCGGCCACGGCCGGACTTACCCACAGGCCGTCCCACAGCCCGGTGCCAACTTTGACCCCGCAGCTGACGCTGCGGTCGCGGAAATGCGACGGTTACGGGGTCAGAGTCGGGGGATGGACGGCCCGGGTTAGCGGTCGAGCGCGTGCTCCAATTGGGACTTGGTCATCGTCGAGCGGCCCTTGACGTTCTTCTTCCTCGCCTCGGCGTAGAGCTGGGCCTTCGTGCGGCCGCCCGGACCCGAGCGCGAGCGCAGCCCACCACGGCGCGAGGACGAGATGTCCGACGTCGAGGTCGTGCTGGCCTGCTTCGCCTCCCCGGCGCGCGCCCGTTCCTTGTTCACGGTGCGCGCCGCGATCTGCTTGGCGAGCTTCTTGCTGCGCCCGCGCTCCTCCAGGCTCTCCTCGATGTGCTCGTACTGGCGCTCGCGCTTGGCGCTCCATGATTGCTGCGGCATAAACCGGCGCCTACCCCAGATCCGCGGCGCACTAACGCGACTACCCTCGACGCGTGCCCAGCGCCGAGCCCGCCACGAAACGGACCGCGCCCACGAAACGGACCGCGCCCACGAAACGGACCGCACCGGAGGAACGGACCCCCGCCCGCACCGATCCCCTGGTCGCGCGGATGCAGGGCTTCGGCACCACGGTGTTCGCGGAGATGTCCGCGATGGCGCTCGCGACGGGCAGTCTCAACCTCGGCCAGGGCTTCCCCGACACCGACGGGCCGCCGGAACTGCTCGCCGCCGCCGCGGACGCGATCATGACCGGGCACAACCAGTACCCACCCGGGCCGGGCGACCCGGTGCTGCGGCAGGCCATCGCGGCGCACCAGCAGCGTCATTACGGAATCGGCTACGACCCGGACACCGAGGTACTCGTCACCGCGGGCGCCACCGAAGCGATCGCCGCGGCAGTGCTCGCGCTCGCCGGCCCCGGCGACGAGGTCGTCATGTTCGAGCCGTACTACGACTCCTACGCTGCCTGCGTCGCGCTCGCCGGGGCGCGCCGCCGAGTGGTTACCCTGCACCGCGACGGCGCCGGGTGGACGTTCGACCTCGGCGAGCTGCGGCAGGCGATCACCCGCCGGACGAAGGTGATCCTGCTCAACACGCCCCACAACCCGACCGGCCGGTTCTTCAGCCGCGAGGAGCTCGAGTCGATCGCCGAGTTGGCGAGCAGGCACGGTCTGATCGTCGTCGCGGACGAGGTGTACGAACACCTCGTCTTCGACGGACGCGCGCACGTCCCGATCGCCTCGCTGCCCGGCATGCGCGAACGCACGGTCACGATCTCGAGCGCCGGCAAGACGTTCAGTGTCACCGGATGGAAGATCGGCTGGGCCTGTGCGCCGCCGAACCTGCTCACCGCGGTCCGCACCGTCAAGCAGTTCCTGACCTACGTCAACGGCGCGCCGTTCCAGCCCGCAGTTGCCGCGGCGCTCGGACGTGACCACTCCACGACGGGCAGCCAGTTGCAGCTGCAGCGCGACCTGCTCTGCGACGGGCTCGCCGGCCTCGGCTTCGACGTCATCCGTCCGCAGGCCACCTACTTCGCCACCGTCGACGTGCACTCCGACGCCCTCGCCTTCTGCCGGGAGCTGCCGCGCCGGTGCGCAGTGGTGGCGATCCCCAGCAGTGCCTTCTACGACACCTCGGCGGGCGACGGGTACGTCCGCCTGGCGTTCTGCAAGCAGCCGGCCGTGCTCGACGAGGCACTGCGCAGGCTCAGGGACGGACCAGGATGAGGCTCGCGGCGATCCAGCACGACATCGTCTGGGAGGACCCCGTCGCCACCCGCCGGCACGTGGTCCCCCTCATCGCACGGGCGGCGGACGGCGGTGCGCGACTGATCGCGATGCCCGAGATGTTCGCAACCGGCTTCTCCATGCATCCCGAACGCGTCGCCGAGGACGAGGGCGGCGACACCGAGCAGTTCCTCCTGGAGCAGGCCGCCGAGCACCACGCCTACCTCGTAGCCACGATCGCCCAGCGCGGCCGGGACGGACGCTTCCGCAACAACGCCGTTCTGGCGTCCCCCGACGGCACGGTGGCGCGGTACGCCAAGATCCATCCGTTCAGCTTCGCCGGTGAGCACGAACGCTACGAGGCTGGTGACTCCTACCTGACCGTCGACGTGGACGGCCTGCGGGTCACGCTGTTTGTCTGTTACGACCTGCGCTTCGCCGACGAGTTCTGGGCCTGCGCACGCGACACCGACCTCTACGTGGTGCCGGCGAACTGGCCCGAGCCCCGGCGCGAGCACTGGCGCACCCTGCTGCGCGCGCGGGCGATCGAGAACCAGGCCTACGTGGTGGGAGTCAACCGCGTCGGTGCGGTGAAGAACCTCGTCCACGTGGGTGACTCGGTCATCCTGGACCCGCTCGGCCGCGTCCTCGCCGAGGCCGGTCCGGACGAGACGGTGCTCAGCGCCGAGGTGGACGCGGCGACGGTGGCCGCGGTGCGCCGCGAGTTCCCGTTCCTCGTCGACCGCCGGACGACCGGATAGGCGTCCGCCCGACCGCCCGAGAGCGCTCGAGCGGAAGCCACGCGCCCGCATCGTCCGTATAAACAGTTGGTCACGATCGTCCGTTGCGCTTGCCTCCGGGCCGTGAAGCGACTTGAGTTCGACTTTGGCCTAGGGCAGATCGTCCTGGGACCACGGCACAGGAGGTCACTCACCAGTGAGAGTCCACAAAGGCACAGCGCTGATCGCCGGCGCCGCGGCGTTCGCGCTCGCGCTCACCGGCTGCTCCAGCAGCAGCAAGCCCTCGGGCGGCGGTGGCACCGGCAGCGGTGGCGGCAGCGCCAACAGCGGCAGTTACCACGGCGCCGGCAGCGGCACGATGATCTGGGGCGAGTCGACCGATTTCCCCGAGAACCTGCTTCCGCTGATCTCGGCCGGCAATGCGACATCCACCGCGAACCTCGAGGTCCGCGTGCTGGACGGCGCGTACCGGACCACCCCGAAGATCACCTATGAGCAGGACAACGACCAGATCACCAGCGGCACTTCCTCGATGGTGGGCGGCCAGCAGGTCGTCGACTTCAAGATCAACCCCAAGGCGGTCTGGGGCGACGGACAGCCGATCACGTCCGCCGACTACATCTTCACCTGGCAGGACCAGAAGTCGACTGACCCGAAGAAGGGCGGCTGTGCCGACCTGCTGAGCGAGACCGGCTTCGACCAGATCGCGTCGGCCAAGGCCGTCAGCAGCACGGAAGTGCAGTTCACCTTCATCAAGGGCAAGCCGTTCGCCGACTGGCGTGGCCTGTTCGCCTCGCCGAGCGGCATCATCTTGTCCAAGCACATCATGGACAAGGGCAGCCCCACCGCGAACTGCGCGTACCTGCACACCGGCTGGCCGACCGCGCAGGGCATCCCGCTGGGCGCCCAGAACGGCCCGTGGCTGCTGGAGACCAAGAACATCAACGTCGGTTCGAAGACGTTCACGCTGACGCACAACCCGAGGTACTGGGGCAACGCGCCGAAGCTCGCGCGCTTGGTCGACGCCTACGTCGGTTCCGACTCGAACACCAACGTCAAGGCGCTGCAGAACCAGGAAGTCAACGTCATCTACCCGCAGCCGCAACTGGACCTGGTGAAGAACCTGCAAGGGTTGGCCAACGTCACCACTCAGATCAGCTTCGGCGTGGCGTACGAGCACCTCGACTTCAACGTCGCCGACCCGCTGCTCAAGCACAAGGAGATCCGCGAGGCCATCGCGTACGCGGTCGACCGCCCGGCCCTGGTCAACGCCACGGTGGGCAAGTTCAGCGACAAGGCCAGTGTGCTGGGCAACCGCCTGATCCTGACCAACCAGCCCGGTTACCAGGACCACAGTGGCGCGTACGCGCATCAGGACATCGCGAAGTCCAAGCAGCTGCTGCAGAGCGTGGGCTGCACGATGGGCTCCGGCGGCGTGTACACCTGCTTCGGCAAGCCGCTGAGCTTCCAGGTGGAGACCACGCAGAACAACCCGCTGCGTGACCAGACGATCCAGACCATCGCCAGCCAGGTGAAGGCCGCCGGGATCAAGCTCACCGAGTTCGCCAGCCCGGACATCTTCGCCGGGACGGACAAGCCGCACTCGCTGGTCGCCGAGGGCTTCCAGATCGCCCTGTTCGCCTGGGTCGGCACCCCGTCGATCTCGTCGAACGCCCCGCTGTTCCTGAGCCCCGCCGCAGGCGGCAAGGGCCAGAACTACACGCAGGGCGGCACGCCGCAGCTCGACACCGCGCTGAACCAGATGTCGACTTCGGCTACCCCGGCGGACGAGGTCAAGTACGCCAACGTGGCCGACCAGCTCATCTGGGACAACATGTTCACCCTGCCCCTGTATCAGAAGCCGACGCTGCTGGCGTTCGACTCCAACGTCAAGGGCTTGGCTGACAACGCCACCAGCGCGGGTCCGCTCTGGAACTCGGACACGTTCACGGTGTCCTGAGCGCACCACCCAGCCAGAACGGTGCCGGGGCCCGGTCTCATCGACCGGGTCCCGGCACCAGCTACGCGGGGACCGGACCGTCGGGGCGACCCCGCCGAAGGCCGGAACTCGGGCTAGTGTTCCTACTCACGCGGCGCCACACTTGACGCGTTGACGACATGGACGAGGTTCTCACGTGCTGACCTACACGATCCGCCGCCTGATCAGCTCCTTCTTCGTGCTGATCGTCGCGTCGATCATCGTCTTCTGGTTCGCCGCAGCGAACTACGACCCGCTCAAGCCGTTCCGGTCCCGTAACCCGCAGCCGACGGCGGCGTTCTTCGCGCAGAAGCGTCACGAGTACCACCTGGACCAGTCGATTCCGGTGCGGTACTGGCACTGGCTGAGCAACCTGGTCCACTTCGACTTCCATCACTGGGCGTTCATCAGCTTCAACTTCGGGCTGGACGTCAACGGCTCGCCGGTCTCGACGGCGCTGGGCCAGCGGCTGGGAATCACTACCAGGATGATCGTCGGCGCGATCATCTTCGCGGCGATCCTGGCGATCGTGCTGGGGGTCATCTCGGGCGTGCGGCGCGACAAGGTGTTCGACATCGGCGCCACCATCTTGACCTTCGTCCTCATCGCGCTGCCGACGTTCTGGTTCGCCGCCGTCCTCAAGGAGGGCGCGGTTCAGGTCAACAAGGCAGCGGGGAGCCAGATCTTCTACACCGTGGGTAACGAGTCCTTCGGGATCAGCACCTACGGCACTTCGGGAGAGATCTTCAAGGACCAGCTGCTGCACCTGATCCTGCCCACCGTCTCGCTCGGCCTGCTGACCGCCGCCGGCTGGATCCGTTACCAGCGCGCCTCGACGATCGACGTCCTCGAGGCGGACTACATGCGCCTGGCGCGGGCCAAGGGCGTGCGCAACCGCACAGTGATCCGGCGCCACGGCCTGCGCAACGCGCTCATCCCGCTGGTCACCGTGATGGCGATCGACATCGGGGCGCTGTTCGGCGGCGCGATCATCACCGAGAAGGTCTATGTCTGGCACGGCATGGGCGAGTACCTGAACAGCGCACTCGGCGCGGAGGACACCTACGCGGTCGTCGGCTGGGTGATGGTGACAGCCATCTTCGTCGTGGTGTTCAACCTGCTGGCGGACCTGCTCTACGCGGTCCTGGATCCCCGGATCCGGCTGGCGTGACGGGCCGGACATGAGAGGCGGATCGCGATCATGACTTCGCAGCAGTCCGAGGCCGTCCATCTGATACCCACCGGTGGCCAGACCCCGGCCGGCACGGACACCGAGTTCGCCACCAAGTCCCGCTCGCAGGGGCGCCAGGCGCTGTCCCGCTACCTGCACAGCCCGGTGGCGATGATCGCCCTCGGGGTGTTCCTGTTCATCGTCCTGTTCTCCTTCATCGCGCCGAACTTCTACCGGTGGAAGTACAACGCCATCGACTCCAGGCTCGACAAGCACGGCAACTACATCGCCCTGTCGCTGCACCCCGGCCAGCTCGGACACCCGCTGGGCACCGACGGCACCGGCTTCGACCTACTGGCCCAGCTGATGCAAGGCACCCAGCGCGACGTCGTGATCGTGCTGGTCTCCACGTCGCTCACGCTGCTCATCGGGATCGTGATCGGCTCGGTGTCCGGCTACTTCGGCACCATCGTCGACAACGTGCTGATGCGCTTCGTCGACGTGATGCTCTGCGTGCCGGCGCTCGTGATCCTGATCATCGTGGCCAACCAGTACCCCAGCCTCGGCGCAACGGGGCTGGCGGTGCTGCTGGGACTGTTCGGCTGGATGGGTCTGAGCCGCCTGGTGCGCGCGCAGTTCCTGGGCCTGCGCGAGCGCGAGTTCGTCGAGGCCTCGCACGCGATGGGAGCCAGCAACTTCCGCATCATCTTCCGGCACCTGATCCCGAACTCGTTGAGCTCGATCCTGGTGTTCGGGACGCTGTTCGCGGCGGTGTCGATCGTTGCCGAGACGTCGCTGACCTACCTGGGCTACGGAGTGCACGCACCCGACACCTCGCTGGGCCTGCTCGTCTCCAACGGGGTGGACGCGGCCGAGACCCGGCCCTGGCTGTTCTACTTCCCCGGCATCCTGATCCTGATCATCGTGCTCGCGATCAACCTGATCGGCGAGGGCATCCGCAACGCGTTCGACCCGAGGCACACGCGGGTGCGCGACTGATGAGTGCAGCCAGACCGTCTCCGACACCCGCGGAGGCAGCGTCCGCGACGCCGCCCACCGCTCATTCCACGCAGGGAGATTTCGCGATCAGTGCCGATCCGGTATTCGAAGTGCCCGTCGCCGACGACGACCTCCTGTTGAGCGTCGAGAACCTCGACGTCACCTTCGGTGGCGGCTCCAGCGGCGTGCATGCCGTGCGCGGGGTCAGCTACCAGATCCGCCGCGGCGAGACGCTGGGCATCGTGGGGGAGTCCGGCTCGGGCAAGTCGGTAACCTCGATGGCGGTCATGGGACTGCTGCCGAAATCGGCCCGCGTCACCGGATCGGTGCGCTTTCGCGGCACGGAACTGCTGAACACCAAGGACAAGGCGATGTCCGAGATCCGCGGCAAGCGCGTCGCGATGATCTTCCAGGACCCGATGACCTCCCTGGACCCGGTCTTCAAGATCGGTGCGCAGATCACCGAGACGCTGCGCGTCCACGACAAGGACATGTCCCGCAAGGCGGCGCGCGCGCGCGCCATCGAGCTGCTCAAGATCGTCGGAATTCCCAATGCCGACGACCGCGTCGACAGCTATCCGCACGAGTTCTCCGGCGGCATGCGTCAGCGCGTCGTCATCGCGATCGCGATGGCCAACGACCCCGACGTGATCATCGCCGACGAGCCGACGACTGCGCTGGACGTCACGGTGCAGGCGACGATCCTCGAGGCGATCAAGGCGGCGCAGAAGGAGACCGGCGCTGCGCTGATCCTGATCACCCACGATCTGGGCGTCATTGCGGGCATGGCCGACCGGGTGCTGGTCATGTACGCCGGCCGGGCAGTCGAGGTCGGCACCGTCGATGACGTCTTCTACCGCCCACGGATGCCCTACAGCGTCGGCCTGCTCAACTCGCTGCCGCGCATGGACACCGACGACAAGCTGCGCCTGACGCCGATCATCGGCACGCCGCCGTCGCTGCAGAGCCTGCCGCCGGGCTGCCCGTTCAGCCCCCGCTGCCCGCTGCACATCCCCGAGTGCAGCGCCGCCGAACCCACCTTGACCGAGGTGGACGGGCACGACCTGCACCTCGCGGCGTGCATCCGCTCCGACCAGCTCAAGGGCCAAGATCGCTACGAGGCTGGGCAGGTCTTCGAAGCGACGAGCATGGATGCCTCGCTGCCCGTCGACTTCATCGGCGACGGGACACCGACTGCGTCCGCCGACACCGGCGAGGCACCGAAGGCCCCGCAGTTGCCGGCCGACCGTCCCACCTTCACTGACGACGCGGCCGATCCCACGGCCGCGTACCGCGACTCGCAGGATGGGGACCACCGGTGAGCACCCCTAGTGGCACGTTCTCGTGCGGAGTCCGCGCATGACGACCTCCGTGACGCTCGACAAGAGCGCGTCGGCAGCGAAGACGGGCGACCCGGTGCTGAAAGTTACCGACCTGCGGAAGTACTTCCCGATCCGCAGCCGCCTGCTCAAGCGCACCGTGGGCAACGTGCAGGCTGTCGACGGGGTGTCGTTCGAGGTGTATCCCAGCGAGGCGCTCGGCCTGGTCGGGGAGTCCGGCTGCGGCAAGTCGACGACCGGGCGCGCCATCCTCAACCTGCAGCCGGCTACCGGCGGCAGTGTGGTGTTCGAGGGACGCGAGCTGGTCGGGCTCTCGCGCGGCAAGATGCGCCCGATCCGGCGCAATATCCAGCTCGTGTTCCAGGATCCCTACGCCTCGCTCGACCCCCGCATGCAGGTGCAGAAGATCATCGCTGAGCCGTTGGTGATCCACAAGGTCGTCGGCGGCGACGCGCTGCGCACCCGGGTTGCGGAGCTGATGTCGCTCGTCGGCCTCAATCCGGAGCACGCCACCCGGTACCCGCACGAGTTCTCCGGCGGCCAGCGCCAGCGCATCGGCATCGCGCGGGCGCTGGCACTCGAGCCGCGCATGCTGATCCTGGACGAGCCGGTCTCCGCGCTGGACGTCTCGATCCAGGCCGGCGTCATCAACCTGCTCGACGACCTGCGCAGCGAACTCGGCCTCAGCTACGTGTTCATCGCCCACGACCTGTCGGTGGTGCGCCACATCTCCGACCGCGTCGCCGTGATGTACCTCGGCAAGATCGTCGAGACGGCACCGACGCTAGAGCTGTTCAAGCGCCCGGCGCACCCGTACACGCAGGCGCTGCTGTCGGCGATCCCGCTGCCCGACCCGCACCGCGAGCGCGACCGGCGGCGCACCCTGCTCGAAGGCGACCTGCCGAGCCCGGCCAACCCGCCGTCGGGCTGCCGCTTCCGCACCCGCTGCCCGAAGTTCGCCAACGAGCTGAGCGAGGACCAGCAGGCCAAGTGCGTCAACGAGGAGCCGCTCGCCGAGGTCCGCGACATCGGGCACCCGACCGCCTGCCACTACGCGGCGGTGCAGAGCGTCCTCTAACGTCGCAGCCGTGAGCGAACGCCGCCTGCTGCTGGTCCATGCCCACCCCGACGACGAGACGATCGGCTCCGGCGCGACGATGGCGCGCTACGCGGCAGCCGGCGCGCACGTCACGCTGCTCACCTGCACGCTTGGTGAGCTCGGCGAGATCCTCGTCCCCGAGCTCGAGGGGCTGGCGGCCGAGCGCGGCGACCAGCTGGGCGGCTACCGCATCGGTGAGCTGGCCGAGGCGATGCGGGCGCTCGGGATCACCGATCACCGCTTCCTCGGCGCCCCGGGCCGGTGGCGCGACAGCGGCATGATGGGCACGCCCGGCAACGAGGATCCCCGGGCTTTCTGGCGCTGCGCCGAGGATCGGGGCGCCTTCGACGAGGCCGTGTCGCAGGCCGTCGCGGTGATTCGTGAGGTTCGCCCGCAGGTGCTCGTCACCTATGACGAGAACGGCGGTTACGGGCACCCGGACCACATAATGGCGCACCGGGTGGCGATGGCCGCGGCCGATCGCGCCGGCGAGCCCGGCGGACCGGGCGAGGCGTGGCGGATCGAGAAGATCTACTGGGGTGCAGTACCGCGTTCGGTGCTGCAGCGCGGCATCGACGCGCTGAAGCAGTCCGGGCAGCACGGGTTCTTCGGCGTCGACAGCGCCGAAGAACTTCCGTTCGGCAACGACGACGCGCAGGTGAGCACAGCGATCGACGCACGCGCACACGCTGAGGCGAAGCAGGCCGCGATGCGCGCGCACGCCACCCAGATCGCCGTGGACGGCCCGTTCTTCGCGCTGTCGAACAACGTCGGACTGGAGGTCATGGGCACCGAGTACTTCCGTCTCGTCCGCGGAACGCTGGGAGCCGACCGCGACGCCGACGGACGCGAGGACGACCTGTTCGCCGGGATCCCCACGCGATGAGCCGCGCCGCGCTCAACTGGCTCGGCGTCGCGCTGGTGTGCGGGTGCGCGGTGCTGGCCGCGGTGCTGGAGCTGATGTTCGTCCCCCTCTACGCCGGTGGCGCGCTCGTCCCCGTGAGCGTCCTGTTCGCGGTGGCGAGCAACGTGGCCTTCCCGAGGCTGGCCCGCGAACTGCTCGACTCCACGATCGCCACGGTGGCGCCCTTCGCGGCGTGGCTGGTCCCGATGCTGGTGCTGTCGATGACGCCGCGCTCGGAGGGCGACGTGCTGGTGAGCGGGACCGGCGGCCAGCAGTGGGTGTTCTACGGCGTCCTGCTCGGCGGGGCGATCGCCGGCACCGCCACCGCGGTACTGAGCACCGGGCCCGCTCGGATGCCGACCGAGCGCGGTCACCCGCTGCCGGCGCGGCGGCTCAGCAGGTGATCGGCACCGCTTCGGCACCTGGGTCGAGGCGGTAGCGGTAGTCGTGGTGCGGCAGGTAGCCCAGCCCCTCGTACAGCGCGAGCGCGGGCGGGTTGTCCGCCGAGACCTGCAGGTAGGCGCGGGTGGCGGCGTGGGCAGCTCCCCAGGCGTGCAACGCTGCCATGATCGCGCGGGCCAGCCCGTGCCGGCGCGAGGACGGGTCGACCGCCACGGCACTCACGCCCAGCCAGCCGTCGTCGAGCACGCCGCGGCCGATCGCGGCCGTGCCCCCGTCCTGCACGAGCGAAGCGAAGACCACGCGGTCGTGGCGGGTGAGCAGCCTGCGCGCCGCCGGCGCGAGCCCGGCTCCGTTGCGGTAATGCGCCAGCCAGGCGTCGTCCGGCTCCGGTGCGAGGCCGACGTGGGCGGCTGCGGACGTGGCTGGCTCGGGCAGCGTGTCCAGCCGCGCGGTCAGGACGTGGACGTCGGGCGACGCGGCCCAACCCCGCTCGGCCAGCTCGGCGTCGAGCAGCCGCCGCGCCTCGCACGGCACCTGCAGCCGCAGCGGCAAACCCCGCTCGGCGTACCAGGAGCGCGCGGCTCGGAGCGCCTCGTCCAGCGGCAGGCCGGGCGCGTGCAGCGGCAGTACCGAGTTCGCCCGTGCGGTGCAGCCGTCAGCCGCGCGCAGCAGCCAGCCGCCGAGCGCCCCGGTCTGCTCTGCGCGCCAGCCCGCGGCGGCCACCGCCTCCAGCGCCAACTCGTCGGCCGTCGACGGCGGCACCAGCCGGGCGATGGCCACGTCGGCCAGCGCCACGTCCACCGTGGCGTGCCGCGTCTGGATCCGCGCGTGCTCGTCCTGCACGGCGAGCAGGTCCCCCACGACGTCGCCGAACAGCGCCCGTCCGTTCGCGCCGTGGCCGAGCTCACGTCGCACGCTCACCCGGCGACCCACCCAGCTACGCTCCAGCACGAGCGGCATACTAGACGGCAGTTGCCCGCTTCTGACCGGACGTTGCCGACAAGACCCGCCCCCGGAGGGACCGCAGTGACGTATGTGATCGCCGAGCCGTGTGTGGACGTGATCGACAAGGCATGCATCGAGGAGTGCCCCGTCGACTGCATCTACGAGGGCGGCCGGATGCTCTACATCCACCCGGACGAGTGCGTCGACTGCGGCGCCTGCGAACCGGTCTGCCCGGTCGAGGCGATCTTCTACGAGGACGACCTACCGGAGAAGTGGCACGACTACACGCAGGCGAACGTCGACTTCTTCGACGAGCTGGGCTCGCCGGGCGGTGCGTCCAAGGTCGGCAAGACCGACAGCGACCCGGAACCGATCAAGTCCCTTCCGCCGCAGGGCGACGTGCACTGAGTTCAGGCCTGGTACAGCGTCGCGACCACGGCCGTCGTGCCTGCTGACGAGGACGCCCAGCCCCCTGCGCGGCTCCACTGCTTGCCCGAGTACGCGACGCGCTCGATGCCCAAGCGGTCGGCGTTCGCGACGAACCAGGCCGCCGTCTGCCACGACGCGCCGGGCACGCGCACGGACGGCCCCGAGACGACCGGCGGGTTGACGGGCAGGTCCTTACGCACCTGGGTGGCGACCGTTGCGCCGAGGGCAACCTTCGTGGGTTTGGCGAAACTGCAGCTGATCGCAGCCGGCTTGTGGCCCTGCAGCGCGTCGGCCAGTGCCTGAGCTTCTTCCTCGTGCTGGGCGTAGGCGCTGCCGTCCGCGGACACCTGCACCTCCTGCACGGCGGCGGCGACCGACATCGTCTGCCAGTTCGGGATCTTCACCAGGTGCTGCAGGAACTCCGTGGTCGCCTCGAACACGTCGTTGAGCGGCGCGGCCTTGAAGTCACCCCAGCCCTGCGACGGGCGCTGCTGCAGCACCCCGACCGAGTCGCGGTCGCCGGCGCCGGGCGGCAGGTTGCGCAGCTTGCTCTCCTGCAGCCCGGCAGCCAGCACGAGGACGGCGGCCCGCTCGGGCAGCGCGGTCGGGAACTTGCTGACCGCCCCGACCATCGTCGAGGCGACGGCGGCCTGCGCCGGGTCGAGGTCGAATGAACCCACCGTGCACTGATCGGAGGCGAAACTCGCAGCCGCCACCCGCCAGAGCGCCCGGATGCCGAAGAAGCCCCCGACGAGGACGGCGACGAGGACGGCCGCGACGATGGGAAGGCGCTTGCGGGAGGTGGACATCGAGCTAGTCGTTGGCGTGCAGCGCGTCGTTGAGCGCGACCGCGGGCGCCTCGCGGGGATGGGCTTCCAGCGCACCGGTGACGCTGTTGCGCCAGAACTGCAAGCCGGGTAGGCCGGAGAGTTCGGCAGCCTTGACCGCGCTGCCGTCGGGCAGCGTCAGCTTCGAGCCTGCGGTGACGTACGTGCCGGCGGCCACGACGCAGTCGTCGCCGAGGCTGATGCCGATGCCGGCGTTGGCGCCGACCAGGCAGCGCCGGCCGACCGCGATGCGCTCGGTGCCGCCTCCGGACAGCGTGCCCATGATCGACGCGCCGCCGCCGATGTCCGAGCCGTCCCCGACGACGACGCCCGCCGAGATCCGTCCCTCGATCATTGCCGCGCCGAGCGTGCCCGCGTTGTAGTTCACGAAACCCTCGTGCATGACGGTGGTGCCGGGGGCGAGGTGCGCGCCGAGGCGGACGCGGTCGGCGTCGGCGATGCGCACGCCGGACGGGACGACGTAGTCGGTCATCCGCGGGAACTTGTCCACCCCCAGCACCTGCAGCGGCCCCTTGCGGCGCATGGTGAGGCGGGTCTGCTCGAAGTTCTCCACGGCACAGGGGCCGGCGCTCGTCCACACCACATTGGGAAGCACGCTGAAGATCCCGTCGAGGTTGAGACCATGGGGCGCGACCAGCCGATGCGAGAGCAGGTGCAGGCGCAGGTAGGCGTCGGGCACCGAGGCGGGGGCTACGTCCAGGTCGATCTCGCAGAGCAGCACGTCGATGCGCACGCCGCGGTCGCGGACGTTGTCGCGCGAGCCGGTCAGCGTCGCGAGCTCGTGATCGGCGCTGGCGGTGGACGGCGCCGAACCGAGTCCCGGCACGGGATACCAGGTGTCGAGCACCTGGCCGTCGGTGCCGCCGCCTACCACGGCGGTCGCGAGGCCGTAGCCCCAGGCCTTCCTGCTCTGCGCGTTCACGCCTGCCACCCTAACCAGCGCGGAGCCCGTCCCGGTGCGCGTAGCCTTTCCCCCCGTGCTCGACCTCAGCCTGGACGCGGGCGCGATGACCGCCGCGCTCGTCGACGTGGCCTCGGTGTCGGGAGAGGAAGCAGAGCTGGCCGGGCTCGTCGAGACCGCCCTGCGTGGCTGCGCGTCGCTGGTCGTGGAACGTGACGGCAACGTGGTGCTCGCGCGTACCTCCCTCGGGCGTGCGCAGCGGGTGGTGCTGGCCGGGCACCTGGACACGGTCCCGATCGCCGGCAACGTGCCCTCGCGCGTCGACGGGGAGCTGCTCTACGGCTGCGGGAGCTCGGACATGAAGTCCGGGGTGGCGGTGATGCTTCGTCTGGCGCACCTGGTCGGCACGGGAGCGCTCGACCCGCGGGTTGACCTGAGCTGGGTCTGCTACGACTGCGAGGAGGTCGACTCGGCGCGCAACGGGCTCGGGCGCCTCGCGCGCGAGCGTCCGGGCGTGCTCGCCGGCGAGCTGGCGATCTTGCTCGAACCGACGTACGGCGTCGTCGAGGGCGGTTGCCAGGGGACGCTGCGGGCGCGGGTGCGGACGTCCGGGGTGCGGGCGCACAGCGCGCGGTCGTGGCTCGGCGTCAACGCGATCCATGCGGCCGCGCCGGTGCTGGCGCGCCTTGCCGCCTACCCCGCGCGGGAGGTCGCTGTGGACGGGTTGGACTACCACGAAGGGCTCAACGCGGTGGCGATCAACGGCGGCGTCGCCGGCAATGTCATCCCGGACGAGTGCACCGTGGACGTCAACTTCCGCTACGCGCCGGACCGGTCCGCGGCGGCGGCCGAGCAGCACGTGCGCGAGGTGTTCGACGGGTTCGCCGTGGAGGTGCTCGACTCGGCGCCGGCGGCTCGTCCCGGCCTGGACTCGCCGCTACCACAAGCCGTCGTGGCGGCGGTGGGCGGCGAGCCCCGCGCCAAGCTCGGCTGGACGGACGTCGCGCGCTTCGGCGAGCTGGGAATACCGGCGGTGAACTTCGGGCCGGGCGACCCGAACCTCGCGCACAAGCCGGAGGAGCACGTCGAGCTGCGCCGCGTCAGCGAGGCCGAGGCGGCGCTCGTCCGGTTCCTGCGGTGATGGTCGTCGCGGTCGGCCGCGACCGGGTGCACGCCTTCAGCAAGCCAGCCGCCGACACGATCACGCTGGTCGCCGGGCTGGGGGTGGACGGCGACGCCCACTACGGCGCGACGGTGCAGCACTGCTCGCGGGTCGCGCGCGACCCCTCGCAACCGAACCTGCGGCAGGTGCACCTGATCCACGCCGAATTGCACGACGAACTTGCCGCACGTGGGTTTACGGTCCGTCCCGGTGACATGGGAGAGAACGTCACCACCCGCGGCGTCGATCTACTCGGCCTGCCGAGCGGCACCCGGCTGCATCTCGGCGCGAAGGCGGTCGTCGAGGTGAGCGGCCTGCGCAATCCGTGCACGCAACTGGACCGCTTCCGGCACGGCCTGATGGCGGCCGTCCTGGACCGCGACGCCGACGGTGCCGTCGTGCGCAAGGCCGGGGTGATGGCGGTGGTGCTCGCCGGCGGACCGGTACGGGCCGGAGACCGCATCGAGGTGCAGCTGCCGGCCGGTCCGCACCGGCCGCTGCAACCGGTCTGAGCCGCGCCTGCACGCGGTGTGCGTCCGCTCGCGCCCGCCGGCGGCCCGATAACCTGCCGATCCATGACCTCCGACGGCAGCGCTCGCACCGAACACCAGCGCGGGCCGGTGCTGTTTCGCCGCGGCCAGATCCAGGCGGGCACCACCGACCAGCGGCTGCTCGACTCCCGCGGACCGTCCGAGTGGGTGCACACCGACCCGTGGCGCGTGCTGCGGATCCAGAGCGAGTTCGTGGAGGGATTCGGGTTGCTGGCCGAACTGCCGGCAGCGGTCTCGGTCTTCGGCTCAGCGCGCACCGCGCCGGAACACCCCGAGTACGCCGCGGGCATCGCGCTGGGCGCCGCTCTGGCCAGGGCCGGCTTCGCGGTGATCACCGGCGGCGGTCCCGGTGCCATGGAGGCGGTGAACCGGGGAGCCTCCGAGGCCGGTGGTGTGTCGGTGGGGCTGGGCATCGAGCTTCCGTTCGAGCAGCGGCTCAACGACTGGGTCGACGTCGGCATCAACTTCCGTTACTTCTTCGCCCGCAAGACCATGTTCGTCAAGTACGCGCAGGCATTCGTGATCATGCCGGGCGGCTTCGGCACGCTGGATGAGACCTTCGAGGCGCTGACGCTGGTGCAGACCCGCAAGGTGACCCGCTTCCCGGTGCTGCTGTACGGCACCGCTTACTGGCAGGGGCTGCTCGACTGGCTGCGCAGCTCGGTGCTGCCTGCCGGCAAGATCGGCACGCCCGATCTAGAGCTGGTACACGTCACCGACGACGTCGACGAGATCGTCGCGCGGATCGTGGAATCCGCTGACGAGCGTTCGGCGCAAGGGGCAGCGGAGGAACGTGCCGTCGCTGACGGCGCGCGCACCGGATCGCACGACGGGCAGTAACTCTCAGCCTCCGCAGGAGCGGGGCAGCCCGGAGCCTTCTCGCTGGAAGCGGGCCAGCTGCTCGTTCTCGTAGGCGACGCGGTGCGCGCTGCGATCGAGCTCGCGGAACATCTGCTTGAGCGCGCGCACGCCGACCGCGGATTGCGCAGCTACCGACGCCGCGAGGTCGAGCGCCACCGCTTCGGCCTGCTCGGCAGCCGCGGTGCGGTGCAGCAGGCGAAGGCTGGCGGCCTCGTCCATGCCGATGGTGCGGCCGGTGAGGACGAGGTCCTTCGCCGCCGCTACGCCGATCAGCGGCGCGAGGCGGGCAGGTCCGACGGGAACGCCGAGGCGCGCTCCGACCCAAGCCAGCGCGAGGTTGTCGCCGCCGACGCGCAGGTCGCAGCCGGCGGCGATCTCGGCACCGGCGCCGACGCAGTTGCCGACGCACACCGCGATCGTCGGCACCGGGAACGCCTCGATCAGGGCGTACATCCTGGTGAACTCGCCCATCCGCGCGATCCCGCCGTCACGATCGAGTCGCTCGCTGAGATCCGCGCCGGCGCACAACGCCCGGATGCTCGTCGTAGAGATCACCAGCGCGCGCAGGCGCTCGTCGGCGGCCAGCTCCTCGAGCGCGGCGTTGAGGACGAGCAGGGTGGCGGTGTCCAGCGCGTTGCGCCGATCCGGGCGGTCCAGCCGCAGCACCTCGATGCCGTCGTTGCGCTCGCGCAGCACGCCACCGGTCACGGCGGACAGTTCACCACACCCGTCAGGCCAGCCCGCGGCGGGACAGCGACGGCGGCCGGGTGCCGCGGATGGAGGCGATCATGTCCAGGACGCGGCGGGTCGCCCGCACGTCGTGAGTGCGGAACACCCGCGCGCCGTGCCAGGCCGAGACGGCGGTCGCGGCGAGCGTCCCTTCCAGCCGCTCGGCCGGCGGCAGGCCCAGCGTCTCACCGACGAAGTCCTTGCGGGACAGGGCAACCAGCACCGGCCAGCCACACGCCACCAGCTCGTCCAGACGCCGGGTGAGTTCCAGAGAATGGCGCGTGTTCTTGCCGAAGTCGTGGGTCGGGTCGACGAGGATGCCGTCCCGCCGCACCCCCGCAGCGACTGCCCGCTCGGCTGCTGCGGTGACGGTCTCGATCACGTCGGCCACGACGTCGTCATACGTGCTCCGGTGCGGGTCGGTGCGCGGGGTCAGGCCGCCGGTGTGGCTGCACACCAGGGCAGCACCGGTCGCGGCCGCGACCTCGGTGAGGACCGGGTCCGCGCCAGCCCAGGTGTCGTTGATCAGGTCGGCGCCCTCGGCGACGACGAGCCGGGCGGCCCCGGCGCGCCAAGTGTCGACACTG
>JBPCOI010000017.1:0-61067 GCA_051000395.1 Jatrophihabitantaceae bacterium
AAAAGGCTACGCCGCCCGCGGCCGGTGCCGCCCACCAGCGGACCGGACAGTCATGCAGGCCAGCCCGGGCGGGGCTCACGGGTTCAGCGCACGCCGCGCGGGCGGAACTGGACGCTGATCCGGGGGCCTACCGGCCGGACCGTCTTGGGGATGGCATGCTCCCAGGTCCGCTGGCAGCTGCCGCCCATCACGATCAGGTCGCCGTGCCCCAGGACGCGGCGCACCGTGGCGCCGCCGCCGCGCGGTCGCAGCAGCAGCGGCCGCGGCGCGCCGACGGAGACGATCGCGACCATGGTGTCCTCGCGGCTGCCCCGCCCGATGCGGTCGCCGTGCCAGGCCACGCTGTCGCGTCCGTCGCGGTACAGGCACAGCCCGGCGGTGCGGAACGGCTCGCCGAGTTCGGCGGCGTAGTGCGCGTCGAGCGCGGCCCTGGCCGCGTGCAGGACGGGATCGGGCAGCGGCTCGTCCTCGTCGTAGAAGCACAGCAGCCTCGGCACGTCGACCATCCGCTCGTACATGCGGCGCCGTTCGGCGCGCCACGGCACGAGGTCGCGCAACCGCTCGAACAGCTCGTCCGCGCCACCGATCCAGCCGGGACGCAGGTCGATCCACGCGCCGTCGCCAAGCACGGTGCGTTGCACGCTCGCGCCGAGCGGCGCGGGTCCGGGCGGGCGTGCACATTCGAGCAGGGAAGCCTGGAAGCCGGTCGGCACGGGCGTCAGCCTACTCTGCGAACCGCGAACACGCGTGTGATTAAGGGGAGCTCGGGCGTCGGCCGGCGGCTAGTCTCGACGGCGTGGCCGGCGAACTGAACGACACGACCGATCGGCTGATCGCGGCCGCGCTGATCGTGGACGGGCGCAGCACGCTGCGCAGCCTGGCGGCGGCCAGCGGGCTGTCCGTTTCCGCCGTGCAGGCGCGCGTTCGCCGGCTGGAGGCCGAGGGCGTGATCCGCGGCTACACCGCGCTGGTCGATCCGCAGACAATCGGCCTTCCGCTCGCGGCCCTCATCGCGATCACGCCGCTCGATCCCGAGCACGAGTACGACGTCCCGGAGCGCATCGCCGGGCTGCGCGAGGTCGAGTCGTGCCACTCCGTCGCGGGGGAGGACAGCTTCGTGCTGTTCGTCCGGGTCGCGTCGCCGAGCGCGCTGGAGGGTCTGATCCGCGAGATCCGCCGCCGCGCGAACGTGTCGACCCGGACCACCGTCGTGCTGCAGACGTTCTTCGAGCGGCGTGCGCAGCCACCGTCCGACGAGGGAACAAACGCGACCGGAATATCGTCGGCGTAGCCGCCAGTTCACCGGAAGATTTCTTGTATAGTGGGGGTCATGACGACGCTACGCTCGGCCCTGACCCCTGACCTCGCTGACGAGATCACCGCAGCCGAGGTGCACGCGACGATCGGCCGGCACATGCTGGCCGACGGATTCGAGCTGGTGCTCGACCTCGACGCGTCGCAGGGCTCGACCCTCGTCGATGCCCGCGACGGCACGCGCTACCTGGATCTGTTCACCTTCTTCGCCTCCTCCGCGTTGGGCATGAACCCGCCGGCGCTAGCGAGCGACGCTGACTTCCTGCGCGAGCTCGGCACCGTTGCGGTGAACAAGCCGAGCAACTCCGACGTCTACACGGTGCCGATGGCCCGCTTCGTCGAGACGTTCGCGCGCGTGCTCGGCGACCCCGCGCTGCCGCACCTGTTCTTCATCGACGGCGGAGCGCTCGCCGTCGAGAACGCGCTGAAGATCGCCTTCGACTGGAAGAGCCGCTGGAACGAGGCACACGGCGTCGACCCGGCCCTGGGCACCAAGGTGCTGCATCTGGAGAAGGCGTTCCACGGGCGCAGCGGCTACACGATGTCGCTGACGAACACCGACCCGAGCAAGGTGGCCCGCTTCCCGAAGTTCGACTGGCCGCGCCTCGGCTCGCCGTCGATCAACGGATCGCCTGACGTCGAGGCAGACGAGCGCGCGGTGCTCGCCGCAGCACGGCAGGCCTTCGAGGCGGCCCCGCACGACATCGCCTGCTTCATCGCCGAGCCGATCCAGGGCGAGGGCGGCGACAACCACTTCCGTCCCCAGTTCCTGCAGGCAATGCAGGCGCTGTGTCACGAGTTCGACGCGCTGTTCGTGCTGGACGAGGTGCAGACCGGATGCGGCATGACCGGCACCGCCTGGGCCTACCAGCAACTGGGCCTTGCGCCTGACATCGTGGCGTTCGGCAAGAAGACGCAGGTCTGCGGCGTGATGGCAGGCGGCCGCGTCGACGAGGTGCCCGACAACGTCTTCGCCGTCTCGTCGCGGATCAACTCCACCTGGGGCGGCAACCTGACCGACATGGTCCGCTCCCGGCGCATCCTCGAGGTCATCGAGTCCGAGGGCCTCATCGCCCGCGCCGCGTCGCTCGGCGAACACCTGCGCGGCGGCCTGCAGCGCCTGGCTGCCGAGCACGCCGTGGTCTCCGACGTCCGCGGTCGCGGTCTGATGTGCGCGTTCACGCTGCCCTCGGCCGAGGTCCGCGACGCGCTCATCGCCGGGCTGCGCGAACGCGAGCGAGTCCTGGTGCTCGGCTGCGGCACGTCCAGCCTGCGCTTCCGGCCTGCCCTGAGCGTGTCGGTCGACGAGCTCGACAGCGGGCTTGCGGCGATCGGGCGCGTGCTCAGCTCGCTCGCATGACCCCCGCGCTCGCTCCCTGGCAGTTGCGTGCGGCGTTCGCCGCGCGGATGGCCGAGACGTACGGCCACGAGGTGCCCGCCTACCGCACGTTGGTCGAGGTCGCGAACGCGGTCAACGCCGACGTGCTGGTGCGCGACGGTGCCGGCGCCGAGCGGCTCGGGTCGATCGCGCGGGTAACGGCCGAGCGGCACGGCGCGATCCGCGTCGGCACCGCGCGCGAGTTGGCGCAGGTGGCACGGATCTTCGCGGCGCTCGGCATGTATCCCGTCGGGTTCTACGACCTCCGCGACACGGCGCGGTCCGCGGTTCCGGTGCTGAGCACGGCATTTCGTCCCGTCGCCGCCGCGGAACTGGCCCGCAACCCGTTCCGCATGTTCACGTCGATGCTCGTCACCGACGACCGGCGGTTCTTCTCCGCCGAGCTGCAGGCTCGCCTGGACGCGTTCCTGGCACGGCGCATCCTGTTCCCGCCGGAGCTGATCGTGCTGTCCGACAAGGCCATCGCCGACGCCGGCCTCGGCGCGGACGACACGGAGACCTTCCTCAAGCTGGCCACCGGAGCGTTCGAACTGTCCGCCGAGCCAGTCGATCGCTCGTGGTACCGGGAACTGGAGGCGGTCTCGGCGGTCGCGGCCGATATCGGCGGCACGTCCTCGACGCACATCAACCACCTGACACCGCGCGTGCTCGACATCGATGAGCTGTACCGGCGGATGTCGCAGCGCGGCATTCGGATGATCGACACCATCCAGGGTCCGCCGCGTTGGGGCGGACCGGATGTCCTGCTGCGGCAGACGTCCTTCCGGGCGCTGGCCGAGCAGCGGATGTTCCGCGCTCCGGACGGGTCGATGTCAGCGGGCTCGCTGCGCGTGCGCTTCGGCGAGGTGGAGGCGCGCGGGATCGCGCTGACGCCCGCTGGCCGTGATCGCTACGACGCCATGCTGGCAGAGGTCGACCGCAGGCTGGCCGGCGCCGAGGGTGCGTCGCGGCAGGACGTCGCGGCCGCGGTCTGGGACGAGCGGATGCCTGCGGACGAGTCCGGCCTGCTCGGCGAGCAACTGGCGTTCTTCAGCTACGCAGCGGGCGACCCGGCACGAGCCGAATCCGGCGCGACACTAATCGCGCTGGTCGAGGCGGGCGCGCTGTCGGTCACCCCGATCGTCTACGAGGACTTCCTGCCGCGCTCGGCAGCCGGCATCTTCCAGTCCAACCTCACGGCCGAAGGCACCCGCGACAGCTCCGTCGAAGGCTCGCGGCGCGACGCGGGCTGGCTCTCGGACGTCATCGGCGCCGCGGTCGCCGACCCGGTCGAGCTCTATGCCGCGCAGCAGCAGGCCTCGCTGCGGGCGGCGCTCGCGTCGCTGCCCGGTCACCCCGGCGACCCTGGTGCCGGCTGACGGGTACGCGTCGAGGGTCAGCGGAGGAGTTCGAGAGCGGCGCTCTCGATGTCGTCCTCGCCCAGCAGGACCAGATTCGCGGCGTCACCCAGGGGTACGAAGCTGTCACAGCTCGACACCCGGGCGATCCGTCCCGGGAAGCCGCGCTCGACCAGGGCGGTGACGACGCCCTCACCGACGCCGCCGGCGTGGCGTGTCTCGTCGGCCACCAAGACGCGCCCCGTCGCCGACGACTCCCGCAGCAGGTCGTCCACCGGCAGCGGGCTGATCCAGCGTAGGTCGAGCACCCGCGCGCGAATCCCTTGCGCGGAAAGGCGTTTTGCGACGCGCAGGCTCATCCGCACGCCGTTGCCGTAGGTGACGATCGTCAGCTCGGCGCCGTTGCCCCGGTGATCCCCGCCGGGCGGGCGGTGCACGCGCGCGGAGGCGATCGGCACGTGCCGCTCGGGTGAGTAGCTGCCGAGCCAGCCGCGGTCGGCGGCCTCGTGCAGGTCGCGCTCGTGGTAGAGCGCGATGGGTTCGAGGAACACGCTGACCTGGCCGTGCGTCGCGGCCGCGGCCAGGCACGTCCGCAGCATGGGCGCGGCGTCCTCCGGCCGGGACGGGACGGCGACGACGAGCCCGGGGATGTCACGCAGCACCGCCACCGCGTCGTCGTTGTGGAAGTGGCCGCCGAAGCCCTTCTGGTAGGCGAGTCCGGCCAGCCGCACCACCATCGGGTTCGAGAACGTGCCGGCGGAGAAGAAGCGCAGGCTGGCCGCCTCGCCGCGCAACTGGTCCTCCGCGTTGTGCAGGTAGGCCAGATACTGGATCTCCGGGACCGGCAGCAGGCCGCTCACCCCGAATCCCAGCGCGAGCCCGAGGATTGCCTGCTCGTCGAGCAGCGTGTCGAACACCCGTGCCGCCCCGAAGCGTTGCTGCAGGCCACGGGTGAGCCCGTACACCCCGCCCTTGCGCCCGACGTCCTCGCCGAAGACGAGCACGTCGGCGCGGACGGCCATCGCCTCGGTCAGCGCAGCGTTGACGCACTGGGCCAAGGTCAGCTCGCCAGCCTCCTCGGGCAGCTTGCCGGCAAAGGCGTCGCGGCGGCGCTCGGGTCCGGCGACGCGCACCGCCTCAGCGGCCACCACCGCGTCCTCGCGCGGGGCGAGGGGCGCGATCACTGCCGTGGCAGAACTCAGGCGCGGCTCGTCCAGCGCTTCGGCGGCGAGCTCGCCGATGCGGGTCGCGATCGCGTCGTAACGCGCGGCCGGCTGCCCGCCGCCGATGAGTTTGGCCAATGCGAGCAGGGGATCGCGGTCCAGGTCGGCGCTGATCGCGGCCGGCGCACGATAGCCGGACTCGACGTCGGTACCGGCGTGCCCGAGGTAGCGCACCGTGCGAAGGTGCAGCAGCGCGGGACGGCGTTCGCGGCGGGCAACGTCCACGGCGTCGCGAGCCGCGAGCGCCACCGCATCCGGGTCGTCGCCGCGCACGCCCAGGTAGCGGATGCCCGGACGTCGCGCTGCCTGGCTCACCCACCCGTCCGGCGTGGGCACCGAGATCCCCAACCCGTTGTCCTCGCAGACGAACACCAGCGGCAGCGGCAGGCCCTGGTGCGCGCAGTAGCCGGCCGTGTTCAGCGCACCCACCGCTGTCGAGTGGTTGATGCTGGCGTCGCCGAAGCTGCACACGGCGACCGCGTCCGCCGACCAGCGCGTCGGCAGGCCCAACCGCTTCGCGCGTCCGATCGCGAAGGCGACCCCGACTGCTCGCGGCAGGTGGGAGGCGATGGTGGACGTCTGCGGGATGATCGCCAGTTCCGCATCGCCGAAGACCTTGTGCCGCCCGCCTGAGGCGGGGTCGGACACGGCGGCCACCATGCCGAGCAGCACCGCGCGCAGTGCCTCGTCCAGCGTCCGGCCGATCTGCAACGAGCGCGCGAGGAAGAACGCGCCGGAACGGTAGTGCAGCAGGGCCGGGTCCGTCGGCCGAAGTGCTTCGGCGAGCAGCGCGTTCGACTCGTGGCCGGCCGAACCGATCGTGTAGTAGCCATGGCCGTGCTCGCGCATCCGGCGGGCCTGGATATCGAGCAGCCGGCTGCCTGCCATCGCGTCGAAGAGCGTGAGCAGCCGCGGTTCCGGCGGCGCGCCGGCCGCGCTGCCTAGCTCGCGCAGGCGCTGCCGGACGTGCCGGTCGAGCTGGTCGTGGGGGGAGGCAGCGCCGATGCTGCCGGGGGTCGTCACAGCAGTGATGCTGCCGCATGCGGCCTGGATGCTCAGCACTGACGCCAGCTCGCCGGCGTCCACGCGTCGCGTCGACGCGCGCGCTCGTCTCCCATTGCCAAGTTATATAAGCAGATTATATAATTGGCCTATGGCAAAGCAGTCGGACCTGGTAGCGCTCTCGCGCTCGATCGAGCGGCTCGCGATGTGGGTCCGGCGGTTGGCGCCGACGCAGCTGAGCACCAGCACGGTCACCACCCTGGACACGCTGCGGATCGAGGGACCCCTGCGGATCTGCGAGCTCGCCGAGCGTGAGGCCGTCTCGCAGCCCGGGATGACGACGCTGGTCAACCGGCTGGAGTCGGCCGGCCACGCCGAACGTGTCGCCGACCCGACCGACGGGCGAGCCACGCTCGTGCGGATCACCAGCGCGGGCCGCGCAGTGCTGGCCGACCGGCACGCCGCCCGGTCTGGTGCCGTTCGCGCCGAGCTGCGCCACCTCGACGCAGCCGACCGGGCAGCTCTCGTGGCCGCGATGCCCGCCGTGGAACGACTCATCAGACACACCGCGAAGTAGAGGACGCGCCCTATGAGCTCGACCGCCAGCCCGTTCAGGCAGCCGAAGGCCGTCTGGGCCGTCGCCTTCGCGTGCGTCATCTCGTTCATGGGGATCGGCCTCGTCGACCCGATCCTCGCCTCGCTGCGAGACAAGCTGCACGCCAGCCCGAGCCAGGTGGAGCTGCTGTTCACCAGCTACCTGGTGGTGACCGCAGTCGCGATGCTCGTCACCGGCTGGGTGTCGAGCCGTATCGGCGCGAAGCGCACCCTGATCGCCGGCCTGGTGCTGATCGTGGTGTTCGCCGCCCTGGCCGGCTCGTCCGGCAGCATCGGCGGGATCGTCGGGTTCCGCGCCGGCTGGGGGCTGGGCAACGCGCTGTTCATCGCGACGTCGCTGTCGGTGATCGTCAGCTCCGCGAGCGGGGGCTTCGCCGGGGCGATCGTGCTGTACGAGACGGCGCTGGGCCTCGGGATTGCGATGGGACCGCTGCTCGGCGGCGAGCTGGGATCGATCAGCTGGCGCGGGCCGTTCTACGGCGTCTCGGTGCTGATGGCGATCGCCCTGGTCGCCACCGTGGTACTGCTGCCCACGAGCGCGAAGCCGCAACGCCGGGAGAGCATCACCGAGCCGCTCAAGGCGCTGCGCCACCGCAGCCTGGCCACCACGAGCGTGGTCGGCCTGCTCTACAACTGGGGCTTCTTCACCCTGCTGGGGTACTCGCCGTTTCTAATGCGGATCAACAGCCCACAGCAACTCGGGCTGGTGTTCTGCGCATGGGGCGTGCTCGTCGCGGCATTCGCGGTGTGGGTCGCGCCGTGGCTCAAGGCTCGGCTCGGTACGGCGCGAACGCTGTACGGGAACTTCGTGCTGATGGCGCTCGACCTGGCCGTCATCGGCATCTGGCCGGGCGAGCGAAGCGTGGTGATCGTCGCCGTGATCGTCGCGGGCGCATTCATCGGGGTGAACAACACGCTCGTCACGACCGCGGTGATGAGCATCGCCCCGGTCGAGCGGCCGGTCGCGTCGGCCACCTACGGTTTCGTGCGCTTCATCGGCGGCGGCCTGGCGCCGTTCGTCGCCAGCAAGCTGGTGGAGGGCTACAACGCCCACGTGCCGTTCCTGCTGGGGGCGGGGACGGTGCTGGTGGCTGCGGGGGTGCTCACCACCGTGCACCGCGCGCTACGGGCGGCCGACGACGGTGCCGTTGTTCAGCCCGAGCGCAGCGAGCTGGACCGCGTCGAGCGGGAGGACGAGATCCAGGTCGCCGCCGGGATCGGCAACGAGAGCTGAGCTTTCGCCTCAGGCCGCCTCACGGCGCACCCGCAGTGCCCAGCCGACGAGCGAAAGCTGCATCGGCAACCGCAGCAGCACTGCAGCGCGCCTGAGCGGTGGATCCGTACGCGCGTCCAGAGCCATCTGCACGTTGGCAGGAAGCACGCCGACGAACAGTGCGGCGGCCGCGAGCCCGCCGACGCGCCGGGTCCGCGGCAGGGCGACCGCGGCGCCGATGACGATCTCGGCGACGGCCGAACCGTAGGTCCAGGCACGCGCCGGTCCGGGCAGCTGCGGCGGGATCATCGCGTCGTAGAAGCCAGGCCTCAGGAAATGGGTGAGCCCGGCGCCCGCGAGCAACGCGGCCAGTCCCGAGGCGGAGCCAACGGTTGCGGGCATGCGGGCCACTATCGCACGCCCGCGGACGTCAAAGCGGTCGCCGCCGCGTTGCTACCCTCGGACGCATAGCGGTGCGGATGCACCGAACCGTCGCCGCAGCCCGGGTGTGGACGCCGCGGACGCTCCACACATGACGCACGGGAGGTGGACCGTGGCGCTGCGGCGCAGGGCGCAGGCGCGCGACCACGACATGTTCGCGGGCTTCAGCGAGGTCAGCGAGATCGGCGTCGGCAGTCTCGCCGTCGTGTACCGTGCGCGCGAGCTGCAGACCAACCGCCTCGTCGCGCTCAAGCTGCTCAACGTCCGCGATGCGTCTCCGCGTGCGCTCGAATCCTTCCAGCGCGAGTCGGTGGCACTGGGGGCGCTGAGCTCGCACCCCAACATCGTCACGCTGTTCCGCACGTTTCCCACGCCGGACGGACGCCCGGTGCTGGTGCTCGAGCTGTGCGCGGGTGCGATCTCCGATCGCCTGCTCGGCGGCAATGGGCTGCCTGTGCAGGATGCGGTGTCGATCGGGATCAAGGTCGCCGGCGCGCTGGAGACCGCGCACCGTGGCGGCATCCTGCACCGAGACGTGAAGCCGCAAAACATCCTGGTCACCGAGTTCGGGGAGCCGGCGCTTGCCGACTTCGGCGTAGCGATGCTTCAGTCCTCGACGCAGACCACCGCCGGCCTGTTCGATTTCACCACGTTGCACGCCGCGCCGGAACTGCTCGAGGGCGGCGGCACATCGGCGGCCACCGACGTCTACGAACTGGCCTCCACGCTGTACCAGCTGATCGCGGGACAGTCCGCCTTTCGCGCCTACGACGGGGAGTCGCCGGCCTCGGTGATCCTGCGGATCCTGCGCGATCCGGTACGCCCACTCAGCGGTGCGGGCCTGCCGGTGCAGCTGTCGGATCTCCTGATCCGCGCGATGTCCAAGGACAAGGACGACCGCCCGCCGACCGCCGTGGAGTTCGCCGCCGAGCTCGCCGACGTGGAGATCGCGCAGGGCTGGCCGCGCACGCAGTTCCTCATCCGCGGTCCTGGGGTCTCGGCGCCGGGATCGCTGGGCGCGCAGATCACCCGCCTGCCCGCCGCGGTCACCCGTGCCCCCGATCCGGCGGTCCCCGTGCCCGCGCCGCCGGCTCCTGTCCCGCTGGTCGCGCCGCAGCCGGTCGCGCCGGAGTGGGAACAACGGCCGTCGGCTGCAGCCGACGGCGCGGACACTCCAGGCGTGCCCGCGGCGAACCCGCGGCACGCGGCCCCGTCCCCCGTCGCTCTGCCCACCGGACGCCCCGCCGAGCAGCGGGTCCAACAATCACCCGAATGTCCGGCCGAACAACCGAACGAATTCGTTCTCGAACAGCCGAGCGAATCGCGCATCGCCACTCCGCCGTCGAGGCCGGCTCCCGAAACCGCCGTCCCACTACCCCCGGCGGCGATCGAGGCGGAGCCCGAGACCCGCGCCTGGCAGCCCGCGGAGGTCGCGCTCGAATCTGCGGCTGAGCCGCAGCTGCAACGGGGGCAGCGCCAGGACGAGCGCGCGTCGGAGGCCTTGGCGGCGTCGTGGTGGGCACCCGTTGCGACCCGCCCCGACGAGCAGCCGTCGGCTGATCAGCAGTACCCCGTCCCGCCCGCGGCAACCCGGACGAACGCGCCGGGCGCAGCGCCGAATGTCCCGCAGTGGGCCTTCCGCGCGCCGACACTCACGCCGTCCGCCTCGCAGTTCACCGGAGACCTGAGCATCGACCCCGACTCGCTGCGCCCGAAGCTCACCGTGCGCAGCGGACTGTCGTCGATGACGGTCGACGATCGGCAACTCACGCTGCGCTCGATGCTGCGCCGCGATCGTCTGCCCTGGTCGCAGGTCAGCGGATTCGAGCCGCACTTCCCCGACGGCGAGCCGGGCACGGGCGCGAAGGGTGTGCTGCTCGCGCAGACACCGAGGGGTGCCGTGGAGCTGCCGGCGACCAAGCGCCGCACCGGCGAGCTGCAGCGCGTGCACGCGCTGCTCGACGCCTACCGAATGCGGGCCCAGCAGCACGCCAACCGCTGACCTGTCGCGGCAAGCTCGACCGTGCCGGGCAACGGCGAGCCCGCTCAGTGCGCCCGGCGCCGTCCCGGCACGCGTCGATCCCGCCGCCGCTTCCCGCGGGTTGCCATCGCCGCAGCCCACGAACTCGGGCCAGGTGCGGCTGTCGCGTTCTGCGCGCGGTGGTAGCGCAGGCCTGCCGCGATGCGTCCGCGCACGCCGAGTTGTCGACGGACCGCCTTACGCAGCACCCGATGCCGCTGCCACGCGGCGTCGGCGTCGTGGCTGCCGATCCACGACGCCGAGCTGTAGACGACGGCATTCGCCGCCTGTCCGAGGTAGGCGGCGTGCGAGGCGGGTTCGGTCCCGAACCGTCGCCCGGTGGCGGCTGCGATCTCCGCGCTCGTCAGGGCACCGAGCTCCGGCAGCCCAGACTCGACGAGCACGTCGAGGCTCTCGTGCCAGGCACCCAGCACCCGGCGGCGCGGATCGGGGGCGCTGCGCCGGCGCCGGGCTCGCAGCCGCTTGCGCGAGATCAGCATGAGCAGCAGCACGAACACCAGTACCGCAAAGGCGATCAGCAGCGCGAACAGCACCGAGCCGGTGGCCGCGTGCTGCACCGGGACGGCACTCGCCTTGGCCACGGCGTGACCGCCGTCGGCCGTGGTGACCAGGGCGTTCTGGGACGGGGTGAGCGTCGGCTGCTGCGACGGCGCCGCGGCGGCGGACGGCTGTCGGCGCGATCCGGAGTACTTGCCCGGCGACGCGTCGAGCACCACCCAGCCCGAGCCGACCACCGGGACCTCGACCCACGTCCACGCCTGCGCGGTGGTGACGTCGTAACTGCCCGGGGCCAGCTCGGCGTTTCCTGTGGCGGGCGCTACCCGAAACCCGGTGACCACGCGCGCAGGTACGCCCAGTTGGCGCGCCACCAGCGCGACGAGGGTGGCGTACTGCTCCGGCGTACCGCTGCGATCCGGGCCGATGATCGAGGCGAGAACGTCGGCGAAGCTGGTGCTGCTCGCCCGGGCGCCGGCTGCGGAATACGGCGACGGTGACGGCGACGGCGTCCGGACCGGCCTGGATGGGGGCGGGCGGACCGGAGTGGGTCGCCGCGTCGCGGGCGCGTGCTTGGTCGGCACGGGAGTCGGCCTGCCCAGCGCGTCCGCGAAGCGACGCGGGCTGGTGCTGGGTCTCGGGGTCGTACGGGACTTCGGCGTCGTGCGGGACTTCGGCGTCGTGCGGGCTCGCGGGCTGGTGGGCCTCGCCGCCGGACGTGGCGTGGCGGCGGTGGCCGGCGCCGTGCTGCTCAGCGCTTTGCTCGGGTCGGTCAAGGAGTACTTGGTGCGCAGGTCCAGCTGCAGGGCCTGCAGGAACGGCAGCGCGGGTGTCGATGGAGTGCCCGTCTCGGCGCTGAAGGCGCTCACCAGCTTGTCGAGGTTGGCCCGCAACTCTCCTGGCAGCTGCACGTCGATCGTCGGCGTCGTCGTGTCCGCGACCGCGCTCGACGTGAGCTGGTCGAACGTGGTCCTCGCGGCGCGGGACTGCACGCTGTACTGCACGCCGCCGGTCAGTGCCCCTGCCGGGACCACCATCCCGCTCGCAGGGTCGATGTTCACCGCCGTCCCGGTGATCTTCTGCGGCCGGTACAGGTAGGGCATCCACGGTGCCGTGGTCAGCGGGCCGCCGTCGATGCGGAAGTCCTGCGTGACCGATGGGGCGGGCGGCAGCAGTGCGCCGTCGGCGTCGGCCGGGAGCACGCCGCCGGACGGGCGGAAGGTGCGCTGGAAGCTCCATCCGGACCCGTCGTAGTAGTCGACGTTGGCGATACCGAAGTAGCCCGGCACGGCGCGGTCGATCCGCACGCTGAACACCGGGGTGCCCGCAGCGCGCGGGTCGCGGGGGCGCAGCCCGGCGACGAAGGCGACCGGGGTCAGCGGGTTGGTGTCGTCGACGGACGGGATGCGCTGCGGAGTGAGTGCCCGCTGCGGGAACGCACTGGACTGCACGAGCAGCCCGGCGATGAGCGCGACCGCCACTGCACTCATCACACCGAGCGTCAACCCGCGAAGCGGCAGGATCCCGTCCGGCTGCGTCGACTCGGCAGTCTCGTCCTGACGCACCCACGCCTGGGTGGCGCGCAGCAGCAACAGCGTCAGCAGCAGGCCACCGGCGAGCAGGGTCTCGCGCAGCTGCACGGCGCCGGCGTCCGAACCACCGGCGCGCACCGTCCCGGCGTACGCCAGGCCGAAGCAGACGAGCAACGCCGCGTAGGGCAGCACGGTGAACCAACGCCGCGCCATGCACTCGCCGGCCAGCGCACCGGCGAGCCAGGTCAGCGCCACTGGCGCGATCATCAGGCTGCGCGGGCTCACCAGCGGCAGTGCGAACGTCAGCAGCTGGGAGGGCCCGTGGTAGAAGCCGTCGGCCAGGTCCGCGAACCCGCCGGGCGAGTGCAGTACCACGAGCAGCGCGTAGACCACAAAGGCGGCGACGTCGACCGCGGCGCTGAGCCACAGCCACTTGGGCACCGCCCGGGCGACGAGCGTCGGGACGAGCACGCTGAGCACCGCGGCACCGAAGAGCGGGGCCGCGAGCACCCCGGCTGGGAACGCCCGCAACCACGGGGAACCGGCCAGCGCGGTGGCCGCGATGCATAGCGGCACCAGGGTGCCCGGAACCGCCCGGCGGATCACGAGGCGGAGCCCGCGTGGACCTGGGCATTCCAGCCGGCGCAGGCATCGTCCTCGTCGCGGGCAACGATCACGCGCACGCCGCCGAAGTGCAGGCTCGCCGGCTCGGGTGGGTTGCCGCGCTCGCCGGCGTCGGGGTCGAGCGACACCAGCACCAGCCGGTCGAAGCGGCGGCGCAACGCCCCTAGCAGCGGCAGGTCTGCCGCGTCGAGCACGCCGGTCACGACGACCAGCGACGTCCCGCCGCGCGCGCGGCGCAGCGCGAGCAGCTGGGTGCGCAACGAGCCGGACTCTGCCGGCTGCACGCCGGTGAGGTGATCGATCAGCGGCGTGACCTCGCGCAGCCGCGGGCCGCCGATCGCGGTGCCGTCGGTGAGGCGCAGCTCGACCGGCGCCTTGTTCGAGCCGCTGGCCACCGCGACGGACGCGGCGACGTCGACGGCGGCCTCGAACGATTCCACGGTGTATCGCCCCGGGCGTTGGTCGAACACGATCACGCTGTAGGGCTGGGAGGTGTCGACGTTGTGCCTGACGACGAGCTTGCCGGTGCGCGCGGACGAGCGCCAGTGCACCAGACGCAGGTCGTCACCGACCACGTAGTCGCGCAGCCGGTGGAAGGTGATGTTGCCCTGCGGGGAGGTGTCCGACGACGGGCCCTCGAGGTGACGGGTCTGGCCGGTGGGTAGCGTCCGGAAAGCCAGCACCCGCGGGTAGACCCAGATCCGCTCCGGCTCGCCGTGCTTGCGCGACGCGCGGAACAGGTCGAACGCATCGCGGCGGGTGACCTCGACCGGGCCGACGTCGAAGATGCCGCGCTGGCGCGTGGGCAGCCGGTAGGTGCGCATCCCCCGCTCACCGCGGCGCATCTTCGGGATCACCGTACGCACCATGGTGTCGCCGAACGGCTGGTGCGCGACGGTGACGCCGACGGTGCGGCGACCGCGGTTGGCGAAGGTCAATACCGCGATCGCGGGCGAGCCCTTCGGCACCCGCGGCGGCTGGATCGCCCGGTCGATGGCCAGGCGCGAGGGCCGCAGGATGGTGACGAGTGCGATCAGGACCAGACCCAGCAGGCCGACGCCGACGAGGTCGAAGGCGAGCCAGCCGAGCGACAGGCCGAGCGCGAGCGCCGCCGCGCCCGCGAGCAGCGCGGCAAGTCCCATCCTCGTCATCGCGAACGACCGCTGGCTCAGGCGTCCGCGGTGCGCGGCACGGGCACGGACTGCATCGCGCGCGCGACCAGTTCGGTGCCGGTGCGGCCCTGCAGCTCGGCGTCGGGCTGCAGGATGACGCGGTGCGCGAGGACGACGGGCGCCATCTGCTTCACGTCCTCCGGTATCACGAACGGCCGTCCGGCGGCGGCGGCCGTGGCGCGGGCGGCACGCAGCAGCGCCAGGCTGCCGCGCGGCGAGGCGCCCAGACGCAGCTCGGACATCGTGCGCGTTGCGGTTGCGATCGCGACGATGTACTGCTCGAGCGCCGGCGCCACCTCCACCCGCTTCACGGCATTGATCATCATCTGCACGTCGGAGCCGGCCAGGACCGGCGTGAGGTGATCGACGGTCGCACCCATCTTCTGCGTGCGCAGTACCGCCGCCTCCGCTTCGGCGCTCGGGTAGCCGACGGTGAGCTTCATCAGGAACCGGTCGAGCTGGGCCTCGGGCAGGACGTAGGTGCCCTCCATGTCGATCGGGTTCTGCGTCGCCACGACCATGAACGGGCGCGGCATCGGATGCACGATGCCGTCGTTGGTCAGCGTGCCCTCCTCCATGACCTCCAGCAGCGCCGACTGCGTCTTCGGCGACGCCCGGTTGATCTCGTCGCCGAGGACGATGTTGGCGAAGACCGGCCCGGCCTTGAACTCGAACTCGTGGCTGTGCTGGTTGTAGATCGAGACGCCGCTGATGTCCGATGGCAGCAGGTCGGGCGTGAACTGGATGCGGTTCCAGCTGATCGACAGCGAGGACGCCAGCGCGCGGGCCAGCGACGTCTTGCCGGTGCCGGGTACGTCCTCCAGCAGGAGGTGTCCCTCGGCCAGCAGGCAGACGACGGCGTTGCGGATCACCTCGGGCTTGCCCTGGATGACGTAGCCGATATTGGTGCAGAGCCGCTCCACGTCGTGGGCGACGCGGGCGGCTCCCTCAGCGGGCGAGACCATGGTTCTCCTGGGGTCCGGGCGGACGAGCGGCGGTTGCGCAGTCCTCGTTACGGGGGTGTGCCGGCGATCGTCTGCGGGGCGAATGCGTGCTGGGCACCGGTGTTCGGGTCGGTGTAGGCGAGCGTCACCGTCCAGACCGTCGGTGGGGCGCCCGGCGCCGTAGCGGTCGGGCACTTGGTGACGTCGACGTCGATCGGCAGGCCGGATTGGGTCGGCGGTTGGCTGCTGGTCGCGCACACCGCGCCGGGCGAGGCGCTCGAGGCGACGGTTTCGGACCACTGCAGGGTCGCCAGCGTCGCGTCGTCGTACTGCCCGGCATTGCGCACGCGCAGCCTCGGGTCGCCGTTCGCGCCCACGTGCTGCGTCCAGTCCGCAGTGAACTGCATCTTGCCCGGGTCGAGGGGCGCGGGCGCGCTGCCGCTCACCGCGACCGGGTAGACCTTCGCCGTGCCGAGGAACGTGAAGTGCACGGTGGCTACCCAGCCGGCGCCGGCAAGGTTCTGGATGCAGCTCGCGGGCTGGCGAGGCACCACGATGGTGGCCGGCTGCGACACCAGGTTCTGCCCGCTGCTGCCGCAGCCGGTCGCGCCGCCGTCGAAGGAGGCCGTGGTGCTCCAGCCGGTCCACAGCAGCCTGGTCGGGTCCGCGCCGCCGTAGCTGACCGTGACCGCCGGGGTGCGCGAACCCTGTACCCAGGCGGCGTGGAAGTCGCCGCCGGACGTGCCCACCACCGGCGCGTCGATCGTCACGCCCCCGCTGACCACGCCGGACGCGGCCGCACCGAAGTACGGCGGGTCGGTGCGGGTGCGCTGGTTCTGCACCAGCCCGACGCGCACGCTGCACGAGCCGTAGTACCGCAGCCGGTCCACCGGAAAGGTGAGCGGCTGCGCCGGATCGATGCCGGTGGCGGTCAAATCGAACACGGTTTGGCCGCAGCTGAGCGTGCTGTTGGCGAGGTCGAAGGTCTCACCCCGTGCGTCGCGGCTGCTGAGGCCGCCGAGCTGCACGCTGAGCGTCGCGGAGACGGGCCCGCTGTCGCGGACGGACGTGCTCACCGACAGCGCCGGCCAGTTCGCGATCGCAGGGGTCACCTTGACCGGGCCGATGGTGACGGCCGCCTCGGGGTGGTGTGGCGGGCTGACCTTGGCCGCGACGAGGTACTGCTGACCGGGCCTGAGTCCCGCCAGCTTCGTCGTCGTCGCCGTGGTGGGACCGCTGCTCGTGACCACGCTGCCGCCGGAGAGCAACTGGTAGGTGAACTGGCCGCCGGCACCGCCGGTCGCGCGGTTTTGGCTGCCGATGAAGGACATGGAGACGGTGGTGCTGGTGGTGGCCTGCACGCTCGTGGCCGGCGGCGAGCTCGCGCTCAGCGTCATGGCGGCGGCGACCGGAGGAGCCCAGCTGTACGCGCAGCCACGGTCGCCGGCCGGGGTGCCGATGGTGCCGCTCACGCCGACGCCCTCGACCTGGAAGCTCATCCCGCGCCCGAGCAGCGCGTCGCCGCCGGGGTAGGTGTAGCTGAAGCTGTGCTGGGTGGGGTCGCCCACGACGGACGCGGTGGCCGGTGCGCTGGACAGCCCGGTGCCGTCGCAGAACCTCGGGACGACCGTCCAGCTCGACGCGGGGACGCAGCCCTGCTGCACGCCTCCGCAGGAGTTCCAGCTCAGGTGCCAGTTGCCGGCGTCGTCCACGGTCGTGCGCACGTTGGTCGGCGCGCCCGGGCCCTCCACGCTGGTGCGCACCGGCAGCGGCGCCGACGCCGTCCCCTTGCCGTCGAGGTAGGCGGTGACCACGATGCGATATTCGGTGTCGGGGTAGAGCCCGGCCACGTTGACGCCGTCCTGGCCCTGCACGGTGAGCATCGACGGCGGCGCCGGCGCGTTGGAGCCGACGAGCTGCACGGTCACGGTGTATGTCGACGGCGCGCAGTCCTGGCGGTCGAGCAGCGGATAGGTCCATTGCAGCTGCACCGAGCGCGAACCGCGGCTGAGTAGCTGCACGCTCGGGACGTGCGGTATCTGCGTGGTGGTCGAGCAGTTGACCTTGTCGTTGACCTGCTGCGCCGGCTGCGGAGCGGCCTTCTTCGCCTGCGCCTTCTGCGCGGGCGCCTTCGCCTGGTGGCCCAGGGTGAGCGCCGTCGCGTCGCCGTTCGCGTTCAGGTCCACCGCGGTGCGCTTGTCGATGATGACGGGGGAGTGGCTGCCGTCGCTGAAGATCGCGACTGCTTCCAGGTTCGCGCGCGAGTTGACGATGACGCGTGGGCCGCGCGCGACGACGGCGGCCGAGCTCAGGTCGGGGCGCTCGCCCTGCAGGATCGGGTAGCTGGACGCGTCGCGGACCGGGGCCGCTGTCCCGTCCGCCGCGATCTGCCACAGGGTGCCGGCGCCGTCGGTGTCGAGCGTGTAGATCCGTCCGCTGCTCTGGGCGGGTACGGCCAGCTGGGCGGACGCGTCGATGTCGCGCAGCGCGGTGATCCGCGGGGGGCCGCTGCCGTCCGCGGCGCTGGACACGAGGCTCCAGCCCGACGGTGCGTGGTAGAGGAAGTCGAAGCGCCCCTGCTGGTTGCTGGCCGCCAGGATGGCGTCGACGCCGGGCGCTGCGCGAACCGGGGCGGTGCGCGCGCTCCCGTCCGGCTCGAAGATCCGCAAGCTGTCCGCGGAAGCCACCGCCACCGCGTCGCCGCCCGATCCGTCCGGCCGCAAGGCGGCGGCCCCGATCGCGGCGACGCCGGACACCGAACCGTAGTCGCTGCTGTGTAGGGTCACGCCGGCGTCGCTGCCGACGGGCAGGCTCAGCTGCCGGATGGTGTGCGTTCCCGCGCCGACCAGCAGCCACAGTTCGCGCCGTTCGCGCTGGCGGCCGAGCCGGGACCGGCCAGCGCCGGGGTGCTCATCGAGAGGTAGCCGCGCGGCTTGGCCCGTGCCCCGGCGCCGATCGCGGACGCGACGGTGGACTGCCCGACGAGATAGACCGCGGTGCCTTGCGCACTGCTCTGCACGATGTAGGCCGAGCCGCCGGCGGCGACCGCGGTCGACGTGCTCGCACCGGTTCGGCGCGGCAAACGCACCCCGCCGCCCTTGGTCTTGATCACGAAGCCGGTGCCGTCGACCATGTTGAACTCGCCGGTGAGCGGATCGAGCAGCAGGGTTCCGCCTTGCAGCGGCGTGACATCGAGGTCACCGGAGCGTTTGGCGTCGACCTGCGTGTATGCCTGCTGCAGGCGCACCGTCGGCTTGCCGCTGGCCAGGTCGATCGCGACCGGAGAGGTGTCGTCGTCGATGAACATCGATCCGTAGAAGAGCTCGAACGCGCGGGCCTTGCTCGGCCGCACGGCGAAGGAGGCCACCGTGATCGCCGAGGCGACCAGGACGAGGCCGAGGACCATGGCGAGGGCCTGGCGACGCGATGGAGCGTGCAAGGGCGCCGCGTCGGCAGTGGGTCGGAACGTGGCAGTGCGCTGTCGACCGAGCACCGCTTCTCCCGCCTGTCACCCGCCGCACCCGCCGCGCATGCGGTCCTGACCTGGGTGCCCCAGCGTGCGAGGGGACGACATTCGCCCGCAGCAGAGGATAACCGACGAAAGCACCCGCCCGGCCCCGGCCGGTTGCTCGCGCACCGGTGCGAGGCAGCCGACGCCGCCCGGTGCGTTGCCCCCGCATGTCAGTGTCTATTCTCGTGCGGGACGGACGCGCCACGTCGCCGTCCACCGCAGTCGAGAGCGAGGCGAGCAGTGACCACGACCGTCGAACCCGCAGCCGGCCCGTCGCCAGACCCCGTCTCCCCGACCACCATCGTCGCCAAGTCCTTCCCGGCACAGGAGGCCAGCAAGGGCGCGATGTTGAGTCAGTTGTTGCGGACGACCGATCACAAGATGATCGGCCGGATGTACTTGGTGACGTCGTTCGTGTTTTTCATGATCGGCGGCGTGTTGGCGCTGTTGATGCGGGTGGAGTTGGCGCGTCCGGGGATGCAGGTTTTGTCGCTAGAGCAGTATAATCAGTTGTTCACGATGCATGGCACGATCATGCTGTTGTTGTTTGCGACGCCGTTGGTGTTTGCGTTCGCGAATTTGGTGTTGCCGTTGCAGATCGGGTCGCCGGATGTGGCGTTCCCGCGGTTGAACGCGTTTTCTTACTGGTTGTATCTGTTCGGGGCGACGATGGTGGTGTCGGGGTTCGCGACGCCGGGTGGGGCGGCGGATTTCGGGTGGTACGGCTATTCGCCGTTGACCGACTACACGAACTCGCCGGGCCCGGGCGGGGATCTGTGGATCCTGGGGTTGGTGATCGCGGGATTGGGCACGATCTTGGGGTCCGTGAACATGGTGACCACGGTGGTCACGTTGCGGGCGCCGGGGATGACGATGTTCCGGTTGCCGATCTTCACGTGGGACATTCTGGTGACGACGTTGCTGGCGTTGTTGGCGTTCCCGATCCTGACGGCGGCGCTGCTGGTGTTGTGGGTGGACCGGCATCTGGGTGCGCAGGTGTTCGAGGCGAACAATGGCGGGGCAATCTTGTGGCAGCACCTGTTCTGGTTTTTCGGTCATCCTGAGGTCTATATCGTGGCGTTGCCGTTCTTCGGGATCGTGACCGAGACGATCCCGGTGTTCAGCCGTAAGCCGTTGTTCGGGTACAAGGGTATGGTGCTGGCCACGGTGGGCATCGCGGCGTTGTCGATGACGGTGTGGGCGCATCACATGTTCACGACCGGGGCAGTGCTGCTGCCGTTCTTCTCGATCATGTCGTATCTGATCGCGGTGCCGACCGGGATCAAGTTCTTCAACTGGATCGGCACGATGTGGCGTGGCGCGGTGACCTTCGAGTCCTCGATGCTGTTCTCCGTGGGGTTCATGGTGACGTTCCTGTTCGGCGGGTTGACGGGGGTGTTGCTGGCCAGCCCGCCGGTCGATTTCCAGGTAGGCGACTCCTACTTCCTGGTCGCCCATTTCCATTACGTGCTGTTCGGGACGATCGTGTTCGCCGCCTACGCAGGCATCTATTTCTGGTTCCCGAAGTTCACCGGCCGCTACCTCGACGAGCGGCTGGGTAAGCTGCATTTCTGGTTGACGTTCGTCGGGTTCCACCTGACGTTCCTGGTGATGCACTGGCTCGGCGCCGAGGGCATGCCGCGCCGCTACCCGAACTACCTGCCCAGCGACGGGTTCACCACCCTGAACACGGTGTCCACCATCGGCTCGTTCGTGCTCGGCGCCTCGATGCTGCCCTTCCTCTACAACGTCTACCGCTCCTACCGCCACGGCGAGATCTGCACCGCCGATGACCCCTGGGGCCACGGCAACTCCCTGGAATTTGCGACCTCCTCCCCGCCGCCACGACACAACTTCACCTCCATCCCCCCGATTCGCTCCGAACGACCCGCATTCGAATACCATTACCCCCACCTGCTGCAGCAACTCGAGGAAGAGGCACATTCGGGAAAGCGGCACTACCACGCGCCGCAACTGGCAGGGGCAACGGTCAGCGGAGAGGCGCCACGGCGGGGCGAGCGGGATACCGACCCGGGCAGGTGACGGCTTGGCCGTACCGTGCGGCCGCGCCGGGGGGATCTGAGCGATGAGGCCGACGGCGGTGCTGGCGACGCTGACCGGCCGGGACCGTCCCGGCGTGACCGCGGCGTTCTTCGCGGCGCTGGCCGCCCACGACGTCGAGGTCCGCGACGTCGAGCAGGTTGTGATCCGGGGCCGGCTGATCCTCGCCGTGCTGCTGGACCTGCGCGGGGACACCGCGGCGCTGCGGACCTCGGCGACGCATACCGGGCAGGCGCTGGGCATGGAATGCGACGTCGCGGTGGCCGAGGACGCCGGCTCGCTGCACCGGAACGGGCGCGGTGCGCGCAGCCACGTGATCGTGCTGGGGCGTCCGTTGCGTCCCGGCGCGCTGAGCCACGTCGCGCAGCGCATCGCGGACCTCGGGGCCAACATCGAGTCGGTTGCCCAGCTGTCCACCGAGCCGGCGTGCAGCGTCGAGATGATCGTGCGCACCGACGACGCTGCCGAGCTGCGCGCAGCCCTCGTCCAGGCGGCTGCGGACACTGGGCTGGACATCGCGGTCGAGCAGGCCGGGTTGCGCCGGCGCGCGAAGCGCTTGGTCGTGCTGGACCTCGACTCCACGTTGATCAGCGACGAGGGCATCGACGTGCTGGCCGAACGGGCCGGCGTGGGCGCCCAGGTGGGCGAGCTCACCGAGCGCGCGATGTCCGGCGAACTCGAATTCGGTGCGGCGCTGCAGGCGCGGGTCGCGTTGCTGCGGGGCCTGCCGCGCGCGGAGGTGGAGGCGGCGCGCGACGGGTTGCGCCTCACGCCTGGTGCGCGCACGTTCGTGCGCACGCTGCGGCGCCTGGGTTACCACGTCGGCGTCGTCAGCGACGGTTTCACCGTGTTCACCGACCGGTTTGTGGCCGAACTCGGGCTGGATTTCGCTGCTGCGAACGAACTCGAGATCGTCGACGACACGGTCACCGGGCGAGTGATCGGGACGGTGCTGGACCGCGCGGGAAAGGCCGCGGCGCTTCGACGCTTCGCCGCGGACCGCAACGTGCCGCTGAGCCAGACGATCGCCGTCGGCGACGGCGCCAACGACATCGACATGCTCGAGGCCGCCGGATTGGGCATCGCGTTCAACGCGAAGGCAGCGCTGCGCGCCGCCGCCGACACCACCGTCAACCTGCCGTACCTCGACACCGTGCTGTTCGTACTCGGCATCTCCCGCGAGGAGATCGAGGCAGCCAACGAGGAATCGGAGACGTAGGGATGGACGCGCGCGCCAGCCGCGGCATGATCGAAGCGCCGGCGGCCAGCACCCAAGTCTCGCGACTTTGACCCCGGTATCGCCGCTATCCGGTCGGATTCACGACACTTGCGGGGTCAAAGTCGGGTCAGGGGGGGACGATGCGGGTCGGGATGGCGGCGTCGCCGCGGGAGAGCTTGAGGCCGTCCCACGGCAGGGTGACGGTCGCGGCGCGCAGGTGCTCGCGCGACTCGTCCAGGCTCGGCAGCCCGTCCACCGGCTCGCCGTCGCGCATCAGCGGCCGTTGCACGAGCCGCTCGCCGTCGCGCGGAGTCGGACTGGGACCGGCGACGACGATCTCCTCCAGGGCGGTGCCCGACGCCTTGTACGCGCGCAGCGCGGTCTTGCGGCCGCCGTGGCTCTCCTTGTGCTCCGAGCGTTTGGCCACCGGACGGCCGTCCACCTCGACCAGCTTGTAGACCATGCCCGCCGTCGGCGCGCCGGATCCGGTCACGACTGCGGTGCCGGCACCGTAGGCGTCCACCGGTGCCGCGGCGAGCGCGGCGATCGAGAACTCGTCCAGGTCGCCGCTGACCACGATCCGGGTGCCCGTCGCGCCGAGTGCGTCGAGCTGGGCGCGCGCGTGCCGCGCGAGCACGCCGAGATCGCCGGAGTCGATGCGCACCGCGCCCAGCGCCGGGCCCGCGACCTGCACCGCGAGCTCGATACCGCGAGTGATGTCGTAGGTGTCCACGAGCAGCGTGGTGCCCGCGCCGAGGGAGGCGACCTGCGCCGCGAAAGCGGCCCGCTCGTCGTCGTGCAGCAACGTGAACGAGTGCGCAGCGGTGCCAGCGGTGGGCACCCCGTGCAGCCGGCTCGCGTCGAGGTTGGACGTGGACGCGAACCCGGCCAGGTACGCGGCCCGGGCCGCCGCCACCGCGGCGCGCTCGTGCGTGCGCCGCGAGCCCATCTCGATGATCGGCCGTCCGGCTGCCGCCGTCACCATCCGGGCCGCCGCGGCTGCCACGGCGCTGTCGTGGTTGAGCACGGACAACACGAGCGTCTCCAGCACGACCGCCTCGGCGAAGCTGGCACTGACGGTGAGCACCGGCGAGTACGGGAAGTACAGCTCCCCCTCGGGGTATGCGTCGATGCCGCCGCTGAAGCGGTAGGACTCGAGATGATCAGCGGTGCGCTCGTCGACGACGCCGCCGTCGCGCAGGAACCGCAGCGTGGCGTCGTCGAAGCGGAACTGCGCGATGGCCTCGAGCAACCGGGCCGTCCCGGCCACGACGCCGTAGCGGCGCCCGTCCGGCAGGCGGCGGGCGAACAGCTCGAACACGCAGCGCCGCGCCGCCGTTCCGTCACGCAGCGCCGCGCCGAGCATGGTGAGCTCGTAGCGGTCGGTGAACAGCGACGTGGTCACGGTCGCTGCCGCACCGGCCCGAGGCTCGCGCCGAGACCGGCGAGCAGGTAGCCGCCCAGCGCCAGCCAGATTCCGACCTGCGCGTGGTCGAACGCGCCGCCGGAGGTGCCCTGGTGCGGCTGTTCGAGGGCGAGATAGGTGACGGCCGCGCCCACCAGCCCCGCGAACAGCCCGGCGACGCGCAGCGGGTTCGCCGCCTGCGTCGGCAGGTTGGCCGCGAAGGCCACGACGATCACCAGGATCAGCAGCACCCACGCCAGCCAGGCGAAGTACGCGTGCGTGATCGCCGGCACGCCGGCTCCGCCGGACAGCGCGCGCAGCTTGCTGAACGTGATGTCGGCCTGCGCGTCGGCGCCGGTCGAGCCCGGGTACCAGTTCACCGCGGTGAACGACACGAGCAGCAGCACCGCCCCGACGCTCATCAGCCCGATTCCCGCGGCGCCGATCCGCGGGGCACGGGCTTCGGTCCGCGGCGGCACGGTGGACATGGCGCGCAGCCTATCGGCGGAAGCCCCGCGGCCGGTCGGCCCGACGACGCCCCGGCGAGCGCAGCCGCGCATGACACCATGGACGGATGGCGGGAACACTCGCGCCGGAGCGCGAAGCGGAGGCGGACGCGGGCACCCGCACCGAGCCGGACCGTCCCTGGATCACCATCGTCTGGAACGACCCGATCAACCTGATGTCCTACGTCACCCACGTCTTCATGACCGTATTCGGCTACCCGAAGGCCAAGGCCGAGAAGCTGATGCTCGACGTGCACCGCAAGGGACGGGCGGTCGTGTCATCCGGTACCCGCGAGCGCATGGAACTCGACGTCACCACGCTGCACGGCTTCGGGCTGTGGGCGACGCTCGAACAACAGACGTGAAGATCACCCGTGCTGGCGGCAGCGTGCGGCTCCGGTTGGCGGCCGGCGAGTCCGCCGCGCTCGCGTCGCTGATCGGCGACCTGGTGGCCGTGCTGCGCCCCGCCGGCCTCGATCCGAGCGACCCGGTCTACCAGCGGTTGTTCCCCGACGGCTACCAGGACGACCCCGAAGCGGCCGAGGCGTTCCGTTCGCTGACCGAGTCCGCCCTGCACGAGGAGCGGCTGCAGCGCGCCGAGCAGTGCCTGGCCGAGCTCGCCGCCGGCACGCCGCAACGGCGCGGGCTCGAGGTCGTCCTCGACCCGGAGGCGACCGATCGGTGGCTGAAGGTACTCAACGACATCCGTCTGGCGATCGGCACGCGCCTGGGCATCACCGACGACGACGCCCTGGAGATCGACCCGCGCGCTCGGCAGCCGACGGCGCGCGACGTCTACGCCTACCTCACCGGCGTGCAGGATTCGCTGGTGCGTGCCGCGATGCGGTGAGCGGCGACCGTCCGCACCGTTATCCTCGGTCCTCGTGCTGAGCATCGATCGGGCCACCCGCGACGCGATCGTCGCCCACGCCCGCCACGACCATCCGGACGAGGCCTGCGGCGTGGTTGCCGGTCCCGAGGGCAGCGACCGCCCCCAGCGCTTCGTCCCGATGCTCAACGCCGCCCGCTCCCCGACGTTCTACGAGTTCGACTCGGCCGATCTGCTCCGCCTGTACCGCGAGCTCGATGACGCCGGGGAGGAGCCGGTCGTCATCTACCACTCCCACACCGCAACCGAGGCCTACCCTTCGCGCACCGACATCGCCTACGCCTCGGAGCCGAACGCGCACTACGTCCTGGTCTCAACGCGTGACCAGGACGCGACGGAGTTCCGCTCGTTTCGCATCGTCGACGGCGAGGTCACCGAGGAGCCCGTCGAGGTGCTCGAGCGAGACCGGTGACCTGCGCCACCCGAGCGCCGGATGGGACGATTACCGATGACCCTGCGCGTTGAGGTCGACGAGCACAGCCCCCTCCCGACAGGAGCAGCAACGACCATGGCAATCGAGGTCAAGATCCCGACCATCCTGCGCACGTACACCGGCGGCGCGAAGTCCGTCGAGGCGAAGGGCGGCACGCTCGCCGCGTTGATCGACGACCTCGACGGCGCTCACCCCGGCATCAAGGGCCGGCTCGTCACCGAGGACGGTGGCCTGCACCGCTTCGTCAACGTCTACGTCAACGACGAGGACGTGCGCTTCACCGGCTCGCTCGAGACGGCGCTGAGCGACGGCGACGCGGTCACGATCCTGCCGGCGGTGGCCGGTGGCCGGGAAGCGGTCCCGGCAGCGGGCTGACGGAGCTCAGATGGCCCGCTACGACTCGCTGACCGACGCGCTGGGCGACACGCCGCTCGTCGGGCTGCCGCGATTGTCTCCGCGGTGGGACGGCGAGAACCCGGTGCGGTTGTGGGCGAAACGGGAGGACCGCAACCCCACCGGCTCGATCAAGGACCGGGCCGCACTGGCGATGGTGCGCGCCGCCGAGGCCGACGGGCGCCTGACGCCGGGCTGCACCATCCTCGAACCGACGTCGGGCAACACCGGGATCTCGCTGGCGATGGTGGCCAAGCTGCACGGTTACGGGCTGGTCTGCGTGATGCCCGAGAACACCTCGATCGAGCGGCGGCAGCTGCTGGAGATGTTCGGCGCGCGGATCATCTTCTCCCCGGCGGCCGGCGGCTCGAACCAGGCGGTGGCCACGGCCAAGCAGCTCGCCGCGCAATACCCCGACTGGGTGATGCTCTACCAGTACGGCAACCCGGCCAACGCCCAGGCGCACTACGAGGGCACCGGACCGGAGTTGCTGCGCGACCTGCCGACGATCACCCACTTCGTCGCGGGGCTCGGGACCACGGGCACGCTCATGGGCGCCGGCCGTTACCTGCGAGAAAAGGTTCCGGACGTGCAGATCATCGCTGCCGAGCCCCGCTACGGAGAGCTGGTGTACGGCCTGCGCAACATCGACGAGGGCTTCGTCCCCGAGCTCTATGACGATTCCGTGCTGAGCTCGCGCTTCTCGGTGACCTCCTACGACGCCTTGCGCCGCACTCGTGACCTGATCGAGCACGAGGGGATCTTCGCGGGGGTGTCCACCGGAGCGATCCTGCACGCCGCGCTGTCCGTCGCCGATCGCGTGGCCGCGCGGGACCCGTCCAGGCGTGGCGACATCGCCTTCGTGGTGGCCGACGGCGGCTGGAAGTACCTGTCGACGGGCGCCTACTCGGGCTCGCTGCAGCAGGCGGCCGAACTGCTCGAGGGCCAGCTCTGGGCGTGATCTGCCCCCCGCCGGATCCGCCGGGACCACTGGGCGCGAACGTAGAACAGTGAGCAGTCCCGCGCGACGTGCCGGCACCGGCGCGACGATCGGCCTGCTCTGCGCCGCCGTGGCGCTCGGCGTCGGTGAGGCGGCCGCCGCGCTCGTCCGGCCCTCGGCGGCCCCGGTGATCGCGGTCGGTAACCGGCTCATCGTCCTGACGCCGGAATCGGTCAAGCGCTGGGCGATCAGCTCGTTCGGCACCGACGACAAGACCGTGCTGCTGTCGGGGATCTACGTCGTGCTCGCGGTGTTCGCCGCAGTCGTCGGCGTGCTCGCCCTGCGGTGGCTGGCGCTCGGCCTGGGGGCGGTGGCGGCCTTCGGCGTCGCCGGCGGCTACTGCGCACTGAGCGCCAACGCGGCGCAGTCCGGCGACGTGGTCCCCACCGTCATCGGCACGCTGGCTGCCGCGGTGACGATGGTGGGCCTCGTGCACCTGGCGCCGTCGGCGCGCGGCTCGGCTGAGCATCCGCGGCGCGCGGGCCCGCGTCATCAGCCGCTGCATGCCAACCGGCGGCGCTTCTTGCTCGGCAGTGCCGCGGCGGCCGCAGCCGCGGCGGTCACCGGCTTCGGCGGCCGCGCCGCGCAGCACGCTCGTTTCGACGTGGCTCAGGCGCGCGCGGCCGTGGTGCTGCCGCATCCGGTCGAGTCGGCGGTCCCGCACAGCGTCACGCCGGCCCCGTCCGCACCGCTCACCTCCGCACCACGAAGATCGAACACCCCGGATCTCGGCATGACCGCAGAGCCGTGGGACACGCCGAACAGCGCCTTCTACCGCATCGACACCGCGCTGAGCGTGCCGCAGATTGATCCGGCGCAGTGGTCGCTGCGCATCCACGGCATGGTCGACAACGCGATGACGTTGACGTTCCAGCAGCTGCTGGCCATGCCGCTGATCGAACGCTGGATCACGCTGTGCTGCGTGTCGAACGAGGTCGGCGGCGGCCTCATCGGCAATGCCCGCTTCCTCGGCGCGCCGCTGGCCGCGGTGCTGCGTTCGGCGAGCGTGCATCCGGGCGCCGACCAGCTCGTGCTGTCCTCCTCCGACGGCATGACGATCGGCTCACCGACGGCCGTGGTGATGGACGGACGCGACTCGATGATCGCCGTCGGGATGAACGGCGTGCCGCTGCCGATCGAGCACGGCTTCCCCGCGCGGATCGTGGTGCCGGGGCTCTACGGCTACGTGTCGGCGTGCAAGTGGGTCGTCGACATCGAGGCCACGACCTACGCGCAGCGGCAGGCGTACTGGGCGCAGGGCGGCTGGGCCGCGCAGACCGACATCAAGCTAGAGTCCCGCATCGACACGCCTCGGTCGGGGGCGAGCGTGCGGTCGGGGCAGGCGGTCGCGGTGGCCGGGGTCGCGTGGGACCAGCACGTCGGCGTCCTGGCAGTCGACGTCCAGGTGGACAACGGCGCCTGGCAGGCCGCTCGGCTCGCGCCCGTCCCGTCCACCGACACCTGGCGCCAGTGGGTGCTGGTGTGGACGCCACCGAAGCCCGGCTCGTACACGTTGCGGGTGCGCGCCACCGACGGCAGCGGTGTCGTGCAGACCGCGATGTCACAGCCGCCGTTCCCGAGCGGCGCCACCGGCCTGCACGCGATCACCGTGCGGGCCCGGTGAACCGCTGACCGGCACGGTGACGAACTACAGACATGAACCGCATCCTGCGCTGGGCCCTGGCCTTGGTCGTCGTCGTCGGCCTCGCGATCGACGCGTACAACCACTTCAACGTCGCCAGCCAGTACGCAGGCGTCAAGACGAGCACCGTCAGCCAGGCGACCCTGTTCCGGGTCGAGGCGGCCCTGGCGGTCCTCGCCGCGGTGCTCGTCGTGGTGTGGGCCAGTCGGTTGTCGGCCCTGTTCGCCCTGGCGGTAGCCGGCGGCGGGCTGATCCTGCTCGTGCTCTACCGCTACGTCGACGTCGGCAGGCTCGGCCCGATACCCGACATGTATCAGCCGATCTGGAACGTCCCGGGAAAGAAGTGGAGCGTGGTCGGCGAGGTGATCGCGATCGTGGGATCGCTGGCGCTGCTGGCGCACGGCTTCGTGGGGGCGCGCAGCGAGCGCAGGGTCCGGGCCTGAGCGCTGGTTAGGCTGCGGTGGTGAGCACGCCTGGCCTGCGCCTGCCCAGCTGGGTACCGACCCGCCGACGGGACGGCAGCACGCAGGCGCCGAGCACCGAGCCGCCGTTCGATCCCACCAGTTGGAGCGGCGCGCTGATCGTGATGTGCTCGCTCGGCGCCCTACTGTGGGCGATCCAGGTCGCGAACGCGGTCAACGGGCAGTCCTTCGACCGCTTCGGCCTGCGGCCGCGCCAGATCGACGGGCTGTGGGGAATCCTCACCGCGCCGTTCCTGCACGACGGGTACGCGCACCTGCTGTCCAACACCGCCCCGTTCGTGCTGATCGGCTGGGTGCTGCTGCTGTCCGGCATCCGCACCTGGCTGATCGTCACGGGCATCGTCGTCGTTCTCGGCGACCTGCTCACCTGGCTCGTCGCGCCGTCCGGGCTGATCGTCGGCGCGAGCGCGCTCGTCTTCGGCTGGCTCGGGTACCTGATTGCCCGCGCCTACTTCTCCCGCAAGCTCTGGTGGATCGTGGTCGCCGTGCTCGTGCTGTTCTTCTTCGGCGCCCTGCTCGGCAGCTTGCTGCCGAGCTTCGACTCGCAGGTCTCGTGGCAGTCACATGCGTGCGGCTTCGGCGCCGGCGTGGTGGCCGGGGCGCTGCTGCACCCGCGGCGGCGCCACAAGCCCAACCGGCCGAAGCAGGCGCGCCCGGCCGTATCCTGACCGACGTGGCCGGACCCGAGCTCGACGCGCCGATCGGCATGGTCGACTCCGGAGTCGGCGGCCTGACGGTCGCGCGGGCGGTGCTCGACCAGCTGCCGCACGAAGCCCTGCACTACGTCGGCGACACGGCCAACGGCCCGTACGGTCCCAAGCCGATCGCCGAGGTGCGCGCGCACGCGCTGACGGTGATGGACGAGCTCGTCGCCTCCGGTGTGAAGGCGCTGGTCATCGCGTGCAACTCGGCCAGCGCCGCATGCCTGCGCGACGCGCGCGAACGATACGACGTGCCGGTCGTCGAGGTGATCCTGCCGGCGGTGCGACGGGCCGTGGCGGCGAGCCGTAACGGCCGCATCGGCGTCATCGGCACCGTCGCGACGGTGACCAGCGGTGCGTACGAGGACGCCTTCGCCGCGGCGTCCGGCGTCGAGGTCGTGAGCGTCGCCTGCCCGCGCTTCGCGGAGTTCGTCGAGCGTGGCGTGACGAGCGGGCGGCAGCTGCTCGGGCTGGCCGAGTCGTACCTGTCGCCGTTGAACGCGGCGGGAATCGACACCCTCGTGCTGGGCTGCACGCACTACCCGCTGCTGACCGGCCTGCTCTCGGTGGTGATGGGCGATCGCGTCACCCTCGTCTCCAGCGCCGAGGAGACCGCGAAGGACGTCTATAGGGTGCTCACGCAGACCGGCCTGCTGCGCCCGGACGACGCCGCCGAACCGCGGCACGTCTTCCGCACCACCGGGCCGTCGGAGTCATTCGTCCGGCTCAGCCACCGCTTCCTCGGACCCGAGGTCGCCGCGGTCGCACCGGCGTACGGAGGTGTGGGTTGATCACCGGATGAAGCTGACGGTGCTGGGCTGCTCCGGCAGCGTGCCGGGGCCGGACTCGCCCGCGTCCGGCTACCTGCTCGAGGCCGAGGGTTACCGGCTGCTGATCGACCTCGGCCACGGGGCGTTCGGTGCGTTGCAGCGCTACGTCGACCCGGCCGCGGTGGACGCGATCGTGATCACCCACCTGCACGCGGATCACTACATCGACCTGACCGCCTACGTCGTCGCGCTGCGCTACGGCGGCGACCGGCGCTTTCGGGTCGGCGGTCCGGAGGGGCGGATCCCGCTGGTCGGGCCGGCCGGCACCCGCGACCGGCTGCAGGCGGCCTACGACCCGTTGGCGCGCCGCCTCGGCCTGCAGGAGCTGTTCGGCTTCTCGACTCCCGCGGCCGGAGAGCTGGGACCCTTCGGGTTGAGCTACGCCACGACGAACCATCCGGTGCCGACGACCGCGGTGCGGGTGAGCTGCGGCGATCGCGCGCTGGTGTACTCCGGCGACACCGGCGAGTGCGACGCGCTGGTCACCCTCGCCCAGGGTGCGGACGTGTTCCTGTGCGAGGCGTCGTTCGGGCCGGACGAGAAGTACGTGCCGGACCTGCACCTGACCGGGCGCCAGGCCGGCGAGCACGCCGACCGCGCCGGCGTCGAACGGCTTATCGTCACGCACGTCCCGCCATGGGGCTCGCGCGAGATCGCCGCGGACGAGGCCGCCGCCGCCTTCCACGGCCCCGTCGAGCTGGCGCAGCCCGGGACCGAGTACTGGATCTGAGGATCGTGACCCGGCCCCGGCGCGAGCCGGGGATCGGCCGATGCTCAGCCGGGCAGGAAGCTGAGGCGCACCTCGCGGATGGCGTTGTCGACGTTGGTGTCGACGAGGCAGATCGACTGCCACGTGCCCAGCTGCAGGCGTCCCGCCAGCACCGGCACGATCAGCGACGGCGCGATGAAGGCGGGCAGCACGTGGTCGCGGCCGTGGCCTGCCGAGCCGTGCCGATGCTGCCAGCTCGCGTCACGCGGCAGCAGGTTCTCCAGGGCTGCGAGCAGATCGTCGTCGCTGCCGGCACCGGTCTCGATCACGGCCACGCCGGCCGTGGCGTGCGGCACGAAGACGCCGAGCATGCCGTCCTGTTCGCTGCGCACGAAAGCGGTGCACTCCGCGGTCAGGTCGTGGACGGTGGGCCGGCTGCCGGTGCGGACCTGGATGGTGTCGCTGCGCATGCCTCCATCCTGCCGGGCGAGGCGGAGCCGGTGAGCTGCAGCCGGCACGTCGGCGTCGGCACCATCACCTAGGCTCGGCTGCATGTCCCGTCCTGACGGCCGATCGGCCGACCAGCTGCGTCCGGTCACGATCACCCGCGACTGGCAGAAGTACGCCGAGGGATCGGCGCTGATCGAGTTCGGCGAGACGAAAGTGCTCTGCGCGGCGTCGGTGACGCAGGGCGTTCCGCGGTGGCGCAAGGGCAGCGGGCTCGGCTGGGTGACCGCGGAGTACGCGATGCTGCCGCGTGCCACCCTGACTCGCAACGACCGCGAGTCGGTGAAGGGCCGCGTGGGCGGGCGCACCCACGAGATCTCGCGGCTGATCGGCCGCTCGCTTCGGGCCGCGATCGACCTCTCGGCACTTGGGGAGAATTCGATCTCCATCGACTGTGACGTGCTCCAGGCCGACGGCGGCACCCGCACCGCGGCGATCACCGGTGCCTACGTCGCCCTCGCCGACGCGGTGAGCTGGCTGGCGGGCAAGGGCGCCTTGGCGCAGGCACAGCCGCTGGTCAATTCCATCTCCGCCGTCTCGGTCGGCGTGATCGACGGGCAGCCGAGACTGGATCTGATGTACGAGGAGGACGTGCACGCCGAGACCGACATGAACATCGTCGTCACCGGCGCCGGCGAATTCGTGGAGGTACAGGGCACGGCCGAGGGCGTGCCATTTCGCCGCGACGAGCTCGACGCGCTGCTCGACCTCGCCGTCGCCGGCTGCGCCCAGCTGGACAAGTTGCAGCAGGAGGCGCTCGACCGGTGAGCGTCCCGACGCGGATCCTGCTCGCCAGTCGCAATCACGACAAGCTCGCCGAGCTGCGGCGCATCCTCATCCCCGCCCTCCCACACCTCGACGCCGTCGGACTGGACGACGTCGCGCCCTACCCGGAGCTGCCCGAGACGGGCGCGACGTTCGAGGACAACGCACTGCTCAAGGCACGCGAGGCGTTCGCGCGCACCGGCCTGCCGAGTGTCGCCGACGACTCCGGTCTGACGCTCGACGCGCTCAACGGAATGCCCGGCGTGCTCTCGGCCCGCTGGGCGGGACGGCACGGCGACGACGAGGCGAACCTGCGCCTCGTGCTCGACCAGCTGGGCGATACCCCTAGCGAGCGCCTCGGTGCCGCGTTCGAATGTGCGCTCGCCTTCGTCGCGGCAGACGGCGAGACGGTCGTGCACGGACGGATGGCCGGGCGTCTGGTACGCGAACCGCGCGGGCACAACGGCTTCGGCTACGACCCGATCTTCGTACCGGACGGCTACGAGCTCACCAGCGCCGAACTGGATCCGGAACGCAAGGACGCAATCAGCCACCGCGGGCAGGCGCTGCGGGCGCTCGTACCCCACCTGCTCGAACGGTGCCGAAGCGAAGGAGAACCGTGATGACCACCACGACCGCCGCCTGGGCTGCCGCTGATGCGACCAGCCCGCTCGCACCGATCACGATCGAGCGCCGCGGCGTGGGTCCGGCCGATGTGGAGATCGACATCAGGTACTGCGGCATCTGCCATTCGGACCTGCATACTGCGCGCAACGACTGGGGCGGCACGGCGTACCCGGTGGTGCCCGGGCACGAGATCGTCGGACGGGTGGTCGCGGTCGGTGCCGACGCCGTGCGGCACCGTGTCGGCGACCTGGTCGGTGTCGGCTGCCTGGTCGACTCGTGCGGGCAGTGCGCGGAATGTGCCGACGGCCTGCAGAACTACTGCAGCCGCGGCGCGACGTTCACCTACAACAGCGTCGACAAGCACGGCACCGCGCCGCGCACCTACGGTGGCTACAGCGCCACGATCGTGGTGGCCGAGGACTTCGCGGTATCCATCCCGGACGGCCTGGACCCGGCGTCTGCCGCGCCGATCCTGTGCGCCGGAGTAACCGTGTACTCGCCGTTGCGTCACTACGATGTCGGCGCGGGCAGCCGGGTCGGCGTCGCCGGTTTCGGTGGCCTGGGCAGCATGGGCGTCAAGATCGCGAAGGCGCTCGGTGCGGAGGTCACCGTGATCACGCGCTCCGAGCGCAAGGCCGACGACGCGCTCAAGGCGGCCGCCGACCACGTCCTGGTCGCCGGCGACGCCGCCGCGATGCGCGCGGCCGCCCGCTCGCTCGAGGTGATCCTGTCCACCATCCCGACCAGTCACGACCTCAACCCGTATCTGCAGCTGCTCGCCCGCGACGGCGCGTACGTGCTGCTCGGCGCGATCGAGCCGCTGCGCGAACCGATCCACGGCGGCCTGCTGGCGCGCGCCCGGATCAGCGTGACCGGCTCGCTGATAGGCGGCATTCCGCAGACGCAGGAGGTCCTCGAGTTCTGCGCGCAGCACGCCATCGCCGCCGACGTCCAGCTCATCGGCGTCGACGGTGTCAACGAGGCTTACGACGAGCTGGCGGCCGGTGATCCCGGCTACCGCTACGTGATCGACATGGCGACACTCTGACGCGACCCTCTGACCCTCCGGCGCGCCGCGCGGCAGCGCTAGCGAACGCGGGGCGGCGCGGGACGCAGCCGGCGGCGGATGCCGCGCAAGACCCGGTGCGGCAGCGGCACGGCGGGCCGGACGACCACCCGGGCAGGCGGATAGCCCTCATCGGGGCGGCCGGCGTTCATCGCTGACAGGCCGGCGATGAACGGGCGGCCGGCGTTCATCGCTGACAGGCCGGCGATGAACGCCTGCGGGTCGCCGCCGCGGTCGGGGTGGTTCGCGCGGATGAACGCGCGCCGCTCGGCTCGCTGCCGCGCGTGCTCGTCCACCTTGCCGACCCTCTCCTGCGTGCCGCATCCCACACCGTCACGGTACCTGCGCGCCCCCTGCCGCGCCGCCACAGCCGCGCAGGTCAGTGATCGCCGAGAATGTCGTCGACGGTGATGTTGACCTTGACGCTGGTCAGGTCGACGGACTCCCGCAGCGTGGCGATGACGTGCTGCTGAACCCTGCGGGCGACGTCGGTGACCGGCTCCTCGTCGGTGACGGCGAGGGACAGGTCGATCACCGCGGTGCGGCCGAGAACGCCCACTGCGGCATGCGGGTGACGGTGCCCGAGGGTGGCCTTCTCGACGAGGGCCGCCAGACCCGGCTCGGTGCTTCGCCCGAACGCGACCCGGACGCCGGCGATCTGGCGGGCCGCGTCGCGGGCGAGCGTGGCCACGACCCGCGCCGCGATCCGCACGGCGCCCGCGTCGGTGACGTCCAGGGTGTACCAGACGTCCTTGACCAAGACCTTGACCCGGCTGAGCACGGCGGCGGTCAGCGTCGCTCCCAATCCCGGCGGGACGTCGACGGGCGAGGCCAGCGCGGTCGCGATCGGCGTCCACTGGATCTCGAGCTCGGTGACCGACGCCTGGCAGTGCACGCAGTCGCGCTGGTGCGCGTCCAGCTGCTCGCCGCGGCCGTCGGCGACCTGTTCGAGCAGCTCGTCGGGGTCGGCGCCGCACGGCAGCAAGCGGGCGTCCGAACTAGCGTCGGACCGCGAGTGCGGGGGGCTCATGTCCGACTCACCTCCACGGCTCCAGGGTCGCGGCCAGGGTGCGCCTGGCCCGGAACAGGTGGCTGCGCACTGCGGGGATCGTAGCTCCGGTGATCGCAGCGACTTGGGCGTAGGGCAGACCCTCGAAGTGGTGCAGGACCACGGCGACGCGTTGTGCCGGCGGGAGGGTCGCGACGGCGGCGGTGACCGCGTCGACGGTCTGCTGGCTGGCGACGCGGTCGGCCGGCCCGGCAGCCTGGTCGACGACTTGGTCGAGGTCCGCGCCAGTGTCGGCACGGCGTGCGCGGGCGAGCCGGTTGAGCGCCGTGCGGCTGACGATCCGGTAGAGCCAGGTCGAGAACGACGAGTCCATTCGGAAGCCCGACAGGTGCTGCCATACGGCGACCAGCGATTCCTGCGCGACGTCCTGCGCGTCCTGGTGGTCGCGCAGCAGCCGCAGGGCGACGCGGTACGCGACCGGGGAGTAGCGCTGAACGAGCGCTTCGAAGGCGTCGAGGTAGCCGTCCTGGGCACGGGAAACCAGGTAAGCGTCGTCGACGTCGGGCCGCACCGCGTCTCCGCTCTGCCTCGGGCCGCCGAGGCGGCGACCATACCGCTATACCCCGCCGCGCGGGCAACCATGCGCGAGAGGCAGGTGCGCGGTGTCTTGGCGTGCCCTTGTCTGGCGGTCGCGCTGTGGCCTTCGGCCCGCTCATGCTTCGCACGCGGCGTGCGCGTGCGCAGCGCCACGGGATCAGCCGAATCGCGGCGCTACCGGCTCTGCCGCGCAGTGCTTCCGCCAGCTCTGCCGCGACGCCGCTCTACCGCCGCCGCCGGTGATCGTGGTGCCGCCGTTCGCTTATCCGCGGAAGCGGCGGCCTCGGCTACGGCCGGTTGCGTAGCCCACCCAAGCGCCGGAGGTTTGGCCGGGCGATGGGAGTGAGCCGAGACCGCCGCCGGGTGGGAGTTGGTCAGGGTCGTTGCCTACGCCGAGCAGGCTGCGAGTGGCTTGTTGGGTGCTGTCGAGCAGATCGTCCAGGGCCTGGGTGGTGTGCTCGGCGGTCACTGCACGCAGCGGGCTGTGCTCGGTCAAGGCTTCTAGGACCGCACGGCGTAGCAGCTCTTTGAGGAAGGACGCGGTGACGCCGTCGGTGCGTTGGACGACAGCGTCGATCTCGTCGTTGGACAGTTCGACCGGGACAGCGCGGGCGTACAGGCTGAACAGCCGGCGCCGAGCGTCGGCATCGGGCAGGTCGATTTCGACGGCTACGTCGACGCGGCCCGGTCGGGCGGCGAGGGCCGGTTCGAGCAAGTCGGATCGGTTGGTCGTCAGGACGAAGAGTAGGTCGGCGTCCGGCGCGGCTCCGTCCATCGCATCGAGTAGGTCGAACAACACGGGGCTTGACCCGTGACCGAAACTGCGGTCCTCAGCGACGAGGTCGACGTCTTCGAGAACCAACACCGCGGGCTGCAGGTCGCGAGCGAGCTCAGCAGCCGAACCGATCGCATGAAGCGCGCGGCCGGTGAGCAGCAGTCGGGTGTAGCCGCTCATGTGCGTGACGAGGTAGCGGGTGGTGTGGGTCTTGCCCGTGCCGGGCGGTCCGAACAGCAACAGCCCGCGTTTGAGGTGCTGGCCGGCGGCCCGTAATGCGTCGCGGTGCGCGGAGACTCCTAACGCGTGCCGTTCGACGCGGGCCAATACGGTCTCTGGCAGGATCACGTCGTCTCGCGTGGTGGTGGGGACCTCGCCGAAGGCGAGCACCACGCCACCCATCGGGTTCACGGCGACATCCAACACGTGCCCGCGATAGACGTTCAGTCGGTTGCGCAGCTCGGCCAGTTCGGCGTGCACCGCCTGCGCGTCATCGACCGGCAAACCAGCGATCTCAACAGCGAGGCCCGGTTCGTGCTCAGACGGTCCCACCACCGCGATCACGTACTCGCCGCGCGCATCGCTCACCAGCAGGACCGCACGCAGGACACAGGCCAACGTCGATCCCGGCCCGTTCGGCAGATCGACAAGAGGTGGCGCTGACAGCCGCAACGGTGGGAGGCTCTCACCGGTGATCAGCTGCTGCAGGTTCACCGAGCCGTGGTGAGGCGGGACGGTGATGCCATGCACCGCCACGGACCGGTTGGGTTGACTCGCCCAAGCGTTCAGGGCGGTCTGCAGATTTACGTGGTCGAACACCGGTAACTGCCGCGACACCACCGACAACGCCTGACCCTTGGCGCCAAGGAAGTCCTGCACGAGCGCGACAACCTCGTTGCGGTCGACACTGTCGTTGCGGTCAGAGTGCACCCAGTCCAGAAACAACCGGAACGCCGTCGCGAACTGCCGCGCCTCGTGCTCAGAGGGACCCGTCAAGACACGACCACCCACCATGTGCGCACATAGGACCGGACCATAGTTAGCCACGAACTCCGCCACAACCGGTAAAGAGAGCCAACCTCGACCGCCGCGAGGCGACCGTACGCTCTGCCGCGCAGCGGCTCGACCGGCTATGCCGCCAGCGGCTCTACCGGCCGCCGCGAGCAGCGTGTTTTCCGACCGATGACCGATCCCGACCAGGCGGACTGGAGCCGGCGCACCCGTCCGCTGCTAGGCGGAAATGCCTGCCTCCCTGAGCGCTGCAGCGATGTCAGCGGCCGGGTAGTCCGCCGTGTGATCGCCGTCGTGGAGCTGCCAGTAGAAGTCGTTGACGACCGTCGCGATCCCTGCGTAACGCATGACGATGTCGGCGAGTCGGCCGGTGAGTTCCGCGGACTGGCCGCGCTGAGCGCAGCGTCGTAGGTAAGTGTTGCGCGCGTTGGGTCCCGAGAATCTGAGAAGCGTTCCCACGATGGTGTTGGCCAGTGTTGTCGCGCAGTAGGCGAGGTCGTGATCAGCAGTGAGTTCGGCGAAGCGCCGTTCGGCGCTGGTGAGCTGGAACTGTCGCGCTGTTGCGAGACCGAAGTCGGACAGGTAGATCCGATGCCCGTCGGTCAGCACGTTGTCATAGTGTGCATCGAAGTGAGACATGCCCTCCGAACGCATGTGAGCAACTGCCCCGAGCAATTGCTGATCAACGAGCATCGTCGCCCTCGCGGCTCGCTCGGAGCCTGCGGTGAGTTGGTCGGTCAGCCAGCGGCGAAGCACGAAGGGAACGTGCTCGAGGAACAATGCAACTACCGTGCTCGAATCGGCCAGCGCCCTGAGACGCGTTTCGACGGGATGTGAGTTCCCCCAGAAGCGGACGGCGCGCGCGATGTCGGCGGTATCGACTAAGGATCTTTGCTGCGGTAATTCCCGCCAGTGATAGAGAAGCGGGAAGTTCGCGCACTTTCCATCTACGACCCAATCGCTCACCGCTCGGTGGGCAGCGACCTCGCGCCAAGCGTTGAAACCGGTGGAGCCCTCACCAACTCCGTACTGGTACCACGTCGGCAGATCGAACAAATTCGCCGTGCACTCTGGGCCAGCGTCACGTTCCAGATCCGTGACCCGAACCAGCTTCACGAAGACAGGCTTGCCCGCAAGTCTGAGCACGTGCGTCCGTCCTCCGATTCCGACGTTCTGGGGAACGGGCTTGGCCAGCAGCGCGATCAGTTCGGAGTCCGACATCGACCTCAGCGCCGCTGTTACCGTGCCATAACCAACCAGGCGGTCGCTGAAGGAACTCACCTACCCGATGTTGCCACGGCACACTGGGCCACACGCCAGAGCGAGCTCGAACGAGCGAGCTGCCGTAGCCGGTGAATGGATGTCCGGTAGCCGATTCTCCAACGACGTGTCCATCGATCCGGCACTGATGGCACGGGCTAGCGTCGAGCGGTGGCCGTAACCGACGCTGAACTGGCGATCGCCGCAGCCGATGCGGGCGCAACGGTCGTTCGCGCCAGATACAGAACGGATCTGACGCGGTTCGAGAAATCGCCGACCGACTTCGCAACGGATGCCGATTTCGAGGCCGAGCAGATCATGCTGAGCGTCCTACACGCAGCCCGACCCGATGATCGGTTGGTCGGGGAGGAATCTGGGGGAACCACCGGCGAGGCCGAGCGCACGTGGCTAGTCGATCCACTGTGCGGGACCCTCAACTACGCCGCCGGCACACCGCTGGTCGCGGTCAACGTCGCGCTACGCGTCAGCGGGAGCACGTTGGCGGCGGCTGTGGCCGATCCGTTCAGCCATGAGGTCATGTGGACCGACGGAACGCGGGCTTGCTTGCGACGCGGCGGGCGCGATCAACCGATGCACCCGTCAGCGAGCTGGCAACTGGTCGACGTCAATCTCGACGGCCCGTTCCCGAACGCGGGCTGGTTCCGAGCGGTGCGCATGCTGGCGGGGCGAGCGTTCGCCGATACGTTCCGGCCTCGGGTCACATCGACAACGCTCGCGCTCGCATGGGTCGCAGCAGGGCGGCGGGCCGGCTACCTCACCGATGGTGCCCTGTTCGACAACGTGCACTTCTCGAGCGGTATTGCGTTGTGCCAGGTGGCCGGTTGCATCGTGACGGGCTTGCAGGGACAACCTCTACACAGCGGAGTTCAAGGCCTCATCGCCGCGGCCGACCAACGCACTCACGCCGTGCTACTTGCCGCTGTGGCGGACCAATCGACGGACGCCTGAGGCACCGGTTCCCCGGTGACGAGCCACGAGAGGGACTGTCAGAGGATCGGGGAAGAAGACGTCCGGGTTGTACGGCTGCATGCTCCCTCGTCCACACCGCGGCCAGTGGCATCAGGTGCTACGTCGGTGTTGCCATCGATTGTGAACGTGCAAGGTCGACAAGCTCCCAATCGTCATCGATCAGGTCCCGAGCGGAGACAGGCAACACCCTGCTTCACGGCGCCACATGCGTAGGGCGGGTGATCCTTCGGCGGTGCGCTCGTCGACCCGGTGACTGTGTCAGAGGGGAACGCCGGAGTGAGATCGGCGGTGATGCGACACGCATCGCTTTGCATCGTTCCGGGTAGCCTGGGGGTATGACTAAGGCCATCACTGTCCGCCTTGATGAAGGCGATCACGCGGCGTTGGCCCGGCAGGCGGATCAGCTGCGGGTCCAGCCGGGCACGCTGGCGCGCATGCTCGTCCATGCCGGCCTCGCCGAAGGCCTGCCGGCGCGCTCGGATGCCCAGGCCGCCATTTCGCGGTTGGTGCGGCGCTCTCAACAGCGGTCTGCGGCCGACGCGGTCGCGCTAGTGAACGAGGCCCGCGCCACGCTCGGCGCGCACGGGTGAGTGTCGTAGTCGATGCGAGCGTGATCATCGCGCTGGTGGTCGCCGACGAACGCCAGGTAGCCGTGCGGGCGCAACTGGAGGGCTGGGTGGATTCAGGTGAGGAGTTGCACGCGCCGGCGGTGTTGCCGTACGAGATTGCCAATGTTCTTGCCCGGCTAGTCTTCGACGGCGAGCTAGAAGCCGGCGGTATCGCAGAGACCTGGTCCGACGTGGCCGCCCTCGGCGTGGAGCTGCATCCCTTCGACCTCTCCGCGGATGGTCCCGCCGTCGCGGCGATCACCGCGCAGCTGCGACGTCGCCACGCCACCGACTCCGCCTATATCCGCCTGGCGCAGCAGCTGGGCACGCAGGCGTGGACTCTGGATGGTCCGCTTGCTCGCAACGCGGCCGACATCGCTCTGCCCGTCAGGCTGATCACCTGACGCTGTCGCACATCGCGATCGATCACCCGGCGACCGCCACACTGTTCGCGGCAGCGGGTAGCGGCAGCTGCGCGGAGAGCCGGTAGGGTCGCTGCGCGGTGAGTCCGGATCTCGGGTGGTCGCGCGGTCGAGACGCAGTCGTTCGCTGCGGCTGCGCGAGCGGCGCGGCATGCTGGCTTGATGGGGCCGTCGCTGATCTTGATCCACAGTCCGTTTCTCGGACCGGCGACCTGGCAGTCGACGGCACGCGCGCTGGAGTGCAACGGGCGATGCGTGCGGGTGCCCAGCTTGCTGGGCGTCGCACGAAGCGCCCCACCGTACTGGCCTGCAGGGGTCGATTCGATCGTCCGGGCGGCCGGGGACGAACCGGTTGTGCTCGTCCCGCACAGCAACGCCGGACTGTACGTGCCAGCGGTCGTCGCGGCGCTCGGCGACCAGGTTCGCGGTGTCGTGTTCGTCGACGCAGCGCTGCCGGGTGCCGGCCACCACACCACATCCGACTTTCTTCGCGGGCTCGCTACCGTCGACGGATTGCTGCCGCCGTGGACGGCGTGGTGGGACGAGGCCGACGTCGCCGACCTGTTCCCGGATGCACACATACGGGCCGAGGTGGAAGCCGAGCAACCGCGCATGCCGCTGGCTTACTACGATCATCCACTGCCCCCGCCGGGCGAGGGAAGCGCGCCGCCGTCCGGATATATCTGGTTCGGTGAGCCCTACGACGAGGGCGCCGCACAGGCGGCCCTGCGGGGCTGGCCCACCGCCCACCTACCCGGCGGGCACCTGCACATGCTGACCGACCCGCAGGCCGTAGCCGCAGCTGTGCAGCACCTGGCGGACGACTGGCGCTGACTTGCACGCCGACCAATCGACGTCAGTGACGACCTGAGACGAGCACCTGCAGGACCTCGCTATTGACTCGGCTCCGCAAAGTGATCATGCTCGAGTCCGCGGTACCACTCGTCGCGCTGACACTAGCCTCCGCCGCCGGCGGCCTGGTCACCGCCGAGTTGCTCCTGCGGGCTGTACGCGGCGCCACCATCCGGCTGCCGACGACGCCGTATTACCGCACCCTCCTCATCGGCGTCCTCATCGCCCTCGTACTCGTGCTATCCACGATGCCTCTGCTACGCCGGATCAGCGATCCCGAGAACGCCCGGACCGAATAGGACCGGCGCGGTGCACGGTCACCTGGAATCCTCGACTGATGCGAGCCAGGGCGAGCCGGACCGCGGTACTGGTCTGTCAGGGTCGCGCGGCGGCCCATGACCGGATCGCGGTCGGACGGTTCAGTGACCCGGTGGCGATGAGCCTGCTGCAGGACGGGGAGCGGACGGTTGTCCAGCAGGAACGCCGCGACGCGCCACCGAAGGGATGGGGGGCGCGGATGAACTACGAGTTCGTCCGCGGGTGCGCCGCGTTGATGGCACCCCGGACGATCGCAATCGACGATGCGATCCGTGAGCATCCGAGCGAACAGTTGGTGATTCTGGGCGCCGGTCTCGACGCCCGAGCCTGGCGTATGGGCGAACTCGCCGGCACGATCGCGTTCGAGGTCGACCACCCGGCTACGCAGGGCGACAAGCGGCAACGACTCGGCCAGCGGACACCGGCGGCCAGGGAGGTGCGCTTCGTAGCAACGGACCTTGCTCAGCAGGGTATTGGCGCGGCCTTGGACCGGGCGGGCCATCGCACCGAAGCGCCGACCACGTGGGTGTGGGAAGGCGTCGTGCCCTACTTGACGGCCGCGCAGGTCGTCGCGACGGTGGCCGCCGTCCAGACGCGCAGCGCCCCGGGCAGCCGACTCGTGGTCAACTACCAGGTGCCGTCGACCAAGGCAGCCGTGGGCCAGTTGATCGGGCGCGGGATGATGAGGCTCGCGCGCAGCCCGGACCCCTGGAGCGACGAGCCACACCGTTCCCACTGGACGCCGGACCAGCTGTCCTCGCTGCTCGAAGCGCACGGGTTCAGCACAATCAGTGATCGCGACCTGCTGGAGATCTCGCTGGCGTTGGGGCTGCCCCGACGCGCGGGCGACCTGGGTGGCTCGCTGCCGAACGGCCACGTACTCCTCGCCGACCGGCGATAGTCACGCGGCGAAGGCGGGTGCGATCTTTTGCCCGCAGCGGTGTCTAACCAATCAGTGGGCACCGAAGCCGTCGGGCCCGCGCACCCGCCCATCATGATCGAAGGAGCGCCCTCGATGAGCCAGCCCAGCCCAGCCAAGTCCGGGTCGACCCCGGCCACCACCAGCACGTCGGCCCGTCCGGCCACCCAGGACCGGCTGGCCACGGAGGACGGCAAGATCTCCGTCGCCCAGGGAGTGGTCCAGAAGATCGCCGGCAAGGCGTGCCGGGAGATCTCCGGAGTACACGCCATGGGCACCGGCACCAGCCGCACCTTCGGCGCGATTCGCGAGCGCATCCCGGGCAGCACCGGTCCCAACGTCGCGCAAGGCGTCGGCGTGGAGGTCGGCGAGACCGAAGCCGCCGTGGACCTGGACATCGTCGTCGAGTACGGCGTGTCGATCGCGGAGCTCGGCCGCAGCATCCAGCGCAACGTGAAGCAGTCGGTCGAGCGCATGACCGGGCTGACCGTCGTCGAGGTCAACGTCGCCGTCGACGACGTGTACCTGCCCAGCGACACCGACGGCCAGGACACCCCGTCCCGCGTGTCGTGACACCCGCCGAACAGCAAGTCGAGCAGTCGACGCCCGTCGCGGCCGCGTCAGCGCCGGCCCTGGTCGACGGCATCGACGTCGACGCCGTCGCCGCGGCGGTGCGTGCCTGCGCCGGCGTTGCCGACCTGTACGCGGGACGCTTCGCCGAAGTGGGTTCCTACCTGCCGGGACGCCGCGTGCCGGGCGTCGTGATCTCGCCGGGGTCGTTGACGGTGCAGGTGCGCTCGCGGTGGGGCGTACCGGCAGCTGCCGTGCTGGCCCAGATCGCTGCCGCGGTGCGCGCGCTGCGCCACGACCACGAGCTGACGGTGGTGATCGCCGACATCGACGACCCGCCCGGCACCGAGGATCCCCCCGCCGGGCAGCCTGCGGCTGCCAATCCGGCGATCGCCCGAGCGCTGCTCGCACCGGACGCGTCCCGGGCACTCCCAACGGAAAGTGAGCACTGATGAACCGGATCTCCCTCGCCACCATCACCGGGCTTGTTCTCGGCGTGGTCGTCGTGTTCGGCAGCTTCGGGGACATGCTGATCGTGGCGCTGTTCGCCGCGATCGGGTACGGCCTCGCGAAGGTGATCGACGGCGACCTGGACCTGTCCGCCCTGGCCTCGCGCAGCCGCGACACCCGATGAGCCCCGCGGTGTCCACCGAATCCGACACCGAGCGGGCCACCGAACCGGCCGCCGAACCGGGCGCCGACCGGTCCGCCGAGCCCGAGGCCGAACCGGCCGCCGGACGCACGGAACTCGGCTACATCTCGGTCGCCGACACGGTGGTGCAGAAGATCGCCGCTCGGGCGGCCACCGAGAATCCGGACGCCGGCGCCGCCGCAGTCCGGCTGTTCGGGCGTGCGCTGCCCGGAGCCGGGCATCTCGGCACTCGCGGCAGTGACCTGGACGGTTTGCCCAAGACCTCGGTCGTGGTCGACGGCAGCAAGGCATATGTGACGCTGGAGCTCAGCGTCCGCTGGCCGGCCTCGGTGCCGAAGGTGACGGCCGCGGTACGCGAGCACGTCCGCGACCGCGTCGGTGAACTGACCGGCCTGGCCGTGGACGAGGTGCACATCACCGTTGCCGACCTGGTCACCGACATCGCCGCACCACCCCGCGTCCGGTAGGAGGACTCGCATGCGTTTGCTGAACCGCCCGCTGGCGTTCGTCCTGGCGCTCGCGCTGACGGCCACCGGCGTGATCGTGATCATCGAGGTCATCGCATTCGCGGTCCACGCCCGGCCGGTCGTGGTCCCGTGGACGACGTGGTACCGGTGGGCCGAGCGCACCCACTGGAAGGCCGGCGTGGTCCGGTTCTGGTCCGTCGTCCTGATCGTGGTCGGCGCGGTGGTGCTGCTCATCGAACTCAAGCCACGCCGCGTGCGGCGTCTCGGCGTGCGCTCGGACAACGCGGACACCGACGCGGCGATGACCCGTGGCGGCCTGGCCGGGGCACTTCGCGCAAGCGTCACCGACGTCGACGGCATCAGCCGCGCAACGGTGAGCGTCAAGCGGCACCGGGTCCGCGTCGCCGCGAAGGCCGCTGCCAGGGACGCGGCCGGCGCCGCTGCCCTCACCGATCCCGTCACCGCCGCCGTCGACGCCCGGCTGCAGGAGCTGCAGCTCGTCCACCCGCCCCGAGTTCGGGTACGGGTCAGCGCGAGGAGCAAGTAGTGCACGCCGACCGCACCAACCGTTCCGCGCTGACCGTGTTCGGCCTGCTCGTGCTGCTGGCCGGTGCCGCCGCGGGGGCGACCAGCCTGGGCTGGTTCGGCCACCAGATCGCCCGCAAGCCGCTGTTTCACAACTTCATCAGCACCTACATCGGGCACAACGGCAGCTGGGTGTGGGCAGCGGCCGCCGCCCTCGGGCTGCTCGTCGCGCTGATCTGCCTGCGGTGGATCCTCGCGCTCCTGATTTCGACCGACCGGGCCGGCGACATCGCCGTGGCAGGGGCGAAGGGTGGCGGCAGCACCGTGATCCGTCCGGGCGCGGTGAGCGCCGCGCTCGCCGACGAGATCGTGACGTACCACGGCGTGGACTCCGCGAAAGCGCGCCTCGTCGGCGACGGGTCCGACCCGCAGGTCGTCCTCACCGTGACCCTGGCCCAGTCGGCCGACCTCGCCCAGTTGCGCCGGCGCGTGGAAGCCGAAGCGCTCGCCCACCTCCGGCAGGCACTGGGGCGCCCCGAGCTGGCCGTCCGGCTCGACATCGAGGTCAGCCGGCACGTGCCCCCACGCGCTTCCTGAGCCGCGCGCCGTGCGGGATAGTGCAGCGGTGGAAGAGAAGCTGCCGCCGGTGGACGAGTCGTGGGCGAGCGCGCTGGCCGTCGTCGCGCATCCTGACGACCTCGAGTACGGCACCGCCGCGGCGATCGCGCGTTGGACGTCGCAGGGCAAGCGGGTCGTCTACTGCCTGGCGACCAGCGGGGAGGCGGGCATCGACGGTCTGTCGCCCGAGCAAGCCGGACCGCTGCGCGAGGACGAGCAGCGTGCCTCGGCCGCGATCGTCGGGGTGGACGTCGTGGAGTTCCTCGGCTACCCCGACGGCGTGCTCGAGTACGACCTGCCGCTGCGCCGCGACGTGGCCCGCGTCGTGCGCCGGCACCGTCCCGACGTGGTGATCACCGGCAATTACCACGACTCGTGGGGTCCGGGAATGCCGAATCAGGCCGACCACATCGCGCTCGGGCGCGCGGTGCTCGACGGCGTGCGCGATGCCGGCAACCGCTGGGTGTTCCGCGAGCTGCTGGACGAGGGACTGCCGCCGTGGCACGCCACCGCGCTGCTGGCCTCCAGCGGTGCGCAGGTCACCCACGGCGTCGACGTCAGCGAACACTTCGACACCGGGGTCGCCTCGTTGCAGGCGCACGCGCAGTACCTCGCCGGCCTCGGTGGCCACGCGATGGCCGAGCCGCGCGAGTTCCTCGAGTCGTTCGCGCGGGCGACGGGCACGCGGATGGGCTGCCGGTTCGCGGTCGGCTTCGAGGTCGTCACCCTCTGACTGGCGCGTCGTAGATCAGCCGGTCCCCGGCCACCCGTACCCCGTCGGTCGGCGGGTGCGGCGTGACGCGACCGTCGGGCATCACGTGCCGCACGTCCACCCCGCGCACGAGCTGCAGGTAGTCGGCCAGCAGCCGCCGGTGACAGCGCCACCAGAGCGACTCGCTGCACATCACGGTGAGCGGCTCGGCGCTGGCGAGGACGAGCAGCTCGTCCACCGCGGCGCGGAACTGAGCACCGTCCATGTGGTCGGCGTAGCCGCGGAAGGCGGGATGCCGCAACGAGGTGTGCGGCGAATCGGGCCGCGCGCGGCGCCGCCCGCCGAGATCGCGCAACCACGTGTAGCCGAGGTCGTACCCGGGCAGCCAGCCGGCCAGCTCCGCCGACCCGAAGTGCGGGTTGCGCCTGCTGCCGGGGAAGGACCGCACGTCCACGACGCGGCGCACGCCGACGCCGTCGAGCAGCTCGGCGAGGCGGGCGGCCGGCAGGTTGGCGTGCCCGACGGTGTGCACCAGCGTGGACATCGACAGCCATGCTAGAGAGCTGCTCGCCGGTCACGCGAGCTGAGCGCGGCCACAGTAACGGGCGTTAGGGTCGGAGTCAGGACTAGCATCGGTTGCGGACGTCGAGTGACGCCGGCAGGGCGAGCTGCCGCGATGTTCGAATGATTCAGGCACCGTGAGGATCGCTCCGTCTGCACTAGACCCCGGCAGCCGGCTGCACGACGCAGCAGGAGGAATGCCGTGGTACTGATGGTCGAATCGCCGAGCAGCGTCGAAGATCCGCAGCGCGCGCGGTCGTCCACCTATGACTCGCGCCGCGGCCTGACCCACGCGAAACCGGTCTGGCGCGGAATGTTGCACCTGATCTGGTTCGAGCTCTCGCTCGTCGCCGGAACGGCCCTCGTCCTACGGGTGGACGGGACGGCGCGCACCGTGTCGGCCGCGATCTACGTCGCGAGCGTCTCCGGCCTGTTCGGCGTCAGCGCGCTCTATCACCGCGGCACGTGGCGGCCGCCGGCGCACCGGGTGCTGCAACGCCTCGACCACGCGATGATCTTCTTGCTGATCGCCGGCACTGCGACGCCCGTCTTCCTCGTCGCCACGTCAGGCACGGTCGGTGTCGTGCTGCTCTGCGTGATGTGGTCGTTGACGGCCGTCGCCCTCGCCACCCACCTGTGCCGGATGAGCGCGCCCGAGCGCCTCGTCGGCGGGACCTACATTGCCTTGGGCTGCATCGGGATCGTCGCCCTGCCGTTCGCGCTGTGGCATGCCGGGGTGGCGGCGTTCGCGCTGCTCGTCCTCGGCGGGGTGCTCTACATCCTCGGGGCGGTGCTCTACCACCTGCGCCGGCCCGACCCGCGGCCTACCGTGTTCGGCTTCCACGAGGTCTTCCACGCGTTCGTCTGCGCGGCCGCGTCCGCGCACTTCGTCGCTGTCGCCATCGTGCTCACATGAGTGGCAAGCAGGCGTTCGTCGCGCCGGTGCAATGCGCGCAGCCGCTTGAGGTGCGCGTCGACACCGGTTCCGGCCACCCTGTCGTCTCGGGGCGCGGCGAGCTGGACCTTGCGACAGCGCGGGAGCTGCAGGACGCGGTGCTCGGCGTGCACCGGGCCGGCGCGAAGCGGATCACCCTGGATCTGGCCGGCGTCGGCTTCTGCGACTGGCGGGGACTAGCGGCGCTGTTGTACGCGAGTCAGCTGCTGGCCGGCGCGGGCGGCGGGCTGTCGATCGCGCGGCCCAGCCCCGCGGTGCGGCGGATCGTCCGCCTGGGCGGCCTGAGCGATACGCTGCTGGTTCCGCTTTCGGAGAATGGTGCGATGTGAACGATCCGGATGCGGCCGATCGGGGGGAGGGCGACGACCGCGAACGAGCTCCGTCATCGGGCTGGACGGCCGAGGTCAGGCAGGCGCTGAACCGGCTGGAGCCGCTACAGCGCACCGTGCTGCAGTTGAGCTATCACATGGGTCGCACCCAGGCCGAGATCGCCCAGCAGCTCGACCTGCCGCCGCGCACGGTGCGAACCCTCACCGCCCGCGCCATGCAGCAGCTGGCGCTGAGCCTGCTCTCGGGCGCGCATCCCGGCCGGTGACCCACAGCGGACGACCGGCAGTGGGTGCCTGGTTCAGTGCGTCGCGCTGAGCGCGTCGGCGACGCTGTCGTGCATGGCGAACACCTCGGTCAGCTTGGTGACCCGCAGCACCTTCACCACGTTGTTCTGCGCCCCCGCTAGCGTGATCGAACCGCCTCGCTCCATCGCGTCCTTGCGGGCCCCAACCAGCGCGCCGAGCGCCGTCGAGTCGAGGAACGGCACGTTGCTGAGGTCCACGACCAGCTCGCTCGCGCCGCTGTCGATCAGCGCGGCGAGTTGCTCCTGCAGTCGAGGGGATGTGTAGAGGTCGATGTCGCCGGTGACGGCGACGATCGTGGTGTCGTCCTCGGTGCGGGTGGACACGCTGAAATCCATCGGAGCGGCCTTTCCTCGACGGCGGTGGGCGAGCGCCACGACCGCAGCCAGCCTAACGAGCGAGCCTTCGCGGCGGCACCCGCACCGTGCCTGGCAGCCGGATCGCGAACTGCGTGCTGCCCGGGCTGCTGCGCGTGCTGATCGTCCCGCCGTGTGCACGAACGACCGCGTCGGTGATCGACAGGCCGAGGCCGGTGCTGCCCGAGGTGTGCGTGCGCGCTGAGTCCGCCCGCATGAAGCGTTCGAATATGTGCGGGAGCACGTCCGACGGGATCCCGGGGCCGTCGTCCGAGACGAGGAGCTCGACTTCGCCGCTCGCCTCCCTGCGGCGCAGCTGCGCGATCACCGTGGTGCCCGCGGGGGTGTGCACGCGGGCGTTGGCGAGCAGGTTCGCGACGGCCTGATGCAGCCGGTGCGCGTCGCCGCCCAGCACCACGGGCTCGTCCGGAAGATCGAGCTGCCAGTGGTGAGCGCCACCGGCGACGCGCGCGTCGTCGACCGCCTCGATCACGAGGCGGCTCAGGTCGACGTCCTCGTGGGCCAGCGGACGGCCGGAGTCCAGCCGCGCGAGCAGCAGCAGGTCGTCCACGAGATGACCCATCCGGGCCGACTCGGCAGTGATCCGCCGCAACGCGGTCTGCACGTCGCCGGGCACCGCAGCGCCGATGCGCTGGGCATGATCGGCGTGACTGCGGATGACGGCGAGCGGGGTGCGCAGCTCGTGGCTGGCGTCGGCGACGAAGCGGCGCAGGCGCTCCTCGCCGGCATGGCGTTCGGCGAGGGAGACCTCGACGTGATCGAGCATCTGTGTGAACGCGCGGGAGAGCTGACCCACCTCGGTGGCCGGCGATGCCGGCTCCGGCTGTCTCGGCAACTCGACCGAACCGGTGGCCAGCGGCATGTTCGCCACCTCCCGCGCCGTCTCGGTCATGCGGGTCAGCGGCCGCAGCGACAGGCGCACCGACACCGCGCCGACGATCCCGGTCGCCAGCAGCACCACCGCGAATACAGACGCGTCGATGACGGCAAGTCGCGCGATCGTGTCGTCCACCGCGTGCTCGGGCAGGCCGGTGACGAGCAGGTCCCCGTCGCGTCCGGGTTGCGCTACGACGCGGTAGTCGCCGAGTCCGGGTAGCTCGATGGTGCGCGGCCCGCCGGGGCCCAGCGACGCGATGCGGGCGCGGGTTGCCGCGGGCACCTGGCCACCGGCGGGGACCAGCCCGATCGCGGTCACCGAGCCGTGCAGCACGCGGGCTCCGAGCGTACCGGCGGACTGTCCGGCGACGGCGCTGAACACGTTGTCGGCATCGCCGTCGCTGGGATGTTCCAGCGAGACGGCGTACCGGTTGCCGGCGGCGAGGAGTTGCTGGTCGAGCCGGCTGAGCAGGAAGTGGCGAAGCGCGAGCGTCGTTGCGGCGGCGATCAGCGCGCAGCTGACCAGCAGCAAACCGAGCAGGACGAGGACGAGGCGCCGGCGCAGGCTCAGGCGCGCGAGCTGTCCGGCCAGCACGATCCGGGCCCGCCGGATCGGTTCCAGACGGGTCACGTCGCAGCCGGTTTCAGGACGTAGCCGACGCTGCGCACGGTGTGGATCATCGGTTCGCGACCGGCGTCGACCTTCTTGCGCAGGTAGCTGATGTAGAGCTCCACGACGTGCGCCCGCCCGCCGAAGTCGTAGCTCCACACGCGATCGAGGATCTGCTCCTTCGACAGCACGCGCCGCGGGTTGCGCATCAGATAGCGCAGCAGCTCGAACTCGGTCGCGGTCAGCTCGACCAGCTCGCCGGCCCGGTGCACCTCGCGAGCGTCCTCGTCCATCGTCAGCTCGCCGACGACGATCTGCGCGCCGGCGCGGGTGCGCGCGATGCCGGCGCGGCGCACGAGCCCACGCAACCGGGCGAGGACCTCCTCGTGACTGAACGGTTTGGTCACGTAGTCGTCGCCCCCCGCGGTGATCCCCGCGACCCGGTCCTCGACGGAGTCGCGGGCGGTGAGGAACAGCACGCACACATGCGGGTTGGCCACCCGCAGCCGGCGCAGCACCTCGAAGCCGTCCAGGTCGGGCAGCATCACGTCGAGCACCACGGCATCCGGCTCGAACTCGGCGGCCATGCGCACCGCGCTCGTCCCGTCTAGTGCGTAGCGGGCGTCCCAGCCCTCGAACCGCAGCGTGCTGGTCAGCACGTCGGCAAGCGCGGGCTCGTCGTCGACCACCAGCACCCGCAGCAGCGAGCCGTCGGCGCGGTGCATCGCCGCGGCCGGACCGCGCTTGGACAGGCTCACGGGTCCAGCATGCCCCCCCGGCGGCCCGCCTGGCTCTGCGTTTGCTCTCAGTCCGCTGTGCAGTGGGTAGTCACAGCCTGTTGAGACGCGTTTCAGAGCCGGGCCGTCCACGCTGGGCGGGTGAAGCCGATCGCGACGAGAGGTGAGCTGAGCAGATGACCGTGGGTGCGCCAGCACGCCTGCAGGGGCATGCTCCCGGCGGGAGCATCGCTCCGGCACGGGTGGCGCCGGGCGTCGCGCTCGCCGTGATCGGCGCCGGCGCCCTGGCCGTGCTCGCCCTGTGGTGGCAGGACACCGCGACGGTGCGCGGCCTGGGTGACTGGCTGACCAACGCGGGCCGCATCACCGGCCTGCTGGCCGGCTACGCCGTGGTCGTGCTGCTCGCGTTGATGGCGCGCATGCCCGCACTCGAACGCGGTGTCGGGACGGACCGCCTGGCGCGCTGGCACGCGATGGGCGGTCGCTACACCGTGTCCCTGGCGGTGGCCCACACGGTGCTGATCATCTGGGGCTACGCGGTCAGCGCGCACACCGGGCTGATCGCTCAGAGCGTGACGCTCGTGACGTCCTACCCGGACGTCCTCATGGCGACGGTGGCGCTCGGGCTGCTCGTCGGCGTCGGCGTCGCGTCCGCCCGCGCAGCACGCCGGCGGCTGCAGTACGAGACCTGGCACGCGATCCACCTCTACACCTACCTGGCGATCGCGCTTGCCTTCAGCCACCAGTTCTCGACCGGTGCCGATTTCCGCTTCGACGCGCGGACGCGCTGGCTGTGGTCGGCGATGTACGTGCTCGTCGCCGCGCTGCTGCTCTGGTACCGGTTCCTGACGCCGTTGCGGGCCGCGCTGCGGCACCGGTTGCAGGTGGTCGGGGTACGTCCGGAGAGCGCGGACGTCGTGTCGGTCTACGTCGCGGGCCGGCACCTGGACGAGCTGCGCGCAGAACCGGGCCAGTTCTTCCGGTGGCGCTTTCTCACGCGCGAGCTGTGGTGGGCGGCGAATCCGTACTCGCTGTCCGAGCCGCCGCGGGCCGACCTGCTGCGCCTTACGGCCAAGGTGCGCGGGGGCCACAGTGCCGCGTTGCGGCAGCTGCGGCCGGGCACGAAGGTGATCGCCGAGGGCCCGTCGGGATCGTTCACCGCCGCGCACCGCCGTAACCGCAAGGTGCTGCTGCTGGCCGGCGGGGTCGGCATCACTCCGCTGCGCACGCTGTTCGAGACGCTGCCCGGCGCGCCGGGCGACGTCACCCTGCTGTACCGGGCGAATGCCGCCGACGACCTTGTGCTGCGTGCGGAGCTGGACCGCATCGCCGAGCAGCGCGGCGCGCGGGTGCACTACTTGCTCGGGGCGCCGCGGCGCGGGGCCGCCGATCACCTCTCCGCGCAACGGCTGCAACGGCTCGTCCCGGGGCTGAGCAGCCATGACGTGTTCCTGTGCGGGCCCGAACCGATGATGGACGTCGCCCGGGCCGCGTTGCAGCAGGCGGGCGTCCCTCGCCGCCACATCCACCACGAATCCTTCACCCTCTGAGGTAAAAGCCAGTGAAACGTGTCCTGTTCTCGATCATCGGTACCGTGCTCGGCCTGGTCGCTCTGCTCAGCTTCAAGTCGCACGGCTCCGCCGTCGGCTCGGCGAACGGGTTGCCGTCGGCCGCGCTGCCGGCGGGCGGCACGAGTACGAGCGCGCCGCGCTCGCCTGCCTCGAGCAGCGCGCCGCCGGCCGGCCCGAGCTCGTCGGCACCGGCCACCGCGAGGACGGCGTCGCGCACCGTCATGGGTGACGCGATCCAGACTCCCTACGGCGTCGTACAGGTCAAGGTCACCCTTTCCGGTTCGCGGATCACGAACGTCGGCTTCGCGCAGCTGAGCGCGAACGACGGAACCTCGCAGCAGATCAACAGTGCTGCCGCGCCGATCCTGCTGCAGCAGACCCTCAGCGCGCAGCGTGCCAACATCGACGGCGTCTCCGGCGCAAGTTACACCAGCCACGGCTACGAGCAGTCCCTGCAGAGCGCGCTGGACAAGGCCGGAGTGCACTGAGGTGAGCACGCAGCTCGCGAGCCGGCGCCGCGTCGAGCACTGCATGGGCACCGTGTTCTCCTTCGACGTGCGCGCGCCGGGAGTCGAGGAGCCGGCGCTGGACGAGGCGGTGCGCTGGCTGCATCAGGTGGACGAGACGTTCTCGACCTATCGCGGCAACAGTGAGATCAGCCGCCTGGCCCGCGGCGAACTCGCCGGCGAGTCCTGCTCGCCGCAGGTGCGCGCGGTGCTCGCGCGTTGCGAGGAACTGCGTCGCGACACCGGCGGGTACTTCTCCGCGCGTCCGGCCGGCACGCTGGACCCGTCCGGCTACGTCAAGGGCTGGGCCATCGAGCGGGCCAGCGACATCCTGCTCGCGGCCGGCTCGCGCAACCACTGCGTCAACGGCGGCGGGGACGTGCAGTGCGTCGGACAGAGCGCCCCCGGGCGGTCCTGGCGAATCGGCATCGCCCACCCGCACCGTCGCGACGAGCTTGCCGGCGTGGTCGCCGGCGCACCGGACGCGGCCGAGTTGGCGGTAGCCACGTCCGGCAGCGTCGAGCGCGGGTGCCATGTGCTCGACCCGCACACCGGGCGCGGCGTGGACGGGCTCGCGAGCGTGACCGTGGTCGGTGCGCGCCTCGCCGATGCCGACGCCTACGCCACCGCCGCGTTCGCGATGGGCCCCGCGGCTCGTGCGTGGCTCGAGCGGCTACCGGGGTACTGGGGGTTCGGCGTCCGTCCGGACGGGTCCACCTGGACGACGACCGGGTGGGGCCGCGCCGATGACGACTGACACGGCGGCATCGGCGACTGGTAGCGCTGCGCGTCTGCGGCACGAGGCCGGGGTCGAGGGAAACGCGCGGCTGAGCGCGAGCAACGGCCTGCTGCTCGTCGGACTGCTCGCCGTCGAGGGGTTCACCGTCCTGAGCGTCCGTCAGATGATCACCCTGCATGTGTACCTGGGGATCGTGCTGATCGGTCCGGTGCTGCTCAAGACGGCCAGCACGATCTACCGCTTCGCCCGCTACTACGGCGGCGTCGAGGCCTACCGCCGCAAGGGTCCGCCGCATCCGCTGCTGCGGCTGCTCGGACCGCTCGTCATCCTCAGCAGCCTCGCGCTGCTCGGCACCGGCGTGGCGCTGATCGTGGCCGGTCCGGCGCGCTCCAACCTGCTGCTGACCCTGCACCAGGCGAGCTTCATCGGCTGGGTGGCGCTGATGACGGTGCACGTGCTCGGCCACGTCCGCTCCGCCGCTCGCGAGTCGTGGCGCGATGTTCGGCCCCGGCGAGGAGACCTGGCCTCTCGGCGCCGCGCGGTGCGCGCGGCGCTCGTCGTCGCCGCCCTCGTGGCCGGAGTGGGCGCTGCGACCGCGCTGATGCCCTCGGCGAGCGCGTGGACGAGCGGACATCTCCGCGTCCAGCAGCACGAGCACCGCGGCGGCAACGGATGAGCACCCGACTGCGCGCCGCGCCGCCGTCGACGTGCCCCGTCATGGTCGCGGGCGCGCAACCCGTCGCACCTGTGGGGACGCGCCCCGCGGTTAGGATCAGCTGATCCGACCGCGCAGACGGGGGCCCGCAGCGTTGAGTCACGACCACCATTCGCACGGCCTCGACGCCGCCGCGGACCGCCGCTACCTGCAGATCACGCTCACGCTGCTGGGCCTGTTCCTCGTCTCCGAGGTCCTCGTCGCGGTGCTGGCCGGATCGCTGGCCCTGCTCTCCGACGCCGGGCACATGCTCTCCGACGTCGGCGCCATCGCGGGATCGCTGTGGGCGATCCACCTCGCGGCACGGCCCGCGGCCGGGGGCTGGACCTTCGGCTGGAAGCGCGCGGAGATCCTCTCCGCCGCAGCCAACGGCATCACCCTGCTCGTCGTGTCCGGTGTGGTGACGGTGGAGGCGATCCGCCGCCTGATCCACCCGCCAGCCGTCCAGGGCGTGCCGGTGCTCGTGGTGGCCCTCGTGGGTGTCGCGGTGAACGTCGCCGCGGCGTGGGTGCTGGCCAAGGCCAATCGGTCCAGCCTCAACGTCGAGGGCGCCTACCGCCACATCCTCACCGATCTCTACGGCTTCGTTGCCACCGTCGTCGCCGGGATCGTCATCCTCGCCACCGGTTTCACCCGGGCCGACTCGATCGCCTCGCTCGTCGTCGTCGCGCTGATGCTGCGCGCCGCCTGGGGCCTGCTCAAGGGCTCCGGGCGGGTGCTGCTCGAGGCGGCGCCCGAGGCGATGGACCTCGACCAGATCCGCTCGCACCTGCTGGGCTCGGCGCACGTGCACGACGTGCACGACCTGCACGTCTGGACGGTCACCTCCAACCTGCCGACGCTCTCCGCCCACGTCGTCATCGACGACGCCTGCTTCACCGACGGCCACGCACCGCGCCTGCTCGATGATCTGCAGGCCTGCCTGATCGGGCACTTCGACGTCGAACACAGCACGTTCCAGCTCGAGCCCGCCGGCCACGCAGCCCACGAGACCGGGACGCACTGAGCCGCGCCGCCGCAAGCAGGCGAGCGAAGTGAGGGTACGCTGAGGCGGCCGCTGAGAGTGTGTGCGCCGCCAGGGACTCGAACCCCGAACCCGCTGATTAAGAGTCAGCTGCTCTGCCAGTTGAGCTAGCGGCGCCGTCCGGACGGGACAGACATTCGGCCCACCGAAGCGGGCCGGATGACGACTCTAGCACGCAGCCGCCGTTGGGAATCGGGCCGCGGCGAGGGTTCGGTGCCACCTTTCCGGCGTCATGCGCCGGGCGCCCAGCTGAGGCTTCGGTTTGGTGCCGTCGCCGGCGGGGTACCTGTCCGCGAGAGCGCGATGGAGGTTTCGATGCACCTGTTCCGTCCGGGAATGACGGCCTACGCACACTGCGATCTGCCCTGCGGCGTCTACGACCCGGCGCAGGCGCGCATCGAGGCCGAGTCGGTCAAGGCGATCATGGAGAAGTACCAGGACAATGACGATCCGGTCTTTCGCACGCGCGCCGTCATCATCAAGGAGCAGCGAGCCGAACTCGTGAAGCACCACCTGTGGGTGCTGTGGACGGACTACTTCACCCCGGATCACTTCGAGCGCTTCCCGCAGCTACATCCGCTGTTCAACGCCGCGACCAAGGCTGCCGGCGCCGCCGGCGCCAAGGGCGAGCTCGACCCGGCGACGGGCCAGGAACTGCTCGACCTCATCGGCGAGATCGAGACGATCTTCTGGCAGACCAAGGTCTGACGGACCACACGAGCAAGGGAGTACACATGTTCGCCAACCTGCTGCGCGGGGCGGCTGCCGGCGCCGCCGGCACCACCGCCCTCAACGCCGTCACCTACCTCGACATGGCGGTGCGCGCGCGTCCGGCGAGCAGCACTCCGCAGCAGGCGGTTGCCACCATCGCCGAGAAGTCCGGGATCGAGATCCCCGGCGACGGCGAGACCCGCGACAACCGGCTCGAAGGGCTCGGCCCGCTGAGCGGAATCGCGACCGGGGTCGGCATCGGCGTCGCCGCGGGCCTGCTGCGCCCGCTGGTCGCCCGGTTGCCCGCCGTGGTGGGCGCGACGCTGCTCGGGGCGGCCGCGATGACCGGCTCGGATGTGCCGCTGACGAAGCTCGGGCTGACGGACCCGTCGAAGTGGTCCTCGGTCGACTGGCTCAGCGACGCCGTGCCGCACCTCGCGTACGGCGCCGTCACGTACGCCGTGCTGCGGGACTCGGCTCGGTGAACGGCACGCCGCCACGCGCGGCTACGTGAGCGAAGCGGAGGAGCACGGCAAGGGCGAGCGCAGCCTGACGGTCCTGCTCGCGCTGGGTGCCAACGTGGCCGTCGGCGCCCTGAAGCTGGCGGCCGGCCTGCTGACCGGCTCGGCCGCCCTGCTGTCCGAGGCCGCGCACTCCGGCGGCGACTGCATGACCGAGGTGCTGCTGCTCGTCGCGCTGCGCCGATCGGATCGCCCGGCCGACCGCCGGCACCCGTTCGGCTACGGCAAGGAGCGCTACTTCTGGTCCCTGCTCGCGGCTGTCGCCATCTTCGTCTCCGGTGCCGCGTTCTCCTTCTACGAAGGACTACACACCATCCTCGGCGCGGCCGAGCCCACCGGCCGGCTGTGGATCAACTACCCGGTGCTCGCGCTGGCCGCGGTGTTCGAGGGCATCTCCTTCCGGCAGGCCGCACGCCAGGTGCGGGCGCAGTCGCGCCGGCGCCGGGTGTCGGTGCGCGACCTGTTCCGCGATCCGGAGGACCCGACCGTCAACAGCGTCGCCCTCGAGGACTCCGCCGCGCTCGTTGGCCTGCTGATCGCGGCGCTCGGTGTCGGCCTGCACCAGGCGACCGGGTCCGGGATCTGGGACGGGGCCGCCTCGCTCGCGATCAGCCTGTTGTTGCTGGGCGTTGCCTTCGTCCTGGCCCGCGCGTGTGAGTCGCTGCTGATCGGCAAGCAGGCCGACCCGCGCCTGCTGCGGGCGATCGAGAAGCACCTGGAGGACGAGCCGGAGATCGAGTACGTCGTCGACCTGTTGAGCATGCTGACCGGCAGCGGCCGGATCCTGCTCTGCGTACGGGCCGACTTCCTTGACTCGGTGAGTTCCGGTGATCTCGAACAGGCGTGCCTGCGCGTCGATCGGGACCTGCGCGAGCACTTCCCGGAACTCGACGAGATCTTCATCCAGCCCGCATCGCGCGACGACCCGCGCATGCGCGAGCGGGTCCGTCGCCGTTACGGCAGTCCGCTGGCCTGAGGCAAGCGGCACGTGATCGCCGCGCCGGACAGCTCGTTGGCATGATGTGCCCGTGCGCTTCCGCGAACCGGGTTTGCCCGGCGGCACGGCGGGGCACACTGTGGTGTGGGCCATCGGAGGTAGCTCGACCGTCCGAGGGCCGCAGCCGACGAGGGAAGCAGAAATGGCGTTGTCCGACTACGAGCGCCGAGTGCTCGATCAGATCGAATCCGAGTTGACGTCCGCCCGCCGCCAGGGCCGATGGTCGCGGCTGCGGACCGGTGCGCGGCAGTGCTGGAGAACGCTGCTCATCGTGGTGCTGGGATTGCTCGCCTGCGCTGTCGCGATCGTCTGGGCGCCCACGCCAGCGGCAACCGTCGTGGGCGCTGTTGCCGGGTTCGTCGTCGGCCTCAGGTTTGAGCGGCACGTCCGCCTGGAGCGGTTGCATCGCTGATCGCAGGCGCGGCTACCTCGCTCAATCGCTCGGGGACCCGAGGTTGCTCAGCGCCCGATGGGATTCGTGCGCAGCGCGCGCGGCTCGTCGCGGCGCACGGTGACCCGGCCTCCCGCGACTCGGACTTCGAGCATCGGCTGCGGGCGGCTGGCCGGACCGCACTGCACCGACCCGTCGGCCAGGGAGAACGTGCTCTGGTGCCACGGGCAGGTGACGCAACCGTCGGCGAAGCTGCCCTCGTGCAGCGGCCCTCCGCGGTGCGTGCAGCGATCGGCCAACGCGGTGATCGTGCCCTCGTGACGCACCAGCAACACCGGCACGCCGTCGGCGTCGACGGCGAGCGGGCGGCCCTCGGGCACCTCCGCGTCGGCGGCGACGTCCGTCCACTCCGCGGGGTAGTGCTGGAAGGCGGTGGTGTCGACCCCGACACCCAAGGCGTACGCGAGGTGGCCGCCGAGCCAGCCGGCTGTACCGCTGATCGCGAACCCCAGCGCGGCCAGCACGGCGCCCTTGCCGCGGTTGCCCCTACGCCTGGAGCGCCAGCTGCCGATGTACATTCCGAGCGCCAGGTCGTTGAGCGCGGCGTGGACGAGGCCCACCCGGCGCTCGCCGCCGGCCGTGGAGAGCCAGTCGTTCGAGCCGGTGACCGCCGCGGGAATCGCGCCGGCGATGCCCAGGCCGACCAGCCGGCGCGCGGTGTCGGCGTCGCCGCCGGTCGCGTCGAGGTAGCTGGCCGCTGCCCACGAGCCGATCGGCACGGCCACGAGCAGCGGGTGCAGCGGATGCCCGAGGGGGGTACCGCTGGCGACGTCGCGAACTGGGCCGCGCGGCAGCGCTCGGCCCAGCAGGCCGGCCAAGACCTCGGCCGGCCGGTCCAGCCCGCTCGCGCGTTCGAGACGGTCGGCGAGGGCGTCGAGGGGACGGGCCAGGGCGGCGAGCATCGGCATGTGCCTCACCTACCCGCGTCACCGCGGCCCGAAACCCCGTTCGGGCAGCGGCCCGAAACCCAGCTCGAGCGGCAGACCCAGGCTGTCTGCTTCACGGTTTGCCGAGCGGGCGCGCCGGGAAGGTAAGGGACCAAGCAACGGCGAAACCGTGGAGGCCGCGATGACCTTGCTGGGTCAGCAGAACGAACCGCAACACGAACCGAAGCACGTCCAGCTCCCCCCGCCGTCGGCGCAGGACGCCGCGCTCAGCGAGCAGCTCACGCGAGCCGATCCCGATCACAGCGAGCAGCGGCCGGGCGCCGAGCCGTCCGTCGGCGAACTCGCCGCGCAGCTCGGCGAGCAGGTTTCGCGGCTGGTTCGCGACGAGCTGGCGCTGGCCCAGGCCGAGGTGAAGCAGCGCGCGAAGCAGGTGGGCCTGGGCGTCGGCATGTTCGGTGCCGGTGGCCTGTTCGCCTTCTTCGGAGCGTGCTGCGGGGTGGTTGCCGCCGTACTCGGCTTCGCCAATGTCGTCCAGGCGTGGCTGGCCGCAATCATCGTCGGGGCGCTGCTGTTCGTCGTCGCCGGCCTGACGGTGCTGCCGGGCTGGAAGGGCATCAAGGCCAAGCATCCTGATGTGCCGGCCGACACGGTGCAGAACGTCAAGGCGGACGTCGCCGCCGTGAAGCAGGCGATGCACCGGTGAGCGACCCGCAGGAGATCCAGAGGGATATCGAGCGCACCCGCGCCGAACTCGCCGAAACCGTCGACGCGCTCTCCGCGAAGCTGGACGTCAAGGCGCAGGCGAAGCAGCGCGTGCACGAGGCCGGCGACACCGCAGGACAGGCCTACCAGCACGCCAAGGCCGCGGCCCCGCCGCAGCTGCAGCAGGCGATCGACAAGGCCGAGCAGGCCGCCCGGCCGTTGCTGGAGAAGGCGGCACAGGACAAGCAGCGCACTGCGATGATCGCCGCCGGGGCGCTCGTGTTCCTGCTCGTGATGCGGCGCCTGCGCCGGCGGCGCGCGGGCTGAGCGGCCGAAGGGGAATGGACGGCGTCGAACTCCCGGCGTGGTCGGACGCCCTGCTCGCCGGTGCGCGTGCCGCGGGCGAAGACGTCGCCGCCGGCGTCGAGCTGGCGCGCAAGTACGGCAGCGCGCTGCCGCAGCCGGGCGCGGGTGCGACCGCGACGCGCTGGCAACTGCTGGCCGCGGTGGCAGCGCAGGACCTGACTGCCGCCCGCATCCTGGAAGCGCACAGCGACGCCCTCGCCATCCTCGCCGAGGCCGGCGACCGGCAGAGCGAGGGCACGTGGGGCGTGTTCGCCGCGGAAGCTCCCGGCGGACGGCTCACGGCGACCGACGTCGGCGACGGCAGCTGGCTCGACGGCACCAAGCCGTGGTGTTCGCTGGCCGGGCACCTCGACGGCGCCCTCGTGACCGCGCACGTCGGCGCGAGCCGCGGCCTGTTCGCGGTCGACCTCCGGCACCCCTCCGTCCGGGTCGAGGCGGCCTCGGTGTGGGTCTCGCGCGGGCTGCGCACCGTGACGAGCGCGCCGGTGCACTTCGAGCACACGCCGGCCCGTCCGGTGGGAGCGCCCGGCTGGTATCTCACCCGTCCCGGTTTCGCGTGGGGCGGCATGGGCGTCGCCGCGTGCTGGTTCGGCGCGTCCACCGCGTTGGCCGAGACGTTGCGCACGGCCGCTGCCCGCAAGGGCGGGGACGTGGCGGCGCTGCATGTGGGGGTCGTCGACGTCGCGCTGCATGCCGCCGCCGCGACGCTGCTGCAGGCCGCGCGCG
>JBPCOI010000065.1:0-22904 GCA_051000395.1 Jatrophihabitantaceae bacterium
GCCCGACCCGGTGCGGGCCGGGCCGGTGGCGGTGCGCGCGGACGCCGGCTACTTCGCCGGAGACCTGGCCCGCGCCGCCCGCGAGCAGGATGTGCGCTTCGCTATCGGCGCCCCACGCCTCGCGCCGCTGTGGCGGCTGCTGGGCGGGCTCGGCCAGGACGCCTGGACCGACGCGATCGACATGCCCGGCGCCCAGGTCACCGTGTCGGACTACAAGCCCGCTGACTGGCCGGAGGGCACCCGGCTGCTGATCCGCCGGGTCCGCCTGGCACCCGAGCAGATCTCGGGCGATCCCCGCTCGCGTCGGCGCCGCACCTTGCCTCCCGAGCAGCGGGTGCTGCCGCTCGCCGAACTCGCCGAACTGGACGCCATCTACGGCTACTCCTTCATCCTGACCGACCTGGACGTGTCCAGTGCGGATCGGGCCGTCGCCGTCGAGCACTGGTACCGGCACCGCACCAGCGTCGAGAACGTCTTCCGCGACGGCAAACACGGGGCTGCTATGCGGCACCTGCCCTCGGGCTACCCGGAGGTCAACACCGCCTGGATGTGGGGTGCGCTGCTCGCGGCCAGCATGGCCGGCTGGCTGCACCAGCTCACCGCCACCAGCGATGACCACGGACAACTGCACGGCTACGGGATCCGCGGCGGCAAGGCCATGATCACCACCTTGCGACACCTGATCATCCGCGTCCCCGGCCGACTCACCACCCACGCAGGCCTGCTCGTTCTGCGCCCGCCACCTGGCCACGACCTGCTCGCCGAGGCCCTCGCCCGACTGCGCGACCTGCCCACCACAGCCTGAGCATCCCGGCCGCCGTCTGGCCCCGACCCTCCCCGGAGACCCGCAACCCGAGGCGCCACTCGGGCCACGAGCACGCCCGCAACCCGATACACGCCATCAGGAGATCAACAACCGATCCTGCAGACCAACTCACCGCGCTACTCGCGGATTCGGGTCTGAATCGTCATCGTCAGGCCTAACCGTTGTCCCTTGCGCTATTTCCGGCGTCTGGGAGCCGTCGTGCCAGGACTACGCGGTCGAGGTTTTTGGTCTGCGCAGGGCGGCTCGGGGCGTCAGGAGGCGGTGATCTTGAGCAGTTTCAGTTGGTGGCCGTCCCAGTCCAGGGTTGCGGTGTAGTTGCCGCTGGCGTTGCCGGTGTGGGGGCCGTTGTCGGGTGAGAGGGAGTTGCCGTTGTTGGTGGTGTAGTGCACGTCCATGTGGTAGCTGCCGGTGACGGCGACGTTCCCGTGGGTGGTGTCGAAGGAGACGAGCGCGCCCTGCATGGGGTCACCGGTCAGGCTCCATTGGGCGCTGGTGACGGTGCCGACTTGGATCACGGCGAACAGCTGTGGGCAGTTGGGGATGACGAGACCACCGGCGGTGAGGGGCACGGGGAGGGTGGCGCAATCGGTGAAGCCGGCTTTGACGGCGGCGAGGGCTGCGGCGTCCGTGACCTCGGTAGGACGGGTGAAAGGCGGCAGGGTCGGAGCGGGCTGCGACGAAGCCGCGTCGCTGGAGCTGAACTGGACGTTCTGGAACGAGTGGCCGTCCCAGGTCATCGTGGCCGCGGCGATGCCGCCGACGTAATCCAGGTAGGGCCGAAGGGTCTGGCCGGCGGTCGTGTAGGAAGCTTCCATTTGGTACTGCCCGTACACCGTGACTTGACCAGTTGGGGTTGCCCCGCCGGGCTGCACGGGAACAGGCACCGCGACCGGGTGGTCCAGCGCCTGGTTGAGCACCGTCCAGTGCACGGCCAGCGCGTCACCGCCGCCCAGGCTTTGCGGACAGTTCGGGGGCTGCAGCGAGGTCGCCTGCGCGCAAATCTGGAACGCCGCGGTGGCGGCGTGAATCGCCTGCGCGGACCAATCCACCGGAAGTCCCGGCGGGACGGATGTCGAGGATGTCGGGGCTGCCGTGGGGGGCGGGGTGCATCCCGGAAGGGACCCGCACGGCATGGCTGTTGGGTCTCCAGGCCCGGGGGTGCTTGAGCTGCAGCCAGCTGCTGCCAGGGCGCAGGTCGCGATCGCGAGACCGAGCAGTCCGCGTCGCAGACGACGGTGGGTGGTAGCGGCCGGTAGCTGTGCGGTCATTGCGGACCTCCATGTCGAGTGGGCTCGGATGTCGAGCCGTCACGCATAGGACACCTACGGTCGCCGACTCTTGCGTTCAGACTCCAGACTTCTTCGCGTCCGCCCCGACCTGCTTCTTTGCGGACGACCGTTGACTGCGGACAGTACAGAACAGCTCTCGTGTCTAACCGCAATAGGACTGCAGTACCTGTGTCTGGGTGTCATGAGCTACCCGATTGGGGGCAACTCCCCACCGGCGGAGCCGGACCTGACTGTCCGCGGTGCCCCGGTCCTCGACCCACATCCCGGCACTCGCAACGCTCGCGTGAGCGCTCTCCCGCTACCCGTTGGTCCGGGAGTCGAACGGCTCCGCCCGGCTTCGCCGTCAGGTGTCGGTCACCGCTGAGAACCCGAACTCCACGAGAACGGATTGACGCCATGACGCCCGGCCCGGATCCTGAGCGACAACAATGTCGGGACCGACGGCGACGCTCGAGGGCAGCATGGCTGATGAGCAGGACCAGGACCGGGAGGAAGACGAGGCGTCTTCATCGCGACAGGACCTGGACCTCGCGCGGGCGTTCATCGGCGGCGACAACGCCGCGTTCGACGCCTTCTACCGTCGTTATGCCCGGCCGGTGCATGACTACGCGCTGGGTATCGTCCGGGACCGGAGCCTGGCCGAAGACGTCACCCAGACCACGTTCCTACGAGCCTACGAACAGCGAACTACGGTCCGTGATCCGGCGGCGGCACGAGCATGGCTGTATCGGATCGCGCATAACACCGCGGTCAACCAGGTGAGCCGAACCGTGCGCACCGACGAACTACCCGACGACGCCCCGATCGCTTCGACCGGGCCCGGACCCGAGCAATCGGCCGAACAGACCGATACGGCACAGTTAGTGTGGGACGCCGCGGCCAGCCTGGAACCGCGCCAGTTCACCGTGCTGGACCTCGCGCTGCGCAAAGGCCTGTCCAGCGCCGAGATCGGCGAAGTCCTCGGCCTGGACGCCGCGCAAGCCTCGCTCGCGCTGCACCGATCCCGCGACGCGCTGGGCAACGCGGTCCGCTACCTGCTCGTGGCCCGCCGCCGCCGGCACTGCGACCGGCTCGCTGAACTGGTCCCGGTCGGGGTGCGCGCGTTGACGGTCGAGCAACGCGCGAGCGTCGATCGGCACATGCGCCGCTGCCCGGACTGCCAACACGCTGCACTGGTGCTGACCACACCCGACGCCCTGTTCGGCGCAATCCCGATCGCGGCGCTACCCGCCGTACTGATCGACTGGCACACCCCCGCCGCCCGGCCCCCGCCGCCGACCCGACACGGCCTGACCCGACCCCGACTCTGGACCATCAGCGGGGCCACGGCCGGAATAGCCGCCGCCGTCGTCGCGGCGGTGCTATTTGCGAACGGCGCCACCCACCATTCCCAACCCTCCTCGGCCGGGAACCCGCCGCCAGCCAGCGCGGCCGGGGCGCCGTTGGCCGCGGTGGCGACCCACCCCTTCACCCCCATCGCCGCCCTCGCACCCGACACCTACTACGGGGCGAGCTGCCCCACCACCGCGACCTGCCTCGCGGGCGGCAAAGACGCCACCGGGCAGCCCATCCTCAGCACAAGCACCGACTCCGGCGCCACCTGGCGCACCACCCACCCAGCCGTCCAGTTCCCACTCGGCCTGATCACCTGTACCAGCCCGACGCACTGCATCGGCGCCCAAAACACCGGCACCAGCGACGTGTTCCTGGTATCCGACGACGCTGGCGCGAGCTGGCAGCCCGCGCCCTCACCCCCGCTGAGCGCACTGCAGAGCGCCAGCTGCCCGACCGCGAACGACTGCCTAGCCGTCGGCGGCAACCAATCCGGCGTGGCTGAGGCGGTCGCGACCAGCGACGGCGGCCACAGCTGGCACCCGGCCACCGCGCCCGGGCCCGCGTTCTCTGTCGACTGCGTCGACCCAGCCCACTGCTGGGCCGCCGGCGCCGGGGCCTGGTTCACCACCGACCTCGGCGCGTCCTGGCGCACCATCTCCCCGCCCCCCACCTTCGAGCAGGCCACCGGCGCACCGCCAGTAACCGGCCCGGGCATCGGAGGGTTCGGGATCGTGCTCAACGGCATCGCGTTCGGCTCCGACACTAACGGGATCGTTTTCGGCGGCGCACAATGCGGCGGCTACCGCGTCACCCAATGCGCCTCGGCGCTGTTCCGAACCACCAACGGCGGAACGAGCTGGACGTTCTGGGCATCCTCGAATGTCGACGCCTACGGCGACGGGAATTACGCGACCTGCCGAGGCAGCAGCTGCCTGCTCATCACCGACACGTTCACCAACTCCGTACTGGTCAGCACCGGCGACGGAATCACCTGGACCCGCCGGCAGACCTTCGACGGCCAGCTCACCGGGATCACCTGCGATCCCAACGGCGACCTGTGCTTACTCCTCGGCGCGACCGGGATCTATGTCGACCACACCGGCTAACCGTCCCACGTCGGGCCAGTGCCAGGTCAGACGTTGAACTGGCCAACGAGCACGTCAGATCGGCGTAGGAAAAGTCACCGTCGCGTTGTTACTGGCATCCTGGTCCGCGAACTCAATCGCGGTGATCTTGTCTCCCGCGGCCATACGCATACAGATCTGCTTCGGGAAAACTAACGTCGAACCTGGGTCGACATGAACAATGTTCGGATCGCTACCCCCGCCGTAAACCAGCGGATTGGTGTAACACTGCGGATCGCCGGCGCCCGCGGCGCTCAGCACATCTGGGAGCTGAACCGTGCCCCCCGAGGACAGGACGGCCGAGAACCCGCCCCCGCTGGCGTCGAAGTCATGGCCGGCATTGGACTGGTTCATAATGCTGAAACCCACCGCGACCACCGATATCCCAGCAGCACCGGTGAACCGACGCGTCAACGTCACCCGATACTGCATCCCGTCATCGCCCGTAGCGCAGCTCGCCGGGCAGCCCCCCGCAGCCGTCGAACCGGTTGACTCCCCGGAACTCGACACGCCGCTGGAACCACCACTGCTACCGGACGCGCTGGACGCGGTCACGAGCGAGGTAATGACCGAACTCGTCGGACTCGCGTGACCCGTGGTCGACGTGCTACAGCCGGCAAGCGCTGCGGCGGTCGACAGTGCTGCAAGTAGCCACGGACCTCCGCGTCCGACTTCCCGGCTGCTGTTGACGCGAGCGCGGTCCTGTCCAGGCTGTCGCATGATGCCGCGGACAGCCCGACCTCGCGTCATGCGACGCCTGGGTCGTGCCGTTGCCGGCGCCTGGGTTGCTTGCGCACTGGGTAGCTCCCCTGCTCGCCGATCAACGGCCGTGAGGCGCGTCGTTTGCGCATCGATCATTGCACGCCTGTCCGAGCCAGCCGGGGGAGGACTGCGTTGTTGCGCAGCGCCGTCGCCTCGACTCGGATCCACCCTTCGCCCATTGAGCGACCTGCTCCCATCTCCGCGCGGGATGCCCCCAGATTTTCGAGCAGCCGAGCTTCTTCGGCTGGGTCGACGCGGACGAGAAGGCTGCCGTCACCGCCGCGATCGCCGGCGAGAAGTACATTGACCGTTGCCGAGGCCGGCGTGGGCACCGGGCCAATTCACGCTGAGTGTCGCTGAGCACTATTCCGGCGTGCACCCGGCGTGGAGGCCCGTAAGCGGAACGGCCTACGGGACACCGCTGATACGACCAGCTGACCGTCACGTCGCGAGCCGTTCTCGGTATCGACGATTCCCAGGAGACCCGCCCGCGATAATGCCCGGTAAAGGTAGCCTAACCGCTACAGTCATCCGATGGCCAGAACGCTCGTCGGATACGCCCGCTGCTCAACCGACGCCCAGGACCTCACCGCGCAACGCGACGCGCTCGCTGCACTCGGTGTGAAGTCGAATCGAATCTACGTCGACCATGGCCTGACTGGAACGAACCGAGCCCGGCCGGGGCTGCGCGAAGCCCTGGCCGCATGTCGGTCGGGAGACACCCTCGTCGTCACCAAGCTCGACCGGCTGGCCCGGTCGTTGACCGACGCCCGCAACATCGTCGAAGAACTCACCGAGGCCGGCGTCAAGCTGAACATCGGCGGCTCGGTCCACGACCCGAACGATCCGGTCGGCCGCCTGCTGTTCAACGTCCTCGGGATGATCGCAGAATTTGAGTCGGACCTGATCAGGATGCGGACCAGGGAGGGCATGAGGGTCGCCAAGGCCAAGGGGCGCCTGCGCGGCAAGCAGCCCAAACTCAAGCCCGCGCAGGAGGCGCACCTCGTCGAACTCTGGCGGGCAGGCAAGCACACCAGCGCCGAGCTCGCCGAGCTGTTCTCCGTCGCCCGCTCCACCGTGTACCGCGCGGTCCAGCGGGCTGGCGAGCCGAAGGCCAACCGGACTCGTCGCACGTGGGTAGTAGCCACGTCTTCGTCGACGAGACCAAGCGGGCGGGCTACGTCATCGCGGCGGTGAATGTCACCGACATCGACGCGATCCGTAAGGTCATTCGCACTCTGGTGCTGCCAGGTCAGCGGCGGATCCACATGAAGCACGAGCAGGCGCGTCGGCGGCGGATCATCGTCTCTGCCCTGGCCGCTACGCAGGTCCAGGCCACCGTCTACGACGCCGCACGCCGCTACCGGACCGATCTGGCCGCCCGCACCGCATGCCTCACTGCCCTCGTCCAGGACATCGCCGCCCGCGGCGGCGATACTCGGCTTGTCACTCGAGAAGGACGACTCCGTCGTGCGAGCCGATCGCCACGACCTATTCCAGCTCGCACGCCGGGGCGGCATTGCTGACCGGCTCGAGTATCGCCACCAGCGTGCCTACGACGAGTTGCTCCTTGCCCTGCCCGACATCGTGGCATGAAGCTGGTCCGCTCCGGCGAGTGGCGCAGGCGGATCAGCCCGATCCTGACCGACGTCCGCACCGTCTCACCCCAAGAAGCGCGAAGCCCGAGCGCCGCGTCCGTCCGGACGGGTCTCGGGCTCACTTCCTCGCAGCTAGTGCCGCGGGCAAGTCAAGTATCGGCCGGCCACGGCAACCGGGCCAGCATTCGTCGCAGCGGGTCGCGCTCAAGATCGATCTCGCGGCTAACCACTGTTCCGTTGTTCCTCAACCCCGGGGACGCGCAGAGCGATCCGCGCACCGCTCACCCGCGCGACGTCCTCGGCGCTGCCGTCGTAGACGAGCTGCGCGACCCGCTGACGCCCGAAGGCGAGCAGCGCCAGCTCGACGGGCCCACCGCTGACCGTGACGCGCGCGTCGCTGCGCAGTCGGGTCGTGAACTCGCCGTGCCCGGGCCACACCAGCCGCACGCCGATCGGCACCTTGCGCATGGTCAGCGGGGCGGCGAGGCGCAGCCGCCGCCAGACCGCCTGCTGCCGGGCAACCGGAAGCGCCCGCGCGGCCACCGCATCACCGGCGCGCCGCACGTCCTCGTGGTGGATGACGTACTCGAGCAGGTTCACCGCCTCGCACACCGGCGGCAGCGACCAGGGGGAAAGGGCCGGCGGCCCGGCCGCAAAGCTGGCGACGAGCTGCTCGTAGGGCTCGCGGTCCACGAACTGGGCGATCGCGCGCTCCGCCTTCGCCCGCAGCGGCGCGACCGGCAGCCGCCCGGCCAGCTCGACGAGCGAACGCTCGCGCAGCACGAGGTGGGCGGCGAGTTCGGCGGTGGTCCAGTCTCCGCACAGCGTGGGCGCGTGCGCCCCGGCCCGGCGTAGCGTTGCGCTGAGCTCGTGCCGCTCGTTGATCGCGTGGCGCTGCATTCTCGCCAGCCTAACGACGCTGCCGATGAACAGGAGAATCGTGGACGACGACGACTACCTGCCCGAGACGCCGCCGGTCGTCGTCGGCGCGATCGCGGCCGGTGTCACACCGCTGCCGTTCCTGCTCGTGTACGCGGTGCTGTTCATCGCGCACGGCACGATCAGTCCCGTCGTCCCGCCGGACATCACGAACAGCAAGGGTGGCGAGTTGGTGGCGGGCCTGATCGCGCTCGCCACGTTCTGCCTGATGTCGCTGAGCCTGCTGTGGCTCATGAACCGGCGCCGGCGGTGGCCGTTCGTGATCGGGCAGCTGGCCGCCTTCGCGGCGTGCGTCGACTTCGTCGTCGACCCCACCGTCGGGGCGCGCGAGATCTCCGTCGTGGTGGCGTTGACGTCGGCGGCCGCCGTCGTGCTCGCGCTGATGCCGATCTCGGCGCAGTACGTCGGCAGCCGCTGGTCCCTCGATCGGCTGCGGGCGCCGGGCGCCGGCGCCAAGCGCTACGCCGGCCGCCGTCGGATCGACACGAGCGCCTGAGGCGCATACCCTGCTCACAGCCGGGTCATACTTTAAACTCAGCTCGTTCGCTCAGCCTTGGTGCACAGCCCGGGCACAGACCGTTCCCAACGAGTGTGCCGTGCGGCGAGGACGAGCATCCGGCAACAGGGAGACACGATGAGCGCAGCAGTAGCGAGCCCGGCCAAGCGCCGCGTTCTAGTCGTCGACGACGAGGACAACGTCACCCACCTGGTGTCCTCCGCGCTTCGCTTCGACGGGTTCGAGACGATCACCGCCGACAGCGGCACCGCCGCGCTGTCGCGCGTCGCCGAGAGCGATCCGGACCTGATCGTGCTCGACGTGATGATGCCCGGCATGGACGGGCTCGGAGTGCTGCAGAACCTGCGCTCGGCCGGCTCGCAGGTGCCGGTGATCTTCCTGACCGCGCGCGATGCCGCCAATGACCGCATCGGCGGCCTGCGCTCCGGCGCTGACGACTACGTCGTCAAGCCGTTCAGCGTGGAGGAGCTGCTCGCCCGCGTGCACGCCGTGCTGCGCCGGTCGGCCTCCGAGGACGCCCGCGAGGGGGTGCTGCGCATCGCCGACCTCGAGCTGGACGAGAACAGCCACGAAGTCACCCGGGCCGGCGTCGAGGTGCACCTCACGGCCACCGAGTTCGCGCTGTTGCGCTCCCTGATGCGCAACGAGCGCGTCGTGCTCTCGAAGGCGCAGATCCTCGACCGGGTCTGGAAGTACGACTTCCAGGGGCAGTCCAACATCGTCGAGCTCTACGTCGGTTACCTGCGCAAGAAGGTCGACTCCGTCGAGCCGAAGCTCATCCACACCATCCGCGGCGCCGGCTACGTCATCAAGGCGCCGCGCGCGTGAGTTCCTGACTCGCCGTGAGCGAGCTCAGCGCGGCGGGCGACGGCCGGGGGATCCGGCGCTGGTCGATCCTGCCGCAGAGCCTCACCACCCGGCTCACCACCGGTGTCGTCCTGCTCGTCGTGCTGGTCGTGCTCGCGACCGGCTTCGGCACCTACTACGCGTTGCAGGCATTCCTGTTCCAGCGGCTGGACCAGCAACTGCTGCAGACCACCGATTCGAACACAGCCGTCGCGAACCTGTTCGGCAGCACGCCGGGCAGCGAGCCCGGCGGCGTGCACGTGCCGCAGCACGTCTGGGCGGTAGCGATCGACTCCACCGGCAAGGTGCTGGCCTACCCGAGCAGCAGCGACGTCGAGGAGATGAGCCTGGACGCTGCGGACCGGCGCGCGCTGGGCACCCGCGCCAGCTCCGCACCGCTGACCGTCCACACGAGCGACGGCGTCGAGCTGCGGGTGACCGTGCAACCGGTTCCGGTCGTGTTCCCGCAGGGCATCGAGGTGCGCGGCATCGCGGTGATCGGGCTGTCCACCGATGAGCTGCGCCGCACGCTCGAGCACCTGCTGCGTCTGGAATTGCTGATCGGCGCCTCGGCGGTGACGGTCGCGCTGGTCGCCACCGCTTACGGAGTGCGCTTCAGCCTGCGCCGGCTGCGGCGGGTGACCCGCACCGCGCAGGAGGTCGCCGCGGAGCTGTCGCCGGAGGGCGCGGGCCTGGACCGCCGGGTGCCGGTCGCCGAGTCGGGCACCGAGGTCGGGCGCCTGGCCGAGTCGATGAACACGCTGCTGTCCGCGGTCGAGACGCAGTTCGCGGCCCGGCTGGAGAGCGAGCGCCGGATGCGACAGTTCCTGGCCGACGCCTCGCACGAGCTGCGCACGCCGTTGACCTCGATCCGCGGCTACGCGGAGCTGGCCCGCATGCAGCGCACGGTGGGCGGTGGTGAGCAGACCACCGCCGATAATATCGAACGGATCGAGTCGGAGGGCACCCGGATGTCGCGACTCGTCGACGACCTGCTCACCCTTGCGCGGAGCGACCAGGGCAGCTTGCCCGAGCGAGAGACGGTGGACGTGGCCGAGTTGCTCGACGACGCGATCAGCAGTTCCCGTGCCGCTTTCCCGCAGCGTGAGATCGACGTCTGCGCCCCGAACGGGCTCACCGTGGTCGGGGACCACGACCAGCTTCTGCGAGTGGTGCGCAACCTGGTCACCAACGCCGCCACGCACACCCGTCCCGACTCGACGATCACGGTGCGGGCCTTCGCGGAGAGCCCCGGCGTGACGATGCAGATCTGCGACGAGGGTCCCGGCCTGCCGCCCGAGGAGGCTGCCCACGTGTTCGAGCGCTTCTGGCGCGCGGACCGGGCCCGCAGCCGGGCGCGCGGCGGCAGCGGGCTGGGCCTGGCGATCGTGGCGTCCATCGTGCAGATGCACGGCGGCACCGTGCAGTTCGCGAGCACGGTGGAACGCGGCAGCACGGTGACCGTGTGGCTGCCGGTCGGGACGGCGTAGCGCGCACGTCCGTACGCGCCCGATGGCGCGGGCGTGGGCAGGGCAGGCGAGAATCGTCGGCATGGGCCCGCGCGCTGTATCCGATCTCGATCCCGCCGTAGCCGCCCGGCTGCGGCGCGACGCAGCCGGGCTGGTCGTCGCCGTCGTCCAGCAGTACGACACCGGCGAGGTCCTCATGGTCGCCTGGATGGACGACGAGGCGCTGCACCGCACGCTGCGCACCGGCCGGGCCACCTACTGGTCGCGCTCACGCCAGCAGTACTGGGTCAAGGGCGACACGTCCGGTCACGTGCAGCACGTCAAGTCCGTCGCGCTCGACTGCGACGGCGACAGCCTGCTGGTGCGCGTCGACCAGCTCGGCGCTGCCTGCCACACCGGCGCGCGCACCTGCTTCGACGCCGGCGTACTCCTGGCCGGCCCGACGTGAGCGCCTCGATCAGCCGGGCCGAGCTCGGCGCGCTGGCACGCACGCACCGGCTGGTGCCGATCACGCGCACCCTGTTCGCGGACGCGGAGACGCCGGTCGGCGTGTACCGCAAGCTCGCGGCGGGGCGAGCGGGCACGTTCCTGCTCGAGTCGGCCGAGCCGGGACGCTCCTTCTCCCGCTGGTCGTTCGTCGGCGTGAACGCCGTCGCGTCCCTGACGGTCGCCGGCGGTGAGGCGTCCTGGACGGGGAACGTGCCCACCGGCCTGCCCGCCGGCGGAGATCCGCTCGCCGCACTGGGCGCCGCCTGGCGCGCGGTGAAGGGGCCGCGACTACCGGGGCTGCCACCGCTGACCGGCGGGTTCGTCGGCTATCTCGGCTACGACGTCGTGCGCCGCATCGAACGATTGCCCGACAAGGCCGTCGACGAGCTCGGCCTGCCGGAGCTGACGATGCTGCTGGTCACCGACCTCGCGGCTGTCGACCACCACGAGTGCCAGGTGGTACTGATCGCGAACGCGCTGGTGGACGCGGCCATGTCGCCGGCCGAGCTGGATCGTGCCCATGCCGACGCGACGGCCCGGCTGGACGCGATGCAGGCGGCCCTGGCGACGCCCGCGCCGCACACCGTGGCGAGCATCGACGACGTGCCGCCCGTCGCCGCCGCGTCCCGGACCCCGGTCGGGGAATACCAACCGGCCGTGGAACGGGCGCTGGAGGCGGTGCGGGCAGGCGAGGTGTTCCAGGTCCAGATCGGCCAGCGCTTCAGCGTCGCGACCGCCGCAGACCCGCTGGACGTCTATCGGGTGCTGCGCACTCTGAATCCGTCGCCGTACATGTACTTCCTGCGCACCAAGGAGGTCGACATCGTGGGCTGCAGCCCGGAGGCGCTGGTGAGCGTGCAGGACGGACGCGCGGTGCTGCATCCGATCGCGGGCACCCGCAAGCGGGGCGAGAGCGCCGAGCGCGACGCGGCGCTGGCCGCCGAGCTGGTCGCCGACCCGAAGGAGCAGGCCGAGCACGTCATGCTCGTCGACCTCGCCCGCAACGACCTGGGCCGGGTGTCGGCGCCAGGCAGCGTCGAGGTGGTGGAGTTCGGCGCCGTCGAGCGCTACAGCCATGTGTGGCACATCGTGTCGAGCGTCGAGTCGCGCGTCGCCGACGGCAAGGATGCGTTCGACGTGCTGCTCGCGACCTTTCCCGCGGGAACCCTCACCGGGGCGCCGAAGGTGCGGGCGATGGAGCTGATCGAGGAACTCGAGCCGGTGCGCCGCGGGATCTACGGCGGGGCCGTCGGCTATCTCGACGCGGCCGGCGACCTGGACATGGCGATCGCCATCCGCACCGCGGTCATGCGCGAGGGCACGGCGCACGTGCAGGCCTCGGCCGGCATCGTCGCCGACAGCGTGCCGGCGCTCGAGGAACGCGAGACGCGCAACAAGGCCCACACGGTGCTGCAGGCGATCGCCACCGCCGAGACGCTGCGGACGGTGACCGGTGCGTAGCCGCGGGGAGTTCGCGTCCGCGCTGCTGCTCGACCTGCTCGGGGCAGCCGGGGCATTGCTGATCTCTGCCCGCACCTGGCAGAGCGTGCTGACACCCCGCCCGCGTCCGTTCGCCGACGACGTGCTGCGGCTCAGTGGCCGCACTATCGACCCGGCCTCCACCGCGCTGGCGCTGGTGGCGCTGGCCGGGATCGTCGCGGTGCTCGCCACCCGTGGCCGACCGCGGCAGCTCGTCGGTGCCGTGCTCGCGCTGTCCGGCGCCGGGCTGGTGTGGCGCGGGCTGGGCGGGCTGAGCGCGATCGGGACGCAGCGGGCGCGCAGCCTGGTCGAGTCCGAGCACTCCGGCGGTGTGATCGACTCGTCGGTGCTGCCGCGGCTGACGGTGCACCCGGCGTGGCCTGTGCTCTCGGCAGCCTGCGGCGTGCTGGTCCTGGTCGCCGGGGTGCTGGTCGCGGTGCGCGGTGCGCGCTGGGCCGCCATGTCGGCGCGCTACGACTCGCCCGGCGGTCCCCGCGCGCCGTCGGCCGATCCCGAGGCCGAGCGCGCCAGGGCGGACGCCTCCCTGTGGGCCGCACTGGAGCGCGGCGACGACCCGACCAGCGCGTCGAGCTGACCCCGGCGAGTCCGATCACGGCGCGTTGTCTAGGCTCGACCGGACAACTCGCCGCAACACCGGGGGAGGCCCGAAACGGTGGCCAGCGTTCTGGACGAGATCATCGCCGGCGTCCGGGCCGACGTCGCGGCTCGCCAGGCGACCCGACCGCTGGAGGCCGTCAAGGCCGCGGCCGCTGCCGCCCCTCCGGCCGCCGACGCCCTCGCCGCCGTCCGGGCGCCGGGCGTGGGCGTGATCGCCGAGGTCAAGCGCCGCAGCCCGTCCAAGGGCGCGCTCGCGAGCATCGACGACCCGGCGCGACTGGCGCGCGAGTACCAGGCCGGCGGCGCGCGCATGATCAGCGTGCTGACCGAACAGCGCCGTTTCGGCGGCTCCCTCGACGACCTCGATGCGGTCCGGGCCGCGGTGCGGATCCCCGTGCTGCGCAAGGACTTCATCGTCTGCTCCTACCAGGTGCACGAGGCGCGGGCCCATGGCGCGGACGTCGTACTGCTGCTGGTCGCAGCCCTCGACCAGAACACGCTGATCGGGCTGCGGGAGCGTGTCGAGTCCCTGGGCATGACCGCTCTCGTCGAGGTGCACACCGAGGAGCAGGCCTGCCGAGCCGTCGACGCCGGTGCCCGGGTGATCGGCGTCAACGCTCGCGACCTGCGCACCCTGGATGTCGACCGCTCGACGTTCGAGCGCATCGCGCCGGGGCTGCCCAGCGACATCGTCAAGATCGCCGAGTCGGGCGTGCGAGGCCCGCTCGACCTGATCGAGTACGCGGCAGCCGGCGCCGACGCCGTGCTCGTCGGCGAGGGCCTGGTGACCACGTCCGACCCGCGCCACGCAGTGGCCGAGCTCGTCACCGCCGGCGCCCACCCGGCCACCCCCCGCGCGTCGCGCTGAGCGCTACCGCCGCAGGACGGTGACCGCGAAGCCGGCGTCGTCGTGCCAGGGCCGCAGGTCCCAGGTCGCGAAGCGATGCTCTCGGACGAGGCGGGCGGTGCGGCAGTGCGCGTCGAACTCGGCGAGGGCGTAGCCGCGGTCCGTCCCGAAGCCGACGACGACGACGCCGCCGGCGCAGACGTGGGCGGCGACTCGCTGCAGCACGAGAGCCTCGGTGCCGGGCGCGAGAAAGGCCATCACGTTGCCGGCGAGGACGGCGGCGTCGAACGGCGCCTGCCCGGGCAGCTCAAGCTCGCACAGGTCGGCGACCACCCAGCACGGTCCGGGATGATCGGCCCGCGCCGCGGCGATCAGCTCGGCGTCGACGTCCGCCCCGAGGACCTGGTGCCCGCGGCGGTGCAGCTCGGCGCCGATCCGGCCGGGCCCGCAGCCGGCGTCCAGGATGCGGGAGCGCGGTGCGACCAGGGCGTCCAGCAAGCGAGCCTCACCGACGAGGTCGGCGCCCTGCTCGGCCATCGTGCGAAACCGCTGGACGTACCACTGCGCATGGCCGGGTTCGTGCTCGGTGAACCAGCGGGGGGTGGGCACCTCAGTGTTCGGCGGCGTTGCGGAGCGCGAGGGTGGTCCGGGCGAGGGCGCTCGGCGAGGTGGCGCCGGGCGGCGGCTGCGGTGCCGCGGACTCGGACGGGTCGACAGGCTCGGACACGGGCCACCTCACTCTGCGGAGCACACACACCTGATGCTTATGGTCGCACGAGCGCGAGCGCGCGACGCGACGGAACGGGCGACCGCCGACGCGACCGTCGACAAGACGGGGGAACGGGCGACCGTCGACAAGCGCGGGCGACCGCCGTCGCCGATGTCCCCAGCGGTAGGCTCGCCGCATGCATCAGGCTCCCGGACGCAGTGGGCGATGGCGCAGGTGACTCGCGTCGCCGCCCGTCTTTGATCCCCGACCCTGGAGCCGATCTGCCATGACTGCTGATGCTGCTGTCCCCGATGCCACCGGCCACTTCGGCCAGTTCGGCGGCCGGTTCGTCCCCGAGGCGCTCGTCGCCGCGATCGACGAGCTGACCGCCGCCTTCCACGCCACCCAGCGCGACCCGGCATTTCGCGCGGAGCTGCAGCGGCTGCTGCGCGACTACACCGGCCGGCCGTCCCCGCTGACCGACGTGCCCAAGTTCGGCGAGCACGCCGGCGGCGCGCGCGTCCTGCTCAAACGCGAGGACCTCAACCACACCGGCTCACACAAGATCAACAACGTGCTCGGGCAGGCGCTGCTCACCCGGCACATCGGCAAGAAACGCGTCATCGCCGAGACCGGCGCCGGTCAGCACGGGGTGGCCACCGCGACCGCCGCCGCGCTCATGGGCCTGGAGTGCACGGTCTACATGGGCGAGGTGGACACCCGGCGGCAGGCGCTGAACGTGGCCCGGATGCAGCTGCTCGGCGCCACGGTCGTACCCGTCACCACGGGCACGCGCACGCTGAAGGACGCGATCAACGAGGCGATGCGTGACTGGGTCACCAACGTCGAGACCACGAACTACGTGTTTGGCACGGTCGCCGGCCCGCACCCGTTCCCGTTGATGGTGCGCGAGTACCAGCGGATCATCGGCGACGAGGCGCGTGCCCAGCTGCTGGAGCGCGTCGGTCGGCTGCCCGATGTCGTCGCGGCCTGCGTCGGCGGAGGCTCCAACGCGATCGGGATCTTCACGGCCTTCGTCGCGGACACCTCGGTGCGCCTGGTCGGCTTCGAGGCCGGTGGGGACGGCCTGGACACCGGCCGTCACGCTGCGACGATCACCGCTGGCGCGCCGGGAGTGCTGCACGGGGCGCGCTCCTACCTGCTGCAGGACGCCAACGGGCAGACGCTCGACTCGCACTCGATCTCGGCCGGACTGGACTACCCGGGCGTCGGGCCGGAGCACTCCTACCTGCACGACACCGGCCGCGCCGAGTACCGCGCGATCACCGACGCCCAGGCGATGGCTGCGTTCTCGCTGCTCTCGCGTTCGGAGGGCATCATCCCGGCGATCGAGTCGGCGCATGCGCTCGCCGGTGCGCTGGAGCTGGGCCGCGAGCTGGGACCGGACGGCGTGATCCTGGTGAACCTGTCCGGGCGCGGCGACAAGGACGTCGAGGCGGCAACGACGTACTTCGGGCTGAACCCCGCGACGGGCGCCGAAGAGCGTGCGGATTCCGCGGACGCGCCGGCGGTGGCGCGGTGAGCGCCGTGTCCGACGCCCTCGCCAAGGCACGGGCGGACGGACGGGCGGCGCTGATCGGGTACCTGCCCGTCGGCTACCCGTCCGTGGACGTGTCGATCGACGCGATGCGGGCACTGGTGGCAGGTGGTGCGGACGTCGTCGAGGTAGGCGTCCCGTACAGCGATCCGGTGATGGACGGCCCGACGATCCAGGCGGCGGCCGAGGTCGCGGTGCGGGACGGGGTGGGCCTCACCGAGGCGCTGCGCGCCGTGCGCGCGGTGTCCGAGGCGGGGGGCGCGGCCGTGATCATGTCGTACTGGAACCCGATCGAGCGCTACGGCGTGGCACGGTTCGCCGGCGAGCTCGCTGCTGCCGGCGGCTCCGGGGCGATCACTCCCGACCTCATCCCGGACGAGGCAGCGCCGTGGCTGGCGGCCTCCGACGAGCACGGGCTGGACCGCGTGTTCCTGGTCGCGCCGTCGTCCACCGACGCGCGCATCGTCTCGACCGCGGCGGCATCGCGGGGCTTCGTGTACGCGGCCTCGACGATGGGCGTGACCGGGACGCGGGCGTCCGTCGGCGGCACGGCCGGGGCGCTGGTGAACCGCGTGCGGGCGCTGGCGCCGGACGTCGCGGTGTGCGTCGGGCTCGGCGTCTCGAGCGGCGAGCAGGCCGCGCAAGTGGCTGCGTTCGCCGACGGCGTCATCGTCGGCTCGGCCTTCGTGCGCAGGCTGCTCGCCGCCCCGGACGCAGCCGGGGTCGACGCGGTACGGATCCTGGCCGCCGAACTCGCGGCAGGCGTCCAGCGCCGCTGAGCCGCCGCGCGCCGCACGCCTCGGCGCCGCCGGCGGCACCGGATTGTGCAACTCTCGCAGCCCTGACGGCGGCGAAAGTTGCACGATCGGGCGCGGGGAGCGCACCCGCGCCAGCTACCATTGCCACGTGCCCCCGCTCGCTGCTATCCCCAGCCCGACGCAGAGCGTCTGGCATCTCGGTCCGATCCCGATCCGTGCCTACGCGCTGTGCATCGTCGCCGGGATCTTCGTCGCGCTGTGGCTGACCCTGCGCCGGTGGCGCGAGCGCGGCGGCGTCGACGACGACATCTGGGACGTCGCGGGCTGGGCCATCGTGTTCGGCATCATCGGCGGCCGGCTCTATCACGTGGTGTCCGACCCGGAGCTGTACTTCGAGGGCAAGCCGGGTACCCACCCCATCGACGCGTTCAAGATCTGGGACGGCGGCCTGGGGATCTGGGGGGCGATCGCGCTGGGCACGCTCGGCGCGTGGATCGGCTGCCGGCGCAAAGGCATCTCGCTGCTCGTGTTCGCCGACGCCGCGGTGCCCGGCGTCGTGCTGGCGCAGGCACTCGGACGCTGGGGGAACTGGTTCAACAACGAGCTATTCGGCGGGCGCACCAGCCTGCCGTGGAAGCTGCAGATCCACTGCATTGACGCCGTCACCGGCCACGCGACGGCCGGAGGCGTCAACGGCAGTTACGCCTGCCCGGCAGCAAGCACGGTGGCCGGGTACTTCCAGCCGACCTTCCTGTACGAGTCGCTGTGGGACCTCGCGCTCGCAGCGGCGTTGCTGACGCTCGACCGGCGGTTGCGGCTGGGGCGCGGCAACGTCATGGCCCTCTACGTCATGGGCTATACGGCCGGACGGGCGTGGATCGAGGCGCTGCGCACCGACCACGCGAACCACATCCTGGGCCTGCGCCTGAACGACTGGACCTGCCTGATCGTCTTCCTGCTCGGCTTGGCCTGGTTCGTGCGACACGGCGGGTTCCGGGCCCGGCGCGAGGCGACGCCCTACACCGAACCGCGCGCGTCGCACGTCGGCGAGCCGCCCACTGGCGACGTCGCGACCGATTCCGAACCGGAGATCGGGGCAGAGGTCCATGGCCGATCCGACGACTGAGCTGCCCGGCCTGCCCGACCCGGAGATCCACCACGAGCACCGCGACGTCAGTGGCGGCTGGCTGCGGCCCACCGTCTTCGGGATGATGGACGGACTGGTGTCCAACTTCGCCCTCATCGTCGGCTTCAGCGGCGGACGCGCCGATCCCAAGCTCGTGTCCCTTGCCGGACTGGCGGGGCTGTTCGCGGGCGCGTTCTCGATGGCCACCGGCGAGTACCTGTCAGTGCAGAGCCAGAACGAGTCGACCTACGCCGAGGTCGAGATCGAGCGCCACGAACTGGCGCACAACTCCGAGTCCGAGCTGGCCGAACTCACCCAGGTGTACGTCGACCGTGGGGTCGATCCGGAGCTCGCGGACAAGGTGGCGCGCCAGCTTTCACGCGACCCCGAACAGGCACTCGCGATCCACACCCAGGAGGAGCTCGGCGTCGACCCCAAACAGCTGCCCAGCCCCTGGGTGGCCGCCGGCTCCTCGCTCGCCTCCTTCAGCGTCGGCGCGTTCATCCCGTTGCTGCCCTACCTGCTCGGCGCGACGAACGTGGTGGCCTCGGCCGCGCTGGCGCTGCTCGCGCTGTTCGCGGCCGGCGCGGTGCTGTCCCGGTTCACGGTGCGCAGCTGGGCGTTCGCCGGAACCCGCCAGCTGCTGCTCGGTGTCGTCGCCGCTGTGGTGACCTACGGGGTCGGCAGCCTGTTCCACGCGGTCGGCTGACGTGCCGAGCCGGGCCGGGGGAGCAAGTGACTATTCGCAGCTGCCGGACGACCTGCCCGTGCCGGTGGACGACGGTGCCGCGGCGCACCTGCGCGGCAGCCGGCTCCCGGCGCTCGAGCTGCCCGCCACCGACGGGCGGCACCTCACCCTGAACGCGCTCGGCGCGGGCCGCTCGGTGCTCTACGTCTACCCGATGACCGGACGTCCGGGGGTGGCCCTGCCCGAGGGCTGGGACGCGATCCCCGGAGCACGCGGCTGCACGCCGGAGTCGTGCGGCTTCCGCGATCACCACGACGAGCTGCACCGGGCGGGGGCGGCGCGGGTCTTCGGCCTGTCCAGCCAGGACACCGACTACCAGCGCGAGGCGGCGCAGCGGCTGCAGCTACCGTTTCCGCTGCTCTCCGACGCCGGACTGGCACTAGCTGCCGAGCCGGGCTTGCCGACGTTCGCGGTGGACGGCGTCCGGCTGTTCGCGCGGATCACGCTGCTCGTGCGCGACGACATCATCGAGCACGTCTGGTACCCGGTGTTCCCGCCCGACCGGCATGCCGGGCAGGTCCTCGCCTGGCTTCGGACCGATCCACCCTGACCCTTGTCGTACCGACCGGTCGGTCTGTAGGGTGGCGCGGTGAGCGATCTGCCCGGGCTCGATCTCAGCGCGCTGCGGTCCTGGCTCGACGAGCAGGAGCCCGGGCTGCGGCAGGGCGAGCTGTCCGCTGAGGTCATCGCCGGCGGCAAGTCGAACCTGACCTACCGCGTCGACGACGGCACGACCACCTGGGCGCTGCGCCGCCCGCCGCTCGCCCACGTGCTGCCCACCGCGCACGACATGGCGCGTGAGTACCGGGTGATCAGCGCCCTCGCCGAGACGGACGTGCCCGTGGCGCAGGCGATTGCGCTGTGCACCGACGTGGACGTGCTGGGCGCGCCGTTCTACCTGATGTCCTACGTCGAGGGCGTGGTGCTCGACCGTCCCGAGACGATCGCCCGGATCGACCGCGACGGCGCGCGCCGGGCGTGCGAGCAGCTCGTGGACACCCTTGTCTCGCTGCACGCGGTCGACCCGTCCGCCGTCGGCCTGGGCGACTTCGGGCGCCCCGAAGGCTTCCTGGTGCGCCAGGTCAGGCGCTGGCACCAGCAGTGGCAGGCGTCCGAGACCCGGCCGCTCGCCGAACTCGCCGAAGTCGTCGAGCGCCTCGGCGCGACGCTGCCCGGGCAGTCCGCCCCGGCGATCGTGCACGGCGACTACCGGCTGACGAACGTCATCTACCGGCGCGAGCTGGACGCGATCGCTGCCGTCGTGGACTGGGAGATGGCCACCCTCGGTGACCCGCTCACCGACGTCGGCCTGCTGGTCGTCTACCAGACGCTCTCGGCCGACGGGGACTTCGGCATGCCGCAGCTGAACGCGGGCAACGGCTTCCTGGGCGCCGAGGAGCTGGTGGCCCGTTACGACGCGGGGTCGCCACGCGAGCTCACGCACCTGGACTGGTACGTCGGTTTCGGCTACTTCAAGCTCGCGGTCGTCGCCGAGGGCATCCACCACCGCTACCTGCAGGGCAAGACCGTCGGCGCCGGCTTCGACCACTTCGGGGCCGCCGTGCCCACGCTGCTCGCGTCCGCGCTGCAGTCGCTGGCCGATCGATAGGAGACCGGGATGGACTTCGGCCACAGCGAGCGCTCGCAGGCGCTGCAGGAGCAGGTGCGGCGCTTCCTCGACTCTCATGTCTATCCCGCCGAACATCTGTTCGAGACTCAGGCGGCGCAGAACCGCCTGGCGGGGACGCCCTTCCGCACGCCCGAGGTGCTCGCATCGCTCAAGGACGAGGCCCGCCAGCAGGGCCTGTGGAACCTGTTCCTGCCCGATTCCCGCTTCGGCGCCGGGCTGAGTGTGCTGGACTACGCGCCGATCGCGGAACTGTCCGGTCGCTCCGCCGCGATCGCGCCCGAGGCGATGAACTGCTCGGCCCCGGACACCGGCAACATGGAACTGATCGCGATGTTCGGCACCGACGAGCAGCACGAGCAGTGGCTGCGGCCCCTGCTCGACGCCGAGATCCGCTCCTGCTTCTCGATGACCGAACCGGGAGTGGCTTCCTCGGACGCGACGAACATCGCAGCGACGATCACCCCGGACGGCGGCGGCTACCTGGTCACCGGGCGCAAGTGGTGGTCTACCGGGGCGATGCGTCCGGAGTGCCGCCTTGCCATCGTCATGGGCGTCAGCGACCCCGACGCCCAGCGTTACGCGCGGCATTCGATGATCCTCGTCCCGCTCGACGCGCCCGGCGTGAGCATCGAACGTTCGACGACGGTGTTCGGATACGACGACGGACCGCACGGCGGTCACGGCGTGATCGACTTCGATGAGGTGCGGGTGCCGGCGGGGAATCTGCTCGGCCCGCAGGGCGGCGGTTTCATGATGGCCCAGGCACGCCTCGGCCCCGGCCGCATCCACCACTGCATGCGCTGCATCGGGATGGCCGAGCGGGCGCTGGAGCTGATGTGTGCGCGCACCGCGGGTCGCGAGGCGTTCGGCGCCCCGATCTCGCGGCACGGCGTGGTGCAGGAGTGGATCGCCGAGTCGCGCGTGGCGATCGAGCAGGCCCGGCTGCTGGTGCTCAAGGCCGCCTGGCTGATCGACACCGTGGGTGCCAAGGGGGCGCGCACCGAGATCGCCGCGATCAAGGTAGCCGCCCCGCGCGCGGCGTCCTTCGTCGTCGACCGGGCGATCCAGGCGTACGGCGCCGCCGGGGTGTCCGGCGACACTCCGCTCGCCGAGGCGTGGGCGCAACTGCGCACGCTACACCTGGCCGACGGCCCGGACGAGGTGCACCTGCGGTCCATCGCCCGCGAGGAACTGCGCCGTCACGCGGCGCCGTCGCGGTGAGCGTGGACGCCAGGGTCCGCGTGCTGGGTGCCGCCGTGGACCTGTTCGCCCGGCAGGGCTACGACGCGACGAGCGTCGCCCAGGTCATCGCGCAGGCGGGCGTGGCCAAGGGCGGCTTCTACCACCACTTCCCGAGCAAGGAGGCGCTGCTGTACGAGGTGTACGGCGACCTCATCGCCCGTCAGCTCGCCGCTATGGACGCCATCCTGGCCCGCGACCTGGCACCCGCCGAGACGTTGCGCGCGCTGATCGGCGATCTCGTCGAGTCGACGGCGGCCAGCGCCCGGCGGGCGATGGTGTTCTGGCGCGAGCAGCACCGCCTGGGCGGCGAGCGCACAGCGGAGTACCGCCGCGCGCGTCGCCGCTACCACGACACCGTGACGCGGCTGATCCGTACCGCGCAGGATGCCGGCGACTTCGCGCCGGTCGCCTCGCCGGAGACGATCACCTTCACGATCTTCGGCGTCATCAACGAGCTGCCGCTGTGGTATCGCCCGGGCGGCCGCAAACGTCCGGCGCAGATCGCCGGCGAGCTCGCCGATTTCGTCTTGGCCGCGCTGGAGGTGCGCCGGTGAACGATCACGTGTTCGCGGCCGCCGCTCGCTCTGGGACGGCGGAACCGGTCACGGCATGCGAAAACGTGAACGATTCGACGGGTTGGGGGCTGACGATCCCGCTGACCGGCCTGCCACTGCTCGCGCACGCCGAGCTGATCCGCGCGCTGCCGTCCTTGGGCTACACCGACCTCTGGTCGGCGGAGACGTCGGGCACCGACGCGTTCACGCCGCTCGCCCTCGCCGCCGCGTGGGAGCCGACCCTGCGCCTGGGGACGGCGATCGTCCCGGTGTTCACGCGCGGTCCCGGGCTGATCGCGATGTCCGCGGCCACGATGGCGGCTGCGGCGCCGGGACGGTTCGTCCTCGGCCTCGGCGCCTCCAGTCCGGTGATCGTGGGCAACTGGAACGGGCTCGCGTTCGACGAGCCGTACCGCCGCAGCCGCGACGTGCTTCGCGTGG
>JBPCOI010000096.1:0-6541 GCA_051000395.1 Jatrophihabitantaceae bacterium
GAGTGGGCGCGGGTGGTCGCCGCCCTGACCAGGCGTTTCGGTGACCTCGACGTCGCCGAGGAGGCGGCCGCCGAGGCATTCGCGGCCGCCGTCGAGCGGTGGCCGGCCGACGGCGTACCCCCCGACCCCGGCGCCTGGCTGACCGCCACCGCCACCCGCAAGGCCATCGACCGGATCCGGCGCGAGAACAAGCGCGTCGACAAGCAAAAGCAGGCTCAGATGGTGTACGACGAGCCGCCCGAGCCCCTCGGGGCCATCGACGACGACCGGCTCCGGCTGATCTTCACCTGCTGTCATCCGGCGCTCGCGATGGAGACCTGCGTGGCGCTGACGCTGCGCATGGTCGGCGGTCTGACCATGCCCGAGATCGCCCGTGCCTTCCTGATGCAGGAGACCACCATGGGGCGGCGGATTACCCGCGCGAAGGCCAAGATCAAGGCGGCTCGCATCCCTTACCGGGTGCCGTCCGCGGACGATCTTCCGCCACGCGTCTCCGGCGTCCTCGCCGTCCTCTTCCTCGTCTTTAACGAGGGCTACCTGGCGACCGGCCCCAACACGGATCCCGTACGTCTCGACCTGACCGCCGAGGCGATCCGGCTCACTCGCCTAATCCGTGCCCTCATGCCGGAGGACGGTGAGGTGGCCGGGCTGCTGGCGCTGATGCTTCTCACCGAGGCCCGCCGCACCGCCCGGGTTTCGGCGAGCGGCGAACTGGTCACCCTCGACGAGCAGGACCGTAGGGCATGGAACGCGACGCTAGTCGCCGAGGGTCATCGGCTGGTGCGCGAGCGCCTGACCGCCGGGGTGGCTCCGGGTCGCTACCAGATCCTCGCAGCGATCAATGCCGTGCACACCTCCGCCCGCGAAGTACGCGACACCGACTGGTCGCAGGTCGTCGCCCTCTACGACCAGCTCGTCCGCCTCGACCCCTCGCCGATCATCGCCCTCAACCGAGCCATCGCGGTCGGCGAGCTCGACGGCCCGGAGGTGGCACCGGCGACCATCGACCGTCTAGAGGATAAGTTGGCCGTCTATCACGCCTACCACGCCACCAGGGCCGACCTGCTGCGCCGGTTGGGCCGCAGTCAGGAGTCGCGCGCGGCGTACGACAAAGCCATCGAGCTGGCAGGCAACACCGCCGAGACCGCCTACCTGACCCGCCGGCGCAACCAGGTTTGACATTCGTGGTGGTTCAGACCGTGACGGTGACGAGCCGTTGACCTGCGCTTCCGTAGAGCGTGAGGCGGCGCAGTTGGGCGCGAGGGACATCGGTCAACTCGGTAATTCGTGCCTGGCCGTCGTACGTGGCGTTCCAGCTTCCGGCGTCGTGTCGTGACCCATCCGCGGCCGAGGCGACGAGATGGCAGTGCTCGTTGCGCGGCAGGCCGACGACTACCAGGTCGAGCAGTGTGCCAGTGGCTGCGTCGCGTGCGGTGACCCGAAGACTCACACCTCCCGAACTCGCGCTCGCGGTCGTCGAGGTGGGATGGGACGAGCTGAGCGACACGCCGATCGCGGTTCCGGCACCGGCGCCGGCGAGCAATACGACACTCGCCGCGGCGGCCAGCAGCCACCGCCTCGGCTTGTGACCGGTGGCGGCCGGTGCAGGCGAGGTACCCGTCGTCGGTGTCGGGGAGTCGATGGCAGACACGATCCGAGCGAACAGATCCGGTGACGGTGCCTCGGCAGACACGTCATCACGCGACACCGTGGACAGGATGGGCACAACGGCGGCCAACTCGTCCGTCTCGGCAGTGCACGACGGGCACGACGCCAGGTGACGCTCGACCGTCTGCTGTTCGGCAGGCTCGAGCGTGCCGAGCGCGTAGGCGCCGAGGAGCAGGCGGGTGTGGTCGCATCGACTGCTCACATCGTCACCCCACGCTCGGCCAAAGCCAGTCTGAGCGCCTTGAGCGCGTAGTAGCTCCGGGACTTGACGGTCCCCGCAGGGATTCCCAGCAGCCGCGCCGCCTCGGCCACGGTGCGGCCGGCGTAGTAGGTCTGCATGATCGCTTCCCGATGCTCGGACGACAATGCCGACAGTGCGTCGAGCACCACGATACGGTTGAGGGCGTCCTCGACATCGGCAACGTCGGCCACCGTCATCAGCACGTCGTCACCGGCCGCGCCACCCAACTCCTGCGGACGGACTTCGCGGCGGCGGTGGTGGTCGATCGCGATCCGACGCGCGACGGTGAACAGCCAGGGACGTACCGGCCCACGGCTCGCGCCGAGCGCTTGCCGGTTCTGCCAGGCGCGCACCAGGGTCTCTTGCACGATGTCCTCCGCCCGGCCGCGGTCACCGTCCGTCAGGCGCACGACGTGCGCGAACAGCGCGGGTGCGTGCTCGTCGTACAGCACCCGAAGCTCGGCCTCGGCTGCGGCATCCACGGACCTGCTCACCACCTTCGGGTACTCGCGCCGCTCCGTGCGTTGTGCACTGCCAACAGCGCGAGGAGTGCGAGCGCGACAGCACCAGCCAACTCGGTGACCAGCGACTGTTGATACAGCGTGGCACGCGAGGACTCCATGAAACCGAACAGGCTGTGCCGGGTCGCCAGCAGCAACCCTCCCGCGGTGCCGAGCTCCAGCAGCGCCCCCGCAGCGGCGACGACCGGCAAGATGCCTCGCGGCGAGAGCAGGACCGCAATGACCAGTACCGATGCCCCGATCACGTCGAGCAGAAACAGCAGGCCGATGGTCGGGATCGTCCGATAACCGGCCTGCCAGAGATAGGCGTGGACGCCGGCGTTGGTCGCGAGCAATCCGCCGCCAACGACGCGGAGCACGACGAAAGTCACGGTGGCGCCCTTGCCGATGGTGGTCGGACGCGTCACCTCGACGCGTCGCGCGCTTTCGGCCGGCATGTCAGGAGACCTTCACCGTCTCGTCCATGCCTTCCATCTTGTGGTTGCCGACCGGGCAAAACACCTGGTAGCTGCCAGCCTTCACGATCACGGTGAGCGTGGCACTGGATCCCGGCGAGATGTCTCCGGTGCTCTTGTCGCTGACACCGGGGCCGTCGACGGTCAGCGCGTGGGTGACCGAGCCGGCGTTCTTCACGTGAAAGGTGATGGCGCCGGCCTTCAGCGCCTTCGTGCTGAGGGCGATGTGAAATTCCGTTTCGGTAGCGGTCACGGTGTTACCAGACGTGCCGGCTGAGGTGGCGGGGACGGTGGTGGCGCCGGTGGCAGGATGGTCGCCGCCGCTTCCACCGGAGCTGCACGCGGCGAGCGCGAGGGCAGCGCCGATGGTTGCGGTGACGAGCACCGGGATGCGCAGGTGGGTGGTGGACATGAGGCTCCTTCGAGGCAGACGGGACGAGCGGGTCGGGATCGAGGTCTGAGCACGTGGCGTTCGAACGCGTCTTGCACCACAAGCGAGACGACGCCGAGGGGCGCCACGCAAGGCAGTTCGGCACCGGCGGAGCACATCGGCGGCCCGGCGACGACGAGGCGCCGATCTCGAGCAACCGATAGGCCAGGCCAGGCCAGTGCCTGTCGGCGAAGGCCGGTGAGACCGCTGTGGTCGTCGATCTGGATCCCAGCGACGGCGACGCTCAGCCCGGCGACCATCGCGAGCCTGCTGATGACGAGCACCGGATCTCCGCATCCGGGCCTGCCGCATGCCGGCCCCTGACTACATGCACGCAGCGCGTCGCCGGACGGTTCGATATCTGGCCGTGTCAACTCGACTCGCCCCGACGATGACGGCGTCACCGGGCCTCGGTCCTGTGCCGCTAGGCCTCACCGCTCGCGTCGGTTGGTCACGTCCGGAAGCGGGGCCTCGATCAATCCGTTGCAGGTGCTGCTGGTGTCGGGATCGTGCTGATCGCCGAACTTCCGGACAAGACGACGTTCGCCTCGCTGATGCTCGGCACCCGCTTCGCGGTCCGTTGGGCGTTCCTTGGCGCGGCGGCGGCGCTTCTGATCCGTGTGCTTGTCGCGGTCGGCGTCAGCCTGCTCGCCTTGTTGCCGCAGCCTTGGTCGCGAGGGTCTCGACGAGGGAGTCGGCGGTGCGGCGCTGCCCGTGCGGGAACTCGGCGTGCTGCGGCGAGCCGAACCGGGGGCGGTGCCGGTCTTGGGAAATCGCCTCGGCACTACCCCGCACGGCGCGGACCGTCGGCAGCGCGTGGCGCAACTGGCTAAGCATCGCCGAATCGGGTTCGACCGCTATGACGTCGGCGCCCAGCGCGTCCGGCGTGGTGGTGAGCTTGCCGGTACCTGCGCCGAGGTCGAGCACCCGCGCACCGGGCGCTGGCTCAAGCGCCCAGCGCACCGCCGCCGGCACGTAGTCCGGGCGGTGCTCGGCGTACGTGGTCGCGGCTGCGCCGAACGACGAACTGTGCCGTTGCAATTCCTCCCGTTCCACGCGACGACGAAATTCGAGCGCACGCGCCGTCAAGCCATCGGATGCGGCGTCCAGCGCTCAGCATGCCGGACGATCTGCATGCGCCACAGCCGCGGTCCGCGCTCGAGGTAGCTCACGCCATATCCGCCGTGGTCGCCCCTGATCAGGCGCTGCCACAGCGGGCTCGGGTCGCCGCTGGCCCGCACCTCGACCTGCTCTCCACGGCCCAGGCGCAGCAGCCGCCCGAGCGCCGCGTCGATGCCCTGCGGCCCGGGCAGCGCGTCCAGGTCGATCACCGGGCCCTCGGTGAGGTCGTACCACTCGTGCGGCTGGCTGCCCATCACCGCCATGGCCGGGATCTCGTGCGCGCTCGTGTCGAGCAGCGCCTCCTCCGCCGCGAGGTGGCGTTCGATCTGCCCGAGCAGGTCGCGCGTCGCGGCGCCCAGCTGCTCCGGCGACAGGGCACCCGGCCCGTCGTGGGTCGACGCTGCCTGGGTCAACACGTCCACGGCCAGCCGCAGCTCGAGATGGTCACGGCGCAACCGGCCGAGTTCCTCGGCAGCATGGTGCGCGGTGCGAAACAGCAGCCATTCCTCATCGGTGACCTGCCGCAGCACCTCCAGGTGCAGGTAGTTGAGCAGCTCCTGCAGCTGCGCCTGCGGCCAGCGACCCTCGTCGGTCTCCTGCAGCACGGCCTGCGCGCGGGTGCCCACCTCGTGGGTCAGCAGCGCGTGTTCCTCGCCCAGAGTGGACGCGGGCGCAGGCGGTGTCGCAGCCGGTTCGGGTGCTCCGGAGGAATCGGCAGGCGCGGCATGCCTGCCGCGCACGCGCTCGGTCATCTCGGCTGCCACCTCTCCGCACGGCGGCTCGCGGGTTGTTGACCGACCACGGAGTCGAGCGAGATCCTCTGCATGCGTCCAGTCTGTCCACTGGGTCGTCCCACCGGCAAGGGTGCGTCCGCCAGCGCAGGAGGCAGGCAAGTGGCCGTCGACAGGCGCCGGGTGCAGGTACGTCGCGTGTACGAGCAGCCGGAGCGCAGCGACGGTGCGCGCGTTCTCGTGGACCGCATCTGGCCGCGCGGCCTGTCCAAAGAGAAGGCGGCCCTGGACAGCTGGTGCAAGCAGATCGCGCCGTCCACCGAGCTACGCGAGTGGTACGCCCACGACCCGGAGCGCTTCCACGAGTTCACCCGCCGATACCGCGACGAGCTGAGCGAGCCGGAGCGGGCCGAGGCGCTGGCAGAACTTCGTGCCTTGGCGGGCAAGCGCATGCTTACGCTGCTCACCGCGACCAAGGACGCCGGCATCAGCGAGGCCGCGGTGCTTGCCGATCTGTTGCGCTGACGGTCTTGCGCGGCAGCGCGCGAATTCAGCGTTTCGGCTTCTTCGGTGTCTCGGGCTTGACGAGGACGCTGGTCAGCTCCGCCGCCTTCGCCTTCTTCGGTTGCTTGGGTTTTCGGATCTCGCGGCCGCCCTTGTTCTTTCCGGACATGGTGCGCTCCAGGCTCGCAGGGATGGGTCCCGTGGTCGCTCCAGGCCGCGGTATCGGATGAGCCGACCCTACGCCGCAGCCGGGCCGCGTACGGTGGATCGTGTTCCGGTTTCTCCTCGCGTGCCGCCCTTCGAGCCGGCACCGGAGCCGGAAGTCCGTCACCAGGCGCCAGGCGTTGCGCCAGCGCAGTCAGGTCCGGCTATGCCAACCGCCACGCAAACTTCGTCCCCCGCACCGGTGTTGCTCGACGAGAGCGAGCCCGTCGCGCAACCGTGCTGCGATTCGTGCCCGCACCCGAGCGCCGCGCACGACGCGATCGCCGCCCGCTACTGCGCCGCTACGCGCGCGATGACTGGCGGTCGCGGGTGCATCTGCCGCTCCTGAGCGCTACCGCACGCCGCGGGGGCGGAACTGGATGCTGATCCGCGCTCCCATCGGACGGTTCGACTTCGGGATCGCGTGCTCCCAGGTGCGCTGGCAGCTGCCGCCCATCACGATCAGATCGCCGTGCCCGAGCTGGTAGCGCAGCGAGTTGCCACCGGAGCGCGGCCGCAGCAGCAGCGGTCGGGGATGGCCCAGCGAGATGATCGCTACCATGGTGTCCTCGTTGCGGCCACGTCCGATGGTGTCGCCGTGCCAGGCGACGCTGTCCTGCCCGTCGCGGTACAGGCAGAGCCCCGCAGTGCGGAAACCCTCGCCG
>JBPCOI010000039.1:0-28483 GCA_051000395.1 Jatrophihabitantaceae bacterium
CGATGGACGTGCCGGCCGCTGCGTGTTCCGGCAGCAGTGAGCATACCGTGTCGGCGATCTTGCGGCGCCCACCGCAGCCGACCGCGATGTTGACGGTCAGCCCGTCGCGGTCGGCGGTGCGCTCCTCGGCGCTCTTGAGCGCCTCGGCGGTCGGCGCGGGGAGCAGGTCCAGCGCTCCCACCGCGTGCACCCGCCATGGCTTGCCGTCGGCAGACAGCTCCTCGGCCACCCCGGCGATGATCCGCAGCAGCGGCTCGAGCTCGTCTGCCGGGCGGCGCAGGTTGTCGGTCGAGAGCAGCCAGATCGTCACGTGCGCGACACCGACCTCGGTGCACCAGTCGAGCAGGTTCGCGATGTGCTGTGCTCCGACGACATGGCCCTGGCTGACGTCGCCGAAGCCCGCGGCCCGTGCCCAGCGCCGGTTGCCGTCGATCATGATGGCGACGTGCCGGGGCAACGGCAGGCCGTCCAGGTTCCGCCGCAGGCGCCGCTCGTAGACCGAATAGACCGCTGCCCGCGCACCCACGGCGCCCAACCTATCGCTGCGGGACGGGTCCTCCCGCCAGCCGGCACCAGTGTCGGGTCCGCGGACGTGTGGAGGGAACCTACGGTGCCGTAACCTGAAGGCATGTCGACGACCGGCCCTGCTCCGGCGAGCGCCGCCGAGGCCGTCGCCGCGGTGGTCTACGAGCTGAAACCCCGCTTGCGCGGCTGGCTGCACGCCTATGCCGCCGTGATCTCGCTGGGCGCCGGCGCCGCCCTAATCGCCGTCGCCGCGCTGATCCGCGGCAGTGTGGCCGGCGCGAGCACCGCGATCTACGCCGCGACGATCACGATGCTGTTCGGCACGTCGGCGCTCTACCACCGCCTGTCCTGGAGCCCTCGGGCACACGCGCTGATGAAGCGCCTCGACCACTCCATGATCTTCGTGTTCATCGCCGGCACGTACACGCCGATCGCGGCGCTGACGTTGCCCCGCGCGTCCGCTGTCGCGGTGCTCGCGGTCGTGTGGACGGGGGCGCTGTTCGGCGTCACGCTGCAGACGGCATGGCCTACAGCGCCGCGCTGGCTGGCCGTGCCGTGCTATATCGCGCTCGGCTGGGTGGCGGTGTTCGTGTTCCCCGACCTGCTGCACAACGGCGGGGCGGCGGCGTTCGTGCTGATCGCCCTGGGCGGGATCGTCTACACGCTCGGCGCTGTCGTCTACGGCCTCAAGCGACCCGACCCGTTCCCGGGCATCTTCGGCTTCCACGAGGTCTTCCACGCCTGCACCCTGCTCGCGGCGCTGTGCCCCTACGTGGCAATCTGGCTTGCCGTCTTCCGCTAGCCAGTCGTGAGCACGGCACTCCCCAGCGCGGCGCGATCGACCACGACGCCTCGACCCGGCATGCCTTGACAACTGTGTAATGATGTAATCATAGCTATTCAATCAGAGGGGTAATCGTGATTTCAACTGAGCACGGGGGCGGACGGGGACGGCCCGGCGGCCCCGGTCGCGGCAGAGGTTACGGCCGTTCCGGCGGCTGGCAGCAGGCCAATCTGCCCTCGGCCGAGGACGCCGCGGCGTGGCTCGCCGGACGCCTGCCCGAGGACTGGTTCACGGGCGCACCGAGCGTCACGACCGACCGCGAGGAGATCGTCGTGATCGGCGAGCTCGCCGCGCCGGACACGGCCAAGGATGTCGACGACGACACCCGGCGCGCCGCGGCGGTGGGCCGGATCGGGCGCTTCCGCGAGGACACCCGCGAGGCCCGCATGCAGATCGCGGACGAGGCGGAGGCCCGGTACGGGCGCAAGCTGGCGTGGGGGGCCTCGATCGGCCAGACCCGGGTCCTGTTCACCCACCTGGCCGTCCCGGTGATGACACGGCTGCGCCAGGACGAGCGGCGCGTCCTGGACACCCTCGTCGGAGCGGGCGTGGCACGCTCTCGGTCCGAGGCGCTGGCGTGGTGCGTGACCCTCGTCGGCGAGCACACCGACGAGTGGCTGGCCGGCCTGCGTGAGGCGATGTCCGAGGTGGACAAGCTGCGCGCGCAGGGCCCCGGACTCTGACGGCTCACCGCGGCCGATCTTCCTGCGCCTCGCCGGTCAATAGCACCGAGATCGGGACTGATCCAGCGGGTCAGCGCTGCAGAGCCGCGATCAACTCGGCGACCCCGGTCACCGGCAGCTCGCAGGTCATCCCGCGGCAGACGTAGGCGGCGGCAGCGCCGTCGACCAGCGGGCGGCCGGCGAGCAGCGGCACCCCCGCCGCGTCGGGCGTGCCGGACACCACGACGGCCCCGGGCGGGCGGTGCCGCCACGCGGCGGCACTCAGCGCGCCGCCGTCGGCCTCGCCGACCACGGCCACCTGCACCGGTCCGGCCACCAGCCCCTCGGCTGCCGCGAGCGCCCAGCCGAGAAACCGCGGCTGCCTGGTGCCCAGCGACCTGACGATGCGCAGCGCGTTGTCGGCAGCGGCACGGTGAGGGTGGGAACCGCTCAGCGCGGAGTACGTCAGCAACGCGTTCGCAAGGGCGCTGCCACCGGACGGCGCGGCGTTGTCCGTCGGGTCACGGGGGCGGTGCACCAGCACCTCGGCGTCGTCCGCGGTGTCGAAGAACCCGCCGTCGCCGTCGGCGAAGTGTGCCAGCGCGAAGTCGAGCAGCCCGGCGCTCTCGCGCAGCCAGCGCGGATCTGCGGTGGCCTGGTGCAGGGACAGCAGCCCGTCGGCGAGGTCGCCGTAGTCCTCGGCGACGCCCAGCGCCTCGCCGACGACGCCCTCGCGCGACGTTCGCCGCAGCCGGCCGTCCACCACGTGCGTCGCGAGCAGCAGCTCGGCGCAGCGGCACGCGGCACGCAGGTACCGCGGCTCGCCGAGCAGCACGCCCGCCTCGGCCAGCGCCGAGATCGCGAGACCGTTCCAGGCGGCGACGACCTTGTCGTCGCGGGCAGGTTGCGGACGGGTGCTGCGGGCGGTCAGCAGCCGGGCGCGAATGTCCTGGTACTGCTGGGCGTTCTCCGGATCGCGAGGCAGGCGCAGCGTCGAGGACCCGTGCTCGAACGTCCCCTCCTCGGTCACGGCGAACAGCGCTGCCGCCACCACAGCGTCATCCGCGCCCAAGACGTCGCGCACCTGCGCCAGCGTCCACACGTAGGTGAGACCCTCCACGCCGTCGGTATCCGCGTCGAGCGCGGACGCGAACCCGCCCTGGGGCGTGCCCAGGTCGCGCAGGAGGAAGTCCGCCGTCTCCCGCGCGACCCGTTGCGCGAGCTTCGAGCCGCCGATCCGCCACCAGTGCAGGTAGCCGCGCAGCAGCAGCGCGTTGTCGTAGAGCATCTTCTCGAAGTGCGGCACCACCCAGGCCGCGTCGACCGAATAGCGGGCGAAGCCGCCGGCAAGCTGGTCGTAGATCCCGCCGCGGGCCATCGCCTCGAAGGTGCGCTCGGCGGCCTCGCGGGCGGATCGCGCGCTCGTGCGCTCGCCGTGGCGCAGCAGGAACTCCAGCGCCATCGAGGGCGGGAACTTCGGGGCCCCCCCGAATCCCCCGTTGACGCGGTCGAACTGCCCGGCCAGCCGCTCGGCCGCCTCGTCGAGATGCGCGGCGCCGGGAACCTCGGTGTCCGTGACGCCCGCCGGGGCGGCATCGGCCAGCGCCGACACGACCCGCGCTCCGGCTGCGAGTACCTCGGCCCGGTCGCGTTGCCACGCCTGCGCCACCGCGTCCAGCAGCTGGAGCAGCTGCGCGCGCGGGAAGAACGTCCCGGCGAAGAACGGCTCGCCGTCGGGCGTGAGCAGGCAGGTCATCGGCCAGCCGCCCTGGCCGGTGAGCGCCGTAGTCGCCTGCATGTAGACCGCGTCGACGTCCGGGCGTTCCTCACGATCGACCTTGATGTTGACGTAGTGCTCGTTCATCGCGGCGGCGACGTCGGCGTCCTCGAACGAGTCGTGCGCCATGACGTGGCACCAGTGGCAGGCCGCGTAGCCGACCGACAGCAGGATCGGCACGTCCCGCCGTCTAGCCTCGGCGAACGCCTCGTCGCACCACGGCCACCAGTCGACGGGATTGTCCTTGTGCTGCAGCAAATACGGGCTCGTCGCACTCGCTAGCCGGTTCACCTGCTCCATGATCCTCGCTGCTCGACGGCCGGCGCGGGAGGGCCGGCGTGACGCACGAGAGTGACACCCAAGCCCGCCAAGCGGTGCCACTGAGGTGTTCTCACCAGAGTGACGTCACCAAACGCACCGCTGAAGGTGCTGACCGCGCGCGGGCTCCTATCCGGGCGCGACAGCGAGCCAGCCATACCCGCGACGCAACCATGCTCGGCGCATTGTTCGAGAGCCTTGTCGCCCTCAACCTGCGCGTCTACGCCCAAGCCGCTGAGGCCGACGTCAGACATCTGCGAACCCAGCGCGGCGAACATGAAGTCGCCTTCGTCATCTCCGGTACCGATCACGGCATCGTCGGAATCGAGGTCAAGCTCTCCGCCACGGTCGAGGCGGCCGACGTGAAGCAGCTCAGTGGCTGCGCGACCGAGTCGGTGACCAGCTGCTCGATGCCGTGCTCGTCACCACGGGGACGGAGGCCTATCGCCGCGAGGACGGCATCGCGGTCGTCCCAGAGCTCTCCTGGGCCAAGCTGGCGCTGATCCGCGGGTCGATATCGGCGAGGCGCGTGCTGAGCATCCTCCCCCAAGAATCGTGATTGGATCGCTTCCGAGACGTGTCGATAAGACGCGTCCCAAGTCGTACAGGGGGTCGGTTGAGCACCGAAGGGTCAGCCGATGAAGACGCCCGCCGCGAGAGACGCTCGCGGAGCCGGCCCGCCACATCGAAGCAGCGACCTCGTCGGCATCGTTCGCCGGCGAACCGGGTGCGGCACGACGATCTACGATGGTCGGCGCGAGTTGCCGACCAGGTTACGGCGGTCTTCGGTTCGTGGGCCTTCATCCTGGGCCAGAGCGTCCTGATCATCTTGTGGCTGGGATACAACGGGTACGTCGCGTTGCGCTTCTTGCACATGCGGGAGTTCGATCCATACCCATTCATTCTGCTGAACCTGCTGTTCTCGACGCAGGCCGCTTACGCCGCGCCGCTTATCCTGCTCAGCCAGAACCGCACGGCTGAACGCGATCGGGTCAAAGCCGAACACGACTTCGAGGTCAACGTGCTCGCGCTGCGAGCGCTCGCGGAGCTACTGGGAGATGTCCATGACCCCCAGGCTCAGCAGGATCTGTGTCGCCGCATCAACGCGTTGCTGGGCATGGACTCCCACCAGGAGGCGCCGGACACGTCGTCGCCGTAACCAAGCTGATCCGCGGCGGTGTGGCGGGCTCCGTGAACGGTCGTCGTTCCCGGTCACTGAGCAGCCTCTGCGGGGTAGCATTTCGCAGTGAGTGTTCGGAGATCACCAGGAGACGACACGGCCGTGAGCGAGGAAACAGGTCAGGTCAGCCCGCCGGTGCTCACCTCGGAGCAGGCTAGCGCGGACGCCGATGACTTGCGGTCCGGCCTTACCGAACTCGCCGGTCTGGTCGCGGGCACGCTCGGGCTCGAGGAGTTGCTGGCCCGGGTGGCCACCTACGCGGTGCACGCCATTCCCGGCGCAGACGGCGCCGGGGTGACGTTGCTGCGCGTAGACCGCCCGGACAACCGGGTGGAGTGCCTGGCCGCGAGCGCCCCGTTTGTGCGCCAGATCGACGAGATCCAGTACGTCGAGGTCGACGAAGGCCCGTGCATTACCGCCGCGCTGGAACGGCGCACTGTGCGATCCGGGTCGCTGGGCGGGGAGAAGTTGTGGCCGCGCTTCGGTCCCCGGGTGGGCCGGTTGGGCGTGCATAGCGTGTTGTCCCTCCCGCTACTGCTGCCCGATCAGGTCGTCGGCGCCATCAACGTCTACGCCCACGCCAAGGACGCCTTCACCGAACACGCCGCCGAGCTCGGTGAACTGTTCGCCGCCCCAGCCGCCGTGGCGGTGCACAACGCGCAGGTACTGAGCCACGCGCTGCGGCTGACCGCGCAGCTGCAGACAGCACTGTCCAGCCGACCGGTGATCGATCATGCGATCGGCATCCTGCTAGCCCGCACCGGCGGCACCGCCGAGGAGGCGTTCGCCCGACTGCGGACGATCAGTCAGAGCGAACACACCAAGCTCGCCGCGGTGGCCCAACAGATCGTCGACGAAGCGGTGCGCCGCGCTCGCGCTCGGCACACCGAAGCGTGACGTCGCAGTCGGCTATCGCGCGCCGCACAATTTCCGGTAGCGACCGGCGAATTCGCGTGTCGGGTAATGTCGGGTGCAGGCACCCTTTGGATTCGGGGCCCTGACCCGCGTCCGGTGTCGTGCCCGAGTGCCGCAGCCCGCGGTCCTCGGCTCCTGGCCGTATGATCGGCGTTCTGGGCGCCACAGCGGAGCAACTCCACTCGTGCAGCTCACTGCGGCCTTGGCCGCCGACCTGACCACCTTGAGCGAAACGCTCGATGATCAAGGCCTTGAGATCGCCGACACGCTACGCCAACTAGCCGTCGACGCCAAGCTTGCGGTGCGCTCGTACCTGGGGCTGACAGTGACGAGCCTGGTATCGGGCCGTCCCGTCACGCTGACGACGCTCGAGTTCGGCGCCGAGCCCGGCGACATCCTTACCTCACTGCGCCTTCCGATGCCACCGGCGGCGACCGACGGCGTAGCAGCCCCGCGCGTCAGCGTGACCCTCTACGCCGGCATCCCTGGAGCGTTCATCGACCTAGCCGCGGACCTGTCCTGGCTGACCGGCCGGCCCCTGGCCGAGTTCGTCCTGGATGAGCACCGCATCCTGCCAAGCGCACCGGACACTCCCAGTGGACTGGCCGTAGCGTCGCTGATCAATCAAGCGATCGGGGTTCTGATCGGGCACGGCTACACCCCCGAACGGGCCCACCGCGAACTCGACGCCCGGGGCGCGCAGCTCGGCCTGGACCGTCACCGGGGCGCCATCGACATCCTGGCCGAACTGACCGGATCGGCTCCTGAGACCAGCTGATACGCGCAGCCGTCCACCTCGGGAGCGCCTCGACGTGGGCGGCCGCGGCGGCGTAGGTTCAGTAGTGCTGAGACTTCAGCCAGTCCGGGATGTGGTCAGCTGTCCGCTGCTGATCCGCCGAGCATCAGCTCCGCGCCGTACACGCCGGTGACCGCCACTCGCGGGATCGCCCATGAACGCTCCGCTCACCGCGACGCGTTTCCACCCTTCGATCCGCCGGCTTGTTCACGGCCGCTGCCGCCGTCGTATTGGCACGCAGAAGCCGCGGCATCTCCCCCAACCACTGCGCAACCCAACCGCGAGGAGTTTTCGATGAACACGCAAGACAACGCCACCCTCAGCAAACTGAGTGACACCGGCAAGACGGTCGACGGCGCGGCTAACGACATCCGCGGACGGACGGTCAAGGACAAGGAGGGCAAGGACCTCGGGAAGGTGCACGACCTGCTCATCGACGACAGCGAAGGCAAGGTCCGCTTCCTCCTGGTCGAGCATGGCGGGTTCCTCGGCATCGGTGAAACGAAGTCGTTCATTCCGGTCGACGCGATCACCCGCATCACCGAGGACGAGGTGTCGATCAACCACACCGGCGACCATGTTGCCGCGGCACCGGGCTATGACCCCACCTTGATCAACGACCGCGCCTACCACCAGGGCATCTACAGCTACTACGGTTATGCGCCGTACTGGGGAGCTGGCTACGCCTACCCGGGCGTCATGTTCTGACCCGACAAGGTTGCACCGGTCGCACCGTCACGCTGGAGTCACCGTCGCTGGAATACAGGAGACCTCGATGAGCACGACGCGTTCGGTCCGCGAGCGAAAGGCAAGGCTGTCGACCGCGACGGGGTCGTCAACGACCACAGCATGTCGCCGTCCCGCGGGGGGTTGGTGCCGGGCCGAGTCGGCGGCCCTGCCCGCGGAGTCGAGGGTGACGGATGGCGGCTAACCACCACGCGCGAGCGGCGGACGTGCTGGTGATCTTCGGTATCACCGGGGATCTCGCGCACAAGATGACCTTCCGCGCGCTGTACCGGCTCGAGCGCCGCAAACTGCTCGACTGCCCGATCATCGGCGTCGCTGCCGAAGGCATGTCGGTCGATCAGCTGGTGAAACGCGCCCGCGCTGCCATCGACCAAGCCGGGGAGCCGATCGATGACACGGCGTTCGACCGGCTCGCCGATCGCCTGTCCTACGTGCACGGTGACGTCACCGAGACCGAGCTCTACGACCGGCTGGCCGATCGGCTCACGCGTCACTCGCGTCCGCTGTACTACCTGGAGATGCCACCGGCGCTGTTCGGCCCGATCGTCGAGCGGCTCGGCAAGGCCGGTCTGGTCGAGAACGCGCGGGTCGCGGTGGAGAAGCCGTTCGGACACGACCTGGACTCGGCGCGCCGGCTCGACGCCCGGCTGCACGAGACGCTGGCCGAGCAGCGGATCCTGCGGGTGGACCACTTCCTGGGCAAGGAACCGGTCATCGAGCTGGAGTACCTGCGGTTCGCCAACCTGGCGCTCGCGGAGATCTGGGATCGCCGCAGCGTGTCCTGCGTGCAGATCACGATGGCCGAGAACTTCGGCGTCGAGGAACGCGGCAGTTTCTACGACGCGGTCGGAGCGTTGCGCGACGTGGTGCAGAACCACCTGCTGCAGGTTCTCGCGCTCGTCGCGATGGAACCGCCCGCCGGCGCCGGCGGAGACGAGCTGCGGGACAAGAATGCCGAAGTGTTCCGCGCGATCCCCGCGGCCGAGCCTCGTCACTATGTACGGTGGCAATACGACGGCTACGCCGACGTACCCGGAGTCGCGAAAGGCTCGAGCACCGAGACGTTCGCGGCGCTGCGCTTGGAGATCGACAACTGGCGCTGGTCCGGGGTGCCGATCTTCCTGCGGGCCGGCAAGGCGTTGCCGGAGCGGGTCACCGAGGTCCGACTCGTCCTGCACCGCACGCCGCGGTTGGCGTTTCTGCCCACACCGACGCAGGTCGAGCCCAACCAGATCGTGCTGCGCATCGACCCCGACCCCGGCCTGCGGGTACAGATCGCCGCGCGGGCCGGCGATTCATGGCGTCCGGTGCATCTGGACACCTCGTTCACCAAGGAACTCGGCGAGCCGCTGGAACCCTACGAGCGGCTGCTGCACGACGCGTTGATCGGCGACGCGCACCTGTTCGCCCGCGAGGACAGCGTCGAGCAGACCTGGCGCATAGTACAACCGCTACTCGACGACCCGGCACCGATCCGCGGTTACGAACGCAACTCGTGGGGACCGCCCCAGGCGGACGCACTGCTGCGCGGTCACCAACGCTGGCAGCCGCCGTGGCTGGCAGCCGGAACCTGACCGGTCGGCAAGCCCAGATCACCGACGCATCACCCGACACGGAGAGGAACCCCATGGCGCAACCGAAAGTCGTCCTGTTCGACATCGACGAGACCCTGGTCCACACCGGCGGTGCGGGCGCGCGCAGCTGGGCGTGGGCGTTCGACCAGTTGCACGGCATCCCCGCCGACATCGGCGCGCACACCTCCGCGGGCGAGACCGACCCGCAGGTCGGCCGCGAGACCTTCCGCGCGGTGCTGCACCGCGACCCGTCCCACGACGAGCTGACCCGCCTGTACGCCAAGTATCTGTGGCATCTGGCCGAGGACATCTGGACCTCGAAGGAGTACCGGGTCCTGGACGGCGCGGAGGACCTGCTGCGACGCCTGGGCGAGGCCGGCGTGCTGATCGGGGTGATCTCCGGCGCCATGGAGGGCGCGGCACACCTGAAGATGCAGCCCGGCAAGCTCAACCGGTACTTCATCTTCGGCGCGTACGGCTCGGACTCCCCCGACCGAGCCGAACTGACCCGTCTCGGCATCGGCAAGGCCGCGCGCCTGCACGGACACGACCTGAGCAAGGACGAGGTGTACGTCGTCGGGGACACGCCCCGCGACATCGAGGGCGCGCACACCGCGGGCGCGACCGGCATCGGCGTGGCCAGCGGACACTACGACGCCGACCAGTTGCAGGCCGCCAAGGCCGACTACGTCCTGGGCTCACTCACGGAAGCGTTCCCGGGCCTCTGACCGGCTGCCCAGGGCGATGCACGCAGCCGAACCCACCATGCCGCTGAGCGACGCGCCCGGCACCTCCCGACGACCACGGGTGGTCGTCGTGGGCGCCGGGTTCGGCGGCCTGGCCGCAACCCGCGGGCTACGAGGGGCCCCGGTCGAGATCACGGTGATCGACCGAACCGACCATCACTTGTTCGCGCCGCTGCTCTACCAGGTCGCCACCGGCCTGCTCTCCCCGGGCGAGATCGCCCCCGCGCTGCGCAAGGTGCTGCGCCGCCAACACAACGCCAGCGTGGTGCTGGGCGAGGCAACCGCGGTCGATCTCGACGCCCGGCAGGTCGAGGTGCTTCAGGAGGACGGCACGGCCAGCCGGGTGAGCTATGACTATCTCGTCCTGGCCGCCGGCGCGCACGACAGCTACTTCGGGCACGACGAGTGGGGCGAGCACGCCTACCCGATGAAGACCCTGGCCGAGGCGGCACGCCTGCGTGATCACATCTTCGAGGCCTACGAGCGGGCCGCGGAGTGCGACGACCCGACCGAACGATGCCGGTTGATGAGCTTCGTCATCGTCGGAGCCGGGCCGACCGGCGTCGAGATCGCCGGGCAGCTGGCCGCGCTGGCTCGAGAGATGCGCCAGGAGTTTCATCCGATCAGCGCTGCGGAGTCCCAGATCGTGCTGATCGACGCGCTGCCCGAGGTGCTCAGCACCTTCCCGTCCGTTCTACGCACCCATACTAGCAAGCGCCTGGCCGCGATGGGCGTCGAGGTCCTCCTCGACGCCCGGGCCGAGGACATCGACGCCGACGGGATCACGGTCAAGGCGACGGACGAGCACACCCAACGCATCGACGCGCACACCGTCATCTGGGCCGCCGGCGTGCAACCCAGCCCGCTCGCCGTGACGATCGCTCAGGCCGCCGACGCCGACGTCGACCGCAAGGGCCGGGTACGAGTGCGCCCGGACTGCAGCCTGCCCGGACATCCCGACGTGTTCGTCGTCGGCGACATGGCCAACCTGAATGACCTACCCGGCCTGAGCGAACCGGCTCTCCAGGAAGGCCGTTACGTCGCGAGAACGGTGCGGCACCGCGTGACGGGCGCATCCCGGCTCGGCCCGTTCACCTACCGCGATCTGGGCACGATGGCGACCATCTCGCCCTCGGATGCGGTGGCCGACGTGTTTGGCCTGAAGCTGTGGGGGCAGGCCGGCAAGCTCGCCTGGGCACTGGTCCACATCGCGTTTCTCGTCGGCTGGGGCAACCGGGCCGGCGTGCTCGTCCGCTGGGCATTCCTCCTGCTCACCCGGTGCCGTCCGGAGCGGGTGATCCTCACCGCTGTGCGAAACCGGGTGAGCGCGGCAGTTCCTGCGCCACGACCGGCCGCGGCATCATCCCCGACAGCCCGCCAACCATGCGCGCCCACCGACGGGAAGCGGCAGAGCTGACGAACAGCCCGCCGTCCTGGACGGGGCAGGTGCACTCAGGGCAGCTTGGCCACGGTCAGCAAGATGGCGGAGTCTTCCACCGCCTGCAGGCTGTGCCGGGCGGCGGGCACCTTCAACAGGTCACCCGCCCGGCCTTCCCAGGACTGCCCGTCGGATGACAGCCGCACCCGACCGCGCAGCACGTACACCGTCGCCTCGCCAGGGTTGTTGTGCTCGCCCAGTTCGCTGCCTTCGACCAGGCCGACGACGGTCTGGCGCAACACGCGCTCGTGTCCGCCGACGACGGTGTCGGCGGCAGGTCGCCCGCCGTGAGCGGCAGCCAGTTGCAGCTGCTGAGTAGCCAAGGCTTCCAATGAGATCCGCTGCATGCTTGTCAGTATGCGTGCTTCTTGCCACCGCCGGCAGGTCACGGCCTCGCGAGCACGGGCGGCCACCGCCGAGCGAGGCCGGTGAGAGGATCCCCCGATGACCGACGACACCGAAGAACCCGACACGTTCGCGGCGATACTTCAGGCCGCGTATCACGAAGTCCGCCTGCACAGCCCGCAGGGGATCGACGATGTCGCAGAACGGCTGCGGACCAAGCTGGCACCGGACGGCGTCACGTTGACGAGTGACATCCTGCGTGCGTTGGCGTTCGCGATCGTCAACGGCAGGAACCTGTAGCGCGCGGGCACCGCCCGAGCGACGCGATCGGGTCGGACAAGACGCGCGCATCGATCGCGTGACACGCCTCCCCTGAACGGCGTAGCGTCGAAATCGCTGAGCATCAGCCGTTCCGGGCCGGGGATCGCCGCCGCTAGGCCGCCTTCCCGTAAGCAACAAGTGCACCGCCGGAAACCTGCCTCAGCCGCAGTCGGGCTGGGCAAACAGCATGGGAGCAGCCTGCGCGTCAGCTGGTTCTGACGCCGCGTGGCGACCTCGAGGCAGCACGCGCATGAGCACCGTCACCGACCCACCCGCAGCATCGCCGTCAGCGAGCAGCATCCGCCGTCACGTCGTGTGGAGCGCCGCCATCACAGCCCTGGGTGGGCTGCTGTTCGGCTACGACACGGGGGTGATCTCCGGCGCGCTGTTGTTCATCGGCAAGGACTTTCATGGGCTGACCTCGACGAACAAGGAACTGCTGACCAGCATCCTGCTCATCGGCGCGATGGTCGGCGCCCTGTTCGCCGGCAAGATCGCCGACAAGCTCGGTCGACGCCGCACGGTGCTGGGCACGGCGGCGGTGTTCGTGCTCGGTGTGTTGTTGGCCGCGTTCTCGCCCAGCTACGTCGTGTTGCTGGTCGCGCGAGTGGTGATCGGACTGGCGGTCGGGTCGGCGTCGATGGTGGTGCCGCTCTACATCGGCGAGGCCGCGCCACCGCGGATCCGCGGTGCGCTGGTCAGCTTCAACCAGTTGGCCATCACCTCCGGCATCCTCGTGTCCTACCTGGTCGACTACGGGCTGGCCTCCAGCCAGAACTGGCGGCTGATGTTCGGGCTGGCCGCGATTCCTGCGGTGCTGATGTTCGTCGGCATGTGGTTCCAGCACGAGAGCCCGCACTGGCTGGTTGCTCAGGGCCGCGAGGACGAAGCCCGTGCAGTGTTGGTGCGCGTCCGGGACGACAGCGACATCGACGCCGAGATCGCCGAGGTCCGTGACCTGGCCAAGCGCAAGTCCACCGCGCGCGACCTGCTCAACCCGAAGATTCGCCATGCGCTGACCATCGGGATCGCGCTGGCCGTGTTTCAGCAGATCACCGGCATCAACACGATCATCTACTACGCCCCGACCTTGCTTTCCAACGCTGGGTTCGGGCACTCCGCGGCGCTGCTGGCCAATGTCGTCAACGGCGTCGTCAACGTCGGCATGACCATCGTGGCGATCTGGCTGTTGGACCGCACCGGCCGCCGCCCGCTGCTGCTGAGCGGCACCGCCGGCATGGCGGTCGGCATGGTGATGCTCGCGTTGACGTTCCTGCTCGGCGGCAGTCACCTGCACGGCGCCGGCGCCTATGTCGCGATCGCCGGGCTGCTGATCTACACCGGCTCGTTCGCGATCGGCCTGGGGCCGGTGTTCTGGCTGCTGATCAGCGAGATCTACCCGGTCACGATCCGCGGCCGAGCGATGAGCGTGGCCACGATCGCCAACTGGGGTGCGAACTTCGTGGTCACCGTATCCTTCCTGACCCTGCTCGGCGCGATAGGCGACGACGGAACGTTCTTCCTGTTCGGCTTCCTGACCGTGGTTGCCCTGGCCTACTTCTACAAGCAGGTTCCGGAGACCAAGAACCGCACCCTGCCGCAGATCGAACGCGACCTCGGCCTGCCGCCCAGCGCGCTCAGCGAGCCGACATCGGCTCACCCCGCCGCGGCCTAGACCAGACCCATCACCGTCAGTACTGAGGAGACGAGCCCGATGAAGGCAATCACCGTCATTCCCGGCAAACCCGATCAGGTGCAGGTCAGCGAGCTACCCGACCCGCCGCCCGAGCCGGGATCGCTGCTCGTGCAGGGGCGGCTGCTGGGCATCTGCGGAACCGACGTCGACATCGTCGAGAACGGCTACGGCTGGCCACCCGCGGGCACCGACCGGCTGCTGATCGGGCACGAATCACTGGGCACCGTCCTGCAGGCACCAGAGGACAGCGGGTTCACTGCCGGTGACCTCGTCGCCGGCATCGTGCGCCGCCCCGACCCGGTGCCGTGCGATCCCTGCGCGCAGGGTGAGTGGGACTTCTGCCGCAACGGCCGCTACACCGAACGCGGGATCAAGGAACTCGACGGCTACGGCGCCCAGTTGTGGCGCGTCGAACCGGACTACGCGATCCGCCTCGACCCGGAACTCGGCGATTGCGGGGTGCTGTTGGAACCGGCTTCGGTACTGGCCAAGGCCTGGGAACAGACCGAGCGGATCTTCACCCGCGCCAGCTGGCGGCCCCGGGTCGCACTGATCACCGGCGCCGGCCCGATCGGGCTGTTCGCCGCCCTGCTCGGCGTGCAGCGGGGTCTGCAGGTGCACGTGCTCGACCGCGACGACGCCGGGCCGAAGGTGCAACTGGTCACCGACCTGGGCGCCAGCTTCCACACCGGCGACATCCACGACCTCGGCGTCACTCCCGACGTGGTGATCGAATGCACCGGACACGGGCCGCTGGTGTTCGAGCTGGGCGAGATCGTCGCCCCGGACGCGGTGGTCTGCCTGACCGGCATCTCCTCCGGCACCCGCACCGTGAGCGTCGGCCTAGACGAGGTGAACAAGGCGATGGTCCTGGAGAACACCGTGCTCTTCGGCTCGGTCAATGCCGGCCGCCGGCACTACCAGCAGGCCGCGGACGCCCTGGCCAAGGCCGACCTGGCGTGGCTGAACCGCATGATCACCCGGCGAGTGCCGATGGACGGCTTCGCCGCCGCGCTGCACAAGAACGCCGACGACGTCAAAGTCGTCGTCGACCTGGCCTCCTGAGCACCCCCGAATACCCGGAGTACCGATGACCGAACGCAGCACGCAGCGCCGTCCGCAACCGGGCGGCGGTCCCGAGCTGCCTGCCGGTGATCGCCAACCAACCGATCTGACTGATGCGTCAGCCTCGGGCGTCACGCCGGAGGTGGCCGCCAGCTTCCGGTCGCAGCTCACGATCGGTGAGGACGTGGTGGACCCGAGCACGTGGGCGGGCTCGGTGCCGGTCGCGCACGGCATCGCGCCCCGCGTGCGGATCGGGCAGAGCAGGTGGTTCAACCTGCTCTGGCTGCTGCCGATCGGATTCGTGCTGCTGATCGTCGCGGTCGCAGTCGGCAAGGGCCTGCGGAACACCCCTGGAGTGCAGCACTTCATCGCGACCAACCCCGGCACCGTCGCATCCGCTAGCGCGATCGCCCACCCCGGACTACCCATCTGGGTCGGCGTGCAGCACTTCTTCAACCTGTTCCTGATGATCTTCATCATCCGTTCCGGGATCCAGATCCTCAGCGACCACCCCCGGCTGTATTGGACCCGGCACAGCACCCCGGGCAAGGACTGGTTCCGCATCCAGAAGCCGGTTCCGGCTGACCCGCTGTGGACGGCGAAGAAGGACTCCATCAGCCTGCCCGGTCAGGTTGGACTGCCCGGCATCCGGCACTCGATCGGGCTGGCCCGCTGGTGGCACTTGGGCGTGAACACCCTGTGGTTACTCAACGGCGCAGTCTTCTACGTGCTGGTCTTTACCACCGGGCAGTGGCGGCACGTAGTGCCTACCAGCTGGTCGGTGATCCCCAATTCGATCTCGGTGCTGATCCAGTACCTGTCGCTGAACTGGCCGGCCGAGAACGGCTGGGTGGCCTACAACAGCCTGCAGCTGATCGCCTACTTCATCACCATCTTCATCGCGGCTCCGCTGGCGTTCCTGACCGGGCTGGGAATGTCCCCGGCGCTGTCGACCCGGTTCAAGCCGATCAGCCGGCTGTTCAGTATCCAGCTGGCCCGCTCGCTGCACTTCCTGGTGCTGTGCTGGTTTCTGTTCTTCATCACCATCCACGTCGCGCTGGTGTTCACCACCGGACTGCTGCGCAACCTCAACCACATCTATGCCGGCCGCAACGCCACCGACTGGATCGGCTTCGCCATCTTCGCCGCCACGATGGTGGTCGTCGTCGTCGGTTGGGTGGCGGCGACACCGTTCACGCTGCGCCATCCCCGAGTGGTGCAGCGCGTCGGCTTCGCACTGATCGGACCCGCGCAGCGACTGTTCGAACATCTGGACGCCACCCCAGGCCAGTATCGGGAGAAAGACATCTCCCCGTACTTCTGGCACAACGGCCAGTACCCCGACTCACCGGAGTACACCGCCCTGTACGACGGGCAGTTCGCCGACTACCGGCTGCGGATCAATGGCCTCGTCGAGCAGCCTGTAGAGCTGAGCCTGGCCGAGCTGCGGGCGCTGCCGCACCACGAGCAGATCACCCAGCACTTCTGCATCCAGGGCTGGTCCGGCATCGCCAAGTGGGGCGGAGTGTCGATGCAGACCATCCTCGAACTCGTCCACCCGCAACCCGGCGCGAAATGGGTGGTGTTCTACTCCCTCGGCGACGGCCCGGACGCCGGGATCTACTACGACGCGCACCCCATCGAGCAGATGAGCAACCACCTCACCATGCTCGCCTATGACATGAACGGCGAACCGCTCTCGTTCGGGCACGGCGCGCCGCTGCGGCTGCGCAACGAGACCCAGCTCGGCTTCAAACAGGTGAAGTGGATCAAGGGTATCGAGTTCGTCGCGCACTTCGCCGAAGTCGGCGGCGGCTACGGCGGCTACAACGAGGATCACGAGTTCTTCGGCTACCGGCAGAGCATCTAACCGACCAGGGGCCATCGGCAACCATCGACAACAGGCCATCGACAGACAAGGGACAGGACGAAATATGACCACCGCACAGCAGACCTTCCTCATCGTGGGCGCCGGCCTGGCCGGCGCCACCGCGGCCGAAGCGCTACGCACGCAGGGCTTCGCCGGCCGCGTCGTGCTGCTCGGCGAGGAGGCCGAACGCCCCTATAACCGTCCCCCACTGTCCAAGGACTACCTGCAGGGCAAGTCGGAGAAGGACAAGATCTACGTCCACCCGAAAGGCTGGTACGCCGAACACGACATCGACCTGCGCCTGAACACCCGGGTCGCCGGCCTCGACCTCGCCGCGCACCACGTCAGCCTGGCCGGCGGTGAGCGGATCGGCTACGACAAGCTGCTGCTGGCCACCGGTTCGGCGGTCCGTCGTCTGGACGTGCCCGGCGCCGAACTGGACGGCGTCCTCTACCTGCGTCGGCTCGCCGATTGCGAAGCCATCAAGGCCGCGTTCGCCGCAGCGTCACGGGTAGCGATCATCGGAGCCGGCTGGATCGGGTTGGAGACCGCCGCCGCGGCACGCGCCGGCGGCTGCGAGGTCACCGTGATCGAACGAGGCGAACTACCGCTTCTCGCGGTGCTAGGGCATGAGCTGGCTCAGATCTACGCCGCCCTTCACCGCGCACACGGCGTCACGCTGCGCCTGAGCGCCCGGCTGGAGGAAATCACCGGCACCGACGGTCGAACGACGGGCGTCCGTCTGGTCGACGGCACGGTAATTGACGCCGACGCCGTCGTGGTCGGGGTGGGCATCACTCCCAACATCGAGTTGGCCGAGGGGTCCGGGCTGCGTGTCGACAACGGGGTCGTCGTCGACGAACACCTGGCCACCTCCGACCCGGACGTTTTCGCCGCCGGGGACGTCGCCAACGCCTACTACCCGCATCTGGACACGCACCTGCGCCTGGAGCACTGGTCGGCCGCGCTGAACCAGCCGCCGGTGGCCGCAGCCGGCATGCTGGGGCGCGAGGCGAGCTACGACGCCGTGCCGTACTTCTTCTCCGACCAGTACGAGATGGGAATGGAGTACTCCGGCTATGTCGAGAAGGGCAACTACGACGAGGTCGTCTTCCGCGGCGACGTGAGCAAGGGCGAGTACCTCGCATTCTGGCTGCGCGACGAGCGAGTGCTGGCCGGCATGAACGTCAACATCTGGGACGCCACCGACGACATCGCGGCCCTCGTGCGTTCGGGTCAGCGGGTGAACATCGCCAGGCTGGTGAACCCCGAGGTGCCGTGGGAGGAGATCCACAGCGCGTCGGTGGGAGCACGGTCATGACCGGCGAGCTCATGAGCACCGAGCAGCTCGAGCTTGCCGGCCAGCTGGCCACCCAGCTGCGGGTCGACTCGATCCGCTGCAGCACTCACGCCGGCTCCGGTCATCCGACCTCCTCGCTGTCGGCAGCGGACCTGATGGCCGTGCTGATGCTCGGGCCCCTGCGCTACGACTGGCAGCAGCCCGACCTCGCCACCAACGATCACCTGATCTTCTCCAAGGGCCACGCCTCGCCGCTGTTGTACTCGATGTTCCGGGCCGCCGGCGTGGTGGACGAGAACGAGCTGATCAAGACCTATCGGCAGCTCGGCGCCCGGCTGGAAGGCCACCCGACGCCCGTGCTGCCCTGGGTCGACGTGGCCACCGGGTCCCTCGGCCAGGGGCTGCCCGACGCGGTCGGCGTTGGCCTGGCCGGCAAGTATCTGGACAAGCTGCCCTATCACGTGTGGGTGCTGTGCGGGGACAGCGAGACGGCGGAAGGCTCCATCTGGGAGGCCCTGGACAAGGCCGCCTACTACCAGCTCGGCAACCTCACCGCCATCATCGACATCAACCGGCTCGGCCAGCGCGGACCCACCGAGCTGCAATGGGACACCGACCGCTACGCCGCCCGCGTACAGGCGTTCGGCTGCCGCCCGCTGATCGTCGACGGCCACAACCTGCCCGACATCGACCGCGCGCTCACGCAGGCGCGCGCCGGCGGCGACCAGCCGACGGTACTGCTGGCACGCACCATCAAGGCCAAGGGCGTGCCCGAGATCGAGGACAAGAACGGCTGGCACGGCAAAGCGCTGCCCCCGGACATGGCGGAGCGGGCCATCGCCGCGCTCGGCGGTCCGAGCGACCTGCACATCACCACGCACACTCCCGCCACCGGTACCGCCGCGATCACCGCCGACCCGACCGCTGCGATCACTCTGCCTACCTTCCAGCTGGGGGAGAAGGTGGCGACTCGGGTCGCATTCGGGGCGGCGATCGCCGCGCTCGCAGGGCGCCCGGAGGTCGTCGTCCTCGATGGCGAGGTCGGCAACTCCACCCATGCCGAAGAGTTCCAGAAGGTCTGCCCGGAGCGGTACTTCGAGATGTTCATCGCCGAGCAGCAACTGGTGGCCACCGCGACCGGCTTCGCCGTGCGCGGTTACATACCATTCGCGTCCACGTTCGCGGTGTTCTTCTCCCGCGCCTACGACTTCATCCGGATGGCCGGAATCTCGCAGGTCAACATCCGACTCGTCGGCTCGCACGCCGGCGTCGAGATCGGCGAGGACGGGCCGTCCCAGATGGCGCTGGAGGACCTGGCCGCGCTGCGCGCGGTGCACGGCTCGGTCGTGCTCTACCCGGCCGACGCCACCAGCACCGCGCGACTCGTCGCGACCATGGCCGACACGACCGGCATCGTGTACCTGCGCACCACCCGCGGTGCCTACCCGGTCCTCTACCCACCCGGCGAACAGTTCCCTATCGGCGGTTCCAAGCTTCACCGTGCTGGGCCGGAGGATCAGGTCACCCTGATCGGCGCCGGCGTCACTTTGCACGAATGCCTGGCCGCCGCCGACGAACTCGCCGATACCGGAATCACCGCACGGGTCATCGACGCCTACTCGGTCAAACCGATCGATCGCGACACCCTCATCGAAGCCTGCCGGGTGACCGGCAGCAGGCTGGTCGTGGCTGAGGACCACTACCCCGAAGGCGGACTCGGCGGCGCGGTGCTGGAAGCCCTCGCCGACGCCGGTGTCCCGGCGCTGCGCGTCGCTCACCTGGCCGTTTCCGGACTGCCCACCTCCGGAACGCCAACGGAACTGCTCGACGCCGCCGGCATCTCTGCGACCCACATCACCGCGGCTGCCCGACGGCTGGTCGCGTCATGACCCATCCACACCAGGAGCTCCCCATGAAGGCGACGCAGCAACTGCACGAGGCAGGCCAGAGCCTGTGGCTGGACAACATCACCCGCGCCCTGCTCGACGACGGCACGCTCGAGCACTACCTAGACGAGTACTCGATCACCGGGCTCACCTCCAACCCGACGATCTTCGACAAGGCCATCGAGGCCGGCGCCGACTACGACACCGACATCGCCATCTGGAAAGCGGCCGGCGCGTCCGAGGAGGAGGTGTTCTTCGAACTCGCGCTGAGCGATCTGCGCCGGGCCGCCGACCTGTTCGCCCCGGCCCACCAGCACAGCGACGGTGTGGACGGGTGGGTATCCCTCGAAGTCTCCCCACTGCTGGCCCGCGACACCCTGGCCACCATCGCGCAAGCCACCGCGCTGCACGCCAAAGCTGACCGGCCGAACGTGTTCATCAAGATCCCCGGCACCCCGGAGGGACTGCCTGCCATCGAGGAATGCACCTTCGCCGGCATCCCGATCAACTTGACCCTGCTGTTTTCCGCCGCGCAATACCAGGCCTCCGCCGAGGCCTACCTGCGCGGCATCGAGCGGCGGGTGCAAGCCGGGCTGGACCCGGCAGTAACCTCCGTGGGCTCGGTCTTCGTCAGCCGCTGGGACACCGCAGTAGCCGACAAGGTCCCCGACGATCTCCGCGACCGTCTCGGTATCGCGGTCGCCACGCTGGCCTACCAGGCCTACCGAGAGCTGCTCGATTCGCCGCGCTGGGCGCGGCTGGCTAACGAAGGAGCCCGCCCGCAACGGCTGCTATGGGCCAGCACGTCGACCAAGAACCCCGACGCCCCCGACCTGCTGTACGTGAGCGCGCTGGCCGCCCCGTTCACCATCAACACCATGCCCGAGAAGACGCTGCACGCCTTCGCCGACCACGGACAGGTCGGCGCCCTGATGCCCACCGACGGCGGCGACGCCAAGCACACCCTGGACGCGTACGCCGGCATCGGCATCGACCACGACGCGCTCGCCGGCCAACTGCAGCGCGACGGTGCCGACGCGTTCGACACGTCCTGGCAGAGCTTGCTGGGCAGCATCGCCGCCAAACACGACAAGCTCGCCGCGGCCAGTTGACGTCCAGCCAGTTCCGCATGGGACGCCGACCGGTGCCCGATGATCGGTGGTTATCGACTCGCCTCAGCTGCGTAGCACGTCGACCAGCACCGCGGCTTCGCTGATCTCGGCGTGCTTGGTGGCGGTGAGCAGCGTCAGCGTGCGGTGCTTGGCCAGCTCGCGCAGGTGCTGCACTGCTTCAGCGCGCTCGGGCACGTCGAGTTCTTCCCGATAGCGTCGGCCGAACTCCTCGAAGCGATCCGGGTCGTGCTGATACCACTTGCGCAGCGTTGTGGACGGCGCGACGGCCTTACACCACTCGTCCAGGTGCGCCTTGTCCTTGCTCAGCCCACGTGGCCAGATCCGGTCCACGAGTACGCGTGCGCCGTCTCCCCGCGCGGGCTCGTCGTAGGCACGACCGAGCTTGACCTCGTGCTTGCTCACCATGGTGGTCACCGTCGCTCTCGCATCTCGGGCCGGGGATCGGTCAGTAGAGCAGGCTGGGCTGGACACGGCTGAGTAGCTGCTCACCGGCCAGGTACCGTCGCAGGTTTTCGCAGAACAGTTCGACGATGCGCTCGTTCTCGCGCACCGACAGGCCGGCGGTGTGCGGGCTGAGCAGCACGTTTGGCAGCTGCCACAGTGCGCTCTCCAGCGGAAGCGGCTCTGTGGCGAAGACGTCGAGCGCGGCCCCGGCGAGCCGGCCCTCCTGCAGGGCCCGGGTCAGCGCCGGCTCGTCCACGACACCGCCGCGGCCGATGTTCACGAGCACAGCGCCGGTGTGCATGCGCTCGATCGCGGCCGCGTCGATCATGCCGCGGGTCTGCTCGGTCAGCGGCAGAGTGAGCACGACGCCCTGGGCTACCGGCAACAGATCCGCGAGGAACCGCGAGGGCCGGACCTCGTCCACGTCGGGCGAGTCGGAGTGGCCGTTGCGGTTGATCGCGATCACGCGCATCCCCAGCGCCTTGGCCATTCTGGCTACCTCGGCACCGACCGATCCGAGTCCGACAATGAGCACCGTGGCCCCTGCCAGTTCAGCGACCGCGTAGTGGTCCCACCGGCGTGCCTGCTTGTCCGCCAGCAGGCGTGGCAGGTCCTTGATGAACGCGAGCAGGCCGAGGATCGCGAACTCGGCCAGTGGCCCGGCATGCACACCACCGGCGCGCGTGATCACCACCCGCTGGAGCTCCTCGGTGCTCAGGCCGGCGGCCTGCACCTGTTCGCCGGCGCCGCCTGCGGTTGCCTGAACCCAGCGCAGCCGCTTGGCGGCGCGTACTGCCTCGGCCAACCCGCTCGCCGCGTCGCCGGGAAGGCCGAACAGCACTTCGGCCTCGGCCACCATCGCCTGCCACCGCTTATGTTGCTCCGGGGTGCGCCGAAACGACTCAATGCCGCGATGGTCGCAGGGGAAACGTAACGGCGGCAGCAGGTCAGGTTCATAGCGGACGGCGAGCCGCTCATCTACTGCTTCGATGCGAGCGACCAGTGCGCCCTCGAGCGGGGTTGTGATCGCCACCGTGACGCGCTCATCTGCCATCAGCGTTCCCCGCTCTTCAGGATCGGACGCTCGCGCCCGTTGCCATGCGCATCGCGGTCTCGTCCCGGCCGATGTCGCCATCGGGGCATGAGCAGCCGCAACGGGTCGTAGCGCCGGTCGACCACCTGCTCCTTCATCGGGATGATCGCGTTGTCGGTGATCTTGATGTATGCGGGGCACACCTCGGTGCAGCACTTGGTGATGTTGCAAAGTCCAAGGCCGCCCTGCTCGCGGATCAGGTCACGCCGATCCAGGGTATCCAGTGGGTGCATGTCCAGCTCGCCGTAACGGATGAAGAACCGAGGCCCGGAGTAAGCAGGCTTGTTGTCCTCGTGGTCACGGATCACATGGCACACGTCTTGGCACAACCAGCACTCGATGCAGGTGCGGAACTCCTGGCTGCGTCCCACATCGACTTGGGCCATGCGGTAATCGCCCGGCGCTAGATCCGCCGGCGGGGTGAAGGACGGGATCTGTTGGGCCTTGCGGTAGTTGGCCGACACGTCCGTGACCAGGTCGCGGATGACCGGGTAGGTGCGCAGCGGCGTGACACTGACCGGGCCGGACGGGAGCGTCGAGAGGCGGGTCATGCACAGCAACTTCGGCATGCCGTTGATCTCGGCGCTGCACGATCCGCACTTGCCCGCCTTGCAGTTCCAGCGAACGGCCAGGTCACCGGTCTGCGTCGCCTGCAACCGGTGCAGCGCGTCGAGCACTACCTCACCCTGCTCGACCGCGACGGTGTAATCGACCAGGTCGCCCCCGTCGGCGTCGCCGCGCCAGACCCTCAGGCGTAGTGCCTCACTCATACTCTCGCTCGTCTCCAACCTCGGCGGCCGCGGCGCAAACGTGATCAAGGGGCGTGGCCGCTGGCGCTCACGGAGGTCGGGGAGCAAGGCTGGCGGCCTGGCGTCCGGGGCACCGAGACGGCGCTCTGCGTGGTCAGCGGCGGACAGCTGATCTCGCTCCCGGACTGGCTGACGGGCCCAGCCAATGGCGAAGTTACACCGCGGCGGCCAACGGTGTCGACCGATCCGGACGGCTGGAATGCAGCCGGGGCCCTGCGTGATCACGGACAGCCAGCACGCGTGCGTGCAGGCCTCACAGCCGCCGCCTGGGGTCCGCGGCTCCTGCCGAGAGCGCGTGGGTTGCGTCCCGCTCCTGTTCACTGCGGCGCCGCGAGGCGTAGCGTTGCAGTTGCCGTGAACCTCGGCCCGTCCAGGATGCGTTCGGCCGTCCGCCGCTGAACTCATAGGCCATTAGCTGCTCGCCTGGCGCACTCGGTGACCGAAGCTTCTCCCTGGAATCGCCATGAGCGAGCGCGCCGTCCTGCGCCACGTGATCGGTGCCCCGAACCAGCGCGCCGTACCGGCGGGCCTGCGCGGACAGGGACAGACGGATCAGCTCACGCGTAACGCGATCCACATCAGCCGCGAAGGAGTGACCGCATGATCGAGACCGCAGAATCGGCAGCCGAGGAACGGCAAGTCGACCCAGTACCGGCCGACGGCCGCATCGTCGTCGGCGTCGACGGCTCGGACGGCTCGCTCATTGCGTTGAGTTGGGCGATGCGCGAGGCGGGGCTTCGTGACGCGAGCCTGCACGTTGTGCTCGGGTGGGGCTACCACCCGAGTTGGGGTGGTGCTGGGCTGGGAAGCATGTTCCCGATGGGCTACACCGCCACGGGTGGTGCCCTTGGCGGTGGCCTCGGCGGAGCCCGAATCTCCGCTCCCATCTCCGCGCCGATCGAGTCTGCGCAGCGCATGCAGTCCGATGCGGCCGCAATCGCGGACAAGGTGCTGGACCAGGTGATCAGTGCGGCCGTCGAGCGCGACGCCGGCGCAGCGTCGGTGACGATCACCCGTCAGGCGATCGAGGGACACGGCGCGAAGGTGCTGCTCGAGGAAGTGACCGAATCCGACCTGCTGGTGGTCGGCTCCCGCGGGCACGGAGCGTTCCTCGGTGCAATGTTGGGCTCGGTCAGCCAGCACGTCGTCGCGATGGCGCCGTGTCCGGTCGTCGTCGTCCCCGATCGGCATTCGGAGGCGTCCCAGTGATCAACCATCCAGCCTTCACCATCGAGCCATGGTGCCTGCGTACGACCGAGCTCGAACTGGGCGTGCTGGCCCAGGCCGAGTCGCTGTTCGCACTGTCAAACGGGCACATCGGCTGGCGTGGCAACCTCGACGAGGGCGAGCCGGCCGGTCTGCCCGGCTCCTACCTCAACGGCGTCTACGAACTGCGCCCGTTGCCGTATGCCGAGGCCGGTTACGGGTTCCCCGAGTCCGGTCAGTCGGTCATCAACGTGACCAACGGCAAGGTGATCCGGCTTCTCGTGAACGACGAGCCACTCGACGTCCGCTACGGCACGCTGCGGACACAAGAACGCTGCCTGGACTTCCGCACCGGAACACTGCACCGCCAAGCCAACTGGATATCCCCCGCCGGCTCTGAGGTACGGGTCACCTCCACCCGCCTGGTATCGCTAGTCCAGCGCTCGATCGCGGCGATCTGCTACGAGGTGGAAGCCGTTGACGCCGAGGTCCGCATCGTCGTCCAGTCCGAGTTGGTGGCCAACGAGGAGGTCCCTGCCCGTCGCGGCGACCCTCGCGTCGCCGCGGCACTGGAATCGCCGCTGGTCGAGGAGGAAGACGCCGCTGAGGGGGCGCGGGCCGGTCTGGTGCACACGACTCGGCGTAGCGGGCTGCGGATCGCCGCGGTGATGGACCACGAGGTTGACGGTCCCCCGGACACCGAGGTGCTGTCCGAGAGCTTTCCGCACCTGGGCCGGGTGAGCGTGTCGACGACCCTACAGCCGGGCCAGCGGCTGCGGCTGGTGAAGTACGTCGCGTACGGCTGGTCCGCTGTCCGTTCGCTGCCCGCTGTCCGCGACCAGGCCGACGCCGCCCTGGCCGGCGCGAAGAACACCGGCTGGGACGGCCTGCTCGCCAGTCAGCGGGCCTATCTGGACGAGTTCTGGGAGTGCGCCGACGTCGAGGTCGACGGAGACACCGAGATCCAGCAGGCCGCGCGATTCGCGATGTTCCACGTGCTGCAGGCCGGCGCCCGCGCCGAGGGTCGCGCGATCGCGGCCAAAGGCCTGACCGGAACCGGCTATGACGGCCACTGCTTCTGGGACACCGAGACCTTCGTCCTGCCCGTGCTCACCTACACCGCGCCGGAGGCCACCGCACATGCGCTGCGGTGGCGGCACAGCACCCTGCCCGAAGCCCGCGATCGCGCGATGCAGCTCGGACACGAGGGTGCTGCTTTCCCGTGGCGCACGATCCACGGCGAGGAATGCTCAGGCTACTGGCCGGCCAGCACCGCCGCCTTCCACGTCGGTGCCGACATCGCCGCCGCGGTCATCCGCTACGTACACGCGACCGCGGACGAGCACTTCGAACGCAACGTCGGGCTCGAACTGCTGGCCGAGACCGCGCGACTGTGGCAATCGCTGGGCCACCGCGATCAGCAGGGCCGGTTCCGCATCGACGGGGTCACCGGGCCGGATGAGTACAGTGCGATCGCCGACAACAACGTTTATACCAACCTGATGGCGCAACAGAACCTGCTTGGCGCCGCTGATGCCGGCAAGCGGCACCCCGACCGAGCCGCGGAACTCGGCATCGACGAGGAAGAGATGGCCGCCTGGCGCGATGCTGCGCACATGATGTACGTCCCCTACGACGACGCGCTCGGCATCCATCAGCAGTCCGACGGCTTCACCAGCCACCAGGAATGGGACTTCGCCAGCACCCCGCCCGAGCAGTACCCGCTGCTGCTGCACTTTCCGTACTTCGAGCTCTACCGGAAGCAGGTCATCAAGCAGGCGGACCTGGTGCTGGCGATGCAGTTGCGCCCGGACGCGTTCACCTACGAGCAGAAAGACCGCAACTTCGCCTACTACGAACAGTTCACCGTCCGCGACTCATCCCTGTCCGCGTGCAGCCAAGCCGTCATCGCAGCCGAGGTCGGGCACCTCGACCTGGCCCACGACTATCTCGGTGAAGCCGCGCTGATGGACCTCGACGATCTCGAACACAACACCAAGGACGGCCTGCACATCGCCTCGCTCGCAGGCGTGTGGACGGCCCTGGTCGCCGGCTACGGCGGCATGCGCCATCACGACCACACGCTCAGCTTCGCGCCACGACTACCCGACGGGCTCAGCCGGCTCAGCTTCGGCATCCGACTGCCGGCGCGCCGGCTGCGGGTCACGGTGACACCGACAAGCGCGACCTACGTCCTGCTCAATGGTGAACCGTTGCCGCTGCTGCACCACGGCCAGCAGATCACCGCCACCACCGGGGACCCCGAACCGCACCCGATCCCCAGCCTCGCGGCCCGACCTGCGCCCACCCAACCCGCCGGGCGCGCCCCAGCCCGGCGGCGGCCCACCGAGGCGTCCGGCACGAGCGCCGACCGATGAGCGAAGGCCCACATCCGGATGTTCCGCTTGGCAGCGCTGTCTCCGCATCCTGGGGTGTAGCGTCGGTGATGCTGAGAAGCTCAGCCAGTCCGGGAAGAGATCAGCCGTCCGCCGCTGAACCCGCCGAGCAGTAGCTCCGCGCCGAACACGCCGGGGATCACCATGAATTCTCCACTCGCTGCCACGGTGCATAGCGCTGCTCGCATCGTTGTCGGCGTCGACGGCTCGGAGCCCAGCAAGCGGGCGCTGCGGTGGGCTGGGTTCCTGGCTGACACCCTCGGCGGGACGATCGAGGCGGTCGCCGCGTGGCAGCCGTTCACGGACTGGGGCCCGATGGGTACCGGCTGGGCGATGATGCCTGCTGACTGGGACCCGTCGGGTGACGCGGAGAAGTTTCTGGCGGCGACGGTCGACGAGGTGTTCGGCGCCCACCGCCCGCAGGGGCTGAGGCTCACGGTGCGAGAGGGCAACGCCGCGAAGGTCCTGCTCGAGGCCAGCGGGGACGCCCGGATGCTCGTGGTGGGTAGTCGCGGCCACGGCGGATTCGCCGGGCTGCTCCTCGGTTCGGTCAGTGCTGCCTGCGCCGAACACGCAATCTGCCCGGTGCTCGTGCTGCACGGTACGACACCGCCGCCGACCCAATCTGGAGAACTGTCATGAAGATCGTCGTCACCGTCATCGTCGTCGTCGTCGTGGTGTTGTTGCTGGGCGCCGCGATGTCGGCCCGCATCATCAAGCAGTACGAGGAGGGTGTCCTGTTCCGCCTCGGTCGTGTCATCGGCGAACGCATGCCGGGATTCCGGGTGATCATCCCCTTCGTCGATGTCCTGCATCGGGTATCGCTGCGGATCGTGACCATGCCGATCCAGTCCCAAGGGATCATCACCCGCGACAACGTCAGCGTCGATGTCTCCGCGGTCGCCTACTTCAAGGTGATCGACGCGGTGAAGTCCGTGGTGGCGATCGAGAACGTGTACTCCGCGATCGATCAGATCGCCCAGACCACGCTGCGCAAGGTTGTCGGCCAGCACACCCTGGACCAGACGCTGTCCGAAACCGACAAGATCAACCTGGATATCCGCAAGATCCTCGACGTGACCACCGTCGACTGGGGCGTGGAAGTCACTCTGGTGGAGCTGAAGGACATCCAGCTGCCGGAGAGCATGAAACGGGCGATGGCGCGCCAAGCCGAAGCCGAGCGGGAGAAGCGCGCGAAGATCATCAACGCTGAGGGTGAGTCCCTGGCCGCGGCCGCGTTGGGTGATGCATCGGACACGATGATGGCCCACCCGCTGGCCCTGCAACTGCGCAACCTGCAGAGCCTGGTCGAGATCGGCGTCGACAAGAACACCACCGTCGTGTTCCCGGCGCCGTTGATGACCACCATCGCAGAACTCGGATCCTTCCTGGCCCGA
>JBPCOI010000088.1:0-30546 GCA_051000395.1 Jatrophihabitantaceae bacterium
CGACGCCTTGTGGGAGTCTTGGCGCTTGGGGGCTCCCTCGCGGAGAGCTAGGGGGGGCATGGGCGACGTCAAGCAGTTCAAGCTTCCGGACCTCGGCGAGGGCCTGACCGACGGCGACATCCTTAAGTGGATGGTCGCGGTGGGCGACACCGTCGAGGTGAACGAGTCCATCGCCGAGGTCGAGACGGTCAAGGCGGCCGTCGAGCTGCCGTCCCCGTTCGCCGGCGTGGTGACGGCGCTGCACGCGGCCGAGGGCGAGACGGTCCCGGTGGGCGCACCCATCATCTCGATCGACGTTGCTGCCGCGACCGGTGGCGCGGCAGTGACCGCAGCGACCGGCTCGCCGGCTCCCGGCGCGCAACCCCCCTCCACGGCAGCAACCCAGGCCGAGGACATGATGCCCGCGGCGCCGACCGAGGAAAAGCAGATGACGCTCGTCGGCTACGGCCCGCAAGCGGAGGGCGGTGGGCGGCGCAGGCGCCGTCCGGCCCGCGCGGCGACCGGGGTGCAGACCGCGTTCAACCTGCCGCCGGTCGCGGCGCCCCCGGTCGAAGCGGACGATGAGCCGCAGGCCCTGCCCACCGCGGCCCACCGGGTGCTGGCCAAGCCCCCCGTGCGCAAGCTGGCTAAGGCGCTCGGCGTCGATCTGGCCTCGGTGCCGGCGAGTGGCCCCCGCGGCACGATCTCGCGCGAGGACGTGCAACAGGCGGCAGCGAGCCCGGCCGGGTCCGGCTCGGCGGCGCCCCGTCCGGCGCTGCGCGTCGCCGGCGCCGGCGAGCGCGAGACCCGTGTCCCGATCAAGGGCGTCCGCAAGCACACCGCAGCGGCCATGGTGGCCAGCGCGTTCACCGCGCCCCACGTGACCGAGTTCGTCACACTGGACATCACCGCCACGATGGAGCTGCGTGAGCGCGTCGCCTCGCGGCGTGAGTTCCGGGACGTGAAGGTCTCTCCGCTGCTGTTCGTCGCCAAGGCCGTCATCCTCGCGGCGCAGCAGACTCCCGAGATCAACGCGACGTGGGACGACGCCGCGGGCGAGATCGTGCTCAAGCACTACGTGAACCTCGGCATCGCGGCGGCCACCGAGCGGGGGCTGCTCGTGCCGAACATCAAGGATGCCGACCGGATGTCGCTGCTCGACCTTGCCCGCTCGATCGGCGCGCTGACCGAAACGGCGCGATCCGGCAAGACCGCGCCGGCGGACATGTCCGGCGGCACGATCACGATCACCAACGTGGGCGTCCTCGGCGTCGACACCGGCACGCCGATCATCAACCCGGGCGAAGCGGGCATCGTCGCCTTCGGCGCGGTGCGGCGCATGCCGTGGGTGCTCGGCGGCGCCGGCGACGAGCGGATCGAGCCGCGGTGGGTCACCCAGCTCGCGGTCTCTTTCGATCACCGGCTGGTGGACGGCCAGCAAGGCTCGCAATTCCTGTCCGACGTAGCAGCCGTCCTAACAGATCCAGGTTTTGCCTTGCTTTAAACCAGGGTGTCGTTAGACACAGGCGGGCATAGCAGCTTGAAATCTTCGGTTACACAGGTATTCTAATTTATGAATCACCTGCCGAGGAGGCTCCGATGTCCATCACCAGCACCAAGCTCGCCCGCAAGCTGCAGGCCCGTCGCCACGACCGCGACTTCGCGCGCGCCCTGCGCGCCGCGTCCCCGTCGATGCGCCAGGAACTCATCGTCGCGGCAACGCGCGACTTCAGCCGCTGACCCCCCGGTCAGGCGTGATCACGCCCCCTTCGCCGCTCCCCCCGGGCGGTGAAGGGGGCGTTGTTCTCCGCTGCGCCGGCGCTCATCCGTCCAGGCGCGCGATGAACGCGCTCATCCGTCCAGGCGCGCGATGAACGCGGCCATGCCCGGGACCGTGAACGCCAGCTGCCCGTGCTCGGGCGAGTAGACCAGTCCCTTCCCGATGAGCTCGGCACGCACCGGCCCGATCGCATTCAGCCGCCGGCCCAATCGGTGCGCGACGTCCCCGCTGGCCGAGGGGCCGTCGCCGTCGGCGGCCATGGCGCGCAGGTACTGCCGCTGGTAGGGCGTGGCGCGGTCCCACCGCGACTGGAAGAAGCCGCGGTCGAGCTGCTCGGCGGCCAGGGCACCGCCGACTCGCGCGTCGTCGACGGTGATGTAGGTCGGCCCGACAGCTGCATCCCAGATGTGGCGGCCGAAGGTCTGCAGGAAGAACGGGTAACTCCCGGACGCCTCGACCGCAGCCTCGAGCGCGTTCTTGCGCCACTGCACGCCCTGCTCCTCCGCAGGAACCCGCAGCGCGCGCGAGGCCGCCTCGGGGGAGAGCGGGTCCAGCCGCGAGTAGTCGAAAAGCCTTTCCGCGTAGGACTTCGCGTCGGCCAGCACGCCCGGCAGGTTCGGCAGGCCGGCGCCGGCCACGTAGAACGGGACCTCGCGTTGGCCGGCCTCGTGGCAGGCGGCGCAGATCGCGGCCAGGTCCGAGCCGGACAGCTGCTGCATCTCGTCGACGCACACCAGCACGCCGAGCCCGCGGTCACGCGCGGCACCGCCGAGATCGACGGCGAGCTCCGGAAGGTCCAGCTCGACCTGCCCGGTGTCCGCCCGCCCGGTGGCCGCGGCGACGTCGATGCCGACCGTCCAGGTTCCGGACGGGTCGAGGCTGAGGGTGAACGACTTCAGCGCCCCGGCCGCCCGGCGCAGCGCGTCGGACTTCTTCCAGCGGCCCAACGCCTCGCGCATGCTCGAGTGCAGCCCGCGCGCGAGCTTGGCCCGGAGCGCACCCTCGGGGCGGTGGGCCTCGTCGTAGTCCGACGGACCCTCGATCTGCGCGACGATCCAACCGCGGTCGCGGGCGGTGCGGGCGAAGTCGTTGAGCAGCACCGTATTGCCGACGCCGCGCAGGCCGGTGAGCACCAGGCTCCGCGAGACGAACCCGCGCGCGGCCCGGCCGAGTAAGACGTCCATTGTCGCCAGCTCGCGATCGCGGCCGGCCAGCTCACGGGGACGCACGCCGGCACTGGGCTGGTACGGGTTGCTGATCGGATCCATGTACCCGAGTATGCCTCCGTATACCGACAGCTCTTATAGCCGGTAGAGCGTGCCGCGCTGGCCGGCTGAGCCCGGGCAGGCAGTCCCTCTCGGCGCAGCCGCTAAGGTCGGGGCAGCGGAGAGGAGCGCGAGGATGGCCCGTGTAGCCTGGTTCTTCCCGATTCCCGACGAGGACAGCCTGCCGGAGCGGCTGCAGTCGCTGTTCGCCAAGGCACGCGAGCGGATCGGCTTCCTGCCGAACGTGTTCCGCGGCTACTCCTACCGCCCGGAGCGGCTGTCGGCCTGGTTCGCGCACTACCACCAGCTGCACGAACCGAGCGAGCACCTCGGCGAGGCAGACCGGGAGATGATCGCCGTCGTCGTCTCGGCCTACAACCGCTGCACGTACTGCATCGTCGCACACGGCCACGCGCTGCGCGCCGCCCTCGAGGACGAGATCACCGCCGACTACATCGCGACGAACTGGCGCCACGCCGGCCTCGACGAGCGCCGCTACGCGATCTGCGAGTTCGCCGAGAAGCTGAGCGCGACGCCGCACCTGATGACCGAAGGGGACCTGCAGCGGCTCGAGTCACTCGGGCTGAGCAAGGACGAGGTGTGGGACGTGGCCGAGATCGCGTCGATGTACAACTTCACCAACCGGATGGCGCTGGCGACCGGCCAGCTGCCGAACGAGGAGTACCACTACCTCGACCGCGGCCCGCGCTGAGCCCAGCGCCTGCGGCGCGAACAGCAGTGGGGCCCCGCCGAAGCGGAGCCCCACTGGTCATGCCGGGTTCAGACCGGGCGGACGTTCTCTGCCTGCGGGCCCTTCTGGCCCTGAGTGACGTCGAACTCGACCCGCTGGTTCTCATCCAGCGACCGGTAGCCGTCAGCCGCGATCGCGGAGTAGTGCACGAACACGTCCGGCGCGCCGCCGTCGGGGGCGATGAAGCCGAAGCCCTTCTCGCTGTTGAACCACTTGACAGTGCCCTGAGCCACGTCAGTCTCTCCTCTTGCTGCAAGGAATCCGCACCGTGCGGGTTCCGAGGTCACCACCGGGCGAACAACCAATTCCCGACAGCCGAGAGAAGGAAGAATCAACCGATTACCTGACTGTGACGAGTTTCCTCGCGCGAGTCATCGCGGCAACCAGAACAGAGCATAGCGCGGAATCACGAGACGTCCAGCATCCGGGCACACTGGCACGGTGAGCGCCGATCTCCGCACGAGTTCCGCCCGCGGACGCGGGGTGCTGGCGGCGACCGTCCTCGGCTCGGGAATGGTCTTCCTGGACGGCACCATCGTCAACGTCGCGACCAAGCACATCGGCCAGGACTTCCACGCCGGGTTCGCCGCGCTGCAGTGGGTTCTCGATGCCTACCTGCTCACGCTCGCCAGCCTGATCCTGCTCGGTGGCTCGCTCGGGGACCGCTTCGGGCGCCGTCGGATCTTCCTGACCGGCACCGTGTGGTTCGCGGCCGCGTCGCTGGCCTGCGCGCTCGCGCCGAACGTCGCCGTCCTCGTCGGCGCCCGCGCGCTGCAAGGCGTCGGCGGCGCGCTGCTCACCCCGGGCAGCCTCGCGATCATCTCCGCGAGCTTCCACCCCGAGGACCGTGCGAAGGCGATCGGCGCGTGGTCGGGCCTGTCCGGCGTGAGCACCGCGCTCGGGCCGCTGCTCGGCGGCTGGCTGGTGCAGGACGTCTCGTGGCGCTGGGCGTTCGCGATCAACGTCCCGCTGGCGGTCGCGGTGCTCGTGCTCGGGCTGCGCTTCGTCCCCGAATCGCGCGCCGAGCGCAGCGCAGGTCGGCCCGACGCCGCGGGCACCCTGCTCGTCGCCGGAGCCCTCGCGCTGCTCACCTTCGGCACCACCCAGGCCGGCACGGCCGGCTGGTCGACGCTCACGCTCGCCACCGTCGCCGGCGGACTCGTGCTCGCCGCGGCGTTCGTGCTCGTCGAACGGCGGGCGCGCGAGCCGCTGGTGCCGCTGCGCTTGTTCGGCAACCGCGCGTTCAGCGGGACGAACGTGATGACGCTGCTGACCTACGCCGCGCTCGGCGCGGTGCTGTTCGTCCTCGTCCTGCACCTGCAGGTCTCGGCCGGCTACGGGGCCCTTGCCGCGGGACTGTCGACGCTGCCGATCACCGCCGTCCTGCTGCTTTTCTCCGCCCGTAGCGGCGCGCTGGCCGCTCGCATCGGTCCGCGTCCCCAGCTGATCGCGGGACCGCTGCTCGCAGCGGCCGGACTCGTGCTCACCCTGCGCATCGACGCGAGCCACCGCAGTTACCTGCTCGACGTGCTGCCCGGGGTGCTGCTGTTCGGCCTCGGGCTGACGACGCTCGTCGCCCCGCTCACGGCCACGGTGATGTCCACCGCTCCCGCCGACGAGGTGGGCATCGCGTCCGGCGTGAACAACGCGGTGTCGCGTATCGGCTCGCTGCTTGCCATCGCCGTGCTGCCGCCGCTGGCCGGGCTGCACGGCGAGGCCTACCGCCAGGTGCCCGTCATGGTGCACGGTTATCGGGTGGTCGCGCTCTGCTGCGTGGGCCTGCTCGCCGGCGCGGCGCTCGTGGTCGCGTTGACCGTGCCGAGCCAGCTAGCGAAAGGACGAACGCCCGTGGACGACAAGACGATTCTCGAGCACATCCACGATCTCGTGGAGGAGGAGAAGCAGCTGCGCGGTGGCGGCCACGGCTTGGCCGGCACCCAGCGTCGACGACTGGAATCGCTGGAGCAGCAACTCGATCAGGCCTGGGACCTGCTGCGCCAGCGCCGCGCACGCGAGGACACCGGCGAGGATCCGGACGCCGCCGAAGAGCGGACCGTCGACGACGTGGAGTCCTACCTGCAGTGATCCGTGCCCGGCGGGTAGCTACCTGTGCGCAGCAGCCGCCGCATATAGCGCAGCGGGATCGACGGTGCCGGCGTACACCCGCCCGTCCGGCATGAGCAGGACGCAAACCAGCGGCGAGTCCAGCAGCCGGCCGGTACCCCACCTGCCGGAGACCGCGCGCAGCGACGGGCCGAGCGAGGCGACAGCGTACGAGGTGGCTGCCGGCTCGGTGCGGTATTCGGCGATCGTCGTCCAGCCGCTGCCGGAGGTGACGGTTGCACCCGGGTCCCCCGCCGTGGAATCGCGCACGGTCGCGTCCGGCGGCGGAGAGAACTCGAAGTAGTCCGACGCCGGAGTCTTGAACGTGATGCTGGTGAAGGAGACGTCGATGACAGCTTCGGCGTGGCCGCGCGCGAAGACCTGCGCGCCCAAAGCGATCCCGTGCTCCCCGTCGACCTCGATGTGCACCGAGGCGACCCGCGTCGTGTGGTCACGCGGGGTCAGCACGAGCTCGTAGGCGGGCCGGTCCGCCACGTCCACCCCCGTGGTGACGCTGACCAGGGTGGACGGCGTCAGCGCGGCGAGTGCCTGCCCGGCGAGCTGCTGCGGCGAGAGGGACGCCAGCGTCGCCGGCACCGGCACCGCGGCAGCAGCCGGCGCGGACGCTGCCGGCGCGGACGCTGCCGCCGGCAGGCGCGAGTGAGTTGCGACGCGGCTGTCACTGTTCCACTGCCATACGTCGCGCCCGAGGTGGAAAACGTCGGTCTCGCTCGTCGCCGCCAGCAGGGCGACGCGCTGGCGATCGGGGCCGCCGTACCAGAACCGCATCGAGTGCGATCCGCTCGTCAACGCACTGCGCGATGCGCTGTCGGATGCCACCGCGGGCAGGTCCGGCAGCCCCGGTGCGAGCTGGGCGAGCATGGTGCCGGAGAAGCCGATGTCCTGAGCCGAGCGCAGTTGCGCAATCAGTGCGGTAGCCGTCGTCGGCCGCAACGAATCCGAGTTCACGTGCGCGGTGAGCACGCCGCCGGCCGCCAGGCCCGCCGCGCCGAGCGCCCCCACCGGGGCGAGCCAGCGCAGCGCACGGCGCCGTCGCAGGAACGCCGGGATGCTCACCGGATCAAGGATGCAAGACGCGGCACTGTGACCATCCTGAGCACTCACCGAACGCTCAAGCGCCTACGGTGGGAGGCTAACCGCGATCACGCCGCAGACGAGGGAGAACACGTGCGCCTGCTCATCGTCGAGGACGAGGTCCGGCTGGCGTCGGCGTTGCAACGTGGCCTGTCCAGCGAGGGCTTCACCGTCGATCTCGCGCACACCGGGCCGGACGGTCTGCACGCGGCGCAGGAATGCACCTACGATGCCGTCGTCCTGGACATCATGCTGCCGGGGCTGTCCGGCTACCGGATCATCGAGCAGTTGCGCGCCGCCGAGAACTGGGTGCCGATCCTCATGCTGACCGCCAAGGACGGCGAGTACGACGAAGCCGATGCGCTCGACCTCGGCGCCGACGACTACCTCACCAAGCCGTTCTCCTTCGTCGTGCTGCTGGCCCGCCTGCGGGCGCTGCTGCGCCGCGGCGTCCCCCCGCGGCCGGCTTCCCTCACCGTCGACGATCTCGTGCTCAACCCCGCCGCGCACACCGTCAAGCGCGCCGACACCACGATCGAGCTGACGCCGCGCGAGTTCTCCCTGCTGGAGTTCCTGATGCGCCGCGCCGGTGACGCGGTGAGCAAGGCCGACATCCTCCATCACGTGTGGGACGCCAACTACGACGGTGACGCCAACGTGGTCGAGGTGTACGTCGGCTACCTGCGGCGCAAGATCGACACGCCGTTCGGCCGGCAGAGCGTGCAGACGGTGCGCGGTGCCGGCTACCGGCTCAGCGCCGAGGATGGCTCGACGAGTTCCGTCGGCTGATGCCCGCCCTGGGCTGGCCCGCCCGGTGGTGGGCGCGCCAGTCGCTACGAGCCCGGCTCACGCTGCTGGCCACGGCGCTGTTCTCCTTCGCCGTCGCCACCGGCGCGATCCTGCTCGTGGTGCTGCAGCGCTACGCGCTGGTGCGGGTGCTCGACTCGTCCGCGAGCAAGACGGCCAGCGACATCGCCCGGCAATTCAACAGCGGCAAGAACCCGGCCACCGTGCAGCCCACCACCGGCGGGGTCACCGCGGTGCAGGTGGTGGACTCGCAGGACGTCGTCATCTCCGCCTCGCCCGGCGCCGACCGCGTCACGCCCGTCCTCGATCCCGGCCAGCTCGCCCAGGCCCGGCAGGGCAAGCGCTTCGACATCGCCAGCACGACCTCCGACGCGCAGCTGCGGGTGCTTGCCAAGGCCGCCCGCAGCGACACCGTGCTGGTCGTCACCGACCTCTCGCGCGTCGATGACAGCGTGCGCATCCTGTCTCGCGCGGCGCTGATCGGCGGCCCGCTCGCCGTCCTGCTGATGGCACTGGCGTCCTACGGCGTCGTGGCCCTGACCCTGCGCCCGGTCGCCGCATTGCGCCACGGCGCCGCCGACATCACCGCCGCCGGGCTCGCCGATCAGCGACTGCCGGTGCCCGGCGCGCAGGACGAGATCCACCGCCTGGCCGTCACGCTCAACGCGATGCTCGACCGCATCGAATCCTCCACCAAGCGCCAGCGCACATTCGTCGGCGACGCGGCCCACGAGCTGCGCTCGCCCCTCGCCTCGCTGCGGGTGCAGCTCGAAGTGGCGCTGCGGCTGGGTCCCGCCAGCGACTGGCCGGCGCTGATGGACGACGTGATGGTGGACGTCGAGCGGCTGGACCGTCTCGTCGAGGATCTGCTCGCGACTGCCCGCATGGACGAGGGCGGCGGCACCGTGCGCCGCGAGCCGGTGCGCGTCGACGAACTCGTCGCGGCGGTCGTCGCCGGCTACGGACACGCCAGGGTGCCGGTGTCGGCACGCGCCAGCGAGCCGCTCGACGTGTCGGGCGACCCGGACGGCCTGCGCCGGGTAGTGGTGAACCTCGTCGACAACGCGGTGCGTTACGCGCGCACGGGCGTCGACGTCGCCGTTGCGCGCGGCGGGACGGGCGAGCGCGCTTCCGTGCGCCTGAGCGTCACCGACGATGGCCCGGGCCTTCCTGCCGCCGAGCGGGAACGCGTCTTCGACCGCTTCTATCGCGTCGAGACCTCGCGCTCCCGCGAGTCCGGGGGCACCGGTCTGGGCCTGCCGATCGTGCGCGACCTGGTGCGCGCGCACGGCGGCACCGTCCGGCTCGGCGCGCGCGAGGACGGCCGCGCCGGCCTGCAGGCGACAGTCGTACTGCCCGCCGAGGGCTGAGCGCTCAGCGGCTGCTGCTTGCGCACGCCGGCAGCCCACCCGGCGTGCTCGGCGGCGGGAAGGACAACGGCGGAGTGGTGGGCGGCGACGGGTGACCGGACGACGACGCGGCGGTGCTCGGCGGCGGGCTCGGCGGCGGGCTCGGCGGCGGGGTGGTGCACGACGGCGCCGGCTTCTCGTACTTGTAGACGATCAGTGTGATCTTCGTGCTGAGCGGGTACGCGATGCCGGGGGTCGGGTTCTCGTCGGCGACGATGCCGTCCTTGTTCTGGTCATGGGTGACAGTCGTCTGGCTGGAGTCGATGTTGGTGAACTGCTGCTTGTTCAGCGCGGCGAGGGCGTCGCTGAGCTTCTTGCCCGTGACGTTCGCGAGCGCCACCTTCCCGCTCCACACCGACAGCGTCACCGTCGTGCCGTAGGGCACCTGGGCGCCCCCGGCGGGCGGATTCTGGGACACGACGCATCCGGCCTTGTCGCAGTTGCCCTGGGTGTCGACGGGGGTCTCCTTCGGCGTCAGGTGGTCCTTCGTCAGCGTGGCGGCCGCGTCGTTGTACTGGATCCCGCTGACGGGCGGGATGGAGGTCAGCGGCATGTCGAACACCGTGTAGCTCACCGCCGCGTTGACCTTGGTCGGGGTACCGACCGCGGGACTCACGCTGCACACCTGCCCGGAGGAGACCTTCTTCGTGCACTTGGTGACGTCCGACACCGCGCCCGGCGTGCCGATATTGGTGAATCCTGCGCCCGTCAGCTCAGCCTGGGCTGCGGCGGGTGCGAGCCCCACGACGTCGGGGATGGCCTTGGTGGCAACGGGCGTGCCCTTGTTGTTGTTCTTCGTGAAGAAGACCACCGCGACGATCAGCCCGCAGACGAGCAGCAACGCGAGCACGACGGCCAGCCAGACCAGGCCGCGGCGGCGCTGGTCGTCGGCGCCGAGCGGCTCGTCGGTGTCGCGGTGGACGAGAGCGACAGGCGGCGGGGGGGTGCGGGCGATGAACTGGGTCCGCTCGGCGTCGGTCATCACGGACTCGGCGGCGACCGGCTCGTCGGCCAGCGCCCGCTGCAGATCGGTGCGCATGTCGCCGGCGCTCTGGTAGCGGTTGAGCTGGTTCTTCGCCAGCGCCTTCATCACGATCGAGTCGAGCGAACGCGGCACGTCAGGATTGCGCGCCGACGGCGCGACCGCGTTCTCCCGGACGTGCTGGTAGGCGACGGCGACGGGGGAATCGCCTTGGAACGGCGGCGATCCGACCGCGAGCTCGTAGAGCAGGCAGCCGGTGGAGTACACGTCCGAACGCGCGTCGACGGACTCGCCGCGCGCCTGCTCGGGGGACAGGTATTGCGCCGTGCCGATGACGTTCGCCGTCTGCGTCACGGTCGCGGCGTTGTCGGCGACGGCGCGCGCGATGCCGAAGTCCATCACCTTCACCGCGCCCGCCGGCGTGATCATCACGTTGGCGGGCTTGATGTCACGGTGCACGATCCCGTTTCGGTGGCTGAAGTCCAGCGCGCCGCAGACGTCGGCGGCGATTTCCATGGCGCGACGGGCGGGCAGGCGACCCTCCGCCTTGAGCACGTCGCGCAGAGTGCGCCCCTCGACGTATTCCATGACGATGTAGGGCAGCGACGTGCCGTCCGGACCGGCGTCCTCCCCGGTGTCGTAGACCGAGACGATCGACGGGTGGTTCAGCCCGGCCGCGGCCTGCGCCTCGCGGCGAAAACGGTTGAGGAAGGACGGGTCGCGCGCCAAGTCGGCCCGCAGCACCTTGATCGCGACCTCGCGGCCCAGGCGGACGTCGCGGCCGCGGTGCACCTCGGCCATCCCGCCGTAGCCGAGGAGCTCACCGAGCTCGTAGCGGCCGCCGACCAGTCGTGCCTGCGTCATAGTCCGTCCCTATCTGAGCTTGCCCTCATCGGCTGGTCTCCGGCGTCATCGGCCACCGCCGGATTTCAGGTAGGCCTCCATGACGGCCTTCGCCACGGGGCCGGCGGCCAGACCGCCGGTGGTCTCGTTGCCGTTCACCCCACCGTCCTCGATGATCACGGCAACTGCGATCTTGGGGATGCCGTTCTGCAGCGCGAATCCGGAGAACCAGGCGTGCGGCGGCGGTTGGCTGCCGTACTTGTCGGGTACCCCGTGGTCGGCCGTGCCGGTCTTGCCGCCGACCACCACTCCGGGAATGTCGGTGATGTTCGCCGGGCCGCCAGTCCCCTCGGGGCTGGTGATGACGCCTTCCATCATCGACTGCAGCTGCTGATCCAGACCGGGGTCGATGACCTGACTGAGCTGCGTCGCCTGGGTCCGGCTCAGCGTCGACAGGGTGGGGCCGAGTTCCCTGGCCACGAGGTAGGGCTTCATCAGCGAGCCGTTGTTCGCGACCGCGGCCGAGATCATGGCGCCCTGCAACGGGGTCATGGCGACGCTGCGCTGACCGAACGAGGACTGCGCGAGCGCCGCGTCGTCATTGCGCAGCTCGTTGAGCGAGCCGATCGTCGACGGTGCGACGTCCAGGGGTACCTGCAGCTGACTCGACGAGTCGAAGCCGAAGAGCTTGGCCTCGGCCGCGAGCCGGTCGGCGCCGAGCTTGCTGACCACCAGCTGCGCAAATGCCGTGTTGCAGGACTTCGCGAGCGCGAACGCCAGGGCGGCAGTCTTGCCGTTGTCACACGTCTCGCCGTTGAAGTTCTGCACGCACGCGCCCTGGTGGTTCGCCGGGCACGCCGACGTCTTCTTGGGTTCCAGCGGCCAGTAGGAGTTCGGGGCGGGGATCCGCTGGTCTGGCTTGTATCCGGCCTTGAGCGCGGCGGCTGAGTCGATCACCTTGAACACCGAACCCGGCGGGTAGAGCTGATCGAGCGCGCGGTTGAGCATCGGGTCGGCCGGATCGTGCTGGTAGGCCTGCCAGGCCTGCGTCACGGTGGCCTGGCTGTGCGAGCTGAGCTTGTTCGGGTCGTAGGACGGCGTGGACACCGCCGCGAGGATCGCGCCGGTCGTGGGATCCAGCGCGACGACGGCGCCGCGGCGCATCTTCCCGTTCGCCTTCATCGCCGCGTAGGCGGCCTGCTGGGCGGCAGGATTGAGGGTCAGCTCGACGCTGCCGGCGCGGGCGTTGCGTCCGGTGAGCAGGCCGGTGAGCTGGGTGCCGAACAGCCGCGGGTCGTCGCCGGTGAGCACGCTGTTCTCGACCTGCTCGATACCGGACGTTCCGTAGACGAAGGAGTAGTAGCCGGTGACCGGCGCGTACACCGGTCCCTGCTCGTAGACCCGCAAGTACTTCAGCTCGTCGGTCGTCTGCTTCGACGAGGCGATCGCGGTTCCCTGCGCGACGATCTGGCCCCGCGGACTGGCGTACTCGTTGAGCAGCACGCGCCGGTTGTCGGGGTTGTTGCGGTAGCTGTCGCCCTTGACGACCTGCACGAAGTTGAGGTTCACGAAGACCGCCGCGAGCATCACCGCGAGGGCAATCGAGAGCTTGCGGATAGGCCGGTTCATGGGGCGTCCCCAGGGAGTCGGGAGCGAAGCGAGCAACTGCGTGCGGTGCTCATGCGGAGACCGCCTGAGGTTGCGGGCTGGCCTTGGCGGGCGGCGTGGTGGCCGGGCGGCGGGCGGCGTCGGAGACCCGCAGCAGCAGGGCGAGGATCGCGTAGCTGCCCAGCAACGAGGAGCCGCCGTAGGACAAGAACGGCGTGGTGAGCCCGGTCTCGGGCAGCAGCCGGGTGACGCCGGCGACGACGACGAACAGCTGCAGCGCTACCAGGAAGGCGAGGCCGGCGGCGAGCAGCTTGCCGAACGCGTCGCGCACCGCGAGCGCGGCCGCCAGCCCACGCACCACGAACAGTACGTACAGCATGAGGATCGCGGCCAGGCCAAACAGACCGACCTCCTCCCCGAAAGAGGAGATGATGAAGTCCGTCGCCGGCAGTGGAACGAGTTCGGGATGGCCGCCGCCCAGCCCCGTCCCGAAGATCCCTCCGGTGCCGAGGCCGAACAGCGACTGCCGCATCTGGTACCCGTCGGCGTCGTGCTGGTAGGTGCCGTTGGGCAGCTTGTCGAAGACGTGCAGCCAGACGCCGACGCGCGTCTGCACCGTGCCGAACAGCTGGTAGGAGACGTAGGCACCCACGGCGAAGAGCAGAATGCCGATGATCACCCAGCTGACACGCTCGGTGGCCACGTAGAGCAGCACCACGAACAGCCCGAAGAACATCAGCGACGTTCCGAGGTCGTGACCGCGCACCAGCACGCCGATGCACACCAGCCAGGCGACCAGCAGCGGCCCGAAGTCGCGCCCGCGCGGCAGCGTGAAGCCGACGAAGCGCGAGCGCATCGCGAAGCCGATGCGTCGCCCGGCCAGGGAGAGCACGTCCCGCTTGGCGACGAGGTACGCCGCTCCGAAGATCGTCAGTAGTACTTTCGCGAATTCGCCTGGCTGGAAGGAGAATCCGGCGAGCCGGATCCAGATCCGCGCCCCGTTCACCTCGCTGAACCTCGCCGGTAACACTGCCGGCAGCGCGAGCAGGAACACCCCGACCAGGGCGAGCGTGTAGGAGTAGCGCTGCAGCACCCGATGGTCACGCACGAGCAGGATCAAGGCGAGGAACAGCAGCACGCCCAAGGCGGTCCAGACGACCTGCGTGGGAGCCGCGGGGTTGGTGAAGCTGTAGCCGTACTCGGCTGCCTGCTGCTTGAGCCCGAGGTCCAGGCGGTGGATCATCACCAGCCCGAGCCCGTTGAGCAGCACCACGATCGGCAACAGCAACGGGTCGGCGTAACGCGCCACCTTGCGGATGACCAGATGGGTGACGACGCCGACGACGATCGGTACCGCGGCGTAGGTGATCAGCCGGCTGGACAGGTGCCCGGACTGGGTGGCCTCGACGACGGCCTCTGCGGCGACCACGATCAGGACGGCGAAGATCAGCAGCAACAGTTCGGTGTTGCGGCGGGTCGGGATGCGCAGTTGCGCGCCGAGGCCGCTCATCCGCCGGCCCTGCAGGTCGGTGCCGGGTTCGGCGTGGTATCCGGAGTCGGGTTCGGCGTGGAATCCGGAGTCGGGTTCGGCGCGGACCCGGTGGCAGAGCCGGAGCCGGAAGGCTTCGGCGAGCTCGACGCGGGCGTCGCGGTGCCGGACGTGGCCGTCGGCACGGCCGTCCGCGTGCCCGTCCGAGTGCCCGTCCGCGTGCCGGTTCGGGTCGGACGCACCGGCCCGGGCGCGCTCCCGCGTCCGCTGCCGTTCGCATGCGATCCGGCGGGAAGCGTGGACAGCGTCGGGAGCGCCGTCGCGGTCGACGGCGTCCGCGAACTCAGCGACCCGGTCGAGGACGGGGTTCCCAGCGGACCCGTGCCGCCCGCGACAGCGGTGCTCGAGGCAGCCGAGCCCGACGATGCGCCCGGCGCCGGCGTCGCGACCACCGGTGCGCAGGCGGGCAGCATGTGCTCGGACTTCAGCCGGCCCACGATCTGCCCGGCCTCGATCCGGCTGTGCGCGGTGATGCCGCCGATGACCTGCGAGCGTGCCGAACCGTCGAGGTCGGACAGGTGGATGTCGGTAGTGCGGTAGAGCTCGTAGAAACGCATCGGCCCGAAGGACGTGTTCACGCCACGGAAGATCGCAACCTCGGAACCGTCGCGTCCGACGAAGTACTGAGTCTGCGACCAGGCATAGGTCCCCCCGAACGCACCGAAGACCAGCACCAGGATCGTGGCGATCAGCAGCGGCGTGCGCCAGCCGCGCCACCGGCTGCGCCGAGGTTGCTCGGCAGCGTCCTGCGCGCCCGGCAGGTTCGGTCGAGAGATGTGTGCGGCGCGCTCGGCGGGGCTGTCGGTGCCAGGGATGTCGGCGGCGGAGGGGTCGACGAAGGCGCCGGCGATGACCGGCACGTCGTCGACGGTGTCGCCGGCACGGGCGTTGACGGCGTCGGCCACCACCACCGTCACGTTGTCCGGTCCGCCACCGCGCAGCGCCAGCTCCACCAGGCGGTCCGCGCACTCCTGCGGCTCCGGCAGCTGCATGGTCTCCTGGATCGTGTCGGCAGACACCACGTCGGACAGGCCGTCGGTGCAGAGCAGGTAGCGGTCGCCCGCAAGCGCCTCGCGGATGGAGACGTCAGGCTCCACCTCCGTGCCGCGCAGGGCACGCAGGATCACGGACTTGCGGGGATGGTCCTTCGCCTCCTCCGGCGTGAGCTTGCCGGTGTCGACGAGGAACTGCACGTAGGTGTCGTCGTGGGTGATCTGGGACAGCACGCCACCACGCAGCAGGTAGGCGCGCGAGTCGCCGACGTGGACCAGGCCGACATGCGAGCCGACGAAGCGCAACGCGGTGAGCGTCGTGCCCATCCCGTCGAGGTCCTGCCGCTGCGCCACAGCGTCGGTGATGCGCTGGTTCGCCTCGGCGACTGCCGAACGAAGCGCCGCCATGAGGTCGTCGAGGGCGCGGTCCTCGTCCAGGCTCTCCAGCGCGCCGATCACGATCTTGCTCGCGACCTCGCCCCCGGCGTGGCCGCCCATCCCGTCCGCGATCGCGAGCAGGCGCGGACCGGCGTACCCGGAGTCCTCGTTGTTGCCGCGCACCAGGCCGAGGTCCGAGCGCACCGCGTAGCGCAGGATCAGCGCCATCTAGATTCCCCTCGCCCGCGCACGCTGCTGCGCACGCAGACCTCCGGAGTCCGGGTTCTGGGTTGCGTCCACGACGTTCATCGCAGCTCCAGCACCGTCTTGCCGATCCGCAGCGGGACGCCGATCTCCATGGGAACCGGGCCGTCGAGCTTGCGCTGGCCGAGGTAGGTGCCGTTCGTCGAACCCAGGTCCTCGACCACCCACATCCCATCCTGCAGGCTGATGCGGGCGTGCCGCGTGCTGGCGTAGTCGTCGGTCAGCACCAGCGTGGAGTCGTTGGCCCGTCCGACGAGCACCGGCGCGCCGGTCAGGCCGATCCGGGTGCCCTGCAGCCCACCCTCGGTGACGATCAACTGGCTTGGACCCCGGGGACGCGTGGGTGCCGGCGCCGGGGAGCGGCCGACCTTGCGACGGGCGGGCGGGGTGGCGATCCGCGGCTGCCCGCTGGTGCGTAGGTCGCTGCGGATGACCCGGATCGAGGCCAGCACGAACAGCCACAGCAGCGCGAGGAAGCCGAAGCGCATGAGCTGCAGCGCGAGAGCCGAGTTCATGCGGCCTGCAGGCGGTTTTCCGGCGGCGATGCCGAGGCGCTCACGACGGTTCCTGGTGGAAGACGAGGCGGGTGTGGCCGAGCCGGACGACGTCGCCGTGCCGCAGCACCTGACTGCCGACCTCGTGGCCGTTCACCGACGTGCCGTTGGTGGAGCCGAGGTCGTAGACGGTCGCATAGCTGCCGTCGAACTGGATGTCGAGATGGCGGCGGGACACGCCCTGGTCGAGCAGCTGCACGTCGGCGTCCGTCCCCCGTCCGACGACGTTGCTGCCGATGCGCAGCTCGTGGCGCTGGTTGGTCTGGTCGACGACGACCGACGCGGTGGCGCGCTCGCCCGGGGACTGCGGGTAGGGCTGCTGCGGGTCTCCCTGCTGCGGATAGGGATTCTGCGGATACGGCTGCTGCGGATAGGGCTGCTGCTGTGCCGGCGCCCGTTGCAGGTACGGCTGGGCGTAAGCCGCGGGAACCGCCGCGGCCGGGTAGGCGCCGGGCGGCGGATGGTGGCCCGGCGGTGCGGCGCCGACGACCGGCATCGACAGCGAATCGTGCGGGCGGCGTCGCGGCGGTGCCTGCGGCTCCATCCGGGAGGCCACGCCGAAGACGCCGGTGTGCAGCCCCTCGTCGAGGGCTAGGTAGACCTCGATGTCGCCGATGGTGCTCCAGCGGTTCTCGTCCAAGTATTCCTGCACGAGTTCGGCGAGGGAGCTCGTCAGCTGGATCTCCCACGGCACGAGGCGCGTGTGGTCCTCGGGTGAGAGCGTGACCCGGTAGCGGTTGGGGCACTGGACCTGGCCGTGGCCCATGACGCTTTTCTTGTCGGCCGCCTCGCGCTGCAGCGCGGAACCGATCTCGACCGGCTCGACATGGCCCTTGAAGACCCGGGCGAACGCGCCGCCGACGAGACCCTCGAGGCGGCGCTCGAAGCGCTGCGCCAGGCTCACGAGTACCTCCTTCGTCGGCCAGGGCGAACTGCGCGGGATCCCACGCGACCGACGGAGTCTATCCGGCGCCCCTGTGCGGGCCGCCAAAACGGTCCCGCCCGCGTGCTACCGTTTCGCGTTGTCATGCGCGCGGAAGTTCGTGCGAGCCGGGCAAGTGGCGGAATGGCAGACGCGCACGGTTCAGGTCCGTGTGTCCGAAAGGACGTGGGGGTTCAACTCCCCCCTTGCCCACCATGGGAACCCGGCACATTCGGGTCAGCTGACGCCTTCGGTCGCTGACTTCGGGCACCACCGGTGCACCGCAGGGTCGTCCCGCTTCGCCGAGGTTACGGAATACGGGCCTCGTGGGGAGGCGGATCGGTGAGGTCCCCTCAAGCCACCTCAGCCGCCGAAAGATCGGGAGCGTTCGCACGGACGTTTCGTGTTTGGCTGGGCCTGTCGCACCGGCAGCGTCACCGGCCGGGCGGCTCGATCCGTTTGACGGTCCGGACGCGGTCGAGGGAGCGGTCGAACGAGGCGATGCGCCCGATGCCGGTGCTCTCGGCGCTGGCGACTAGGTAGGCCTCGGCGAAGTCGAGCCGGTCGGTCTCGTACACCTCGACAGCCCGCAACAACACGTCTCGGTCGACCACGACGACCGAGCGCATCGCTACCAGCGAACGAACGATCTCGGCGATCTGGGTGCGCGGTGTCTCGTAGAAGGACTCGAGCACGTAGACGGTCTCGGCAACGATCAGGTCGGCAAGGAACAACTCGGACTCGCGCCGCAGGAACGCCGTGGCGCGCGCCGCCATCGCCGGCGGATCGCCGGTCAGGTGCCGGACCAGAATGTTGGTGTCGACAAACGCGCTCACCGAGTCTTGTTCGCCCGTGCCGAACGGGTGCGGCGGATCACTTCGTCCCAGGTGGCATTGCACTTGGCCGCCGGCACTCGGATCGTGTCGGCGAGGGAGAGGAAGTCCGGCGTACGGGCCAACAAGGCGCGGTTGCCCTCGACCCGGAACACGATCTCGTCGCCCTCTTTGATCGCCAACGCATCGCGTACGGCTTTCGGTACGGTCACCTGTCCCTTGGAACTCACCCTGGCAGCGGTGTCCACAACTCTCCTTACTTTTGTCGCGAAGTAAGGATAGCACCGCACACACGCCGGGGACGGCGCCGATCTGACGCCCCTTTCAGGCGCGCAGCAACTCGCTCGGATGGATGCGGTCGAGCAGGTGTTGCAGGAGGTACGTGCCGATGACGCCGACCGTGGCTGCGGCGATCGCGCTGGTGAGGATCGTGCCGGTGGGGACCCGGTACAGGGGTGGTGGTGGGAAGTTGGGGTAGGCGTCGGTGAGGCGGAAGACGAGGGCCACCGCGCCGGCGCCGAGTGCGACGCCGGCGGTCCAGCTGATCGCGAGCAGTGCGCCGAGTTCGACCGCGATCGAGCGGCGATGGCTCGCTTTGCTGAGTCCCATTCTGCGGCTCAGGTAGTAGCCCAGGGCGCGCCGGCAGGTGCGCGCGGTGAAGGCAAAGGCGAGAGCGGTGACGGCGACCAGTCCAGTGAGATACGCGAGGGCGCGCAGGTAGCCGAAGATCCAGGTGACGGGCCGCAGGCCGGTGTTGTCCAGGAAGCTGGTCGGGGTGATCTCGTAGTTCGCGTCGACTCCGTCGTGCCGTAGGGCGCTCAGGGCAGCGGAGACGGCCGCAGGGTTCGTCCAGACCTCTTCGTTGCGGTCGGTATAGGGCGGCAGGTGCCGTGGTAGCGCAGCCCGGTTCACGACCAGCAGCGGCTCGTAGGGATTGCGTTCTCCAGGGAAGCTCGCCATGTCACCGACGATGCGGATCGGGATGGTCGCGTCCTGGTTGGTGGTCCTGATCTCCACTCTAGATATGGCCGTACGGTGCGGGGCGTTGACCAGGAGCACGTCGACCGTGGGTCCGGTCGGGGACAGTCGCGACAGCAGCCCGTGTAGTGCGGCGCCCTGGAAGGCGTAACGAGTGAAGGTGGCCGGATCGACGCCGATCACCCGGACCTGGTCACCGTCGTTGATGAACGCGCCGGTCTGGATCTGGCTGACGACGGTGCCTGCCCCATCCAGGTCCGGGGTGCTTCCCGGTGCGGCGAGGGTGCCGAAGGCGTACGGCGCCCCCACGTTGGTCTGATACTTGCGCTGCAGGTCGCTGCTGGTGGACCCACTCAACGCTGCGGAGTAGACCAGCACGCCGATTGGTAGCGCGACACCGATCAACGTGCCGATCGCCACCGCCGGCGTGCCGGTCAGCCGCCGCACGGCCAGGTACGCCGCGGCCGGCAGTTCGCCGGCGAGGGTGCCCGCCCGTTTCAGCCCCGCTGCGCCGGCGCGGGCTAGCAGCACGACCGCTCCGGTGAGCGCGAACAACGGAAAGGCGAGCACCAGCGGGTTGATCTGCACCGTCGCCATGACGATGCGAACCCCGCCGGTTCGGCGCACGCTCAGGTAGGTCAGCACACTCGCCGCCACCAGGGCCAATTCCCACGGGATGTATCTGAGCCAGCCCCGTCGCTGACCGGCGACCCGGTCGGCCGGGAGCGCGCGCGCACCCAGCACACCGATCGTCAGCAGAGCGCCGCCGGCAGCGACTCCTGCCAGCCCGAGTGCACTCCACGGCGCGCCGGGATCCAACCTCTGCGCCGGGCCGAGTGCCCGGACGAGCAGGAGCGCAGCCAGCCAGCCGCCCACCGTGCCGAGTGAGATAGCCGGCGCGGCTTCCAACGCCGCCTTGACGGCGATCGCGGTCCTGCCCACCCCGCGGCTGCCGAGTAACCGCACCTCGCGTTGTCTGCGTAAGCCCCAGAACGTGCCAGCGGCCGCGACGAGCAGTGCCGCGACCAGCGTGCCCGCGACATCGATGGGGACCACCGCACCGGCCAAGCCCGTGCGTTCCCGGTCAGCCTTGTCCAGCAGGTAGGTCAGGTCCGTTACGGCATGATATTTCGATGCGGCGCGCCGGTTCAGCGCCGCGAGAGCGGTCGCCGTAGCGGCCAGCGCCGCCTTGGCCTGCGGCACCGTCTGACTCTCGATCCGGGTCGGGACATACCAGCTCGCAGTGATCGGCGTTCCCGTCGTCTCCAGCGTGGGCAGGTCGGTCAGCAGCCACGGTGGCGGTCGGTTGAACGGGGACGGCACGATCTGCTGCTGCCATGTGCACCAGTACCGCGACAGCCGGAACAACGGGACGAAGGCCGACGGGGCCAGATCGCGATAGATCCCAACCACCCGGGCAGTGCCGGAGCCCAGCGCCAGGTTCCCGCCGACGTGAAGGTGCCGAGCAGTCGCGAAGCTCAGCGGCACCAAAACGCCCGTCCCGGGGACGGCGGCGACAACGCTGACGTGGCTGGCCGCGCCGGTCCGAGCGAACAGCGTCGCCGTGTCGTCCGGCTTCCCCGCGATCGGGACCGTTGCCTGGGCCACCAGATCGGGCGCGGGAAGACCGGCCGCGATCACCGCAGCCCGAACACTCGCATTCCCTCGCTGTAAGCCCACTGGAGTGTTCACAGCCGCCGGAAGACTAGAAGGACCCTGATCATTCGTGATCGCCGGCTGCGATGCCTGCGGGCACTCCTGGGCGGCCTCGTTTTGCAGCGCCGCTGTGCCCGCCGAGGAGAGGAACAAGACCCCAGAAGACGCCGACATCGCCAGCACAGCCATCGCGACCGAGCACGCGACGAACACTCCCGGCGTACGCAGCAGGAGCAGCGGCGCCCGCCGCCACGGAGCGGCAGTCAGCCACACAGCAGCCCCCAAGTGATCGATCAGCAACGCGCTCAGCGCGGTACGTCCGGGCTTCAGATCGCATCAAGCTACCGCGATCGGTGAGCCGTTCACCTGACCCGAACGGTCACCGACACTGGTCCTGCTTGAGCAGCCGGGCGGCGGCTACGGCTAAAGGACCCGACACTCGGCGCATGGCTCTTGGCACGGACCACCCTTCCACCCCCGCGCGACTGCGCTGCGGCATCGTCCTCCGCTGCACGAGGACGCCTGCCAGATCTTGGGGCAGTGCCGGCTCTACTCCGTGGGGTACGCGGGTCTCGCCCGGCCACCTCGTCGCCGTGGCGACGGGACTCGGTCGTCAACGTCACCGCATTGGTCACACTCGACAAGACCGACCTCGCCGAATGGGCCGGGCAGCTTCCACCGAGCCTCATGCACGACGTCGACCACGGATTGCGCCGCGCGCTCGCTCTGTAACCCAATCAGAGCGCCCTCGCTGCACAGAGTCCGCATGGGGAACCGGGATAGCAGGACGGCGCACCTGGCCGCCGGGCAGCAGGTGACGCGACGGAACTGTGACCCACGGTGCTGCGGCTGATGCGCGGTTGGGGCACCGCTGGTAGGACAGTCCCTGTGGATATCCGCGCGACGGCCGGCCGGCTGTTCGCGCGCGCCAACACCGAGGCATACTTCGTCGCGACACTGCTGCGCGCCGGGGCCGCGGATGCCGCGCACATCGCGCCGCACCGATACGCCAAGGTGTTGCGCGCCCTCGAGGCGTACGGGCCGATCGGCGCGGCGGTGGCGATCGCCGCAGCGGGCCACGCGGACTCGCCGGCGATCGTGGACGAGCGCGGATCGATCACCTTCACCGAACTCGACCGGCGTAGTAACGCGCTGGCCAATGCCTTGCGAACAAAGGGATTCCAGGCAGGTGACAGCCTCGGAGTCCTGGCCCGGAACCATCGTGGCCTGTTCGAGGCGCTGGTGGCCGGTGCGAAGACGGGCGCGCGGACCCTGCTGCTCAACACGGACTTCGCGGCACCGCAGCTGGCCGACGTGTGTCGGCGCGAGGACGTCGCCGTCCTGGTCCACGACGAGGAGTTCGCGGGCGTCGCTGGCGCCTACGACCCGCCGCTCGGGCGCGTCCTCGCCTGGACGGAGGACGCGAACGAGGCGCACAGCATCGAGGCGTTGATCGCCGGCGCAGGCGATGACGCGCCGCCCCGCCCGGCGCGCAAGCAGCGCATCGTCCTGCTGACCAGCGGTACCACGGGCGTCCCGAAGGGCGCACCCCGCGACCTGGCGTTGTCGACGGTGATCCCGGGCGGCTACCTGTCGAAGATCCCGCTACGGTCCGGACGCTCGGTGTTCCTCGCTGCTCCGGCGTTCCACGCCTGGGGAATGCTCAGCTCGATGCTGGCGCTGGGCCTGGGCAACACCGTCGTCACCGCCCGCCGCGCCGACCCGGCCCTCAGCGCCGCCGCACTGGAACGCCACCGGTGCGACGCACTGATCACGGTGCCGATCCTGCTCTCGCGTCTGCTCGACCTCGGCGCTGACGCGATCGCCGCGCGCGATCTGCGGCAGCTGCGCATCGTCGCCGTGTCCGGCTCCGCGCTGTCCCCGGAGCTGGCCGCGCGGGCGACGCAGCGCCTCGGCGAGGTCGTCTACAACCTGTACGGATCGACCGAAGTGGCCTTCGCGACGATCGCGACGCCGGCGGACCTGCGCGCGGCGCCCGGCACTGTCGGACGCCCGCCGTTCGGCACCGCCGTCAGGCTGCTCGACGCCGACGGCCACGACGTGCCGCTCGGGCAGCCCGGGCGCATCTTCGTCGGCAACTCGGTCCACTTCGACGGTTACACCGGCGGTGGCAGCAAGGAGACGATCGCCGGGCTGATGGCCACCGGCGATATCGGGCACCTCGACGCGCAGGGACGGCTGTTCGTGGACGGCCGCGACGACGACATGATCGTCTCCGGCGGGGAGAACGTCTTCCCCGCCGAGATCGAGGACCTGCTCGGCACCCACGAGCAGATCACCGAGGCCGCCGTGCTCGGGGTGCCCGACCCGGACTTCGGCTCCCGGCTACGCGCCTACGTGGTGCGCGCCGAGGGCGCCTCGCTGGACGAGGATGCCGTGCGCGAGTTCGTGAAGGCGAACCTGGCGCGCTACAAGGTGCCGCGCGAGGTTCGCTTCCTCGATCAGTTGCCCCGCAACCCGGCCGGCAAGGTGGTCAAGCGCGAGCTCGCCGACGGCTGAGTTCAGGAGGCCTCGTCGAGCGCGGCGACGATCGCCTCGGTCACCGCGTTCTCGTCCTGGTCGGCATCGACGACGAAGAGCAGGCCCCGCTCGCGGTAGTAGTCGACGAGCGGGTGCGTGGCGTCGTCGAAGACCTCCAGGCGGGTGGCGACGGTCTGCTCGTTGTCGTCTGCCCGTCCCTCGGTCTCGGCTCGCGCGAGGATGCGGCGCACCAGCTCCGCACGCGGCGCGTCGAGGTAGATCACCGCGTCCGGGCTCGCTCCGGCACGTTCGGCCAGCGTCCGCGCCTCGACGGCCTGGTCCACCGAACGCGGGAAGCCGTCCAGCAGGTAGCCGTGTTCATCTGCCGCCGCGAGCACCTTCGGCATGAGCAGGGAGATCATGACGTCGTCCGGGACGAGATCGCCGCGCTGCATCAGCTCCTCGGCCTGAGCGCCCAGCGGCGTCTTCGCCTGCACCTCGGCGCGCAGCAGGTCGCCGGCGGCGATGTGTTCGACGCCCAGGCGCTCGGCCAGCCGCTGGCCCTGGGTGCCCTTGCCCGAGCCGGGTGGTCCGATCAGCAGCACGTTCATCCGGCAACCCTTGCATCCCGCTGCTGGAAAGGCGAACGCGACTCGTTCGGCAGCAGCGCCAGCTGGCGGGCCTGCGCGACGAGGCGCCCGGTCGAGTCCCAGGCCTCGAAATCCTCCTCGTGGTAGCCGTCGATCACGTGCCGGGTGGACGAGCGGCACGCCAGCCATCCCGGCGCGGGGACGCCGCGTACATGCACGCTCAGTTCGATCGTGGTCGAACTCAGCTCACCGAGATCGAGGACTGGCGGCGTCGCCATGTCGACGAGCGCGGGAAGCGCGAGAGTGTCGGCGTCGCGGATCCGGCCGTCCGGACCGGGGGCGAAGCGCATCCAGAACTCGTAGTCGAGGCGGCCGTTCGGCGTGCCGGTGCGCCAGCCGGGCAGGGTGCGGTAGCGGTACTCCACGCGATCCGCCAGCGTCAGGCCGGGCGGGCGGTGCTCGTCGGACAGGGCCAGGCATTGCTCCGGCGGCGGCAGGTCGGGGGCGCTGTTGCGCAGCTCGGTGCGTCCCGACGCCGTGGCGAGATCGGCGAAGGCCGCGCTCGCCCGCACCTTCTCCTTGCCGTCCTGCATCAGACGCACCTCGCCGACCCACAACCGGCGCCCCACCCGGATCGGATCGACGATCAGCCGCGCTGGCCCCGGCAGCACCCGGCGCAGGTAGTGCGCGGTCACGACCACCGGATCCGGGTACGCGGCTTCGGCCTGCAGCGCTCGTACACACAGGCCGAGCGCGTAACCGCCGTTCGCGTGCCCGGCGAGCAGGCTCCATCGCTCGCTCACGGTGGCGTCGAACTCACCGGCAGCGGTCCTGCTCACCGCGGTGTCGGCGTCGAAGGGATGTGGCTCGGACATCGGTACTCCTCGGCGCTCGACGCGGTCTCAGCAGGCAGGATGTCACCCATGGAGATGACCGGATGGCTCAGCGGGCAGGTCTTCCTGCAAACCGTCGACGAGAAGGAGGTCGCGCACGTCAGCGAATTCCTCAACGCGCGGGGTCTTGCCTTCCAGGTACTGACCCTCAGCGAACGGATGACCCTGGACGAGGCGGACCCGGCCAGTGCCGTGTCCAGCGAGCGGTTCAGCATCGCGATCCAGCTCGCCGGCTTCCCGCAGGTGATCGGACCGGTGCTCAATGACCTCGTCCAGCGCACTCACGGCGGCGGCTGGGAGCCGGCGCAGGCACCCGGCTGAGTCAGCGAACGCATGGACGGCACACAGTCCGGACACAGTGCGAGGCACCATCCTGGAGCCATGAGCGACTACCGCCCCGAGTACCCCACCTACCCGCGCGGTGAGGACGGCGGCCACCCACCGCCGCCGCCCGGACCGCCGGCTCCCCCCGCGGCGCCCACGCCCGACTACCGCCCGCGCGGGTCGGCGCGCGGCACTGTGCTGGTGGCGGCCGTGGTCGCCGCAGTGGTGGGCGGCGGCGTCGCGGCGGGCACTGCCGCGCTCGTCGCCAATTCCTCCGGGACGAGCACGACGGCCGCCGGTCTGAGCGTGAGCTCCCAGACCGCTCCCGCGGTGAAGATCGACGGATCGATCAGCGCCGCCGCGGCCAAGATCGGACCGAGCGTCGTGACGATCAACGTTGCCTCGGCGCAGCAGCAGGACACCGGCTCCGGCGTGATCATCCGCTCCGACGGCTACGTCCTCACCAACAACCACGTGATCGCCAGCGCCGTGCACGGCGGAAGCATCGGAGTGGTCCTCGCGGACGGGCGGCAGGGCTCCGCGACCGTCGTCGGCACCGACCCGTCCGACGACCTCGCCGTGGTCAAGGTGAAGCTGAGCGGGCTGACGTCCGCAACCTTCGCCAGCTCCGCCGCCCTGGTCGTCGGCCAGACCGTGGTCGCCGTCGGCGCCCCGCTGGGACTGGCGGACACCGTCACGTCGGGCATCGTCAGCAACACCGCGCGTCCGGTGCAGACCGGTGACACGGCCTCCAGCCAGGCCGTCTTCGACGCCGTCCAGACCGACGCCGCGATCAACCCGGGCAACTCCGGGGGGCCGCTGGTGAACCTCAACGGCGACGTGGTCGGCATCGACGCAGCGATCGCCACCGACCAGTCGCAGGGCGGCCTGCAGGTGCCCGGCCAGCAGAGCCAGTCCGGCAACATCGGCATCGGGTTCGCGATCCCGTCCGACGAGGCAGCGCGCATCGCCGGGCAGTTGATCGCCACCGGCAAGTCGACGCACGCCCTGCTGGGCGTCACAGTCAGTGACGCGGGCGGGGTGGCGGCAAGTGCGACGTCGAGCACCGGAGCCCAGGTGCGCACCGTCACCGCCGGGGGACCGGCCGCGCACGCTGGCCTGCGGGCCGGCGACGTCATCACCAAGTTCGACAACCAACGCATCGACACCGCCGACGCCCTCGTCGCCGCGACCCGCTCGCACGCGCCCGGTCAGACCGTCTCGATCAGCTACCGGCGCGGCGGCTCGTCCGGAACCGTCAGCGTGAAGCTCGGCTCGGATCCCAACTGAGGCCCATGCCGTGCCCCGGCCCCGTGATCTTCATGGCGGCATGCGCCGCGTACCGCACCACGGTATGAAGATCCGGGATCAGGGGGCGCTCGGCTCGGGCGTCTCCGCCTCGGCGTCGGCGCCCGCGTCCGCGTCGGCCGCCTCGCTTTCGTTGCCACCCTCGGTCCGGCCCGCAGCCGCAGCGACGTCGGCGTCGGCCTCGTCCGCGGCGGCCTCGTCGGCGTCGGGCTCCGCGGCATCGGCGCGGCGGATGGTGACCTTGCCCGATTCGAGGTCGATGCGCTTGCCACCGGAGCTGTCGCCGACCTGCTCGCGGGTCGACTGCAGGCGCTGCTTCTCCTCGTCCATGTGCCGCTTGGACGGATTGAACAGGGTGTCCAGACCCCACTGCGTCATAACCTCAAGATTACGTCTTCTCGCCGGCGTGCGCGCCAGGTGGCGAGCGAGCTGTTCGCGCTCGTAACCTGGAGTCATGCTGTTCTCGCGCGCGAAGACCGAACTCGTCAGCCCGGAGCGCGCGCTGCGCGGTCGCGACCGGTATGCCTTCGAGGTGCCCGCTACGCACTACGTGAGCAGACGGCCGATCCAGGCGCCGTTCCCCCCGGGACTGCAGAGCGTGATCTTCGGCCTCGGCTGTTTCTGGGGCGCCGAAGAGATCTTCTGGGAGACGGAGGGCGTCTGGAGCACAGCGGTCGGCTACGCAGGCGGCAGCTCCCCGCATCCGACCTATGAGGAGGTCTGCTCGGGACGCACCGGGCACACGGAGGCCGTCCTCGTCGTCTACGACCCCGCCGTCGTGAGTTTCGGCGAGCTGCTCGCCCGGTTCTTCGAGGTGCACGACCCGACGCAGGGCATGCGGCAGGGCAACGATGTCGGCACGCAATATCGCTCGGCGATCTACTACACGGACGACGCGCAGCGTGAGCTGGCAGTGCGCGCCACCGCCGCGTACTCGCGCCAGTTGCAGGAGCTGGGCTACGGCCCCGCAACGACGGAGATCGCGCCCGTCGATGCCGGCGCCTTCTACTACGCCGAGGGTTACCACCAGCAGTACCTCGCGAAGAACCCGACCGGCTACCGCTGCCACAGCACGACGGGCGTGACGTTCCCGCGAGAGCTGCTCACCGAGCGTTGAGGGCGACCCTGCCGGAGTGATCCTCCGCCGGCCGAGGCAGCCCGTGCCGCGACCGCTACCCGTTCATGCAAGTCAGCCCTCCCGCGTCGTTGCCCGATTACCCTGGTGGGATGCCGGAGCTGCCGGAGGTCGAGGCGCTTGCCGCCTTCCTGCGTGACCGGGCGCCCGGGCGCGCGGTGGTGCGCGTCGACGTCGCGGCGTTCAGCGCGGTTAAGACGTTCGATCCGCCGTTGTCTGCGCTGGCCGGCGCGGTGGTCACCGGAGCGTCGCGCTACGGGAAGTTCCTCAGCCTGGACTTCGACGGCCTGCACCTGATCACGCACCTGTCGCGGGCCGGCTGGCTGCAGTGGCGCGACGCGCTGCCGCCTGCACCACCTCGTCCCGGCAAGGGCCCGCTGGCGGTGCGGGTACACCTCACCCCGGAGTTCCCGGACGGCCCGAGCGGGGGGTTCGACCTCACCGAGGCGGGCACGCAGAAGCGCCTCGCGGTCTACCTCGTGCAGGCCCCGCAGGACGTGCCCGGCATCGCCAACCTCGGGCCCGACGCGCTCGACGTGACGTCCGACGAGCTCGCGGCCCTGCTGGCCGGGCAGCGCGCACAGCTCAAACGGGCGATCACCCACCAGGCCGTGCTGGCGGGTATCGGCAACGCCTACTCCGACGAGATCCTGCACACGGCACGGCTGTCACCGTTCAAGATCGCGGCCAACCTCGACGATGCCGAGCTCGCGCGACTGCACGCTGCCATCCGCGCCGTCCTCACCGACGCGGTGCAGCGCTCGACGGGCCGCAAGGCCGCGACCCTCAAGGGCGAGAAGCGCAGCGGGCTTCGGGTGCACGCGCGGGCCGAGCTGCCCTGCCCGGTCTGCGGCGACACGGTGCGCTCGGTCAGCTTCGCCGACCGCTCGTTCCAGTACTGCCCGACCTGCCAGACGGAGGGACGAGCGCTCGCCGACCGACGGTTGTCGAAGCTGCTGAAGTAGCCGCCCGGTACCTGCCGCCGGTCGGGCAGACTCGCAGGGATGAACCCGCAACAGATCCCGACGATCACTCTCGACGACTTGCCTCAGGACGCCACCGTGCTCGACGTGCGCGAACCGCACGAGTGGCAGGCCGGGCACATCGACGGCGCCCTGCACGTGCCGATGAACAGCGTCCCGGCCGCGGTGACCAACCAGCCCGAGCTCATCCCCGCCGAGCGGCGCGTCTACGTCGTCTGCGGGATGGGCGGGCGCTCCGGTCAGGTCACCGCCTGGCTCGTGCAGCGCGGCTACGACGCGGTCAACCTCGCGGGCGGCATGCACGCCTGGGAGAGCGCCGGGCGCCCGATGCGCAGCGAGAACGGGCAGCCTCCCGTCGTGGTGTGAGCGCGTCCGAGCGCCAGCCTGAGAGCGCGTGCGGCGGCGGTGTCGGATCGTGCCTCGACTGGGGAACGATGGAGGCGTGACCCCGCGAGCGGCGCGCGCCGCGGTCCGGCCGCCGGCCCGGCCGATGGTCGTCGCTCACCGCGGCGCGTCCGCGCTGATCGCCGAGCACACCCTGGACGCCTACGTCACCGCGATCGAGTCCGGCGTCGACGCGCTGGAGTGCGACGTGCGCCTGACTCGCGACGGCCACCTGGTCTGCGTGCACGACCGCACCGTGAACCGGACCTCGGACGGACGCGGCGTCGTCAGCGAGTTCGACCTCGGCGAACTCAGGGCGCTCGACTTCTCGTCCTGGCGCGGTGAGCTGCCCGGCTCGGCCGACCACCTGATCAGCGACTCGCCCTACCTCGCCGGCGTCGAGCCCGACCGCGTCGCGCCGGGCGGTGGCGTGCTGACCCTGCAGGGGCTGCTCGGCCTCGTCCAGGACGCCTCGCGCCCGCTGCAGCTGCTCGTCGAGACCAAGCACCCCACCCGCTATGGCGGGCTCGTCGAGAAGGAACTGGTGCGCGTGCTCGCGGAATTCGGCTGGGCCGGGCGCCCCGGACCGGCCGCCAACGCCCGCCAGCCCGCGGTGCCGGACAGCCGGGTGATCGTGATGAGTTTCGCGCCCACCGCGCTGCGACGAGTCCGGCTGCTCGCGCCGGACATCCCCACCGTGCTGCTGCTGGAGCGGTTGCTGCCCGGGCGGCGCGACGGCCTGCTGCCCGCGGGGGTCGGGATCGCCGGCCCGGGGCTGCATGTGCTGCAGGCCGAGCCCGGTTTCGTCGCGCGCGCCCACGCTCGCGGGCACCGGGTGTTCGTCTGGACCGTGAACGAGGCGCACGAAGTCGATTTCGCGCTCCGCCTCGGCGTGGACACCATCATCACCGACCGGCCGGCGCAGGTACTGGCCCGGCTCGAGGCTCCAGGACAACCGTGACAGCTGGTTACGGACGCCCGTCCACGGGTACCCCGAAATGCAGTAGTGCAGTGCGGCAGTCAGTCGAACGGAGGGGGACGTGGGGATGCTCTCGGTTCGCCACGAACCGAGCAGTGCGGCACTCGTGCGGCACGAACTCGCGGCCGACCTGGCCCGGCATCGCCTCGACGCGGACACCATCGACGAGGTGGTGCTGGTGGCCAGCGAGCTCGTCGGCAACGCGATCCGCCACACCCCTGCCGCCCCACCGCATCCCCTCGACGTCAGCTGGGAGGTCGAGGCGGACGGCGTCACCGTGCGCGTCGCCGATTCCAGCGAGCAGTACCCCACGCCGCGCCTAGCCACGCCGGACGCGCCGAGCGGGCGGGGGCTCGCGATCGTGGCCGCCATGTCCGACAGCTGGGGTGTCGACCCGGCCGACGGCGGCAAGCGGGTCTGGGCGCACGTGTCCGTGCGTCAGGACCGAGTCGCGTCCTGAGCGGTGCGCGCCTCAGCTCGGCAGGCTGCGCATCACCCGCAACGCCACCGACAGGGTCGCGAGATCGACGCTGTCGCGGTCGAGCGCGGCGCGCACCGTCGTCCGGGCCCGTTCCACGCGTTCGGCGTTGCTGGCCGACCACGCCAGCATCCGCTCGTCCGCGCTGAGCGCGTCGTCGGTGGTGCTCAACAACGAGGTGGGGGTCGCCGAAAGTACGGCGGCGACAGCGCGGGCCGCCACCGCGAGCACAAGGTCCCGACC
>JBPCOI010000004.1:0-18873 GCA_051000395.1 Jatrophihabitantaceae bacterium
GGCGGCGGATGTCCCAGATCTGGTACCCGATCAGTGCCGCCGCGACGAAGACCAGCCACGCCGTGCCGGACGCGTTGTAGTGGGTGGCCGTGATCATCAGCAGCAGGACGACGATGGCGACCCAGGCCCCGATGCGCCCCACCCGCTCCCACTGGCCGTGCCAGCCCCAGTCGCTGGGATGGTCCTCGGGGTGGTGGGCCTCATAGTCCTCGGGCGCGCCGAGTTCAGGCTGCTCGCCGTGCGGATCGAGGAAGGACACGTCGGCGCGCTCCTGTCGTGATTGCGGTGCCAGGGTTGCCCTCATTCTGGCATTAGGGTCGAGCTATGCGGATCACCGGCCTGGGCCACGCCAGTGTGCTCATCGAGACCGCACATGGCACGATCCTGACCGACCCGTGGGTCAATCCCGCCTACTTCGGGTCCTGGTTCCCGTTCCCCGACAACTCGCAGCTCGACTGGGACCGGATCGGCCAGGCCGACTACCTGTTTGTCAGCCACCTGCACCGCGACCACTTCGACCCGGAGCACCTGCGCAGGCACGTGTCCAAGAAGGCGACGGTGCTGCTGCCGGACTACCCGACCACCGAGCTCGAGGACGCGCTGCGTGAGTGCGGGTTCACCAGTTTCGTCAAGCCGGACAACGGGGAACCGCTCGAGGTGGACGGCCTGCACGTGATGATCCAGTCGCTCACCTCCCCGACGGACGGCCCGATCGGCGACTCGGCGCTGTGGGTCTACGACGGGCAGCACCGGGTGCTGAACCAGAACGACGCGCGTCCGTCCGAGCTGGACGCGTTCACCGAGCTGGGACCGGTCGACGGGTACCTCGTGCAGTTCTCCGGCGCGATCTGGTTCCCGATGGTGTACGAGTTGCCGGCGCGGGCCAAGCAGGCGCTGGGCCTGTCCAAGCGGGAGCGGCAGTTCGACCGCACCCTGCGCTACAGCTAAGAGCTCGGGGCGCGCTTCGTGTTCCCCAGCGCCGGGCCGCCCTGCTTCCTGGACGAGGAGCTGTGGGCGTTCAACGACATCCACGGCGACGAGTCGAACATCTTTCCAGACCAGCAGGTGTACCTCGACTTCCTCGCCGCGAAGGGCCACGACGAAGGGCGGCTGCTGCTGCCCGGCTCGGTCGCCGCGCTGGGCGAGCCCGGCTGCCCGGTCGTGCACCCGGTGGCCGACGACGAGGTCGCGAAGCTCTTCGCGCACAAGGAGTCCTACCTGCGCGAGATGCAGGCGCGGCGCATGCCCGAAGTCGAGCGACTCAGCGCCACCTGGGCGCGCCCGGAGATCGAGATCCTGCCGGCTCTGCAGGAGTGGTTCACGCCGTTGCTGGCCGAGGCAGACCATCTCGCCGCCGGCATCGACGGGGGGGTGCGGTTCACCGCGGAGGACGCCGAACGCGGAGACGTCGACGTCCTGCTGGACTTCCGTGCCCGCGAGGTACGCGAGTTCGCAGGGGAGAAGGTGCGTTACCGCTTCCGCACCCGCCGCGCCTACCTGGAGAAGCTGATCGACGAGCATGAGATCGACTGGGTGAACTCGCTGTTCCTGTCCTGCCGCTTCTCGGCGCACCGCATCGGACCGTACAACGAGTTCGTCTACGTGTTCTTCAAGTGCCTGTCCGAGGAGCGGCTCAACTACGCCGAGGGCTGGTTCGCCGAGCAGAACGCCACCGAAGCCGCCGAGACGACCACCCTGGACGGTTGGGAGCTGCAACGACGCTGCCCGCACCTCAAGGCCGACCTGTCCCGGTTCGGGCAGGTCGAGGACGGCGTGCTGACCTGCCAGATGCACGGCTGGCAGTGGCGCCTCACGGACGGCAAGTGCCTGACCTCGGTCGGGCACGACCTGCGCTGCGCGCCGGCCGGGCAGGCGGTGCCGGGAGAGCCGATCCCGCCCGTCGAACACCACGACCACCGCGAGCAGCACGACGCGGAGCTAGCGGCTGAGACTGTGGGGCCGGAGGGATTCGAACCCTCACTGGACGGCACCTAAAGCCGTTGCCTCTGCCGTTGGGCTACGGCCCCGCGAGGCACAGATTACGGCCACGGGGGCACAGATTACGGCGGCTCCGTCACGTGATCGCGAGCTCGCGGCGCAGCTTGGCGACGTGACCGGTGGCCTTCACGTTGTACTGCGCCACCTCGATGCGCCCGTCGGCGTCCACGACGAAGGTGGAGCGGATGACGCCGGTGACGCTCTTGCCGTACATCGTCTTCTCGCCCCACGCGCCGTAGGCCTGAAGCACGTCACGGGACGGGTCGGACAGCAACGAAAAGCTGATCGCGTCGCGTTCGCGGAACTTCGCCAGTTTCTCCGGCCGGTCCGGGGAGATGCCGAGCACGGCGTAGCCGGCGGCCTGCAGCGAGGCGAGGTTGTCCCGGAAATCGCACGCCTGCGTGGTGCAGCCGGGCGTCATTGCGGCTGGGTAGAAGTAGACGACGACCTTGCGGCCGCGGAAGTGGGCGAGCGACACGTCGCTACCGTCTGCGTCGGGAAGCGTGAACGCGGGTGCCGTGTCACCGGGAGACAGTCGGGTCATGCGGGCAACCGTAACCGAGCGGGCACGGGCGCGAGCAGACACACTAGGCTGCCTGCAGCAGGCCCGGCGTCGGGCCGGGTGAAGGGGGCGCGGCGTGGCCGGCGAGCGGAGTGCGGACGAGATCCAGCGCGACATCGAGCAGGCACGCGCGTCCCTCGCCGTGGCCGTCGACCAGCTGGCCTACCGCACCAACCCCAAGCGGGTCGCCGACAACCTCAAGCAGTCGCTGAAGGACAAGGCCCAGACGCCGCAGGGCAAAGCCGTGCTCGGCGGGGCAGGCGCGCTGCTGGCACTCCTGCTGATCCGCCGGATCGCCAAGCACTGAGGACCGCGGGCCTGGGGGCGCGCAACGGGGCCAGGTCACACCGGGGCGGCGCGGCGCGGTGGCGCTCCGGCCCGTCCCGTTAGGCTCCTGCCGACAGCACCGCACTGAGCCGGGTCACCAAGGAGCGCCGTGGCTTTCCGCCTGACACCGCGTGACAGCGCGTTCTACGAGATGTTCACCGAGTCCGGCCGCAACGTCGCGGAATCCGCCGACGTGCTGTCCGGCCTGCTGGACCCGAACGCCAACCGCGAGTCGATTGCCAAGCAGCTGCGCGAGCGCGAGCACGCCGGTGACTCGGTGACGCATCGCATCATGCGCCAGCTCAACACCAGCTTCGTCACCCCGTTCGACCGGGAGGACATCTACCGTCTCGCGTCCGCGCTCGACGACGTCGTCGACGCGATCGAGGCCGCTGCCGATTTCGTGGTGCTCGCCGGGGTCGGCAAGCTGCCCGCGCTGATGGCCGAGCAGATCACGTTGCTGATCAGGTCCGCGCACGAGACCGCGGACGCGATGTCGCGGCTGAAGACGCTGCGCGACCTCGAGCCGTACTGGATAGAGGTCAACCGGCTGGAGAACGAGGCCGACCGCGTCTACCGCAAGCTGCTGTCCAAGCTGTTCAGCGGCGACTACGACGCCCTGACCATGGTCAAGCTGCGTGAGGTCGCCGACGGCTTCGAGGACGCCGCCGACGCACTCGAACACGTCGCCCACGCCGTCGAGACGATCGCGGTCAAGGAGTCCTGAACGGTGGACTCGACCGCCCTCGTGGTGGTGATCGTCGCGGTCGCGCTCGGTTTCGACTTCACGAACGGTTTCCACGACTCGGCCAACGCGATCGCAACCTCGGTGTCCACCAAGGCACTGACGCCGCGCGTGGCGCTGATGATGGCGGCGGTGATGAACGTGGTCGGCGCGTTGATCTCGACGAAGGTCGCGGCGACCGTTGGCAAGGGGATCATCAAGTCACCGACGCACGGCACGTCCGGTCTGATCGTGGTGCTGGCCGCGCTGATCGGCGCGATCGCGTGGAACCTCGGCACGTGGTATTTCGGGTTGCCGTCCTCGTCCTCGCATGCCCTGATCGGCGGCCTGGTCGGCGCGGCCCTGGCCGGGGCGGAGGCGGTGCAGTGGTCCGGGGTGGTCGACAAGGTCATCGTCCCGATGATCGTCTCGCCGCTGATCGGCTTCGGCCTGAGCTACCTGTTCATGCTGGCGATCATGTGGGCGTTCCGGAAGGCGAACGCGGTACGCGCCAACCGCGGCTTCCGGTGGGCGCAGATCGCGTCCGCGGCGACGATGGCCTTCGGGCACGGCACGCAGGACGCGCAGAAGACGATGGGGGTGATCACCCTGACCCTCGTCGTGTCGGGGCACGTGAGCCCCAGCGCAGGGGTGCCGCTGTGGGTCATCCTGGCAGCCGCTGCGGCCATCTCGGCCGGCACGTACTCCGGCGGCTGGCGGATCATGCGCACGCTGGGGCGGCGCATCTTCTCGCTGACTCCGGCCAGCGGCTTCGGCGCGCAGGCGGTGGCCAGTGCCGTCATGCTCGGCACCGCGCACTACGGTCTGCCGGTCTCCACGACGCACGTCATCACCTCGTCGGTGATGGGTGTCGGTGCGACGCGCCGGTTCTCGGCGGTTCGCTGGGGCGTGGCCGGCAACATCGTGTTCGCCTGGGTGCTGACGATCCCGGCCGCGGCAATCGTGGCCGCGATCGTGTGGTGGATCCTGCATCCGTTCATGCGCTGAACCCGACGGTGTCTCCGGGCCGCAGTTGGGCGAGGACGTCGAGGTCGGCCTCGCGTAGCACTGCGATCACCGGGTAGCCGCCGGTCACCGGGCCGTCGGGTCCCAGCACGATGGGACGGCCGTCCGGCGGCACCTGCACGGCACCGGGAAGCGTGGCCTCGCTCGGCAGTTCTGCGCTGGTGCGTCGCGCGAGCGGGGGACCGTCAAGGCGCACGCCGACGCGGTTCGAGTCCGCGCGCACGGTCCAGCGGGCGCGGGTCAGCGTCGTGAACGCGTCGGGGACGAACCAGTCCTCCCGCGGGCCCGGCACGACCCGCACGCGCTCGCGGCGCGCTCGCTGCGCGGCGCTCGCGCTGCTGACGTCCCCCACCTGCTCCCGTCCCGGGTACAGGCGATCCCCGGCCCGCAGGGGTGCCGGCCCCAGCCCGCTCAGGGTGTCGGTGCTGCACGAGCCGAGCACTGCGGCAGTGGCGACGCCGCCGCGTACCGCGAGGTAGCTGCGCACGCCGGACGCCGGCACACCGATCTGCAGCCGCGTCCCGGCAGGCACGGTGGCCGGCACTCCCCAGGAGAGATCGCCCGGGCAGGCCGCTCCGGCGAGGGTGAGCGTCACCGCGTCGTGCGCGACGAGAGTCATCGCGCCGAGCGTCAGCTCCACGGCCGCAGCGCCGGGACGGTTGCCGACGAGCAGGTTCGCCAGGCGCAGCGCGCCGCGGTCGAAGGCGCCCGAGCGCGGGACGCCCAGGGCCGCGTAACCGGACCGGCCGGCGTCCTGCAGGCAGGCGAACGGTCCCGGTGCCACGATCTCGATCATGTCGGTCGGAACCGCACGGGGGTGCCCGGCGCCAAGACGGCCGGAGGCGTGCGGCCGAGGTCCCAGAGAACGGCGTCGGTGTGCCCGATCAGGCGCCAGCCGCCGGGGGACGGGCGGGGGTAGACGGCGCTGAACTCGCCGGCGATCGCCACCCCGCCGGCAGGCACGGCCGTGCGTGGCTCATCGAGCCGCGCGACGTGCAGCGCCGGGTCGAGGCCGCGCAGGTAGGCGAAGCCAGGCGCGAAGCCGCAGAACGCGACGGTGTACTGCGCCGCGACATGCCGTCGGACGACCTCGGCTCGGCTCAGGCCGGTGGCCGCGACGACAGCGTCGAGGTCGGCACCGTCGTAGCTGACCGCGATCTGGACGCCGGGCACCGGCTCGGGGCGTCGCGGTGCGGCCTCGGCGGCGCTCAGCGCCGCGCTGATGCGGCGCCGGTAGGTACGGGAGGGGTCGAAGCTGACCAGCAGGGTTCGCGCGCCGGGCACCAGCTCGACGACGCCGTCGAGCCCGGTCATCGCCGCGCGCAGCGCCAGCGCCGCAGCGGAGTCGGCGACCTCGGCCAGCACCGCCCGCTCGCCGTACGGCCGCAGCATCACGACGTGAACGGAGCCAGCGTCACGCCTGCCTCGCCCAGCGCCGCTCGTACGGCGTGGGCCAGCCGCACCGCGCCGGGGGTGTCGCCGTGCACGCACAGCGACGCGGCGCGCACGTCCAGCGTCGAACCGTCCACCGCCGTGACCCGTCCGTCGCGGGCGATGCCCACCGCGCGCGCCGACACGGTCGCCGGGTCTGTGAGCACGGCGCCGGGCTGTCCGCGTGGCACGAGGCCCCCGCCGGACAGGTAGGCGCGGTCGGCGAACGCCTCGGCGGCGAAGGGCACGCCGGCGCGCTGCGCGGCCTGGGCCAGCGCGGACAGCGGCAGGCCGAGCACCGCGAGCGCCGGGTCGAACGCCGCAACGGCACCGACCAGGGCTCGCGCCGTGCCCTCGTCCTCGGCTGCAGCGTGGTAGAGCGCGCCGTGCGGTTTGACGTAGCGCACGCGGGCGTGCGCCGCGCGCGCGAAGGCGTCCAACGCGCCGAGCTGGTAGAGCACCTCGGCGCCCAGCTCGTCCGCGTCCACGTCGATACGGCGCCGTCCGAAGCCGGCAAGGTCGTGGTAGCCGACCTGCGCGCCGATCGCCACACCGCGCGCGGCCGCCACCTGGCAGACGCGTCGCATCGTCGGCGCGTCCCCGGCGTGGAAGCCACAGGCCACATTCGCGCTCGTGACGAGCTCGAGCATGGCCTCGTCGTCACCGAGCCGCCAGACGCCGAAGCCCTCACCGAGGTCGGCATTGAGGTCGATCCGCACGTCGCACGACGCTAGCGGACGGCCCCGGCGCCGGACGATCTCCCCGGGGGCGGCGCGACCCCGCCGTGCAGCAAGATCCGCGATGCGGCATCGGGCAGGATTGCCGCCATGAGCGCACCGCATTCGTCTTACGCCAGTGAGATCTACCTGCAGGGGATGGGCGGGACGACGCCTGCCTTCACCACCGACCCGACGGCGTTGGAGGCCGCGGCGTGCGCGAAGCTGGAGCCCGGGCCGTTCTGGTACGTCGCGGGTTCGGCAGGTTCCGGTGCCACAGCGCGCGCCAACCGGGAGGCCTTCGATCGGTGGCGCATCGTGCCGCGGATGCTCGCCGACGCCACCGCCCGCGACCTGTCCACCACGGTGCTCGGCACGACGTTGCGCGCGCCGGTGATCACCGCTCCGGTCGGCGTGCAGTCGATCGTGCATGCCGACGCCGAGCTGGCGGTGGCCCGCGTGGCAGCGGAGTTGGGCCTGGCGATGACGCTCTCGACCGTCTCCTCGTTCACGCTGGAGCAGGTCGCAGCAGCCAGCGGCGACGGCCCGCGCTGGTTCCAGCTGTACTGGCCCAACGACGAGCAGGTCTGCCTCAGCGTGCTCGACCGGGCCCGCGCCGCTGGCTTCTCGACCCTGATCGTCACGCTCGACACCTGGATGCTGGGCTGGCGTCCGCACGACCTGGACAACGCCTACCTGCCCTTCCTGACGGGGGAGGGGTTGGCGAACTACTTCACCGATCCCGCCTTCCTCGCCGGGCTGGCCAAGCCGCCGGCCGACGACCTGCCCGCCGCGCTCATGCGCTGGCTGCCGATGTTCACCGGCACCGACCACGGCTGGGACAACGTCGCCTTCCTGCGCGAACACTGGGACGGCCCGGTCGTGCTCAAGGGCATCCAGCATGTGGACGACGCGCGGCGCGCGGTCGACGCGGGCGTGCAGGGCATCGTGGTGTCCAACCACGGCGGTCGCCAGGTCGACGGTGCGATCGCCTCGCTGGACGCGCTGCCGCGCATCGCCGACGCGGTGGGCGAACGACTGGAGGTGCTCTTCGACTCGGGCATCCGTTCCGGCGCGGACGTGCTCAAGGCGGTGGCGCTGGGCGCGAAGGCCGTGCTGGTCGCGCGTCCCTGGGTCTACGGGCTCGCGCTCGGCGGCACGGACGGGGTGCGGCACGTGCTGCGCAGCCTGCTCGCCGACCTGGACCTGACCCTCGGGCTGACCGGGCACCGCACCCCCGGCGAGCTGACCCGCGAGTTCCTGCAGCAGCGGTGACGGGGCCGGGTGCCGCCTGGTGGGCGCTGGTGTCCGCCGCCGTCGCGCCGGTTGCCCTCATCGGCGGCTGGCTGATCGCGGCCTCGGTGCAGCCGCGTGGCTACGACGCGACGCGCCAGACGATCAGCGCTCTCGCGGCGCACGGGGCGACGGACCGGTGGATTATGACGGCCGGCCTCGCCGTGTTGGGCGCCTGTCACGTGGTGACGGCCCTGGGACTGCGGGCGGCGCGCCGCGCCGGGCGGTTCCTGCTCGCCGCCGGAGGGATGGCGACGCTCGTGGTTGCGGCAGCGCCGCAGCCGGTGCACGGTTCCGCTCCGGTGCACGTCGGCGCCGCGTTCATGGGCTTCCTCGCGCTGGCGCTGTGGCCGCTCGCGGCCGGCGGCACCCACACTCGCGCGGCGCTGGGGCGCCGTAGTTGCCGCACCGTCACCGCCGTCCTGCTGGCGCTGCTCGGCTGGCTGGGCGTCGAACTCGGCGGCGACGGACTGCTCGGTGTCGCCGAGCGGTCGCTCGCCGGTGCCGAGGCACTGTGGCCACTCGTCGTGGTGCTGTCCGTACGCACCGTGGGCGCTGCAGCTGCTGTGGGCACCATGCGCTCGGCGACCCCGCGCCGTTCCCGCAGGGGCCCGCACCGGCCATAGTGTGTCCATGGCGCTGCACACCGGATCGACTCGCTCCGCACGTTCGAAGAACACCAACCCCCTTGTCGGGCAAGCGAATCCCGCGTTTGGCGAGGAGGTCGCGCCTCCGTACGACAAGCTCGCCGCCCGTCCCGTCCCGCCCGACGTCGCCTACCAACTGATCCACGACGAGCTGCTGCTCGACGGCAGCGCGCGGCTCAACCTGGCCACGTTCGTCACCACCTGGATGGAACCGCAGGCCGGTCGGCTGATGGCCGAGTGCGTCGACAAGAACATGATCGACAAGGACGAGTACCCGCGGACCGCGGAGCTGGAACGGCGCTGCATCGCGATCCTCGCCGACCTGTGGCACGCACCCGATCCCGAGGATGCGGTCGGCTGCTCCACCACCGGGTCGAGTGAGGCCGCCATGCTCGCGGGCATGGCGCTCAAGCGGCGCTGGGCGGCCCGGACCGGTGCCGACTCCTCGCGCCGGCCCAACCTGGTCATGGGCGTCAACGTCCAGGTGTGCTGGGAGAAGTTCTGCCGCTACTGGGACGTCGAAGCGCGGATGGTCCCGATGGAGGGCGAGCGCGACCACCTCGACGCCGCCTCCGCGGTGTCGAGGTGTGACGAGAACACGATCGGCGCGGTGGCCATCCTCGGCTCCACCTTCGACGGCAGCTATGAACCGGTCGCCGAGATCGTCGCCGCGCTCGACGAGCTGCAGGCAGGCAGCGGCATCGACGTACCGGTGCACGTGGACGCCGCGTCCGGCGGCATGATCGCACCGTTCCTCGACCAGGAGCTGGAGTGGGACTTCCGGCTGCCGCGCGTCGCGTCCATCAACACCTCCGGGCACAAGTACGGGCTGGTGTATCCAGGCGTCGGCTGGGCGCTGTGGCGCGACAAGGCAGCGCTGCCCGAGGACCTCGTCTTCAACGTCAACTACCTCGGCGGGCAGATGCCCACATTCGCGTTGAACTTCTCGCGCCCGGGCGCCGAGGTGGTCGCGCAGTACTACGCGTTCTTCCGGCTCGGCCACGAGGGCTACCGCATGGTGCAGCAGGCCTCGCGCGATGTCGCGACATGGCTGGCCGCCGAGGTCGAGAAGACCGGCCGGTTCCGGCTCGTCTCCCGCGGCGAGCAGCTGCCCGTCCTCGCCTTCACCACCGCGCCGGACGTGACGGGCTGGGACGTGTTCGCGATGTCGAGCAAGCTGCGCGAACGCGGCTGGCAGGTGCCGGCGTACACCTTCCCCGACAACCGCAGCGACCTGGCGGTGCTGCGGATCGTCTGTCGCAACGGCTTCTCGCACGACCTCGCCGAGCTGCTGCTCGAGCACCTTCGCGCCTGCGTGGACGAGCTGGACAAGGAAACCGAAGCGGGCGGCACGCGAAGTGGCCCGTCCGGTTTCCGGCACTGATCGGCTCGTCCACCACAATGGGCCGGTGAGCGGTCAACGGCGGGTGACGATCCTGGGTTCGACGGGCTCGATCGGCACCCAGGCGGTGGACGTGGCGCTGCACGCACCGGACCGCTTCCGGATCACCGCCGTCGCCGCCGGCGGCAGCGACCTGGCGCTGCTGTCCGAGCAGGCCGCCCGGCTGCGGGTCGAGACGGTCGGCGTCAGCCGTGCCGACGCCGGTCCCGAGCTCGCCGCGCACCTCAAACGGCTGTGGCCGGCGGACGTGCCACCGCCGCGGGTCGTCCTAGGAGCGTCGGCCGCGGTGGAGCTGGCCGCGCTCGACGCGGACGTCGTCCTGAACGCGGTCGCCGGCGCCCAGGGGTTGCGGGCCACCCTGACGGCGCTCGACGCCGGACGATTCGTCGCCCTGGCGAACAAGGAATCGCTCGTGGCCGGCGGTCCGCTCGTCACCAGCCGCGCGGCACCGGGCCAGATCGTCCCGGTCGACTCGGAGCATTCCGCGCTCGCCCAATGCCTGCGCGGCGGTTCGGCGGGAGAGGTGCGCCGGCTCGTCCTCACCGCCAGCGGCGGGCCGTTCCGCGGACGCTCGCGGGCCGAACTCGCAGCTGTCACCCCGCAGCAGGCGCTGGCCCACCCAACCTGGGACATGGGCAAGCTGGTCACCACCAACTCGGCGACTCTGGTCAACAAGGGACTGGAGGTGATCGAGGCGCACCTGCTCTTCGACGTGCCGTACTCGCGGATCGAGGCCGTCGTGCACCCGCAGTCGATCGTGCACTCCATGGTCGAGTTCACCGACGGCTCGACGCTGGCACAGGCGTCCCCGCCCGACATGCGGCTGACGATCTCGCTGGCGATGGGCTGGCCGGACCGGGTGCCCGGCGCCGCCCGGGCGTGCGACTGGACGGCTGCGCAGAGCTGGAGCTTCGAACCGCTCGACGCCGAGGCGTTCCCGGCCGTCGAGCTGGCCCGACGCGCGGGTGAGGCGGCTGGTTGCGCCCCGGCGGTCTTCAACGCGGCGAACGAGGAGCTGGTGGCTGCCTTTCACGACGGGACCGTCGGGTTCCTGCAGATCGTGGACACCGTCGCCGAGGTGCTGGACGAGTGGCTGAGCACGCAGCACGCGTCCGCAGGTATCCCAGGTACCGTCGAGGACATCGAACGCGCCGAGCAATGGGCGCGCCGGCGCGCGCGTGCGCTCGCGGTGCGAGTTTGACCCGGGACCGAAGGGAGGCAGGCAGGTGCTGTACACGCTCGGCGTAGTGATCTTCGTCGTCGGCCTGCTGCTCTCGATCGCGTTGCACGAACTCGGGCACCTGATGCCGGCGAAGAAATTCGGCGTCAAGGTCACGCAGTACATGGTCGGGTTCGGCCCGACGGCGTGGTCGCGCAAGCGCGGCGAGACCGAGTATGGCGTCAAGTGGATCCCGCTGGGCGGTTACATCCGCATGATCGGCATGGTGCCGCCACGTCCGGACGGCTCGCGGTCGCGATGGCCTCGGCGCATGGCGACGGCGATCGAGGACTTCCGGCAGGTAAGCCGCTCCGAGGTGCGGCCCGGCGATCTCGATCATGAGTTCTACCGGCTCACGCCGGGCAAGAAGATGATCGTCATGCTGGGCGGCCCGACCATGAACCTGGTCATCTACCTCGTGCTCACCGTCGGCATCCTGGGCCTGCTCGGCACGCCACACTACGACGCGACGACGACGATCGGCTCGATCAGCAAGTGTGTCGTCCCGGTCACCGCGCCTGTCGCCCAGCAGAAGGACTGCCCGCGGCCGGACTCGCCGGCGTACGCGGCCGGCCTGCAACCCGGCGACCGGGTGGTCTCCCTCGCGGGCACGCCGATCACGACATGGGACCAGGCCGTCAAGATCATCGAGGCGTCGCCTGGGAAGGCGTTGCCGCTGAGCGTCGTGCGCCACGGCACCACGGTGCAGACCACGATCACCCCGGTCGAGAACGTGAAGTACGCCAACGATGCCGGGACCAAGACAGTTCGGGCCGGCTTCATCGGCGTCGGGTCCAACATCCACCACTACTACACGGCGGTGCCGCTGCCCCAGATCCCTGGGCAGATCGTCGGCCAGATCCACAAGGGCCTGGACGCGATCGCGAGCTACCCGCAGAAGGTCGCCAGCCTGTGGGGCACCGTCTTCGAGGGCAAACCGCGCGATATCAACGGGGCGATCGGCGTCGTCGGGATCGGGCGCATCGGTGGAGACCTCGCGCAGAGCAATGCCATCGACGTCCAGGACAAGATCTTCGCGCTCGTCGGGCTGCTCGCCAGCGTCAACCTGCTGCTGTTCTTCTTCAACCTGCTGCCGTTGCTACCCCTGGACGGCGGGCATGTTGCCGGCGCGCTCGTCGAGGCAGTGAAGCGGGGCCGGGCGCGGCTCAGGGTGCGGGCGACGTCGGGCGCGGAGCCTGACGGTGAGGCGCCGCCGGCCCGTCCGCAGATCTTCGTGGACACTGCGCAGATGCTGCCGGTGATGTACGCGGTCGCCTCAGTACTCGTCCTGCTGACCCTGCTGACGTTCTACGCCGACATCGTCAAGCCGGTACAGGTGCTCGGTGGTTAGAAACCGTCGCGAACAGCGGATAATGAGACCGTGACGGTCTCCCTCGGCATGCCCACCGCCCCGCCCCCCGTGCTCGCGCCGCGACGCCGGTCCCGGCAGATCAGGGTCGGTTCGGTGCTCGTCGGCGGGGACGCGCCGGTGTCGGTGCAGTCGATGACCACGACGCTGACCTCCGACATCAACGCCACATTGCAGCAGATCGCCGAGCTGACAGCGACCGGCTGCGACATCGTGCGGGTGGCCGTCCCGTCCCAGGACGACGCCGACGCGCTGCCGGCGATCGCCGCGAAGTCCCAGATCCCGGTGATCGCGGACATCCATTTCCAGCCGAAGTACGTCTTCGCCGCGATCGACGCGGGCTGTGCTGCGGTGCGGGTGAACCCCGGCAACATCAAGGCGTTCGACGACAAGGTCGGCGAGATCGCTCGGGCGGCTGCCTCCGCCGGGGTTTCGCTACGGATCGGCGTCAACGCCGGCTCGCTGGACAAGCGGCTGCTGGCCAAGTACGGCAAGGCGACGCCCGAGGCGCTGGTCGAATCGGCGCTCAACGAGGCGGCGCTGTTCGAGGAGCACGACTTCCGCGATTTCAAGATCTCGGTCAAGCACAACGACCCGGTGGTCATGGTGCGGGCCTACGAGTTGTTGGCCGAAGCGTGCGACTACCCGCTGCACCTGGGCGTCACCGAGGCCGGTCCGGCGTTCCAGGGCACGATCAAGTCCTCGGTCGCGTTCGGCGCGCTGCTCTCCCGCGGGATCGGCGACACGATCCGGGTGTCGCTGTCCGCGCCGCCGGTCGAAGAGGTCAAGGTCGGGCTGTCGATCCTGGAGTCGCTCAACTTGCGCCAGCGACGGCTGGAGATCGTGTCCTGCCCGTCGTGCGGACGCGCGCAGGTCGACGTCTACACGCTCGCCGACAAGGTGACGGCGGGCCTGCAGGGCATCGAGGTCCCGCTGCGCGTGGCGGTGATGGGCTGCGTGGTGAACGGACCGGGGGAGGCCCGCGAGGCCGATCTCGGCGTGGCCTCGGGCAACGGCAAGGGTCAGATCTTCGTGCGCGGCGAGGTGATCAAGACGGTGCCGGAGTCACAGATCGTCGAGACGCTGATCGAAGAGGCGCTGCGCCTGGCCGAGCAGATGGGCGAGGTCGGCGAGCCGACAGTCTCGGTCAGCTGAAGTCGATCCGCGCTTCCGCCGTCCGAACCTGCGGATGGCGTCGTGCCCGCCCCGACCCCGATGATCACGCTGTCGCGTCGCCCCGATGATCACGTTTTCGCGTCGGATGGCCGCTTCGGAAGTCGTCAACCGGTTATCCCGGATGCAAACCTGATCGGCAGCACGACGACCGGCACGAGGTAACGTGCCGAGTCGTGACGGCTCTGCGGCCCGGCCTGCGACAACGGGCGCAGGTGGGCGAGCTCGCCGACTGCGACCTCGCCGAACTGGGGCTGCTGCTCGACGCCGATCCGCTGGTCAACGCGGTGGTGAGCGCGCGTGTGCGCGCTGCCGGCTCGCTGCAGCCAGCCCGGCTCGGCGGGACGGTGCTCGGCGTGCGCCGCGACGGCGTGCTGCACGGTGCGCTCTACAACGGGGGCAACCTGCTGCCAATCGGCGGTGACGAGTCGGACTGGGGCGCCCTGGCGCGCTTCGTCGTGCAGCGGCGCCGGACGTGCACCGCGATCGTCGGACGGGCCGAGGCGGTCGCGGTCATGTGGCCAGTGCTCGCGGCCGGCTGGGCATCGGCGCGGGCACTTCGCCCGGTACAGCCCCTGCTCAGGCTCGACGACGTGCCGAGCGTGCCCGGCGACGAGCGGGTTCGTGCCGCGCGTCCGGATGAGCTGGAGCGCTACCTGCCCGCCGCCGCCGCGATGTTCGCCGAGGAACTCGGCGTCTCCCCGCACGTGGCTCCCGGCAGCGCCGCGTTCCGGAGCCGGGTGAGCGAGCTGCTCCGTCGCGGGCGCGCGTTCGCCGCCTTCGACTTCCGCGGACAGGTGACCTTCAAGGCCGACCTCGCCGCCGTCACGCCGTACACCTGCCAGATCCAGGGGGTGTGGGTGCGTCCCGACCTGCGCGGGCAGGGCACCGCCACGGCCGCCCTCGCCACCGTGGCGCGGCACGCCCTCGCCCTGGCGCCGACGGTGAGCCTGTACGTCAACGACTACAACGCGCCCGCGCGCCGCGTCTACCAGAAGCTCGGGATGCGGCAGCACGCCACGCTGTCCACGGTGCTGCTGTGAGCACGATCCGTGCAGTGATCTTCGACTGGGGCGGCACGTTGACGCCATGGCACACGGTCGAGCCGTACGAGGCCTGGCTGGCTGCTGCGGGCGATCCCGCCATCGCCGCGCGCCTGCACGCTGCGGAGAATGCCGCGTGGCAGCGCAGCCGCGACGCGCACCGCAGCGCCACCGTGGCCGACGTGTTCGCCGCCGCCGAGATCGAGCGCACCGAGGACATGCTCAGGGCCCTGCACGAGTGGTGGGAGCCGCACACGCTCATCGACCCCGACGTCCTGCCGCTGTTCACCGCCCTGCACGAGCGCGACATCCGCGTCGGCGTGCTGTCGAACACGATCTGGCCGCGCGCCGAGCACGAGCGGATCTTCGCGCGCGACGACGTCACCGCGCTCATCGACGGGGCGGTGTACACCTCGGGCATCCCGTGGACCAAACCGCATCCGCTGGCCTTCCGTGCTGCCCTCGACGCCGTCGGTGTCGAGGATCCCGCGCAGGCCGTCTTCGTCGGAGACCGGCTCTTCGACGACATCCACGGCGCGAAGGGCGCGGGCATGCGCGCCGTGCTCGTCCCGCACAGCACGATCCCGGCCGAGCAGCTGGGCCCGGTCACCGGCGAGCCGGACGCCGTCATCCACCGCCTGGCTGACCTCCTGGACGTGATCGACGCCTGGGGCTGAGCCGAATGTCGGCAGGGCAGGGCATCCTGTAATGCATGCTCACCGCACTGCTGCGCACCTATGTGCGGCCCTACCGGCGCTGGCTCGTCGCCGTGGTCGTGCTGCAGCTGCTCGGCACGATGGCGTCGCTGTACCTGCCCAGCCTCAACGCGGACATCATCGACAACGGGATCGCGAAGGGCAACACCGGCTACATCGTGCGAACCGGCGGCTGGATGCTCGCGATCAGTCTCGTGCAGATCGCCTGCTCGGTCGTCGCGGTGTACTTCGGCGCGCGCACTGCGATGAGCTTCGGCCGCGACGTGCGCCGCGCGGTGTTCCACCACGTCGGCCGGTTCTCCGCGCGGGAGGTCGCGCACTTCGGGGCGCCCTCGCTGATCACTCGCAACACCAACGACGTGCAGCAGGTGCAGATGCTCGTCGTGATGACGTGCACGATGATGATCGCGGCGCCGATCATGTGCGTCGGCGGGGTGATCATGGCGTTGCGCGAGAACCTCGGCCTGTCCTGGCTGGTCGGGGTCAGCGTGCCCGTCCTGGCGATCGCCATTGGGCTGATCATCCGCCGGATGGTGCCGCAGTTTCGCGCCATGCAGGAACGCATCGACGTCGTCAACCGAGTGCTGCGCGAGCAGATCACCGGCGTGCGCGTCGTGCGCGCGTTCGTGCGCGAACCGATCGAGACCCGCCGCTTCGGTGATGCGAACGATGCGCTGACGCTGACCGGTTTGCGCGCGGGCCGGCTGATGGTGCTGATCTTCCCGACGGTCATGCTGGTTCTGAACCTGTCCAGCGTCGCCGTGCTGTGGTTCGGGGCTGCCCGGATCGATTCGGGACAGATGCAGGTGGGCTCCCTGACGGCGTTCCTGACCTACCTGATGCAGATCCTCATGTCGGTGATGATGGCGACCTTCATGCTGATGATGATCCCGCGCGCCGCTGTCTGCGCCGAACGGCTGCAGGAGGTCCTCGGCACGCAGTCCTCGGTCGTGCCGCCGACGGTGCCGGTCACGTCGATGCGCGCCCGCGCCGAGGTCGAGTTCCGCGCTGTGAGCTTCCAGTACCCGGGCGCGGCGGCCCCCGTACTGCGCGAGATCAGCTTCCGGGCCGGCCCGGGCCGCACGACTGCGATCATCGGTAGCACGGGCTCGGGCAAGAGCACCCTGGTCTCGCTCGTTGCCCGGCTCGTTGACGTGAGCGGCGGAACGGTCCTTGTCGACGGGGTGGACGTACGCGAGCTGGAACCGGAGCTGTTGTGGAGCCGGATCGGCCTCGTTCCGCAGCAGGCCTACCTGTTCTCCGGGACGGTCGCGAGCAACCTGCGCTACGGCAAGCCGGACGCCAGCGACGACGAGCTGTGGGAGGCGCTCGCCGTCGCGCAGGCTCGCGATTTCGTGGAAGCGATGCCGGCCGGGCTGCAGGCGCCGATCGCGCAGGGCGGCACGAACGTCTCCGGCGGCCAGCGCCAGCGACTGGCGATCGCCCGCGAGCTCGTCCGCCGGCCCGAGATCTACCTGTTCGACGAGTCGTTCTCCGCCCTGGACCTCGGCACCGACGCGCGCCTGCGTGCCGCGCTGCGTCCGGTGACCGAAGACGTCGCGGTCATCGTCGTCGCGCAGCGTGTCTCCACGATCGTGGACGCCGACCAGATCGTCGTGCTCGACGGCGGCGCGGTCGTCGGCCTGGGCACGCACGACGAGCTGCGCCGGACGTGCCGCACCTACGCCGAGATCGTCGACTCGCAGCTTTCCGCTGAGCAGGCAGCGTGAGCGCGCCCGGCGCGCGAGTCGTGCCCAAGCGATTGCCCAGCGCGGCGGCGGGCGCGCGTCGTGGCGGTCCGCCGTGGATGAGCGCGGGCATGCCCGCCGAGAAGTCGATGAACTTCGGGCCGTCCGCGAAGCGACTGCTCGGCAGGCTCGCCCCCGAGCGCACCCGGGTGCTGTGCGTGCTGGGCTTGGCGCTCGTCAGCGTGGGCCTCGCCGTGCTTGGACCGAAGCTCCTGGGCCAGGCCACCGATGTGATCTTCGCCGGCGTGATCGGCAAGCGGCTGCCGGGCGGCGTGGACGCTCAGCAGGCTGCGGCCGCTGCGCGCGCCCGCGGCAACGGCAACTTCGCGGATCTGATCCTGCGCTCGCACGTCGTACCCGGCGCGGGTATCGACTTCGGCCGGCTGGGCACGATTCTATTGCTCGCGGCCGGCGTCTACGCCGGCGCAAGCGTGCTGTCGTGGCTGCAGGGTTACCTGCTCAACGACGTCGTGCAGAACAGCGTGCGCCGGTTGCGCTCCGACGTCGAGGACAAGATCAACCACCTGCCGCTGCCGTACTTCGACAAGCAGCCGCGCGGCGAGCTGCTCAGCCGGGTCACCAACGACATCGACAACATCGCCACGAGCCTGCAGCAGACCATGAGCCAGCTGCTGACCTCGCTGCTCACGGTCGTCGGAGTGGTCGTGATGATGCTCCTCATCTCACCGCTGCTGGCTCTGATCGCGCTGGTCACCATCCCGGTGTCGATCGTCGTGACGAAGCAGATCGCCAAGCGGTCGCAGGGCAAATTCATCGCACAGTGGACGAACACCGGGCAGCTCAACGGCCAGATCGAGGAGGCCTTCAGCGGGCACCAGCTGGTCAAGGTGTTCGGTCGGCACCGCGAGATCGAGGAGGCCTTCTCGCGCAAAAACGACGAGCTGTTCGAGGCCAGCTTCGGCGCGCAGTTCGTCAGCGGGATCATCATGCCGACGATGATGTTCGTCGGGAACCTGAACTACGTCGCGATCGCGGTCGTGGGTGGCCTGCGGGTGGCCTCCGGAAGCATGAGCCTGGGCGACGTGCAGGCCTTCATCCAGTACTCGCGACAGTTCACCCAGCCGCTGACGACCGTCGCGTCGATGGCGAACCTGCTGCAGTCCGGCGTCGCGTCCGCGGAGCGCGTCTTCGACCTGCTCGACGCCGAGGAGCAGTCCGCCGAGCCGGCCTCGGCGCCCGCGCGGGCGGCCGTGGCCCGCGGGCAGGTCGAGTTCGAGCACGTGTGGTTCAGCTACACCGACTCCGAACCCTTGATCGAGGATCTCTCGCTCGTCGCGAAGCCGGGGCAGACGATCGCCATCGTCAGTCCCACCGGGGCGGGCACGACCACGCTCGTCAACCTGATCCTGCGTTTCTACGAGCTCGAAGCGGGGCGCATCACCCTCGCCGGCCGCGACATCACCACCCTGCGGCGCGAGGAGCTGCGTGGGCAGATCGGCATGGTCTTGCAGGACGCCT
>JBPCOI010000097.1:0-15645 GCA_051000395.1 Jatrophihabitantaceae bacterium
ACTCGCCGGCGGTGGGCCGTTCGGAGGGGATGCACAGCACCGAGGTGGTGATCGCCGACAGCGCCGCGTAGACGTCGTGGCGCACCGCCGCGCGCGCGAGGTTCGACCAGCGGTCATCACGCGGCAGCTTGGTGATCGCGGTGAGCATCTCGTCGACGTAGAACTGGTCCGACAGGGCGAAGTGCAGCTCGGCGATCTCGGTGGCCGAGTGCTCGCTGGCGTTGGCGATCTCGACGACGTCGAGCAGCAGGAACGCGCTGAGCAGCTCGGCGAGGTTGATGGCCAGCTGTGAGGGCAGCCCCAGGTCGACGAGCCGGCCCGCCTCGGCGTGGATGTCTGCCAGCTCCGCACCGCGCACCAGTTCGGTGATGCGCGGACCGAGTTCGTGCAGCGTCGGCGCGAACCGTTCGACCTCCGAGGCCACGTCGGTGATCGGGAAGCGGACGTCGACGAACCAGCGGGTGGCCCGGTCGATCAGGCGGCGCATCTCCTGGTAGCCGGAGTGCTGCGCGTCGGTGGGGACCTGGTTGTCCAGCGCCTCGATCGCCGTCCACAGCGCCTGCAACCCAAACACCTCGCGCACCACGCTGTACGCCCGGGTGATCTCGGCGATGTCGGCGCCGGTCTCCTCGATGGCGCGGTGCACGAAGGTCGTCCCGCTGCGGTTGATCATGTCGTTCACGACGACGGTGGTGATGATCTCGCGATGCAGCGGGTGACCCGGCAGTTCGCCGGCGAAGCGCTCCGCGATCGACGGCGGGAAGTATCCGGCGAGCGCGCGCTGGAACCACGGCTCATCGGGCAGCGTCGAGTCCTCGATGTGCCGGGTGAGCGTGATCTTGGAATACGCGGCGAGCACGGCGTTCTCCGGTGAGCACAGCCCCTGCCCGGCGGCCTCGCGCTGCAGCAGTTCCTTGTCCGAGGGCAGGAACTCGATCTCGCGGTCCAGCTCGCCGGCCTGCTCGAGGGTCTGGATGAAGCGCTGGTGCACGCTGACCAGCGCCGGGTCGAGCTTGCGTGCCATGCCGAGCAGCACGTTCTGCTCGTAGTTGTCGCGCAGCACCAGCGCCGCGACGTCGTCGGTGACCGACGCGAGCAGGGCGTTGCGTTCCGCGCGTCCGATCGACCCGGAGGCGACCGAGCGGTCCAGCAGGATCTTCAGGTTGACCTCGTGGTCGGACGTGTCCACGCCCGCGGAGTTGTCGATCGCATCGGTGTTGATCCGTCCACCCCTGCGCGCGTACTCCACGCGGCCCAGCTGGGTGAAGCCGAGGTTGCCGCCCTCGCCGACCACCCGCACGCGCAGGTCCGCGCCGTCGGCGCGCAACCCGTCGTTGGCCTTGTCCCCGGCGGCGCTCTGCGGCTCGGTCGAGGCCTTGACGTAGGTGCCGATGCCGCCGTTCCACAGCAGGTCGGCCGGCGCCAGCAAGATCGCGTGGATCAGCTGCGTCGGGGTTAGTCTCATGGTGCCGTCGGCTCCTCTCGCAGCAGCCGACGGGGTCAGGCCGAGCGCAGCCGCCACCTGCGGCGTCACCGGAATCGACTTGAGGGTGCGCGGGTACACGCCGCCACCAGCGGAGATCAACGTGGTGTCGTAGTCAGCCCAGCTGGAGCGGGGCAGGTCGAACAGCCGCCGGCGTTCCGCGTAGGAACTCGCCGGGTCCGGGTCGGGATCCAAGAAGATGTGGCGGTGGTCGAAGGCGGCCACCAGCCGGATGTGCTCGGACAGCAGCATTCCGTTGCCGAACACGTCGCCGGACATGTCGCCGATGCCGACGACCGTGATGTCCTGGCGCTGCGTGTCGACGCCCATCTCGCGGAAGTGGTACTTCACCGACTCCCACGCACCGCGCGCGGTGATGCCCATCGCCTTGTGGTCGTAGCCCACCGAACCGCCCGAGGCGAACGCGTCGCCGAGCCAGTACCCGTAGTCGGTCGCGATGCCGTTCGCGATGTCGCTGAACGTCGCCGTGCCCTTGTCGGCAGCGACCACCAGATACGGGTCGTCGCCGTCGTAGCGACGCGTCTGCGGCGGCACGACGACGCGTTGCCCGCCGCGCCCGTCGTCGACGTAGTTGTCGGTGAGGTCGAGCAGGGAGGAGATGAAGATGCGGTAGCAGGCCACACCCTCGGCCAGCCAGGCGTCGCGGTCGGACGGGTCGGGCAGCTGCTTGGGGACGAAGCCGCCCTTCGATCCCGTCGGCACGATGACCGCGTTCTTCACCATCTGCGCCTTGACCAGGCCGAGGACCTCGGTGCGGAAGTCCTCGCGGCGGTCCGACCAGCGCAGGCCGCCGCGCGCGACCGCGCCGAAGCGCAGGTGCACGCCTTCCACCCGCGGGGAGTAGACCCAGATCTCGTACCGCGGCCGCGGCTCGGGCAGTTCGGCGTTCCGTCGCGGGTCGAGCTTGACGGCGAGTGCCGTGCGGCGATTTCCCCCGCCGGCTACGCCCTCACTGGCGGGGGGACCCCCAGACCCGCCGGCTACGCCCTCACTGGCGGGGGGACCCCCAGACCCGCCGGCTACGCCCCCACTGGCGATCTCGTCGGTGCGGTAGGCGTTCGTGCGCAGCGTCGCGAGGACCAGCCCGAGCATCGAGCGCAGGATGTGGTCCTGGTCCAGGCTCGCGACGTCGGCCAGCTGCGCGTCGATCGTCTCGAGCAGGGTGGCCTCGGCGCGGGCGGCGCCGGGCTCGTCGGCCCGGGCCGGATCGAAGCGGGATTCGAACAGTTCGACGATCGCCGCTGCGATACCCGCGTGTTCCTCCAGCGCCTGTTCGATATAGCCCTGACTGAACGTCGTGCCCGCCTGACGCAGGTACTTCGCGTAAGCACGCAGCACGTTCGCCTGCCACCACGTCATGCCGGTGCGCACCACCAGCGCGTTGAAACCGTCCTGCTCGATTTCCTCACGCCACAGCAGGCGCAGCGCATCGACGACCCGTTCGGAGCGCACGTCGTCGAAGTCCACCCCCGGCGGCAGGCGCAGGCCGAAATCGTAGATCCACACGTCCGGCGTGTCCGGGACCTGGATCTCGTACGGCCGCTCGTCGAGGACCTCGATGCCCATGCGCGTGAACAGCGGCAGAGCCCGGGCCAGGGACACGGCGCGGCCGGTGCGGAACACCTTGAGCCGGCGGTCGGCCTCGTCACCGGCCGCGGGCGTGTAGAGCTCAAAGGCCAGGCCGTCCTCGGGCGCAAGGGCGTCGAGGCGCTCCAGGTCGCGGGACGCAATCTCGGCCCAGAAGCCCTCCTTGTACGCCTCGGGCAGCGCCTGCTGGTAGCGGCGCAGCAGCAGCTCGCCGCGGTCGATGCCGTTGCGCGCCGTCAGCAGCTCCAGCACGTCGTCACTCCACCGGCGGGTGGCCTTCGCGACGTCCGCCTCGACGGCGGCGCGATCCGGTGAGCCCGGCTGGGTGCCGGGGCGCACCGCGATCAGGTACTGCATGCGGACCAGGTCCAGCTCGACGATGCGGTCGTCGCGGCCGATGATCTCGCCCGGCCAGTGCCCGCTGATGACCTGCGTGACGCGGCGGCGGATCTCCGGACCGAATCGCTCGGCCGGGAAGTAGACGAGGACGCTGACGAAGTCGCGGTTCAGGTGGATCCGGGCGAACACCCCGACGGTGCCGTGCTCGGCGCGGTCGACGACCAGCTGGGCCAGGCGCAGCAGGTCGCTGGCCGGCGCCTCGAGCAGCTCGTCGCGGGGCAGGGTGCGCAGCGCGGCGAGTAGCCGGCGCCCGGTGTGGCTGTCGGCGCGCACTCCGGAGCGCAGCAGGATCTCGGCGATACGTCGCCGCACCATGGGCACCCGCCCGACGATGCCGTCCTCGACCTGCGCGATCAGGCCGAGGAAGACGTGGATCATCTGCTTGCCGCCGCCGTGACCCGCGGCGGGCGTGACCACGGTGACGCAGTCGTAGCGCACCGAGCGCCGGACTGTAGAGACCAGCGGCGACTTGAAGATCACCAGCGGGGCGCCGCTGCGGAAGGCCGGAAGCAGCTCGAGCGGCGAGACGCGCGCCGCGCCGCGCAGCACGCCCTGCGCGTCGTCCGCGCGCGCGCGTCCCATCGGGTTGGCCAGCTCGTTGGCCGAGTACGCGGCGTGACCGAGCAGCATGTAGTTGCCGTCGGCCAGCCAGCGCAGGAGCGCGCCCGCCTCCACGCTGGTCTCGCGGTCGAACTCGCCGGGCTCGGCGATCAGCTGGTCGGCCAGCTCCCGGATGAGCTGGTACATCCCGGGCGCGTCCGCCACGGCATGGTGGACGTCGGCGAGCACGCGGCGCAGATCGAGCGCCAGCGCCTCATGATCGGCGGCGGGCACGGCGTCGAGTTCGATGTGCATCCACGACTCGACGATCGCGCCCGGGGGCACGTCGGCGTTGTCGTCGATGTCGACGACGCGTACCAGCCGGCCCGCCGCGTCGCGCTCCACGACGAGCTGCGGGTGCAGCACGCGCTCGGCGGGCCGTCCGCCCCTCGTCAGCTCGGCGCGCAACGAGTCGACCAGGAACGCGGTGTCGGACGTCACGACGTCGACCACCGTCGTGTCGGCGTCGGAGTCGAAGACGCGAAGCAGCGTCTGGCCGGTCTCACGCACCGCGCCGAAGTCCAGATTGCTCGCGCCGAGCGCGGTGAGCGCCGCGTCGTCGCGCCCGGGCAGCTGGCTGGCCGCATGCGCCAGGTACCGGCGGGCGAAGACGTCGGTGTCGACGCGGCTGGACGGATCGATACCCGAGCGGGTGCCGGTCATGGCTGGTCACCTCGTTGTGACGTGCGCGTAGGACGTACACCGATCATCCTTCCACTGACGTGCGCCCCACGCGACGGGCCCGCCGCGCCGCTGCGGGCCCGGGTGCCACCATTGCGCCATGGCCCTGCCCGACCCGGCTCGTCCCCGCCCGTTGCCCACGAGCGCCTCCTACGCGATCACGGTGCGGCTCTACGCCGATCCGTCGGCTGCGGTCGTCGGCATGCTCGCGACGGCAGTCGGCGCGGCGGGCGGGCTGGTGACCGCCATCGACGTCAGCGAGTCCCGCGCGGACCGGATCACGGTGGACGTCACCTGCTCGGCGGTCGACGGCGACCACGCCGGCGAGATCGTCGAGGCACTGCGCGCGGTCGCCGGCGTGACGGTGCACCGCGTCTCGGACCGCACGTTCCTGCTGCACCTGGGCGGCAAGATCAGCGTCGAGTCCAAGGTGCCGCTCAAGACGCGCGATGACCTGTCGATGGCGTACACGCCGGGGGTCGGGCGCGTCTCGCTCGCGCTGGCCGCTCACCCGGAGGACGTCGCGAAGCTGACGATCAAGGGAAACTGCGTCGCCGTCGTGACGGACGGCTCGGCGGTGCTGGGACTCGGCAACATCGGGCCGGGCGCTGCGCTGCCAGTGATGGAGGGCAAGGCCGCGTTGTTCAAGCGCTTCGCGGGCATCGACGCGTGGCCGATCTGCCTGGACACCCAGGACACCGAAGAGATCGTGCGCATCGTCCGCGGAATCTCACCGGGCTTCGGCGGCATCAACCTCGAGGACATCTCCGCGCCCCGCTGCTTCGAGGTCGAGCGCAGGTTGCGCGCAGAGCTCGACATCCCGGTCTTCCACGACGACCAGCACGGGACGGCGATCGTCGTGCTCGCAGCGCTGACGAACGCGCTGCGCTGCGTGCACAAGACGTTGCCCTCCGCGCGGGTGGTGGTGGCCGGCGGGGGAGCTGCCGGAACGGCCGTCGTCACCCTGCTGCTTGCCGCCGGTGCGCGGCAGGTGCTGGTCTGGGACCGCGAGGGCATCCTGTCGCCGCACGACACGTCCCTGAACCCGGCGAAGGCCACCCTCGCGGAGAAGACCAACGCCGCCGGCGTCACCGGCGACCTGCACGACGCGCTGCGCGGCGCGGACGTGTTCATCGGGGTGTCGGCCCCCAACGTCCTCGCGGCGCAGTGGCTTACCGACATGGCACCGGAGCCTGTCGTGTTCGCGCTGGCCAACCCCGATCCCGAGGTCGACGTCGACGCGGCGCAACACTTCGCCGCGGTCCTCGCGACGGGACGCAGCGACTATCCCAACCAGATCAACAACGTGCTGGCGTTCCCGGGCGTGTTCCGCGGGCTGCTCGACGCGCAGGCCCGCGAGGTGACGACCACGATGCTGCTCGGCGCGGCGTCCGCCCTGGCCGCGTGCGTCAGCGACGAGCAGCTCAACGCGACCTACATCGTGCCGTCCGTCTTCGACCCGAACGTCACGACGGCGGTCGCCACCGCGGTGGCCACGGCCGTGCGCGCGGCGCCTGCCTGAACCGATCGGGCAACGTCCGCACCGCAGGTGCCGAACGTTGCACGATCGTGGCCCGGGCGCGGAACCGTCTGCCCAGCCCAGCCCGTCCATCCGGTCGAGACCACGGATACAACGCCGGGTCGGACGACGGGAGTGGGCGATGAGACGGACCTGGGTGGCCGCGCTGGCCGGGATACTGCTGCTGACTGTCGCGCTGGCCGGGTGTAGCGGCTCGTCGAAGAGCAACGCGTCCGGCGGGGTCGCCGCGGGCGCTCCCGGTGCAGCGTCGGCAGCGCGCCCGGGCGACGCGCGCGCACCAGTGGACACCGCGGCCGCGGATGTGCAGCCCCGCTCGCTCATCCGCACGGCGCAGCTGCAGGTGCAGGTGCGCGACGTCACGGCCGCGGCGAACAGCGCGCTCGGGATCGTCGGGGCCGCGGGCGGGTCGGCGGATTCCGATGATCGCACCGGCGGGCCGTCCCCCTCCGCGGAGCTGGCGCTACGGGTGCCGCCAGCGAAGCTGACGTCCACCATCGAGCGCCTCGCCGCGCTCGGAACGGAGACCTCCCAGCAATCGAGCACCCGCGACGTGACCGGACAGGTGGCCGACGTGAGCTCGCGGGCGGCGAGCGCGCAGGCCAGCATCGCGCGGCTGCGCACGCTGTTCGCCCGGGCAACCAAGGTCAGCGACATCATCGCGATCGAGGACGAGCTGGCTCAGCGCGAGGCCGACCTGGAGTCGTTGCAAGCGCAGCAGCGGGCGCTGGATTCGCAGACGGTGATGGCGACGGTGACCCTGTATCTGACCAGGCTCGCCGCGCCGGCTCGCGCGAAGCACCACGCCGCCACGGGATTCCTCGGCGGCCTCGCGGCCGGCTGGCGGGCGTTCACCGGCACGGCCGCCGCCTGCGCGACAGCCGTCGGCGCCGCGCTGCCGTTCCTGGTGCTGCTCGCGCTCCTGGGCGGCGCGGGAGGCTACGGGTACCGCCGGTCGCGCGCAGCGAGTGGGCCGCCGGCACCGAACGCGCCCGCCGATTCGGCCTGACCCCGCCCGATTGTGCAACGTACGCCGCCGCCACAGCGGTAAATGTTGCACAATCGCAGTCGGCAAGGCGAAGGCGCTCGCGTCAGCGCGGATCGAGCGCCGAGGGTGCCAGGGCCCGCGCCGCGTCGAGGAATCGGTCGTTCTCCTCGGCGTTGCTGATCGTCACGCGGACGCCGTGCCCGGCGAACGCGCGCACGATCACCTGGCGCGCTTCGCACTGCGCGGCCCACTGCGCGGCCGCTTCGCCGAGGGGCAGCCAGACGAAGTTGGCCTGCGACGGCACGACCTCGTAGCCCACCGCGAGCAGCGAGTCGCGCACGCGCGCACGCTCCGCGACGATCTCGGCAACGCGTCCCATCAGCTGGGCTTCTGCGGCGGGTTCGAGGCAGGCCAGCGCCGCCTGCTGACCCACGCTGCTGACCGCGAAGGGCACCTGGGTCTGGCGCAACGCGGCCGCGATCGCCGGATCGGCGGCCAGCGCGTACCCGACCCGCAGCCCGGCCAGGCCGTAGGCCTTGGAGAAGGTCCGTAGCACCACCACGTTCGGGTACTCGTCCAGCAGCCTGCGGCCGTCCGGGACGGACGGGTCGCTGACGAACTCGCGGTACGCCTCGTCCAGCGCGACGACGACCTGCTCGGGCACGCGCCGCAGGAACGCGAGGAGTTCCGCCCGGCGCACGGCGGTCCCGGTGGGGTTGTTCGGGTTGCAGACGAAGATCAGCCTGGTCTTGCTGGTGACGCGCTCGGCCATCGCGTCGAGGTCGTGCGCGTAGTCGCGCAGCGGCACCTGGACCGAGGACGCCCCGCTGACGGCGGCAATGATCGGGTACGCCTCGAACGAGCGCCACGCGTAGAGCACCTCGTCGTCGGCGTCGGCGACGGCCTGCACGAGCTGCGTGCACAGCGACACCGACCCGCAGCCCACGGCGATGCGCTCGGGGGCGAGGCCGAGCTTCGCGGCGAGCGCCTGCGTCAGCTCGCTCGACGTATTGTCCGGGTAGCGGTTCGCGCCGCGCGCAGCGGCGCCGATGCGCTCGAGGACGTGCGGCAACGGCGGGTAGGGCGTCTCGTTGCTGGCCAGCTTGGTCGACCCCGGCACCGTTCGTCCCGGGACGTAGGCAGGCAGCGTCGACAGCACCGGCCGCAGGTTCACCGTCACACCGTCCACCCTCCTCGCACCCAGCCCCAGCTTCCGACTTTGACCCCGCAGTGCGGGGATCAGAGGTTGCCGCGCAGATCCTGTTCGCGCTCGATGGCCTCGAACAGCGCCTTGAAGTTGCCCTTACCGAAGCCCAGCGACCCGTGCCGCTCGATCAGCTCGAAGAAAACCGTGGGACGGTCCCCCACGGGCTTGGTGAAGATTTGCAGCAGGTAGCCGTCCTCGTCACGATCGACCAGGATCCGCCGCTGCTTGAGCTCCTCGATCGGCGCGCGGACGTGCCCGATCCGCTCGCGCAGCTCCGGGTCGTCGTAGTACGAGTCCGGCGTGTCGAGGAACTCGACACCTCGCGCGCGCATCTCGTCGGCGGTGCGCAGGATGTCGTTGGTGGCCAGCGCGATGTGCTGGCAGCCGGCCCCGCGGTAGAACTCGAGGTACTCATCGATCTGCGACTTGCGCTTGGCGATCGCCGGCTCGTTCAGCGGGAACTTGACGCGGTGGTTGCCGTTCGCGACCACCTTCGACATCAGCGCGGAGTAGTCGGTGGCGATGTCGTCGCCCACGAACTCGGCCAGGTTCACGAAGCCCATCACCCGGTTGTAGAACCCGACCCACTCGTCCATGCGGCCAAGCTCGACGTTGCCCACGCAGTGGTCGACGGCCTGGAACAGCCGCTTCGGCGCGGTCATCGTGGACGCCTGCTCGACGAAGCCGGGCAGGTACACGCCGCGGTAGCGCGAACGGTCGACCAGCGTGTGACGGGTGTCGCCGTACGCGGCGATAGCAGCCAGGCGGACGGTGCCGTGCTGGTCGCTCACGTCGTGCGGCTCGTCCAGCACGGTGGCGCCCTGCTCGCGGGCGTGCGCGATGCAGCGGTCCACGTCGGGCACCTCGAGCGGCAGGTCGACGACGCCGTCGCCGTGCGCACGGTGGTGATCGGCGTAGCGACTGGACGGATCCACGGCACCGATCAACACGAACCGCGCCGATCCCGAGCGCAGCACGAAAGCCTTGTGGTCACGGTTCCCGGTCTCCGGCCCGCTGTAGGCGACGAGCGTCATCCCGAAGGCGTGCTGGTAGAAGTGCGCGCTCTGAGTCGCGTTGCCGGACACGATCACGACCGCGTCCATCGCCGTCACCGGGAACGGGTCGGTGCGCTCGTCGTAGTCGACGAGGCCGACGAGCTGCTTGAGTCGCTCGACGGTGAGTTCCGCGTCGCGTTCCTCAGGCGTCAGGCCGTCGGACGGGCTCCGGGATTCGCGCTGGTGGCTGGTTTCCGCTGTCGTCATGCCTCCAGCGTGCGCACCCAGCTCCACGTGCGCAACCTTGCATCCGGACGCTGCCCATCCTGTACAGACTGCCTAGCTGTAGCAGCAAGCGGCTGCACACCTTGTCCACTCATCGCCGGACGAATCCGTGCGGCGCCGGGCGAATCCGCCCGGGCCGACCCGCCGTGTCCTCACGCCCGAACGCGCGCCGCGCCCCTAGCCTGATCATGATGTCCACCTACGTCGGCGTGTTCGCCATGGTGCTGGCCTACCTCGCGCTCGTCGCGGCGTACTTCGCCCTGCGCACGCTGGCGAAACTGCGGCGCGCCACCGCACTGCTCAGCCGTGGCACCCACGCCACCGGCACCGATTCGCTCGTCGAGGCCACCCAGCGCCACGCCGAGCTCACTACCGCGGTCAGCGAGCAGCTCGTCGCCCTGCGCGGCTACGTCGACCAGACCCGCGAGCAGGCGCTGACGGCGTCCCAGCTGCACGGCTCGCAGGACGCCGGCGGCCTGCGCACCGTCGCCCTGGTGCGCTACGACGCCTTCGGCGCGATGTCCGGACGGATGTCGTTCTCGCTCGCGCTGCTCGACGAGAACGGCGACGGCGTCGCGCTGAGCGCCATCGCCGGGCAGAGCGACACCCGCGTCTACGCGAAGGGCATCACCGCGGGCAAGGGCGAGCACGAGCTCTCGCCGGAGGAGCAGCAGGCCGTCTCGTCGGCGATGCAGCCACGCGCCCAAGCGCGCAAGGCGAGCTGAGCGCGAACGGCCGCGCGGTGAGCACGCTGGCCTACCTCGGGCCGGAGGGGACGTTCGCCCACGCCGCCCTGCGCAGGCTGCCGATCGCCCACGGCGCGACGTTGCTGCCGGTGAGCACCGTCAGCCTGGCGATCGACGCGGTGCGCACCGGGCAGGCCGCCGGCGCGCTCGTACCGCTGGAGAACTCCGTCGAGGGGGCCGTGCCCGCCACCCTGGACGAGCTGGCCACCGGTGGCCCGCTCGTCGTCGCCGAGGAAACCTACCTGCCGGTCGCCTTCGACCTGCTGGTACGGCCCGGCACGACCCTTACCGGTATCCGCACCGTCGCCACCCACCCGCACGCCGAGGCCCAGGTCCGGGGCTGGCTGCGGCGCACCGTGCCGCAAGCAGAGCTCACCCTGGTGAGCTCGACCGCGGCCGGCGCGAAGGCGGTGGCCGACGGCGAGTACGACGCGGCGGTCGCGGCCGCGGTCGCGGGTGAGCTATACGGGCTGACCACGCTGGCCGGCGACATCGGCGACAACTCCGGGGCCGTCACCCGCTTCGTACTCCTGAGGCGACCGGTTCCGCCGCCGCCGCGGACCGGCAACGACCGCACCACGCTCGTGGCCTACCTGCGCGAGGACCACTCCGGGGCGTTGCTCGAGATCCTGAGCGAGTTCGCGGCGCGGGCGGTCAACCTGACCCGGATCGAGTCGCGGCCGACCAAGGGCCGCATCGGCCAGTACTGCTTCTCGATCGACTGCGAGGGCCACATCCTCGACGAGCGGGTCGGGGACGCGATCGCCGCGCTGCACCGGGTGTGCGCCGACGTGCGCTACCTCGGCTCCTACCCGCGCCGGGACGGCGCGCAGGGCGGCGTCCCGCACGGCAGGACGGACGGCGAGTTCGCCGATTCCCGCGACTGGCTGCGCCGCATCCGGCGGTCCGGAACCGACTGAGCGACCTGTGCGGCCGGGGCGACTGGCACAGGCAGAGCGGACTGAGCGGACGGCGCGGAAGAGGCGACAGCCGGCACGCGCGCCGATGCCCTACGAGCAGGCCGTCACAAGTAGAGGCCGGTGTTGGCGTCGTTGCGTTCGGCGGCGACGGCATGCAGGTCGCGCTCGCGCAGCAGCAAGTACTCGTCTCCCGCGATCTCGACCTCGTGGTGGTCGTCCGGGCTGAACAGCACGCGGTCGCCCACCTCGACGGCGCGGACGTGGTTGCCCACCGCGAGCACCTCGGCCCAGATCAGGCGGGTGGCCACGGATGCCGTCGCCGGGATGACGATGCCACCGGAGGAGCGCCGCTCGCCGCTGTCGCGCGGCTCGCGCACCAGCACCCGGTCGTGCAGCATCTTGATCGGCAACCGGTCACTCACGCGTGTCCTCGCTTCGCTGCGGGCACGCGCGAGGCTCCACGCGCGCTGTACCGATGGTTCCCTCCGCAAGCGTCGCTCACGCTTGTCAGGATAGGTGAGCGCGGCTCAGCCCCAGCCGAGTTCGTGCAGACGCTGCTCACCGATGCCGAAGTGGTGGCCGATCTCGTGCACCACGGTGATCGCGACCTCTGCGGCCACCTGCCGTTCGTCGTCGCAGATCTCGAGGATCGGCCGGCGGAAGATCGTGATCGTGTCCGGCAGCGTGAACGTGTACTCGTGCCCGCGCTCGGTGAGAGCGATGCCGCGGTAGATGCCAAGCAGCTGCGGTTCGTCCTCGTCGCGCTCGGCCACCTGGACGACCACGTTGTCCAGGTGCCGCAGCAACGCCTCGGGCAGCGTGTCCAGCGCGTCGCCGACCAGCTCGCCGAAGCGCTGCGAGGAGAGCTCGAGCACCGCTCGCGTCACACCTGCGCAGCGCCGGAACCGGCAGTGGGCTCGACGGCCAGGCCCTGATCCTCGGCCGCCGCGATGTCCGCGCGCGCCTCGGGGAAGTGGCACGCGGCGAAATGACCCGGGGCCTTGGCCTCCAGCTCGGGTACCTCGTCGCGGCATCGCTGCTGCTCGCCGTCGTCGAGCAGTTCGCGGTACTTCGGGCAACGGGTGTGGAACACGCAGCCGCTGGGGGGGTTGGCCGGACTCGGCAGGTCGCCGACGAGCAGGATGCGCTCGCGCCGCGACTCCTTCGCCGGGTCGGGGACCGGGACTGCGGACATGAGCGCGTGGGTGTACGGGTGCAGCGGACGGCTGTAGAGGGTGTCGCGCTCGGTCAGCTCCATGATCTTGCCGAGGTACATGACCGCGACGCGGTCGGAGATGTGACGCACCACCGACAGGTCGTGCGCGATGAAGACGTAGGCGAGGTCGAACTCCTGCTGCAGGTCCTCGAGCAGGTTGACGACCTGGGCTTGCACCGACACGTCCAGCGCCGACACCGGCTCGTCGCAGACGATCAGCTTGGGACGCAGCGCGATGGCCCGCGCGATGCCGATGCGCTGGCGCTGGCCGCCGGAGAACTCGTGCGGATAGCGGTTGTAGTGCTCGGGGTTGAGGCCGACGCGCTCCATCAGCGTCTGCACCTCGGTCTTGATGCCCTTGTTGGTCTGCGCGCCCTGGATCCGGAACGGCGCGCCGACGATGGTGCCGATGGTGTGCCGCGGGTTCAACGAGGAGTACGGGTCCTGGAAGATCATCTGGATTTCGCTGCGGAGCTTGCGCATCCGCCGGCGGCTGTACTTGCTGATGTCGGCGCCGTTGAAGTGGATCGAGCCGGACGTAGGCTCCAGCAGCTTGGTGAGCACGCGTCCGGTCGTGGACTTGCCGCACCCCGACTCGCCGACGAGGCCGAGCGTCTCGCCGCCGCGCAGCGCGAAGGAGATGCCGTCGACGGCCTTCACCGCGCCGATGCTGCGCTGCAGGAAGACCCCGCGTTTGATCGGGAAGTGCTTGCGGAGGTCGTGCACGGCCAGCAGCGCCTCGTCCAGCTTCGCCGCCTCGTGCAACTGCTCGCCGGCGTCGCTGCCGGCCGGTGTGGACTGCATCTGTTCGGCGCTCATAACGTCGGCAGGATCTCGGCGGTGAAAGTGTGGCGGCGTTCGGCATCCGGGATGTGGCAGCGGGCCTGGTGGCCGGGGCCGGTGTCGGTCAGGTCCGGGTGCACGGTGAAGCACCTGCGTTCGGGAACCCGGTCGGTGTAGGCGCAGCGGGGGTTGAACACGCAGCCCTTGGGTACCTGGATCAGCGACGGCGGCGAGCCCGCGATCGGCGTGAGGCGGGCCTGGCGGGTGCGGTCCATGCGTGGCATCGAGCCGAGCAGTCCCCAGGTGTAGGGCATCTGCGGCTGGTAGAAGATGTCGCCGACGCCGCCCTTCTCGACGCACTGGCCGCCGTACATCACTACGACCGAGTCGCAGGTCTCGGCGACCACGCCGAGGTCGTGGGTGATCAGGATGATCGCCGAGTGAAACTCCTTCTGGACGTCTTTCATCAACTCCAGGATCTGGGCCTGCACGGTGACGTCCAGCGCGGTGGTGGGCTCGTCGGCGATCAGGAGCTTGGGCGAGCAGATCAGCGCCATCGCGATCATGGCACGCTGGCGCATCCCGCCGGAGAACTGGTGCGGGTAGTCGTCGAAGCGCTTGTCCGGGTCGGGGATGCCGACCCGGTCGAGCATCTCGACCGTCCGCTTGCGGGCATCCTTGCGATTCACCTTGTTGTGGACGCGGTAGGCCTCGCTGACCTGCACGCCCACCTTGTAGAACGGGTGCAAGGACGACAACGGATCCTGGAAGATCATCGCCATCTCGTCCCCGCGCAGCCCGCGGATCTCCTCCTCGCTTGCCGCGATCAGCTCGCGGCCGTCCAGCCAGATCTCGCCGCTGACCTGCGCGCTGGAACCCTTGTGCAAGCCCAGGATGGCCTGGCTGGTGACCGATTTCCCCGAGCCCGACTCGCCCACGATGCCCAGCACCTGGCCCCGGTCGACGTCGAAGGAGAGCCCGTCGACGGCTTTCACCAGCCCGTCACCGGTGGGAAAGTGCACCCGCAGATCGCGCACGGACAAAAAGGCGTCCGGACGCTCCAGCGGGTCGGCTTGCACCTCGATGGCTTCAGCAGTCACGCGTGCAGTCTCCCCGTCCTAGCTGTAGCTGACGCGCGGATCGACGAAGGCGTACAGGATGTCGACGACCAGGTTAGCGACCACCAGGGCCGTCGCGGCGACGATGGTGACGCCCATGATGACGGGCAGGTCCTGGGTACGGATCGACTGGATCGACAGCCAGCCGAGGCCGCGCAGGTTGAACACCGTCTCGGTGATGATCGTGGTACCGATCAGCGTGCCCACGTCGATACCGAAGATCGTCACGATCGGAGTGAGCGCAGCGCGCAGGCCGTGACGTACCACGACGGTGCGCCGCGAGAGGCCCTTGGCCCGCGCCGTGCGGATGAAGTCCTCACCCATGGTTTCGAGCATGTTGGCGCGCGTCAGCCGCGCGTAGAGCGCGGCGAAGAGGAACGCGAGCGCGATCCACGGCAGGATCATGCTCCGGAGCCACTGCAAGGGATCCTGGGTGATCGGCGAGTAGCTCACGTCCGGCAGCCATTTGAGCTGGTACTCGAACACCAGCAGCAGGATCGGGCCGGTGAAGAAGATCGGCAGCGAGACGCCGGTCAGTGCCATCGTCATGCCGAAGCGGTCGAAGATCGAGCCGCGCTTGAGCGCCGAGACGGTGCCGACGGCCACGCCGCCGAACAGCCACAGGACCGCAGCCCCCACCGCGAGGCTGAGGCTGACCGGGAAGGCCTGCACGATCAGCGAGCTGACCGGCGTGTTCAGCCGGAACGAGTAGCCCAGGCACGGCGCGCCGCAGTGCTGGATGTCGCCGCTGCCGTCGTCGATGGTGCGGCCGAAGAGGATGCCGTGCAGCCAGTTCCAGTACTGCTGCACCAGCGGCAGGTCGAAGCCGAAGCGGTGCTCGAGCAGGTGCAGTTGCAGGGAGCCGGGGGGGAACGGGATCTTGCCGATGTAGTAGTAGACCGGCGAGCTGTGCGACAGCGCCGGTGCCAGCTGGAAGATGGCGAAGGTGACGACGCTGACCACGAAGACGACGAGCACCGACCCGACCATCCGGCGAATCACATAGCGGATCATGGTTGCTTCGCGGTGGTGGACCAAAACGAAGGAACCAGGAAGGGCGGGCCCCCCCCCCCCCTCTC
>JBPCOI010000006.1:0-9450 GCA_051000395.1 Jatrophihabitantaceae bacterium
TTCCGGCCCTGTTGTCCCCCCACCCCCCCCACGGCGACGCCGAGCAGGATCGGACGCTCCGTCTGCTCGTGCTGATCGGTTTCTGTGCGCTGTACGGCACCTACCTGCTGGTGCTTCGCCTGTCGAACCCGACCGTGCACGGCCTGAACATCTTCCCGTCCTCGATCAACCTGTTGATGGGCGGCATCGCGATTCTGACGACGCCGATCCTCGCCGTGGCTGCGGTCGACTTCGGCGAATGGGGCCAGCTGAGCGGCGCACGCATTCTCGGTCTGGTCGGCAGCGGTGGCTTGGTCGGTCGAATCGGCCGATGGTTCGTGCCCGCGGCCGGTTGTGCCGCCCTGCTGGCCATTGCCTGGACGAGTCCGTCGAGCCCGGTCGGAAATCACCTGTACCGCGTGATGCAGAGCGTCATTCTGGTCGCGGTCGTAGTCGCGATCATGATCGCGGCGGGTGCGCTGCTGCGGGTGCAGCGGCGGTCGTGGCCGGAGACCTTGAACTTCGCCGGGATCTTCGTCGTAGTTGCGCTCACCTTCAGTATCATTCCGGTCGCCGTCGGCCGTGCACAGGGCCTGTTGAAGGTGGTCGCGCCGGCCGAGGTGTCCGCGAGCGGTGAGTTCACCGCCGCCGCGTCGGTCCAGTCGTCGCGTGGATCGAGCGGGTTCACCATGCTTGTCCCGCTCGCCTGGGGCCAGACGAGGTCGGCAAGCGGATCCGACGTGTTTTCCGATGCGAACCACAACTACGGCGATCTGCTGCTTCTCGTCGAGCACCTCAAGCTCGGGCCGAGCGATTCGATCCTGAGCATCGCGACGTCCGCCGGGCTCGGCACACCGCAGGGGTCGGTGAAAACCGACGGCGGCGTGCAGTTCCTCGCGCTGAGGCCGGCAGCGCAGTACCGATCAGCCGACATCTGGCTGCGCAAGACGCCGGGAACCGCCCAGGCCTACCTGTTCCTCGGTACCAGCTTCGCGTTGACGGCGATCGCGACCAAATCCGACCCGCCCGGTGCGACGAAGCTGCTCAACGCAATCGTGCGCAGTTTCCGTCCGCCGGGGACGCCGCCGGCGGCCATCCCGTCGGTGGCCGAGGACACCCCCGCCTACGCCCAGCAGGCGACCAGCGACCGGCTGAACCTGGTGACGGACGCCGTGGAACTCGTGCTGTCCCTCATTGCGCTGATCTTGATGGTATGCGTCGGTCGAGCTTGGTCGGGGCGGGTCCGCGGCGCGGTTCTGCTTCTGGGCGCAGTCACGCTGACCGACATCCTGTTCGATCTCGGCGCGTTGAGTCGGGTGCTGTTCGGTGGCCGGACCCGTCTGCTTCCCGGTATAGGTGTGCCCGGATTGCTGTTCGGCGTGGGCATCCTCGGACTGATCACGCTGGCCGTCGCAGGTCTCAGCGGGAGTCGATGGGCCGCCCGGGTGCGGCGAAACCTGACCGGTCTCGTTGTTGGGGTTCTCGCGCTGCGAGGGATGGAAACGCTGTACGACCGTGCGCTGTCGGCGAGTCGAGTGGCAGTGTGGGCGGCGATCATCGTGCTCGTCGCAATGGCCTGGGACATTGCGATGTCTGGTGAGTCCATGACCAACCACGCCAGCAAGTCGTTCCCGAGATCCAGCCGGATCTTCCTGTTCTTCGGCTACGTCATTCTGTTGGCCTGTGCGGTCGTCTACTTCTCCGGCCAGCACACCGCAGGGTCGGGCTCAGCATTGAAGGAAGCGTTCTTCGAGCCCGAGGCGATCACCCAGAGCGGGCTGTTTCTCGTGGCGTGGCCGCTGCTGCTGCTGCTCTTCCTGCTCCGCACCTTCGGTGAGCAGCAGCCGGCGGCGGCCGTGCACGGTCCGCAGGCAGGCCCCAGTCCGGCGGCCGGTCAGCCAGGTGGGGCGCAAACCATTGCGAAGGAAGGGAGATCGTTCGGCGCGGTGCGACGGGTCGAGGCGGCGTGGGACCTGTTCGGCGATCGGTCCGCGACTGGCGGCCCCGAGGAACTTCGAGTGGCGACCATCAGCCGGCGTGCGAAGTGACTACTGCACGGTTGCGAGCGCGGATGCGAGGTGTCGGCGGCCAGGGACCTGCAGCCGCTGGTACACCTGACTCAGATGGTACTCGACGGTCTTGGGCGTGACGAACAGCGCCTGGGCAATCTCGGTATTGGACAACCCGCGCGCGGCAAGGTCTGCCACCCGCCGCTGACTCGGTGTGAGGACCGCACGGGCGCCCGCATGCTGCGGCGCACGCAGCCCCGCCGCCCTGAGCTCTTCGCGGATGGAGGACGCCAGCCGGACCGCGCCCAGCCGCTCGGCCGATGCGAACGCGTCGAGCAGATTCGAACGGGCCTGGACGACGCGACCGGCGCGGCGCAGCGCGGCGCCCAGGTCTGCCACGGCATAGGCGCATTCGAGTGCCGCGCAGCTCGGGGTCAGGACGTCAACCGCTTCTGCGAGCAGCTCCAGGCCGGCTGCTCCGCCCGTGATCAAGCCGAGCATCCGCAGGGCGCGGCCGCGTGAGACGTCCAGGCCGATCCGTTCGGCGAGGGCGAGATCCGCGCCGGCCAGCTCCCGTGCCCGGCCCGGCTGCCCGGCCTGGAGCGCCGTCAGCGCGGCGTTGGCGCGCCACGGCAGGACCGTGTGTTCGACGGCCAGCTTCTCCTCCATATACGCACCCGCCCGCTCGAAGAGATCCAGCGCCTCGGCCGGGCGCCGGCCGGCGAGCGCCAAGCGACCGCGCGCCTCGAGGCGCCAGGGCACTTCGGGCATGCCGACCGCGGGCAGGTCGTCGGCGCGGGTGAGCATGGACGCTGCCTCGTCGAGCCTCCCGCGCTCGATCAGTACGTTCGCTGCGAGCACGAGCACGGGGATGAGATACCGGTGCGAACCGTTCTGGCACGCCGCGATGGCCTGCTCGGCATCGGCCTGCGCTTCATCGAGCCGCCCGAGCCGCAAGCAGGCGAAGCCGTGAAAGTAACTCGCGGTGATGAACGGGTGCAACGCGCCGCTGCGCCTGGCCGCGTCGAGCGCGGCGGCGCACACCTCATCGGCCCGAGCGTCGGCCTCGGCCAGTTCGAGCGCCCACACCACCATCAACCAGCCGGCTCCGTCCGGGCCGCTGTCCTGGAGCAGCGTGCCGCCGTGCCACGCTCGCTCGGCCAGGGCGACGGTTTCCGAGCGGCGCCGCCCGGACTGCCCGGAGCGCAGCGCGAGGGCGGCGGTCGACAGCCGTGCGTCGGGGGTGTCCGCGTCAGGCGGATCGGACATGAGCGGTCCTGCTCGCACGATCGAACGCTGTCGTAGTCCGGGCAGGAAGGCCGCGTTGGCCAAGTAATCGGCGATAAGCGTCATCCGCAAGTCCCGAGTGGCCGGCGTGAGTTCGTCGAGCGCGTGCTCCAGCACCTCGGCCGCCTCGTCCGGCCTTGCCTCGCCCACCAGGGCTCGCGCGAGCAGTCGGTGCGCTTCAGCCCGGCCCCGTAGGTCTGGCAGTTGCTGCAACGCCTGCATGATGTGTCCGGGCGCGCCGGGCAAAGCGGCCGCGGTCTCGGCTGCACCGATCTCCAGAAGCAGTCGGTGCGCCGGGATCTGCGGCGCACCTTCGGCGAGTGCCCGGTGCAGCAGGCGCGCCGCTGTATCCGTAGACCCACGGGTCGTCGCCTGCTGCGCGGCCTCGCGCAGCGCCTGCACGACCCATTCGTCGGCGGCCGGCGGGGCATACAGCAACTGCACTGCGATGAGCTCGACCGGTGCACCCGCAGCGCGAAGCAAGGCGGCCGCCGACGCGTGCCGCAGGGCCCGCGTGGCCGGCGGGATCTCCTCGTAAATCGACTGTCGGATCAGCGGATGCGCGAACTCCATAGCGGCTCCACCCGTGATCAACTGTTCGCCGGCGAGTTCGTCAGCGGCGATGGTCGCTTCGTGCGGAGTCAGGTCGGCGAGGCTCGCCACTAGGCGGAGCGGCGTCCGGTCACCGAGGACGGCAAGCGCTTCGGCGAGGCGAACACCAGCGCGATCACAGCGGACGAGACGGAACAGCGCAGCGCTCGCGAGCGCGTCACCGCCCAACTCGCGGATCCGATCGACACCAGCCGAGATGTCGCCGTTGCGCTCGCCGCCGAAACAGAGCAGCAACTCGTTCAGGTAGAACGGGCTTCCGCCGGTGACCGCCGCACAGGCGTTGCGCACGTCCTCGTCGACACTGCCAAGGCTCGCCTGCAGTAGCTCACCGACGCCCGCCAACCCAAGGGGGTCCAGCGCCATGGTGGATACCGTCTGCGAGCCGCGTAGAGCGCGCAGTGCTTCTGCCTCCACGCCGCGTCGGCGAGGTCGCGCTGCCGCCAGCAGCGCGATCGGGAGATCCTCGACGCGTTCAGCGACGTAGAGCAGTAGGCGCAGCGTCGCGTCATCACACCACTGCAGGTCGTCCACACACAGCAGCAGCGGGCGTTCCCCGGAGATGTTCACCAGCAGCCAATACAAGCCGTGCAGCACCGCAAACGGCGAACTTGCGGCAGCCTCGTAGGCCTGCCCTGACTCGCCGTCCAGCAGGGGTCGGGCCAGCCCGGCCATACCGGCGAGCAGCGACGCGCGCTGCTCGCTCGTCACGCTGGCCAGATATGGTTCGACGAGCCGCAACGCGACACTCAGGGGAAGATCCCGCTCGCTGCGCACCGCCCTCGCCCGCACCACCCCTACGCCCCGCTCGGCGGCGAGCCTCACGCCTTCGGCCAGCAAGCGGGACTTTCCCAAACCCGCCGGCGATTCGACGAGCAGGGCTGAACCGCTGCCCGCCGATGCCGCTGCGAGCATCGACACGAGCATCGCAATCTGCTGTTCGCGCTCGACGAGCAGTCCAGCGTCGCGACGCGCAGAAACCAGATCCCACCGACGCCTGTCCATTGCCCCCCAAGCTCATCGCAGAGTTGCAGGTAAACTATCCTCGCCGTCGTTGACGTTCGAAGGCGGACCGATCGTCAACGTAAGGTCGCTCAACCAGTTGGGGAGGATCACAGATCGATTTGGAGCGCTCGTCCATGTCGGCCCGGTCGGTTGTACCACTTACCCCGAATCCACCGCGTGACCATGAGTTGATCAAGATGGTCGATTGTTGATCTCCGTTGGTGGGGTGGCGACGGTCGGGCATGGCTGACCGGCCGGTCTGCCGGCTTCCGCTGGCCGGACTTCCGGCTGCCCACCGACCGCCGTGACGCCCAAGACGCACTGCATGAGGCCTGGCGCCGCGCTGCGAACGAGCGGGTGGAATTCGCCTGCGGTGGGGGCCGCGGCAGGACCGGCACCGCACTCGCTTGCTTGGCGGTGTTGGACGGCGTGCCCCGTCGCGAGGCGGTCGCCTACGTGCGCGAGCATTACGATCCACGAGCCGTCGAAACGCCCTGGCAGCGCCGCTACGTCACCCGCTTCCCTACGTCGTAGTGGCCGTGCCGGAAGCCGATCCGCGACCGGCACGACGACGGCGGCCTCGTCAGTCGCCATGGCTTACGGTTCTGACTGACCTTCAGGGGAGCAACCGGTGACTGAACCAGACGCAGTAATAGCCCGTATCGGCGATGGGATCGCGTTGCGAGAACGTGGCGAGCGCGCCGCAGCGCGGGATCTGTTCGCCCGGGTGTGGAGTGATATCGGCGGCGAGAACGGTGATCCCTTCCACCGCTGTGCCCTCGCGCATTCGATGGCTGACGTGCAGGACGACGTGCACGAGGAACTGGCGTGGGACTTGAGAGCACTCGCTGCGGCTGACCTACTCACCGACGAACGCGCGGCTCGCGGCGGCGTAGCTGGTCCAGTGGCTGGCTTCTACCCCTCTTTGCACCTCAACCTCGGCGAGTGTTACCGCAAGCTCGGCGAGCTCGACCGGGCGCACGAACATCTTGACCAAGGGCGTGCTTCGGTCCTTCCTCTCGGCAACGACGGCTACGGTCAGATGATCAAGAATGGTTTGGACCGGCTTGCGGACAGACTGCTCTGACCGCAAGCGGTTCCGCTTGCGGACACCCTCGCGACGACAACCCCGGGTTCGGGAACGATCCGCAGTCCGGCGCAAAACGATGCCGGGCTTCGTGGTTCTCCGGGTGGTCAATGAACCTCAAGCCGAAGCGCCGGAACGACGGACTCGAACCGGCTCATCCCTTGTGGGCTCCACGTGACCAGCTTCTGTACCGACCTTCCCACCGGCTGTTGACCAGCGGGTTGATAGGTCAGGCCTAACAACGGCTCGGATGGACTCCGCCGCAAACGACCGCGCTTCTGCCGCTGTCCGCGCTCCCTGTGCGGCGGGATCCGCGACTGCGGCTCGAAAATGCGACAGGGTTCCGCGTTACGCGATGATCGGTGTGTGAGTTCAGTCGTTGAGTTTCGTGAGCACAGCCAACCTGCGTCTCCGTCGGCTGCTTCGTCGGGGTGACGCCCTCGATTGGTCCCGGCGGGGAGGCAGTCACGGTGTGGGCCGTCGACGACGGACCGTCACGCGTCACCGCTGAACCCGCTGTTTCAGCAGATCCTGGCCCCGAGGTAGAGCCTGGGCGCACACCACTCGTGGCATCGTCGGACGCCACGGTGATAGCGCCGGTCCGGGTCAGGAGTCCGAGCGATCGCGCTACCGAGTCGAGGGCCGGCGCGTCTGGCTAGGACGGATGAGGGCGTGGCACCAGGACGCCGAGGAATGTGTATGTGTGTTGGTCAGACGTTGTCTTGCCTGTGTGCGACTGCCAACGGCTTGTCAGTTCTTTTAGTTCGCTGGTGAGCTCAGCGGCTTCGTTTTTGGTGAGTCGTAGAGGAACGTCGAGGACGGTTCTCTTGGTGCTGGGGTCGTTTGTGCTTGTGTACGCGGCGTCGACGACGAGGTGGCCCCACTCGCGTGCGGTTCGCCGGAACGCGGTGGCGGCCGCTGTGCCGCCGGGCTGCCCCTCTAGTTGTGAGAGCTCGATCAGGTAGCCCTGGGGCGATACCAGCCGCCACACCCGGTCGCGGCGGTCACGTGCGGCGCCGGTGTCTTCCTCGATCAGCCCGTACTTCGCGAGTTGACGCAAATGAAAGCTGGCTTGATTGGCGGGGATTTCGAGCTCGTGGGCGACGTCCGCTGCCCGCATGCAGCCCCGTGCGCTGATCTCGTCGAGGATGTGGATTCGCAACGGGTGTGCGATGGCCCGGAGACACCGCGGATCGCGGATCGGCTGCGGCGTTGGGCTGGTCGGCACGGTGTCGACTCTAGACGATATCCGCACCCTAGGTTGCGCAAGTGAACATGCGCAAGATAGCGTGCGGATATGTCGTCCTTCCGCGAGCTGAGCCGAAATCACGACTTCACGGCACTGTGGATCGGGCAAACCGTCAGCGATCTCGGCACCCAGATGAGCGCGTTTGTCTACCCACTGCTCGCTTACGCGCTGACTGGATCCGCGGTGCTCGCGGGACTCACGGAAGCGGCGAACCTGCTAGGAATGGCGCTCACGGTCTTACCGGCCGGAGTGCTCGCAGACCGTATCCACCCTGGTTGGCTCATGCGGCTGGCCAGTGCCAGCGGCGCAATCCTTTACGGCTCGCTCTTCGTCACCGCCCTCGCCGGTGTTCTGAGCCTGGCGCAACTGCTGGGGGTTGCGCTACTCACCGGGGTGGGAGCCGGCCTCTTTGCGCCGGCGGAAATGTCCGCCATTCGCTCGATCGTCGCCGAGAAGGACCTACCCGTCGCGCTCAGTCAGAATGAGGCCCGCAGCCACGTTGCGACGCTCGTCGGCGCCCCCTTGGCCGGTGTGCTGTACGCCGTCACCCGCTCGTTGCCGTTCCTGGTCGACGCCATCTCCTACGCAGTCTCGTGGATCACGCTCGGCCGGATCCGCGCCGATCTCGCCCCGGAACGGAGCACAACGAGGCAACGCCCTCGCGTTGATGCCGCAGAGGGACTGCGCTTCGTCTGGCAACAGCCCTTCTATCGGGCAATGCTGCTGTATTCGCCCGCCGCGAACTTGGTCGTCAATGCACTGTTCGTCACTGCCATTCTACGTCTGATCGAAGCCGGCACGGCACCATGGGCGATCGGGTTCGTCGATGTGGCCGCCGGACTAAGCGGTTTGCTAGGCGCTGCGGTTGCCCCACGCATCGTCGCGCGGATGGCCACCGGACGCCTGACCGCAGTTACCGCCTGGATCCGTGTCCCGCTGCTGATCCCGATGGCGTTCCGGAACGATCCGGCAGTCGTAGCCGTCGCGCTTGCTGCCGTGTTTTTCCTCATTCCCGCAGGCAAAGCAGGCATCGGTTCGTATCGGCTCGCCATCACCCCACCCAACCTCGTCGGCCGCGTTCAAGCCGCAAGCCGCTTCGCGAACTGGTCCACCCTTCCACTCGCGCCAATTCTCGGCGGGGCGCTGCTTTCCACGCTCGGGGGACCAACAACGATCACGGTGCTGATCGTTCTGACAGCCTGCGTGGCGCTGATACCGACGCTGAATCACACCATCCGAACAGTGCCGCGCCCCGCGCAGTGGCATCGCGGCGACACGGTTCCTCGCGAAACAGCTCCTGCGAGCCAACCCGAGTGACGTGACCCCTCGACCGCCGCCAAGATCCGACCAGCCGTGAACACCTTCCGTGGACGACGAGCGCTGTCATCGGCAAGAGCGGACCGTTTCCGAGCCTCAGGTTGCCGTCTCCGGGTGCCCACATGCGGATCCCCAGTGACAGACGGGCGGCCGCCCGCAAAGGTCCGTCATACGAGACGGTCAAGATTGTCCGCTGCTCACCGGTGCCGGTCGTGTCCGACCGCGGCATCGCGGGCACGGGAGGTTCCGCTTGCGGTGACCGGCGGCGCTCCGACGCCATGATCAAACGACCGATCATCAGCGTAAGTCGAGCGCTCTTGCCGAAAGTCGGATGTTGCGAGCGGGGCTGACTACGGCAGGATCGGCTCATGACGGAGTGGCGATCAGCGGCGGCTGCTTCGTCTCGCCCCGTTAATGAGCAATGACATGGCCCCTTCCGAAATGATGTTCGCCGCCCGCCGGTGCGACGGGGGCTGTGGATTCTCGTCGGTTCTATGGTGCGGTCAGTTGGGCTGCGATTGATCCGCTGTCGATCCAGACTTGCTCGCGACTGATCAGTTCGTCGCGGAAGTCGAAGATGTGCAGGGTGCGGAACGTCACGCGTCGCCCGTTGCCGGGGATGCCGATCATCTCGCCGATAACCGAGCCGCTCATTGTCTGCTCGAGGATCATGGTGTCGCCGTCAAAGTAGCGGTTAAGCGACTGCTCGTCTTCGGTACGGAAGTTGGCAGTTAGGTAGGCGTAGAACCCTCGAGCCGCGTCCTTGCCAATCAGGGTGGGGCCAGGAGGCTTATTCATAAGCGGTGAAGAAGAATAGCCCGATAACAGCATTGAGCATGCTGGAATATTTGGTTATCGGGGGGCGGTAGCGGCCACCTTCCTCGCTGAGCATGCGCCATGTCTTCAGG
>JBPCOI010000007.1:0-16191 GCA_051000395.1 Jatrophihabitantaceae bacterium
GCGCTACCTCGACCGGGTGCTGTCCTTCGAGCTGGGGCCGCTGGACGCGCGGGACGGGGTGGTCAGCACCGAGGTGGTGGCGACCGCCCTCGACGGCGCGGTCACCAGCACGCCGGCGACGTTCACGGTCGACCCCGCCGGCGCGGGCGTGGTCGTCGACTCCCCGCAGCTGGCCGCGCTCCTGGCCGCGGCCGGCGTCGGCCGGGTGCACGTGCGCGACAACGGCGTCGTGCGGCTGCAGCAGGCACTGCCCGGCGGCGTTGCGCCCTCGGACGAAGGCACCGCGCTGCCCTACGCTGCTGCCCGCGCGATCGAGCGTGCGGCGCCCGACGCCGACACGACGCCGCTTCCGAACGGGGAGCGTCCCGACCTGGTCGTGCTCGCCTACGACACGCCGGTCCAGCCCGAGCATCGCGACGCGCTGCACGCGAGCGACTGCGCCCACCTGGTCGTACGCCTCGGGCCCGATCACGGCGTGGTGGGTCCGCTCGTCATCCCCGGCCTGACCAGCTGTCTGCGCTGCGCGGACCTGCACCGCCTGGACCGCGATCCCGCGTGGACGGCGCTGGCCGTCCAACTCGCTGACGGCCGGCCAGGTGCCGGGTCCGGCGTCGGCGTGGCGGCGATCGTCGGCGGTATCGCCGCAGTACAGGCACTGGCCTTCCTCGACGGCGACGAGCCCGCAGTCGTGGACGGCACGCTGGAGCTGCGTCTGCCCGACTGGCGCATCCGCCGGCGCAGCTGGCCGGCGCATCCTGACTGCGACTGCGCCCGGCCGGCGTGAGCGACGACGCCCGCGAGCCGGCGCCGGCTGCGTGAGCGGCGACGGGCCGGCAGGGCGTCGCAGCGCGCGCTGCTCCAGGCGTTCGGCACAATGAGCGCGTGGACGACATCCCGCAACGAAGCGCGGCCCGCACGGCACGGTTGGCGTCCCTCCCGCTGGGGGTGGCCGGGCGCGCAGCCGTTGGGCTCGGCAAGCGCCTGAGCGGCAAGTCGGCCGAGGAGGTGGCCGCCGGCATCCAGGCCCGCACTGCCGAGCAGCTGTTCACGGTGCTGGGCGAGCTCAAGGGCGGTGCGATGAAGTTCGGCCAGGCACTGTCGGTGTTCGAGGCGGCGATGCCCGAGGACTCCGCGGCGCCCTACCGCGAGGCGCTCACCAGACTGCAGGAAGCCGCACCGCCGATGCCCGTCGCCACCGTGCACAAGGTGCTCGACGAGCAGTTCGGCCGACGCTGGAGCGAGCGATTCCGATCCTTCGACGAGGTGCCCGCCGCCGCGGCGAGTATCGGGCAGGTGCACCGCGCCGTCTGGGCCGACGGGCGCGAGGTCGCGGTCAAGCTGCAGTACCCGGGGGCCGGGGCGGCCCTCATGGCCGACTTCACCCAGCTCTCGCGGCTGGGCTGGCTGTTCGCGCGGATGTCGCCGGGGCTGGACGTCAAGCCGCTGCTGGCCGAGCTGAGAGAACGCGTCCGCGAGGAACTGGACTACACCCTCGAGGCCGAAGCCCAGCGGGCGTTCGCGGCCGCCTACGCCGGTGACGCCGACATCGCCGTCCCGCGGGTGGTTGCCAGCGCCCCGAAGGCCGTCGTCGCCGAGTGGCTGGACGGCACCCCGCTCTCGGCGATCATCGCGGGCGGCAGCAAGCCCCAACGCGACCGGGCGGGTTCGCTGCTCGCGCTGCTGCACTACTCGGCACCCGAACGCGCCGGGCTGCTGCACGCCGACCCGCACCCGGGCAACTTTCGCATTCTCGCCGACGGCAGGCTCGGCGTCCTCGACTTCGGTGCGGTGGCCAGGCTGCCGGGCGGCTACCCGGAGCCGCTCGGGCGCCTCACCCGCCAGGCACTGGACGGCGACGGCCCGGCCCTGCTTGCGACGATGCGCGAGCAGGGCTTCATCCGGCCCGGGATCGCCCTCGACGCGCGACAGGTCATGGACTACCTCGGCCCGATCGTCGAGCCGCTGCGCGCCGCGAGCTTCACGTTCAACCGCCCGTGGCTGCGGGCACAGGCCAACCGGCTGGGCGACCCGCGCCGCGAGGAGGCGCAGGTCGGCAGGCTGTTCAATCTGCCGCCGTCCTACCTGCTGATCCACCGGGTCACCCTCGGCTCGATCGCCGTGCTCTGCCAGCTCGGCGCCACCGCACCGTTTCGCCCGCTCGCCGAACGCTGGCAGCCGGGATTCGCGGACGCCGCATGACGGAATCGGTTTTCACCTACGGCGCGCCGGCGCTGAAGTTCGGGGACGGCGCGTCCGACGAGATCGGCTACGACCTCGCGCAACTCGGCGTGCGGCGGGCACTCGTCGTGACCGACGCCGGCGTCGCGGCCACCGGGGCGCCGGAGCGCATCGCGGGGCAGATGGCGACGTTCGGGGTGCAGGCAGCGGTCTTCGCCGGCACGCACGTCGAGCCGACGGACGCGAGCATGCAGGTCGCGATCGACTGGGCGCGCGAGCACGGGCCGTGGGACGCGTTCGTGGCGGTCGGGGGTGGCTCGAGCATCGACACGGCGAAGGCGGTCGACCTGCTGCTCACCAACCCCGGCGAGTTGATCGACTACGTCAACGCGCCGGTGGGCGGCGGGCGCGCGCCGGTCAACGCGCTGCTCCCGCTCGTCGCCGTCCCCACCACCACGGGCACCGGTGCGGAGAGCACCACGATCTGCGTGCTGGACGTGCTCGCGCAGCGCGTCAAGTCCGGGATCAGCCACCAGCGGCTGCGGCCCACGCTTGCCGTCGTGGACCCGGCCCTCACCCGCACCCAGCCGCCGGGGGTGACCGCGTCAGCCGGGATGGACATCCTGTGTCACGCGCTGGAGAGCTACACCGCGCGCCCGTACACCGCGCTCGAGCGCAAGCAGCCGGCGCAGCGGGTGCCGTACTGCGGATCTAACCCGATCTCGGACATGTGGTCGGAGAAGGCGCTGGCCCTGCTCGCCACGCACTTTCGGCGAGCGGTGAGCGACGGTGAGGACCGCGATGCGCGCAACGGGATGGCGATGGCCGCGACGTTCGCCGGCCTTGGCTTCGGCAACGCCGGCGTGCACATCCCGCACGCCAACGCCTACCCGATCGCCGGGCAGGTGCGCGAGTTCCACCCCGCGGGCTACCCGCCGGCCGAGGCGCTCGTGCCGCACGGCATGGCGGTGTCGCTGACCGCGCCCGAGGCGTTCCGGTTCACCTTCACCGCAGCGCCCGAGCGTCATGTGCGGGCGGCGCGACTGCTCGACCCGCGCGCCGAGACCCCGGCGCAGCCCTCGGCGCTGCTGCCCGACGTGCTCGTGCACCTGATGCGTGACATCGCGATCCCGGCCGGCGTCGGTGCGGTCGGCTTCGACGCGGCCGACGTGGACGGGCTCGTGGCCGGCGCCCTCAAGCAGCAGCGCCTGCTCGCCACCGCGCCCCGGCCGGTCACCGAGGAGGACCTCGCCGGGATCTTCCACCGCTCGATGTCGTTGTGGTAGCCGCGTTCGGGCCTACGTAATCGGTCCCGAGGCGATAACTGCCCTCGCCGCTGGGCAGACTGTCGTCGTGCACGAGGTCTGCTCGATCTGCGGCCGCTCGGCCGATGCCGAAGCCGACGGCAATCCGCCCCTGGGCTGGTGTGCCGACGTCGTCGAGTCCCGCGCCGGACCGCAGACCCGGTGGGTGTGCACCGAGTGCACGCGCAGGTACGTCCGCTCCATCGAGGCCAAGCTCGATCAGCAGTGGTGGTGAGCGACCGGACACGAACCGGCCGCCGGAACACGGGGTTCCGGCGGCCGTTCGCCCTGTCGGGCTAGCGGGCTTCGGCGACGGCCGAGGCCTGCCCTGCCCGGTGCGCACGCCTGGCGTGGCGCAGGTGCGCGGCGTGTGCTCGCGCCGCGAGGTAGTGCCAGCGATTGGCCGCGGCCAGTTCGCCGGACAGGCGCGTGCGTCGCGCCTGCTGATGTCGCTCGCGCACTCGTTCGCGCGCGAGCGCTTCGTTCAGGGCGTACATCTCGGTGCTCCTCGTCATGATCGGTGTCGCGGCCGCCCTGGTCATTCAGGCAGCCACTTCGGTGCGGTCGTCCTTGCGGGGACGGCCCCGGGGACGCTTGCGCGCGACGACGGCGCCGCGCTCGAAGATCTCGCCACCCCATACCCCCCACGGCTCCCGGCGCTCGAGCGCGCCGGTCAGGCAGGCGAGCCGGGCCGGGCAGTCCTGGCACAGGGCCTTGGCCTGCTCGAGTTCGCCGGGTGTTTCGGCGAACCACAGGTCGGGGTCCTGCACGCGGCAGGGCACGTCGTCTGGACATTCCTTCGCGAGCGGGTCGAGCGCTCGTTCGAACCCGACCGGTTCCTGGGCGAGATCGTCTGGTGCATAGCTGGTCAACACGTCGGGGTCACCTCCTTCGGTGGTGGGCGGTCGGGGACGGATGCAACGGCCGGACAGACAACGAGGCCGCGGTTCCCAAGCTGGGAGCCGCGGCCTCGAGGAGCCATTCGCTGACGGTGGTCAGCGTGGTATCCCTCGAGGTGGACGGTCCTGCTTGGCGGCGATCCGGTCGCGGCGCATGCCGCTTGCGGCCGGATCGACGGTCGTGAACACGGCAACGGGTGCGGGGCGGCCGGCGGAGCGCGCGTGGCCTGTCGCGCCGAGGTTCCAGGTGGACACGCGCGCGCTGGGCAGCACGGACGGCGTGCCGAGGCAGGAACGCGGAGTGGCCGCCGGCAAGATCGTGTTCGTGGTCATCGCGGCACCCCTTTCGTCGTAGTTCGCTGCGTGCGCATAGATTCCGCGCGTGGTGCAAGCAGGGTAACCAAGGCAGCCGCGGCGCTGCAAGCCATTTATCCTGCCCGTCTAACGGGCGTCGGATCGTTGACAGGGTAGAACGAAGGCAGTGCCCGATTCCGCGACGAAAGGATCTCCCATGACCAGCCCCGCTCCGCTCGTCCCGGCGTGCGTGCGCCGCGGCGCGACGTTCGCGCTGAGCGTCGCGGCGGCGACTGCACTCGCGGGGTGCGGCAGCTCGGCCGCCCCGCACCATTCGAGCTCGCCCAGCCCGACGCCGTCTTCGAGTCCGTCGTCGTCCCCGGCGAGCACCGGCAGCGGCTCCGGCACCCAGACCGCCGATGCCGCGACCGTGGCCGCGGTGAAGTCCGCCTACGCCAAGTTCTTCGATAGCAAGACCCCCGAGAACATCTCGATCGGCTTGCTCCAGGACGGTCCGGCGTTCAAGAGCACGCTGGACGCGCAGGGCAAAGGCTCCCTGGCACAGAACGCGGCAGCCTCGGTGTCGAGCGTGACGCTGCAGTCCCCCAACACCGCCGCCGTGATCTTCACGATCTCGCTCAGCGGCAAGCCGGTGCTCAAGGACCAGCCGGGCTACGCGGTGCGCGAGAACGGTACGTGGAAGCTGGCGGGCAAGACGTTCTGCGGGCTGCTCACGCTGCAAGGCAGCCCACCGCCCGCCTGCATGACGGCGTCGGCGACAGCGCTGCCCCACTAGGCGCCCCGCCACATGGAGACCGTCGTGGGCACGAGGTCGGTGCCGCGAGGCGTCGCGCTCACGACGGTTCTCGGCGTGTTGTTCCTCACCTTCCTCGACACGACGATCGTCAGCGTCGCGCTCGGCAACATCCAGTACGAGCTCGGCGCCGGCGTCATCTCGCTGCAGTGGGTCGTCAACGCGTACTCGCTCGTCTTCGCCAGCCTGATGCTGATCGCCGGCTCGCTCGGCGACCGGCTCGGCCGTAAGTGGATCATGCTGGCCGGAATCGTGATCTTCTGTGGTGGATCGGTGATGTGCGCGCTGGCGCCAGGCGTCGGCTGGCTCATCGGCGGACGCGCCGTGATGGGCATCGGCGCCGCAGCCTCCGAGCCGGGCACGTTGTCGATCATCCGGCAGATGTATCCCGAGCGGGAGACCCGCGCGCGGGCGCTCGGCGCGTGGGCGGCGGTCTCGGGCCTGTCGCTGGCCCTCGGCCCGGTGATCGGCGGCCTGCTCGTCGCGGCCGGCAGCTGGCGCGACGTGTTCTGGTTCAACCTGGCGCTCGGTGCGGTGTTGCTGCTCGTAGCCGCCGTGTTCGTGCCCAACAGCGCGGATCCGCAGCCGGGACGGTTGGACTTCGCCGGCTTCCTCGTCGGCGCCGTGATGCTGGGCAGCGTGATCTACGCCGGCATCTCCGGCGAGCAGTACGGCTACGGCACGCCGTGGATCATCGCGCTGTTCGCCGTCAGCGGCGCGGGCCTGATGCTGTTCGTACGCGTCGAGCGCCGCGCGCGCAGCCCGATGCTCGACCTGAGCTATCTCAAGCGCCCCGCCGTCAGCGGGGCGCTGTTCGTGGCGTTCGCGGTGTACTTCGGCATCTTCTCGATTTTCTTCTTCACGGCGCTGTACCTCGATCTGGTGGTGGGTTACTCGGGCGTGCAGATGGCGGAGCTCTTCGCGCCGATGGCGGCGGCGATCGTGGGTGGCGCGGTCGGCTCGGGCTTCTGGGTGGGCTACGTGGGCCCGCGCGGCCCGATGCTGACCGGTTGCGTGCTCAGCGCCGGAGGCATCATCGCCACCCGCCACCTCCTCGGCCAGCACCCCGCGTTCGCAGCGCTGGCGGTGATGCTCGCAGTGGCGGGATTCGGCTTCGGCATCGCGGTGGTGCCGCTGACCGCGGCGGTACTGGGGCACGTCCCTGCAGTGCATTCCGGAATGGCCGCATCGGCGACCAACACCGCCCGTCAGCTCGGCTCGGTGGTCGGGGTGGCGGCCCTGGGCGCGCTAGTGAACGCCCACATCACCAGCGACTTCGGCGCGAGCATGGCCAGGCGCGGCGTCCCCACCTCGCTCAAGGACGCCATCATCAACCTGCTCGAAACAGGCGGCAGCGGCGCGGCGGGCATCAACATCGCGCACCCGCCGCCGGACATCAAGGCGCTCGTCGACGCGGCCACGGCAGCGTTTCGAAACGGGCTGCACGCCGCGCTACTGGTGTCGGCGGTGCTGATCCTGGCCTCGGCGCTCGTGATGGCACTGGTGCCGCGCGAGAGCCTGGCGCCGGACACCGAATTCGACTGAGCTCAGCCCAGCTGAACGGGCGGCACGCCGGCCGGCTCGGCACCGGCCAGCACGGCGAGCAACGCGTCGGCGTAGCGCTCGAGCTTCATCGGCCCGACGCCCGAGATCCGCGCGAGCGCGACGGTGGATCCGGGACGGGCGTCGGCGATCGCGACCAGCGTGGCGTCGCTGAACACCACGTACGGCGGTACCTTCTGCGCCTCGGCCTGGGCCTTGCGCCAGGCCCGCAGCCGTCCGAACAGCTCGGCGTCGGCCGCCTCGGGAACCGGACCCTTCTTCCGCACGGGTTTCGGCAGCCCTTCGCGCGCGACGTAGGGACGCAGCCCGTCGAGGAAGCGGCTCGGACGGCGCCCACGCCGCTGGCCGGGGCTGCGTGCGAGCGCCCACGACAGCGCCAACCGCTCGCGGGCGCGGGTGATGCCGACATAGAGCAGCCGGCGTTCCTCGGCGATCTGAGCCTCGGTGGACGCGTGCTGGATGGGCAACATCGTGTCGGTGAGGCCGACGAGGAAGACCGCGTCCCACTCCAGGCCCTTGGCCGAGTGCAGCGAGGCGAGGGTGATGCCCTGCACGGTCGGGGCGTGCTGGGCGTTGGCACGCGCGTCGAGCTCGGCGACCAGCTCGGGCAGCCGCGCATCGGGCAGCGTCGCGCTCAGCTCGTCGGCCAGGCTCACCAGCGCGGCGAGGGACTCCCAGCGTTCCCGTGCCGTGCCGCCGGGCGGGGGCGCCTCGGGATGCCAGTTCAGGCTGCCCAGCACGGAGCGGACCGCGTCGGGCAGCTTCTCGCCGGCCTGATCGGCACGTGCCGCGCCACGCAGCAGCAGCCGGGCCTCGCGGATCTCGGGGCGGTCGAAGAAGCGTTCACCGCCGCGCAGGACGTAGGGCAGCCCGGCTGAGGCGAGGGCCTGCTCGTACACCTCGGACTGCGCGTTGATGCGGAACAGCACTGCGATCTCGGCGGCGGGAGTGCCGTCGTCAACGAGGCGGCGGCACTGCGCAGCGACTGCCTCGGCTTCGGCGGGTTCGTCGTCGTACTCGGCGAACGCCGGCGCGGGACCGTCGGCCCGCTGCCCGACCAGGGCGCTCGCCGCGCCGCCGTCGTGACCGCGCACCAGCCGGTTGGCGAGTTCGACTACCTGCGGGGTGGAGCGGTAGTCGCGGTGCAGGCGCACGAGCACGGCCGCGGGGAAGCGGCGCCGGAAGCCGAGCAGGTGCGCCGGTGTGGCGCCCGCGAAGGAGTAGATCGTCTGGTTGGCGTCACCGACCACGCACAGGTCGTCGCGTTCGCCCACCCATGCGTCGAGCAGCCGTTGCTGCAGCGGTGAAACGTCCTGGTACTCGTCGACGACGAAGTGGCGGTAGCGCGAACGGATCTGCTCGGCTACGTCGGCAAACTCCTCGACGGCACCGGCCGTGATCATCAGCAGGTCGGCGAAGTCGAGCACGCCGGCGCGCCGCTTAGTCTGCTCATACTCGGCGTACACCCGGGCGACGGTCGGCGGGGGGCTGGACGTCTCGCGACCTGCCGCGTGCGCCAGCTCGGGATAGCTCTGCGGGGTGGCGAGGACGGACTTGGCCCAGTCGATCTCGGCGGCGAGGTCGCGCAGCTCGGCGCGGTCGGTGCTCAGGCGCAGCCTCGCGGCGGCATTGCCGACCAGGCGCAGCGGCTTGTCGACAAGCTCGGGCATCGCGCCGCCGAGCACGCGAGGCGCGAAGTACTGCAGCTGTCGCAGCGCTGCGGCGTGAAACGTGCGCGCCTGCACGCCCTGCGCGCCGAGATCCCGCAGCCGGGTGCGCAGCTCGCCGGCCGCCCGCGCGGTGAACGTGACCGCGAGCAGCTGCCCGGGTGGGACGGCACCGGAGCGGACCGCGTAGGCGATGCGGTGGGTGATCGCGCGCGTCTTTCCCGTGCCCGCGCCCGCGAGGATGCAGACGGGCCCGCGGACCGCCTCGGCCGCCGCCCGCTGCTCGGGGTCCAGGCCGGTCAGCACGGTCTCGGCGTCGCTCACACCCCCGATCCTCGCAAGCGGCGGTGACAGTTCGGCGGGCGGTCCGGCCGGGCGTTCGCGCCCGAGCCTGCCGAGCCGCAACCCTTGCCGTACCCCGCGCCGTGGACGGCGACGTCAGGCCGTGCGTGGCGGCGTCTGGCCGTGCGTGGCCGCGTCGCGCGTCGCGTCGTCTTCGCGGCAGGGCGCATCGGCGGAATGGCGGCTCGTGACGAGGCGTTCTTCGGCAATGCAACCGCGCCGTTCGGAAGGTGACCAGCCGATGCTGACGATGTACACGACGAGTTGGTGCAGCTACTGCGCCCGGTTGAAGGCGAGCCTGCGTGGTGAGGGCATCGACTACACCGAGGTGGACATCGACGCCGACGACGCGTCCGCGCAGTACGTGGCCGACGTCAACGGCGGCAACCGAACGGTGCCCACCGTCGTGTTTCCGGACGGAACCGCGCTGACCAACCCGAGCCTCGCGCAGGTCAAGGCCCAACTCGCGGCGTGAGCTACGCGGCTCTCTATCGGTGGTGGCCATTCGCGTGTGCTTGCATCACCGTATGGTGGCTGCGCGCGTGAGTTCGGCGGGCGACTTCGACTACGAGGCGCACGGCGGCGGATACACGCGGCACCGGCAGCCTGACCCGCGAATCGCGACCCTGGTGCACTCGGCACTCGGTTGCGCAGCGACCGTGCTGAACGTCGGGGCGGGAGCCGGCTCCTACGAACCCGAGGACCGCTACGTAGCGGCCGTCGAGCCGTCGGCATCGATGCGAGCGCAACGGCCAGCGCACCGGCCTCCCGCGATCGACGCAACCGCTGAGCGTTTGCCCTTCGACGACGACAGCTTCGACGCAGCGATGGCCATGATCACGATCCATCAGTGGACTGACCTCGGGGCAGGCCTGGCGGAGTTGCGCCGGGTCAGTCGCGGCCCGGTGGTCGTCCTGACCTTCGACGGCATGGCGCTCCTGGACTTCTGGCTCGCCGAATACGTGCCGCAGGTCATCGCCACCGAGCGGCGACGCTTCCCTCCGGTCGATCAGGTCGCGAGCCTGTTGGGCGGGGCCACCGAAATCGTCGACGTGCCAATCCCCCTCGACTGCGTCGACGGGTTCGGCGAGGCCTACTACGGGCGCCCCGAGGCCTTCCTCGACGCCGACGTCCGCGCCGCCCAGTCGGGATGGGTGCTCAGTGACCAGCGCGCGGTCGACCGCGGTCTCGCGCGGCTGCGCGACGATCTTCAATCCGGTGCGTGGGATGCCCGGCACGGGCACCTGCGAACCCAGCCTGAACGCGTCGGAGCGGTCCGGCTGATCGTCGCCAGCTAGCGCCCCCGTAGCAGTCAGCGTGCGGTGGGGATCCGCGGAACCGATCCTCGGGTCTGTCCAGGTCAGGGCAGGTCGCCGGCCAGCCAGCGATCGATGAGGTAGCGGGAGATCGACAGGTGCGGTGAGATCCCGCGCAGGCGCGCCCCCGGGTGGGGATCGGCCCCGGCGTCCGTCCAGGCTGCGGCCTGCGCCACCTGCGCACGCGTGAACCACCCCGCCTCCGCGATCTCGGCGGGGTCCCGGTGGATGCCGGGATCGCCGTCCAGGATCGCGCTGAAGCCGATCATCAGCGAGGACGGGAACGGCCACGGCTGGCTGGCGACGTAGCGGACGTCGGTGACCCGGACGCCGACCTCCTCGAACACCTCACGCACCACTGCCGCCTCGAGGGACTCGCCGGGTTCGACGAAACCCGCCAGCGTGGAGTACCGGCCCGGCCCCCAGTCCGAGCCGCGTCCGAGCAGCGCACGCTCGGCACCGTCGTGGACAAGCATGATCACCGCCGGGTCGGTGCGGGGGAAGTGCTCGCTGGCGTCGGCCGGGCAACGGCGGGTCCAGCCGGCCTGCGCCTCGACGGTCGGGGTGCCGCACAGCGAGCAGCGCGGGTGCCGCTGATGCCACTGCTCGAGGGCGATCGCGGTCGCGAACAGCCCGCCGTGCAGGTCGTCGATCGCCGGAGCGAGCTCGCGAAGCGTCGCCCAGCCCTGCCCACCCCCCTCGACCGTTGCCGCGAAGTAGGGCACGTCCTCGACCAGGCCGAGGAAGCGCCGCGGCGCGTCGTCGGGCACCGCCGCCGGGTCGCGGAAGGCCAGCTGCGGCAGCCCGTCGGGCGATAGGAGCACCGGCGTTGCGGACTTCGGCGTGATCGCGAGCACGCGGGCCTGCAGCCACGCCTCGGTCAGCCGAGCCGGCTCAGTGCGCATCGGTGCCGCCCGGTCGAACGGTGCTGCGGCCAGCGGCGGTGCGCCGGTCACGACTCGATCGGCCCGAGCGCGGCCAGCGGAGTGGAGATTGCCGCGCGGTCACCGACCACGACGGCGGTCAGGCTCGCCGGCGCGAGGAACTCCGCAGCCGCCGCGCTGACCTGCTCGACCCCCACGGCCGCGAGCCGCCCCGGATGCTCCAGGATCCAGTCCAGGCCGAGGCCGAAGCCGGCGAGCGCCGCCAGCGTGGAGGCCAGGCCGGCCTGCGTGGCGGTGGACAGGGCGAGCGTGCCGATCGCGTACTGGCGGACGGCGTCGAGCTCAGCCGAGGTCACCGGCAGCGACGCGATCCGCCCGAGTTCGTAACGGGTTTCCAGGATCGCCGGCGCGGTGACCTCGGTGGCGACCTCGGCATCGAACATCAACACCGAGCCGAGCACGTTGTGCTCGATGCGGCTGTGCGGGCCGTAGGTGTACCCCTTGTCCTCGCGGATGTTCTCCGTCCAGCGCGAGGAGAAGTAGCCGCCGAAGATCAGGTTGGCGAGCTGCAGCGCCGGGTAACGCTCGTCGGCGCGCGGCACCGCGGCGCCGCCCATCCGCAGCGTGGACTGCACCGAGCCGGGGCGGTCCACGACCAGCAGCGGGCCACCGTGCGGCGTGGGCAGCGGGGGAATCCGGGAGGCCGGGCGCCGTCGCGTCCACCCGCCGAGCGCGGTTTGCACCTGGTCGAGGACGCGGGCCGGTGACACGTCGCCCACGACGACCAGCACGGCATCGTGCGGGCGGACGAACTCCGCGTGCAAGCGCCGTAACTGCGCCGCCGTGCTCGCCGCCACCGCGCCGGCCTGCGGCAGGTCCACCGCGTACGGGTGTTGCCCCCACATCCGGTGCGCGAGCGCTTCACCGGCCATCACCCCGGGGCGCGAGCGGGCGATCGTCAGCTTCTCGACGAGCCGCTCCCGCTCCGTCGCCACCTCGCCGGCCGGGTAGGTGGCGTCCTCGAGCACGGTTGCGATCAGCCGCAGCAGCGGCACGAGATTGTTCGCGAGCGCGTTGCCGCCGAGCATCAACCGGTCGGCGTCCACCCCGACGGACACGTCGGCGCCGATCTGCTGCAACGCCGCCGCCAGCGCGGAGCGGTCCAGTCCGCCCGCTCCGGTGAGCATCGACTCCGACAGCAACGCGGCCCGCGCCGGATGCCCGGAGCGCGCGGACTGGAACGGGATCCGCAGCCGCAGCTCGACGAGCGGCACGCCGGGCTTGCGGACGGCGACCACCCGCAGCCCGGTGTCGATCACCCGCTCCGCGACGCTGAGCTTCCTCGCCTTGTGCGGCCGAGTCAGCGCGGGAACCTCGCTGCTCACCGTCCACCCCCGGCGACGAGTTCCAGGACGGCTCGCCGCGACGGGTGAAGCGCCGCCGCCGCCGCGCGTACCGCATCCTCGCTGACGGCGGCCAGGCGGCCGGGCAGTTCTGCCACGAGGCCGGCGCGCCCATACACCAGCTCGAATTTGGCGAAGGTCAAGGTGCGTGACAGCACGGAGTCCATCTGGCGCAGCAGGACGCTGGTCAGCCGGGTGCGCCCCCGGCCCAGCTCGCCGGGGTCCAGGCCGTCCTCGGCGATGCGGGACAGCTCCTCGTCGACGGCCCGCAGGATCGCGTCGAGCGACGCGGCTTCGGGGTAGTGCGCGGTGATCGTGAACGCGGTGGGATCGCGCTCATCGAAGGGATCGCCGAACTCGCCGAGGTAGGCGCCGATGTCGGTGACGAGGTGATCACGCTGCACCAGGCGCACCTGCAGCCGCGAGGCGTCTCCGTCGCTGAGCACCTCGGCGAGCAGGATGCCCGCGAGGTGCTCGTCGAGCGAGGCCACCGGGTCGGGCACCCGATAGCCGATCGCCACGGCCGGGATCGGCGCGTGCGGGTCGTTGTGCATCGCGCGGCGTTCGGCGCTCAGCGGAGCCTCGGCGAAACTCGGGCGCTTGGGCGCGCGACGCTTCTTGATCCCGCCGAAGTGCCGCTCGACCAGGGCGAGCGTGTCGTCGGCGTCGAGGTCGCCGGCCACGGCGAGCACGGCGTTGGCCGGCGCGTAGTACCTGGCGAAGAAGTCGCGGGCGTCCTCGACCGTCGCGTTCTCGAGATCCTCGAAGCCGCCGTAGCCGTTATGCGAGTTGGCGAAGGAATCGAACAGGACGTCCGGCAGGTAGATCCAGGGAAACCCGCCGTAGGGCCGGTTCAGCACGTTGACCCGGATCTCGTTCTTGACGACCTCGAGCTGGTTGGCCAGGTTCTCCGCGGTGATCCGCGGCGCGAGCATGCGGTCGGCCTCGAGGAACAGCCCGCGTTCGAGCGCGTTGGACGGCAGCGCCTCGAAGTAGTCGGTGTAGTCGAGGTGGGTGCTTCCGTTGAACGTCCCGCCGGAGGACTGCACGTAACGGAAGTGCTCGAGCTTGTCCAGGTGCGCCGAGCCCTGAAACATCAAGTGCTCGAACAGGTGCGCGAATCCACCGCGGCCCTGCGGTTCGGAGCGGATGCCCACGTCGTACAGGACGGCGACGCCGACTACCGGGGCGGTGCGGTCCGGGGCCACCACGACCCGCAGGCCGTTGTCGAGCGTGTGCTCAGTGAGCTCGAAGCGCGGTGCGGGCAGCTGGGTCGGTCGCGGCACGCCGCCCACCCTACGGGGACGGCTCAGCGCCTCACGGACGCAGCCCGGTCCGACCCAGCCGCGCGAAGGCCGCCCACAGCAGCGCAGCTGCCTCGGCGCCCCGGTAGAGCATAGGCAGGCTGACCTTCTCGTTGGGAGCGTGGATCTGGTCGTCCGGGAGGCCCACGCCGAGGAACACCATCGGCGCACCGAGGGCCCGCTGGATCGCTGCCTCCGGTCCGCTGCCGCCCTCGCGGGTGGGCAGGACCTCCTTGCCGTCGAAGGCCGCGCCGATTGCCTCGGTGAGCGCGCGGTAAGCCGGGGTGTCGAGCGGCACCAGGCACGGCGCGACCCCCTCGCCCTCCCACTCGATGCTCGCCCGGATCCCGTCCGGGGTGTGCTCGGCGACGAATCGCTGCACCCCAGCGATGATCTTGTGCGGATCCTGCGCGGCGACCAGGCGGAAGGACAGCTTCGCGAACGCGTCGCTCGGCACGATCGTCTTGCCGCCGGCACCCTGATACCCGCCCCCGAGACCGTTGACCTCCGCGGTCGGTCGCGCGCCGATACGTTCGAGGGTCGTGTAGCCCTCCTCGCCGAACAGCGCCCGGGACTTGGCGACCCCGAGGAACTGCGCGTCGTCGACGGGGACCCTGGCGAACAGCTCGCGCTCGCTGGGGTCCAGCTCGAGCACGTCGTCGTAGAAGCCGGGCACCTGCACCCGTCCGCTCTCGTCGTGCAACGCGGCGACGAGACGGGCCAGTGCGGTAGCCGGGTTGGGCACGGCACCGCCGAACACACCCGAGTGCAGGTCGAGGTCAGGGCCGTGGAAGGACACGCTGCAGGAGGCCATACCGCGCATTCCGGTGACGGTGCTCGGCGTGTCCGGGCCGATCATGCCGGTGTCGGTGACGACGACGACGTCGCAGTCCAGGCGATCGCGGCGCTCGGCGAGCAGCGCCTCGAAGTTCGGCGAGCCGGACTCCTCCTCGCCCTCGACGAGGAGCTTGAGGGTGACCGCCGGGCTGCTCCGCCCGCTCGCGGCCAGGTGCGCGCGCAGGCCGAGCAGGTGGAACAGCAGCTGGCCCTTGTCGTCGGACGCGCCGCGCGCACGCAGCACGTCTGCCTCATTGGCTACCCCGTCGGCGGGGGCGCCCGCGCTGTCGATCGTCGGGACGAACGGGTCGGTGCGCCACAGCTCGATGGGGTCCACCGGCTGCACGTCGTGGTGGCCGTAGACCAGCACCACCGCGGCGTCCGCGTCCTCGCTCGGCCATTCGGCGAACACGGCCGGCAGGCCGGCGGTGGGCCAGATCTCCACCGTGGGGAAGCCGGTACGGCGCGCCGCCTCGGCGAACCACTCGGCGCTTCGGACCACCTCGTCGTGGTGCTCGGGTTGGGCGCTGATGCCAGGGATGCGCAGCCACTGGTCGAGGTCATCGAGCAGTTCCTGGCGATGGTCGGTGACGAAACTGCGGACATCGGTCATGGGCCTGACGTTATCGCGCACCCTGGGCGCCCGGCTCGGGCGTCCCGCGGACCAGCGCCCGCAGGCCGTGCGCGTCGAGCAGGTCGGCGGGGGCGACGGTCTCGTCACTGCGCACGTAGTGGAACGCGGCGCGCACGCGGTGCAACTCGGCGTCGGGAATGCTGTTCAGGCGCGCCCAGGCCAGACGGTAAGCGGCGAGTTGGACGGCAGCTGCGCGCGCCGCCGCGCCGCCCGGCCGCTTGCCGGTCTTCCAGTCGACGACGAGCCAGCCGTGTTGCGCGTCGCCGAACACCGCGTCCATCCGTCCGCGGATCACCGCGCCCCCCACCGCCATCTCGAAGGGCACCTCGACCTCGGCGGGCGTGCGCTCGGCCCACCGGCTGCGCTCGAACGCCTCGCGCAGCGCGGCGAAGTCCTCGTCGGCCGCCCCGTCGTCGGACGCGCCGGGCAGTTCGTCGAGGTCCAGCAGGGTCTGCGCCTGCCAGCGCTGCTCGAGCCAGCTGTGGAACGCGGTGCCGCGCCGCGCCCACGGCGCCGGCGGTGTCGGCATCGGGCGGCGGATACGTCGCGCCAGCTCGATCGGGTCGCGGTCGAGCTCGACCAGTTGCGACACCGACAGCTGCGAGGGCAGCTCGACGTCGATGACCGCTGCCCGTTGCAGGCGGGCTCGTTCGGCCAGCAGGACGTCGACGTCGTGGCGCCACTGCGAACTGCGGGCGCCTGCCGGCCTCGCGCCCGCGGCGGCCGGTGCGGGGAGCCCGGTGGGTGTAGCC
>JBPCOI010000025.1:0-4057 GCA_051000395.1 Jatrophihabitantaceae bacterium
CGGTGGTTCGCCCGGCGCCCGCGACGCGCCCGGCCGTCCCGGTACCGGCGCCCTGGGCGCCGGCGTACGAGCCGCAGCCGGCGCGGTCTTGGCACGAACCGGTGGCGCCTCCCGCCGCAGCGCGCCGCCCGGCAACGCTGTGGTGGCTGGTCGCCGCCGTCACGGCCGTGATCGTCGCCGGTGTCGCCGCCGCCCTCGTCGTCGCGTTGCGTCCCGCGGGACGTGCTCAGGCCGGCGCGGCACCGCCCAGCGCGTCGATCACGACACGCTCGCCGTCCTCCCCGAGCGTGTCGAGCGGACGCACCGTCACGGTGACCCACTCATCGACGCCGACGGTCACGCCGACGGTCCCAGTTCGGCGGGCCGCGGGCCGGTGCAGAGCTACGCGGCGCCCGGCGGCCTCACCGTCAGCGCTCCGGCGGGTTGGCTGCCGGACACCTCGGCCGGTATCGACCACATCCGCGACTTCGACGACCCGGCCAGTGCGGGACCCACCCAGGGCACCTACTTCAGGATCGGGATCGGCAACATCAAGCCCACCGGCACCTTCGCGCTCGAAGCGAAGCAGGCGGCGGACTTCCTGCGCAGCCGGTACCAGGGCACGATCCTGTCGGGTCCCGACTTCGCCCCAGTTCCTGGGCGCGCAGTGCGCCGACATCGAGTACACCGACCCGGTCGGCGGCGTGACCCGGCACGGCATCGAGCGGATCTGGCGCTACTCGGAGCAGACGATGATCATCCAGGCCAGCGGCCTCGACCAGGACCGGGCGAGCACCCGGGCGCTGTTCGAGCAGCGGGTGGCCTCCGCGCAGCTGCACTAAGCGTCGGCCACCGGCGGGTGCCGTGACAGGATGCTCGCGATGACGACACTGGCCGAATCCCCGTTCGTCCGCGCCGCGTCCGGACGGCCGGCACAGCACCTACCGGTGTGGTTCATGCGCCAGGCCGGCCGGTCGCTGCCGGAGTACCGCGCACTGCGGGCGGGCAACGCGATGCTCGACGCCTGCCGCGACCCGACGCTGATCACCGAGATCACGCTGCAACCGGTGCGCCGGCACGGCGTGGACGCGGCGATCTTGTTTTCCGACATCGTCGTGCCGCTCGTCGCCGTCGGAGTGGACGTCGACATCGTGCCCGGTGTCGGGCCCGTCGTCGCCCATCCGGTCCGCGAGGCGGGCGACCTGGACGCGCTGCGCGAGCTCGATGCGTCCGACGTGCCGTACATCAGCGAAGCGGTGCGCTCACTGGTCGCGGAACTCGGAGCGACGCCGTTGATCGGCTTCGCGGGCGCGCCGTTCACGCTGGCCAGCTACCTGATCGAGGGCGGACCGTCGCGCGACCATGCCCGCACCAAGGCGATGATGTACGGCCAGCCCGCGCTGTGGCACGCGCTGCTCGACCGGCTCGCGGGCATTTCCCGCGAGCACCTGCGGGTACAGATCGACGCCGGCGCGGCGGCCGTGCAGCTGTTCGACTCGTGGGCCGGCGCACTGTCGGCCGCTGACTACGAGCAGTACGTCCTGCCGCACAGCCGCGCCGTGCTCGACCCGCTCGCCGATGGCAGCCACGCGGGGGTGCCGCGCATCCACTTCGGGGTGGGCACCGCCGAGTTGCTGAGGCTGATGCGCCGGGCCGGGGCCGACGTCGTCGGCGTCGACTGGCACCTCCCGCTGGACGAGGCGGCGCGCCGGGTAGGTGCGGGCGCCGTACTGCAGGGCAATCTCGATCCGGCGGTGCTGCTCGCGGACTGGCCGGTGATCGAGCGGGAGGTGCGGCGGGTGGTCGCCGAGGGCCGCGCCGCGGCAGGGCACATCGTCAACCTCGGCCACGGGGTGCTGCCGCAGACGGATCCCGACGTCCTGACCCGCGTCGTCGAGCTCGTCCACACGCTGTGACGGCCGCGTCTGCACCTGCCCTGCGCATCGTCGTCGTCGGGGGTGGCATCTCCGGACTGGCCGCAGCCTGGTCGATCAGCGACGCGGCGCCCGACGCCGACGTGCTGGTGCTGGAGGCCGCGCGGAGCGTCGGCGGCAAGCTGCAGGTCGCCGAGATCGCGGGCGTCGCCGTCGACGTGGGGGCCGAGGCGATGCTGGCCCGCCGGCCGGAGGGCGTCGAGCTGGCCCGCGCCGCCGGGCTGGCCGCTGACGTGATCGCGCCGCGCACCACCTCGGCGCAGCTGTGGGCCGGGGGAGCGCGTCACGCGCTGCCGCCGCGGACGTTTCTCGGCATCCCCGACGGCTCGGCGTCGCTGCCGATGCTGTCGGCCCGCAGCCGGGCAGTGGTGTCGGCCGAGCGCGACACCGCGCCGATGCCGGCGCTGCGCGAGGACGTGTCGGTCGGTGCTCTCGTGCGTGGGCGGCTCGGCGCAGAGGTGCTCGATCGGCTCGTCGATCCGCTGCTCGGCGGGGTGTACGCCGGACGTGCCGAGGCGTTGTCGCTGCAGGCGACGATGCCGGCGCTGTACGAGCGCCTGGCTGCGGCGCCCGCGCGGCTCACCGAGGCCGTCCGTGCCGTCGTGGACCGCGGCGTCCACGACCCCACCGCTGGGCCGGTGTTCGCCTCCGTCGCCGGTGGGCTCGGCAGGCTGCCGCAGCAGCTGGCTCGCTCCGGACGGTTCACGGTGCGCACCGGCACCACGGTGCGCTCGATCACGCGCACGCCGGCGGGGTTCGAGCTGGTCGTCGGCGCGGTGCCCGCGTCGACGACGCTGCAGGCAGACGCGGTGGTGGTGGCGACGCCGGCGGCCAAGGCGTCCCGGCTGCTCGACGCACTCGCCCCCGCCGCGGCCGCGGAACTGGCGCAGATCGAGAGCGCCAGCATGGCGATCTGCAGCCTTGCCTACCGCGACGTCGACCCGCCGCCGGGCAGCGGGATCCTGGTCGCCGCGCGGGAGGGGTTCAGCGTCAAGGCGGTGACGCTGTCCTCGCAGAAGTGGCCGATGCATACCGGCGCCGGGGTGACGATTCTGCGTGCGTCGCTCGGCCGGGCCGGGGAGGCACACGTGTTGCAGCGCGACGACGAGGAACTGCTCGCGCTCGTGCGGCACGAGCTGCGCGGACTGCTCGGCATCGGCGCGGTGCCGCTCGACGCACTGGTCACCCGCTGGGGCGGCGCGCTGCCGCAGTACGCGCCGGGACACGTCGCCCGCGTCGCCCGCATCCGCGCATCGCTCGCGCAGGTGCCCGGGCTCGCGGTGTGCGGAGCGGCCTTCGACGGTGTCGGCATCCCGGCCTGCATCGCCGCCGCCCGTCGGGCGGGTGACCAGGTGCTGGCTGCGCCGTTGCCGCGAGCACAATGAGGCCCATGGTCGACGGCAAGCAGGCACGCGAACTCAACGACGTCACCCGCTACACCGCGTGGTCGGTGTTCAAGGTGGTTACGCCGCTCGGCGACGGCCAGCGGGACTCGCTCGCAGTCGAGGTGGACGAGCTGTTCGAGCAGCTGGGCGCCAAGGATGTGACGGTGCGCGGCACGTACGACCTGAGTGCGCTCCGGGCCGACGCCGACCTGATGGTCTGGTGGCACGCGCCGAGCGCCGACGCGTTGCAGGAGGCCTACAGCCGGCTGCGCCGTACCCGTCTCGGCGTGCGCCTGGAGCCGACCTGGTCGGCGATGGCTCTGCACCGGCCCGCCGAGTTCAACAAGAGCCACGTGCCGGCCTTCCTCGCCGAGGAACAGCCGCACCGCTACGTGTGCGTGTACCCCTTCGTGCGCTCCTACGAGTGGTACCTGCTGCCCGGCGAGCAACGCCGCGCGCTGCTCGCCGAGCACGGGCAACTGGCGCGCGAGTACCCCGATGTCCGGGCCAACACCGTCTCCTCGTTCGCGCTCGGGGACTACGAGTGGATCCTTGCCTTCGAGGCCGACGACCTGGGACGCATCGTCGACCTGATGCGCCACTTGCGCGGCTCGGAGACGCGGCGGCACGTCCGCCTGGAGGTCCCGTTCCACACCGGCCGGCGCCGCAGCGTCGCCGAGCTGGTCGACGCGCTGCCCTGACCTGGTAACTTTGTAACCTTCCACTCCCTCCCGGGAGTGAACGGTGTGCAATCGGTTC
>JBPCOI010000089.1:0-4471 GCA_051000395.1 Jatrophihabitantaceae bacterium
GCCGATGGTGCGGCCGTCCCGCCGGCGACTGGGCCTGCCCGGCGTGCGGCGGGCGGCGGATGCGCGCGGCGGTGACCGGCTCGGCGCGCACGGCTGAGGAGCTGGGACGGGCCTTCCCCGGCGTCGCCGTGCGGACCAGCGGCGGCGAGCGCGTGCTGGCCGAGGTCGGCGCTCGGGCCGCCCTCGTCGTCGCGACGCCCGGCGCGGAGCCGGTGGCCGACGGGGGATACGGCGCCGCGCTGCTGCTCGACGGCTGGGCGCTGCTGTCCCGCGCGGACCTGCGCGCCGGGGAGGAGACGCTGCGGCGGTGGATGAACGCTGCCGCGCTCGTCCGCCCCGACGGCACAGTGGTCGTCGGCGCCGACGCAGCGGTGCGGAGCGTGCAGAGCATGGTGCGCTGGGATCCGGCGGGCGCCGCCGCGCGCGAGCTGGCCGAGCGCGCCGAGCTGCAGTTTCCCCCGGTCAGCCGGATGGCCTCGCTCACCGGTCCGGCGCAGGCAGTCGAGGAACTGCTCGCGGCACTCGAGCTACCGGAGCAGGCGGAGGTGATCGGCCCGGTACCGGTCGGCGACCAGGCGCAGCGGATGCTGCTGCGCGTCCCCCGACGCCTCGGAGCCGAACTGGCGATCGCGCTGCACCGCGCCGCAGCAGCGCGCTCTGCCCGCAAGGCGCCGGCACCGGTCAAGGTGGTGCTCGACCCGCTCGAGCTCTGAGCAGGCGCCGACGCCTTTCGTAGACTTGCCCGGTGAGCGTCCAGCGCATTCGCCTGTTCGGCGATCCCGTGCTGCGCACGCCGGCCGAGACCGTCACGGACTTCGACAGGGAGCTGCGCACCCTGGTCGCCGACCTGGCCGAGACCATGCTCGACGCACCCGGCGCCGGCCTGGCCGCACCGCAGATCGGGGTGGGGCTGCGCGTGTTCACCTATCACGTGGACGAGGGGCAGTCCGGGCACCTGGTGAACCCGGTCCTGCACTTCCCCGACGACGAGGACCAGGACGGCGCCGAAGGCTGCCTGTCGATACCCGGGCTGAGCTTCGAATGCCGCCGCAAGGCCAACGTGGTCGCGCACGGGCAGAACCTGTTCGGCGACCCGGTCACCGTCGAGGGCACCGCGCGCCTGTCGCGCTGCATCCAGCACGAGACCGACCATCTCGACGGAGTGCTGTTCGTCGACCGGCTGGACCTGGAGACGAGGAAAGCTGCCATGAAGGCGATCCGGGAGTCCGACTGGGCCGGCGGCGCAGTGCCAACGGTGCGGGTCAGCCCCCATCCGACCCACGGCCTGGCCCTGTGAGCGCTGCACTGGGCCACGCGTGAGGCTGGTCTTCGCCGGCACGCCTGCGACAGCACTTGCCTCCCTGCGGGCGCTGCTGGACTCGTCGCGGCACGAGGTGCTCGCCGTACTCACCCGCCCGGCGGCCCGCGCCGGCCGCGGACGTCGGGAGGGCCCGTCCCCGGTCGCGGCGCTCGCCACCCAGGCCGGACTCCCGGTGTTCACCCCCGTCCGGCCCGGCGATCCCGAGTTCCTGGCGGCGCTGCGCGCGCTCGCGCCGGACTGCTGTGCGGTTGTCGCCTACGGCGCGCTGCTGCCGCCCGCCGCGTTGGCAATCCCGGTCCACGGCTGGGTGAACCTGCACTTCTCGCTGCTCCCCGCCTGGCGCGGCGCGGCCCCCGTCCAGCACGCCATCCTGCGCGGCGACGAGATCACCGGCGCGTCGACGTTTCGCATCGAAGAGGGCCTGGACACCGGCCCGGTCTTCGGCACCGTCACCGAGACCATCCGGGCCGAGGACACCGCCGGCGCGCTGCTCACCCGCCTGGCCGACAGCGGCTCGGGCCTGCTCGCCGCCACCATGGACGGCATCGAGGACGGCTCGCTCGTCGCGCGCCCGCAGCCCGCCGACGGTGTCTCGCTCGCCGGCAAGCTCGGCATCGAGGACGCCCGGCTCGACTGGACGCAACCCGGCCGGCACCTCGACCGGCTGATCCGCGCCTGCACCCCGGCACCGGGACCGTGGACCACCTTTCGCGGCCAGCGGCTCAAGCTCGGACCGGTGCGGCTCGCCGAGGGACACGACCTCGGCCCCGGGCAGCTGCGCGCGACCAAGCTCGGCGTCCTGGCCGGCACCGTGACCGACGACGTCGAACTCGGGCTCGTCCAGGTGCCGGGCAAGCGCGTCGTCCCGGCAGCCGACTGGGCGCGCGGTGCCCGCCTGCGCCCGGACGAACGCCTTGCCTGACCGCTTGGGGCCGGCGCGCCGCAAACCCCCGGCGGACGTGCCCCGGTTGGTCGCATACCAGCTGTTGCGCGCCGTGGACGCCGAGGACGCCTACGCCAACCTCGTCCTGCCGTCGCTGATCTCGCAGAGCCGCCTGGACGGGCGTGATGCCGCGCTGGCCACCGAGCTCGGCTACGGTACGCTGCGCGCCGCCGGCACGCTGGACGAGATCGTCGGCTGCTGCCTGGACCGCCCGCTGGCCGGCCTGCAGCCGCAGGTTCGCGACCTGCTGCGGCTGGGCGCCTACCAGGCCCTGCGCACCCGAATCCCGGCGCACGCTGCGGTCGCGACGACCGTTGACCTCGCGCGGACGACGGGCAACGGCAGGGCTACGGGACTGCTCAACGCGGTGCTGCGCAAGGTCTCGGCAGCCGACTGGTCGAGCTGGACCGATCGCCTCGGCGCGGGCGCGAACCCGGTGCGCCGGATCGCGCTGCGCACCGCCCATCCGGAGTGGATCGCGCAGTCCTTCGCCGCGGCCCTCGACGGCGACCTGGCCGAGACGCAGGCGGCGCTGGCCGCCGACGACCTGCGACCGGTGACGCACCTCGTCGCGTGGCCGGGGCGGATGGACCGCGACGAGCTCGCGGTTGCGGCCGGCGGCACGCCCGGCCCGTACTCGCCATTCGCGGTACGGATGGCCGGCGGCGACCCGGCCGCGCTCGACGCCGTCCGGCAGCACCGCGCCGGCGTCCAGGACGAGGGCAGCCAGCTCTGCGCGCTGGCCCTGGTCCGCACGCCGCTTGACGGGCCCGACGAGCGCTGGCTGGACCTGTGCGCCGGACCCGGCGGGAAAACGGCGCTACTCGCGGCACTCGCCGCCGAGCGCGGTGCCGCGGTGAGCGCCAACGAACTGCGCCCGCACCGGGCCGAGCTCGTGCGCCGCGCGACGTCACCGTGGCCGGTGGAGCTCCGGGTGGGGGACGCCCGCACGATGAGCGGTCACTTCGACCGGGTGCTGCTCGACGCGCCGTGCAGCGGCCTGGGCGCGCTGCGGCGACGGCCCGAGGCGCGGTGGCGCCGCACTCCCCAGGACGTGATCGACCTGGCGCGCCTGCAACGCGAGCTGCTCGACGCGGCGCTGCGCCTGGTGCGTCCCGGGGGCGTCGTGGCCTACGTGACCTGCTCGCCGCACCCGGCCGAGACCACCGCCGCGGTCTCGGGACGTGACCTGCTCGATGCCCGCCCCGCGTTCCCCGGCATCGGGCAGCTCGGGGACGGCCCGTGCGTGCAGCTCTGGCCGCACCGTCACGGCACCGACGCGATGTTCTGCGCGCTGCTGCGGCGACGAGCGGCGCACGAGAAATAGACTCCGGCGGTGACCAGCCGCGGGCCCCAGCCGATGATCGCGCCGAGCATCCTGTCCGCCGACTTCGCGCGCCTCGGGGCGGAGGCCGACGCGGTGGACGGCGCCGACTGGCTACACGTCGACGTGATGGACGCGCACTTCGTGCCCAACCTGACGCTGGGGCTGCCGGTCGTGCAGAGCCTGCATGCCGCTACCGACCTGCCGCTGGACTGCCACCTGATGATCGACGACCCGGACCGCTGGGCGCCCGGCTACGCCGAGGCTGGCGCCGCCAACGTCACCTTCCACGTCGAGGCGGTAGGCGACGCGGTGCAGACCGCCCGGGCGATCCGCTCGGCCGGCGCGCTGGTCGGCTTGGCGTTGAAGCCGGGAACCGCACTGGAGCCGTACCTCGGGCTGCTGCGCGAGTTCGACACGTTGCTGGTGATGACGGTCGAACCCGGCTTCGGCGGGCAGGAGTTCATGGCCGAGGTACTGCCCAAGGTGCGCCTGGCCCGCGACGAGGTCAGCTCGGGGCACCTGCGGCTGTTCGTCGAGGTGGACGGCGGGATCGGGCTCGACACGATCGAGGCGGCCGCGGCGGCCGGCGCCGACGTCTTCGTCGCGGGGTCCTCGGTGTACGGCGCGCACGACCCCGCGCGAGCCGTCGAGGCGCTGCGCGAGCGCGCCCGATCGGCGATGCGGCGCGACGGGTGAGCGGGCAGCTCAGCGAGGCGGAGCAGGCAGCGATGCACCGGGCGCTCGCGCTCGCGGCGACGGCGCGCGGGCGCACCAGCCCCAACCCGCAGGTCGGCGCGGTGATCCTCGCCGCCGACGAGTCGCTCGCCGGAGGGGGGGTCACGCATGCCGCCGGCGGCCCGCACGCGGAGGTCGTCGCGCT
>JBPCOI010000060.1:0-39136 GCA_051000395.1 Jatrophihabitantaceae bacterium
GTCCGCGCGCGGGAGGTGCCGCGGCGAAGGTGGGCCAGGGCGCCCAGTCGAGATCGCGATCGGCAAGCAGCACCGGAACCAGCACCCGCACGCCCCGCTCGGTCAGCGCATCGAGCAGTTCCACCGAGCCGGGCTCGGTGCGCAGCGGAACGTAGCCGGCCACGCAACGCCAGCCCAGCGCGACGCTGCGGGCCAGTACCGCGTCGCGAACGGCGCTGCGGGCCAGCTCGACGTCCGCTCCGCACCGGGCAGCGCGGGCGGCGCTCAGCTCGCGGCGCAGCCGGGCCTTCTCCTCGCGATGCATAGCGCCATTGTCGCCCGGTTAGTCTCGCTTCATGTCCAGCTCCGCCGCCGACGGCAACCGGTCGGTCCGCAGGGCGCTCATCCCGGCAGCCGGTCGCGGCACCCGATTCCTGCCGCTGACGAAGGCCGTCCCCAAGGAACTCGTGCCCATCGTCAGCACACCCACCGTGGAACTGGTCGTCGCCGAGGCGGCCGAGCACGGTGCACGCGACGTGCTGCTCGTGCTCGGCCCCGGAAAGGACGTGGTCGCCGAGTACTTCGTGCCGGATCGCGGACTCGAAGACGTCCTGGCGGCGAAGGGCGACGACCAGGGGTTGGCCGCCGTGCGACGGGCCTGCGCACTCGCCACGATCCATCGCGTCGAGCAGCTCGACGCGCGCGGCCTCGGCGACGCCGTCGCGCACGGTGAGCAGTTCGCGGACGGGCAGGCGCTGGCGGTGCTGCTGCCCGACGATGTTGTCGACGAGCGCGACGACCTGCTCGGGCCGATGATCGTGACCTTTGCCGAGCACGGGGGCGCCGTCATCGGACTGATCGACGTGCCACGTGCCGAGATCAGCCGGTACGGGTGCGCGGTGCCCGCCGAGGGCACCGACCCGCACGCCGACGTCGTCCGGATCGTCGATCTCGTCGAGAAGCCGGACCCGCAGGACGCGCCGAGCACGCTCGCCGTCATCGGGCGTTACGTGCTGCCGCCGCAGATCTTCGACGCGTTGCGCGCGACGCAGCCCGGCTCGGGTGGGGAGATCCAGTTGACCGACGCCATTCGCATCCTGGCGCAGCGCGGCGTGCCGGTGCACGGTGTGATCTTCCGCGGGCGCCGCTACGACACCGGCAACCGCCTGGACTACGTCAAGGCTGTCGTCCAACTCGCCGAGCGCCACCCGGAGATCGGCGCGGAGTTCAGCAGCTGGCTGCGGGACTATGTGTCGGGAGCCGGCGCACCGACACCGAGGGGACCGAGCTGTGGCTGAGGACACCGGACTTCGGACGGTCGATGAGCATCTCACGGCCGTGCTCGACGGCATCGGTTCGATCGACCCCATCGAACTGACCCTGCTCGACGCGCAGGGCCTGCTGCTCGCCGAGAGCGTGACCAGCGACGTCCCGCTTCCCGGCTTCGACAACTCGGCGATGGATGGCTACGCGGTGCGCGCGGTCGACACGCGCGACGCGTCGGCCGAGCGTCCCACCGTGCTGCCGGTCGTGGGGGACGTGGTCGCGGGCGCGAAGACGCGCGGCGGCATGGGTCCTGGCCTGAGCATGCGGATCATGACCGGAGCGCCCATTCCGGCCGGTGCCGACGCCGTCATCCCGCTCGAGGACACCGACCGTGGTGTCGCGAAGGTGGCGATCCGCAGGCCGGTCCAAGGCGGCGAGTGCCTGCGCCGGGCGGGCGAGGACCTACCCGCGGGGGCGCCCGCGCTCGCTGCCGGAGCCGCACTTGGGCCGCAGCAGATCGCACTGCTGGCCGCCATCGGCCGCGACCGCGTCCTCGTCCGCCCGCGCCCGCGGGTACTCGTCATCTCCACCGGGAGCGAACTCACCGAGGTGGGCCACCGGCCGTCCTTCGGCGAGGTCGCCGACGCCAACTCCTACCTCGTCGCGGCCGCGGCCAAGGACGCCGGGGCCGACGCGCGCCGGTACGGCATCGTTCCGGATGACCATTCGACGTTGCTCGACGTCCTGGAGAGCCAGCTGCTTCGGGCGGACGTCCTTGTCACCACCGGCGGGGTCAGCATGGGGGCCTTCGACGTGGTGAAGCAGGCACTCAGCGAGCTCGGCACGGTCGAGTTCACCCGCGTCGCGATGCAGCCCGGAAAGCCGCAGGGATTCGGTCACCTCGGGAACAGCGTGCCGATCTTCTGTCTGCCGGGAAACCCGGTCAGCGCGCTGGTGTCCTTCGAGGTGTTCGTCCGTCCCGCGATCCGCAAGCTGCTCGGCAAGCGAAACCTGCAGCGTGCGACCGTGCAAGCCGTCTCGCTCGAGCGCCTCGACAGCCCGGCCGGCGTGCGCCAGTACCGTCGCGGCGTGCTGCATCGAGAGGCCACCGGCGGCTACAGCGTGTCGCTCGTCGGCGGCGCGGGTTCGCACCTGATCGCGTCCATGGCCTCGTCCAACTGCCTGGTCGTGGTCGACGAGGAGGTCACCGAGGTGGTCACGGGGTCGCGGGTAACCGTGATCCCGCTGCTGCTCGCGAATCGCTGACGGCCGGTATGAGCGGTCATCCAGGCTGGCCGGCGAAGGTGTCGGCCGGCCCGGTGCTCCTGCGGGCGCCGCGCCTTCGTGATGCCCGCGCGTGGAGCGAGATCCGGCTGCGCAACGAGACCTGGCTGGCGAGCTGGGAGCCGTCCTCGCCGCTGAGTTGGGTCGATCGCAACTCCCTCGGCGCGTGGCCCGGGTGGAACTCGGCGCTGCGCAAGGCGGCCCGGCGCGGGACCATGCTGCCGTTCATGATCGGCTACGGCGGGCGGGTGGTCGGGCAGATGAACGCCGCGAACGTCGTCCACGGGGTGCAGCGCTCCTGCACGGTCGGCTACTGGCTGGACCGTGCCGTGGCCGGACGCGGCATCGCGCCGACCGCGCTGGCGTTGCTGATCGACCACTGCTTCTTGGCGGCCGGGCTGCACCGCGTCGAGGTCGACATCCGTCCGGAGAACGCGGCGAGCCTGCGCGTCGTGGAGAAACTCGGCCTGCGCCAAGAGGGCTACTACGTGCGCTATCTCGACATCGATGGCTCGTGGCGCGATCATGTCGCGTTCGCGGTGACCGCGGAGGAGGCGCAGGCGCGCCCGTTGCTCTCGCGCCTGCCCGCCTTGCCGCCGCCGCCGGCGTGGCGCGACCGGTAGGACTCGGCGTTCCGGCGCGGCCGGTGGCGGGGTGGCGGCATCGGCCGGCCCGGCGACCGGCGGTCTGCCATGGCTCGGGCTCGGACGAGATCACGCCGCCGCCTCGCCGACACGCCGGGCCACGTACCCGATTCGGACCGTCACGCTAGCTAACTTGAACGCCAGGCTTGTGACTGGTGTGACTGGAGGTACGAAGTGCTGTCGCCGATGATGACCGTCGTCGTGCTCGCCGTCCTCTGGTTGATCGTGGTCGTGCCGATGGTGGTGCGCCGCAACGACGAGCGGCGGCGCGAGCGTTCGGTCGACGGTTTCGGCCGGGCGATGCGCGCGCTCGGCCGGCGGACGCAGACCAGCGAGTCGCACTCGGAGATCTTCGTCACGCGCGAGCATCAGGCTGCCGCGCCCGCAACTGCTGCCCGTCGCCCCGTGCCCGCTGCCCAGGAGGCGCTGATGTACCCCGTCGACCGCTCGGAGATGTCCGAGGCGCGCGTGCAGATGATGGCGCGGCGGCGCCGCTCGCTCGGGTTGCTCGTTGCCGGTTCGGTGGTCTTCGGGCTGCTCGCGTTGATCATGGGCGGCATGATGTGGTTGCTGGCTGCGCCGTTCCTGGTCGGGCTCGCCGGGTACTTCTACTTCCTGCGCAACCAGGCGCTGCGGGACCGGGAGCGGCGGATGACGCGGCAGCAGCGCGCCGCAGTGCGCCGTCCCGCCGGTTACGACGCCACGTCCGAACTCGGCCGTTTCGAGGAGCAGCCGGAGTCCGTGGTGCGCATCGACGACGACGACGTCGAGCTGCACAACCTCGACACAATCGACCTCACCGGGCTCTACAACGAGGAAACAGCCGAGGCTGCTGCGCAGCGCCGGGCCTCCTGAGCGACTGCTACCCTGATCGTCGGCCTTCACCAGGCCGCCCGTAGTCGGGGCTGTGGCGCAGTCCGGTAGCGCACCTCGTTCGCATCGAGGGGGTCAGGGGTTCGAATCCCCTCAGCTCCACCAACAAATCCGTGCCCTCGAGGGTCCTGCTGATATCGAACGAGTCCGGTCTTGCGGCTACTTCAGCAGATTACTTCAGCAACCTCGCGTGTGCGTCTCCGGTTGATGCTGGGCAGGTCGTGTTCGGCTCCTTGGCGACAGTTTCTGGACGCGGTTCCGGTTGGTGGGTGACACCAGTTCCGGTTGGTGGGTGACACTCTGCTGCTCTCCGCGGCTGGGCTTTGCGCTGCGGTTTTTTTCCGTAGCGAGGGGAGCTCGTCGTGCTGGTGGCGCTGGGGTTGGTGGAGCAGCGGTATCAGGCGGTCCGGGAGGTGTTGGACGGCTCGTCGGTGACGGCGGTTGCGCGCCGGTATGGGGTGGCGAGGCAGACGGTGCATGCATGGCTGCGCCGCTATGCCGACGGCAACGGGCTGAACGGTCTGGCTGATCGGTCCTCGAAGCCGGCGTCGTGTCCGCATCAGATGCCGCCGCGGGTGGAGGCGCGGATCGTGGCGTTGCGGGTAGCGCATCCGGCGTGGGGTCCTTCGACGATTCTGTGGCATCTGGAGCGGGAGGGAGTGGGCCCGTTGCCGGGGCGTTCGTCGGTGTATCGGGCGTTGGTGCGTCACGGTCTGGTGGATGCGGAGAAGCGGCGGCGTAAGCGCAGCGACTACAAGCGTTGGGAACGTGGCCGGTCGATGGAGCTGTGGCAGATGGACATCGTCGGGCGGTTCTTCCTGGCCGATGGCACCGAGCTGTCGGCGGTGACCGGCATCGATGACCACTCTCGGTTCTGCGTCAGCGCCCGCTTGGTGGTGCGGGCGACGGGCGAAGCCGGTGTGTGAGGCGTTGGTGTTGGCGCTGCGGACGCATGGGGTGCCGGAGGCGATCTTGACGGACAACGGGAAGGTGTTCACTGCCCGGTTTGGTCGGGGTCCGGGTCCGGTGTTGTTCGACCGGATCTGCGCCGAGAACGGGGTGCGGCATCTGTTGACGGCGCCGTATTCGCCAACCACGACGGGCAAGGTGGAGCGGTTTCACAAGACGCTGCGGGCCGGGTGGGGCCGTCCGAACGAGAGAGTCTTCGCCACGCTCGAGCTGGCGCCGGCCTCGCTGGACGCGTGGGTGATCGAATACAACACTGCGCGCCCGCACCAGTCGATCGGCAACCGTCCGCCGGCCGAGCGGTTCTCGCTTGCGGCGGTGCGGGCTGTCGAGATCACCGAGCAGGAGCCGGCGCGTCCAGGGGCCGGTCGGGCGCCAAGAGTGTCACGGTGGGTCGATCAGGGCGGGATGATCAGCATGGCCGGGTTCAAGTACCGGTCGGGCACTCGTTCGCCGGTGAGCACGTGGAGATCGTCGTGGTCGACGGGGTGGTCGAGATCTGGCACCACGGGGCGCTGGTCGCCTCCCATGCGCAGCGGCTGCGGGCCGACCAGCTCAGCCGTTGACCAGTTCGCCGCCGACGCGCTGCAGTCCGCTGGAAATCTCCACTTCGCGCGACTCGAGATCGACCATTGGCCAGGTCAGCCCGAGGACCTCACCGCGGCGCAGTCCCGGGATCAGGATGAGCACGACGGCCGTGGTGACTTTCAACCACTGCTGAGACGTTCCCAACACGCTCTCAGAGGGACCAAGACGGTTCGATGCCGAGTTCGTCGTACAGCCTGCGCCGGCAGTCGCTGTAGGCGCGGCGCGCGGCGGCCGGGTCGCCCGCGTGCGTGTGTGCCTCGGCGATGATGCGGTACGCGGATTCGCGGTACGGATCCTCGTCGATGATGCGCCGGGCCAATGCGGCGGCGGTACTGTATTGACCTTGTTCGAGGTGAGTACGTGCGGTGCTGTCACACAGCTGGATGAAGGTGGCCTGGCAAGCATCGCGTGTCGGGCGCAGCCAATCGGTGTACGGCGCCTCGGCTATGAACGGACCGTGGTAGAGATCGATGGCCTTGAGCGCCGCGGTAAGGGAGTCCTCGCCCGTGCCGGCCGTCGCCAGGTCGGTGAGCGCCGAGAACTCGTCTATATCGATCTGAATCGCAGGCTTGAGGTGAATCCGTTCGGCCGTAGCGCCGACTAGTTCGCCCGGCGCGCGGGGTGATCGCGCTGGCTCCAGGACATGGCGCAGGGCGTGCAGCGATACGCGGAACTTCGCGTTGGAAGCGTCGGCGTCGCCGTCTGGCCACAGAATGTCGATCGCTTCCTCGCGGGCGATGGCATGGGTGGTGCGACTGCATAGCAGCCAGAGGATCTCCATAGCCTTGCGCCGAGCCCATTGCGTCTCCGCGATCGGGATCCCGCCGCGGTAGACGCTAAAGCGACCGAGTGTCGTGATCTGCAGGACCGGAGCCTTAACATCGGTCGAGGGATGGAGGCTTCGTGGAGCGCTGGGAGCGATTCGCGCCAGCAGGTAGTCGCTATACTTCTGCGCGCCGGGCACGCCGCGGGCAGCCTGCAGCCAGCGGACCCGGTCTTCTAGGCTGGTCAGGCCAAGCCAGGAGGAGCGGATCCACACATCGTCCAGGGCTAGTCGCGCAGTGGTGGTGATCGCGGCGCGGGCGTGATGAGCGAAGGTGTCATCGGCGGTCAGGGCGATATGACCAAGCCAGATGTAAGCGATCAGGGGCATGTAGGCGTCGCCACAGCGCTGGGCTATCCCCGCGGCGTCGTGGAGCCAGCCGGCGGCCGACGGGTGCTGTTGGTGCGCACCCGCGACGCCGACGGCAAGCGTCGCCATCGCAGCGAGGTAGTGATCGCCTGCAGCGGTGAGCGTCTGGATCGCGTCGTGCCCGAACTCCATGGCGTTACCGAACTCACCGATGCGCCCGGCGTGAATGGTGAGTCCGATCAGTGGTTCGGCGCGGAATCGCGGCACTTGGATCGAGGTCGCCACGGACAGCGCCTCCTGGAATGCCTTCTCGGCTGCGGGCAGCGCGTCGGGTTCGGCGCGGCAGAGCATGGCAATGCCTAGACGTCCGGTACACAGGCATTCCAGGATCGGCGAGCTCAGTCGTTGCCCTAGTTCGGCGCCGTGTCGAGCGTGCTCTTCGGCGGCGGCGGACTTGCCCAGCAGCGCGTAGATCCAGGACAGCAGAGCGGCGTCTTCCCGGTGGGCGTGCGGTATCCGATTGCTGTCTGGGGACGGACGGGACTCCAACGCCGCGCAGGCTCGGTGCAGGTCGCCTTGGCGCACCAGCAGGCGAATTGCGCTCGCCCGTGTACCGGGCGATGGGTCAGCCGACAGGGCGCGATGACGCCGTTCAGCTCGGCTCAGTCGTCCCTCGTTGACGAGATTCTCCGCGACCAAGGCGCGCCATGCGTTGCGCTGGATGTCGGTCAACTCCCGGCTGAGCAGTCCTGCGGAGTAGAGGATTGGCGCCGCCGCGGCTGGCTGCACGGTGTCCAGGTAGATCATGGCCTGACTCGTCAGTGCAGCGAAGCGTCCGCCCGCATCGCCGCTAGCGCTCAGCAGGTTCGCGGCCCGGGTTGCCTCGATGAGGGCTTTCGGGTACCGGCTGGTCAATCGCAGCGCGGTGCTTCTGGCAATCAGCAGGCTGGGATGACGGGCCAGGACGTCCTGCGGCAGCCCGTCGGTCAGCGCCAGCAAAGTCAACGCGCGGCCGCTCGCGATGAGTGAGTCGTTTATGAGGGCGATGTCTGCTGCGGCGTCTTCGTACTGCAGTGCCCGCAGGCTGTGCCGTGCCGCGCTCTCGAATTCGCCGGTTCCGCGGAAATGCGCTGCTGCCCGCTGCTCAATGTCGCGGATTTGCGATTCGTTGAGCTGGCTGCGCAAGTATTCACGAAAGACGTGATGCAGCCGAAACAGACCGCCGCCGATATCGGCGCAGAACACGCCCGACTTGCCGATCTCGTTCAAGACGGCACGGGCGTCCTGAGGGGTGGATCGGCAGGTGTCGGCGCAGACGTCAGCCCCCAGCACTTCCAGGCAGGAGCACTGCAGAAGAAAGCTGCGGATATGGGGCGGTACCGTGCGCAGGACCTGATCGCCGAGATAGGTGAAGACCGCGGCCCGATTGTCGGGCAGCTCGCCGAGCAGCGCCTCCGGCTCGAGCTCGCGTTCGACTGCCTGCTGTCCCAGCATGTGCAGGCCGATCGGCCAGCCTTCGGTCTCCTCCGCCAGAAGCTGTGCGTGCACCTCGCTCAGCTCTAGTCCGAAGCTGACGCGAAATAGCTGTCGCACCTCGGCCGGGTTGAAGGCCAGCTCGGCTCTGCCGACGCAATGGATCCGACCGCTTGCGCGAGCCTTGATCCAGTGACTGGACCCGATTTCGCGGCGGCTAACGATGATCAGCTGCAGTTGCTCGGGCAGCCGCTCGATCAGGCGTCCGACCGCCTGGTCCACTTGGGACTCGGCAACCAGGTGGTAGTCGTCGAAGATCATGTGCAGTGAGCTTGGTTGGGCGACTATGGCGTCCAGGATGCTGTCAACGAGGTCCGGCCATGTGGGTGATCTTTCTGTGGCGCCCCTGCCGGCTGACACCGTGAGTCCGGGTAGGGCGGCAGCCAGCCCGGCTTGCAGGTGCGCGAGAAACACGAGCGGGTCACGGTCCGCGGAACTCAGCGCATACCAGATGCGGGGCCCAGCGACGGTGAGCTGATCGGCGACGGTTGTCTTGCCGTAACCTGCGTCGGCCTCGATCAGCAGGACCGGCGCAGCCGCGACGTGCGCCGAGTCGGTCAGCGTGGTACGAGCGAGCAGGTCAGCCTCGGCGCGAGGTGGACGTAGTCGTGCGTGGTCAAGCCCCGACACAGCCTCAGGATAGGACAAACCGAGCCCGTCGATCAGCTGGCAGTGGTGGCTTCGACGAACGTGACCAGTGCGGCATTCCAGGCCGCGCGATCCTCGATGAAGGCCACATGCCCACTGTTTTCGAAGTAGGTGAGCGTGGCATTAGGCGCCTGGTCGGCGACGAGTTGCGACCAGCGGCCGTCCCAGATCTGATCGTGGCGACCGCTGAAGACCGCGATCGGAATGGCTAGACCGGGAAGCACATCGCGCAGATCTTCGGCGAGCAATGATTGGAAGCTGGACAGCCCAACGAAAGCAGGCACAGCCGTCCCGATCCGGATGAACCAGTCGCGGGTCGCTTCGAGGTCGGTGCGATGGAAATTGCTCGCATACAATCCGGCGATCGTCTCTGGTCGTGCGCTACGGATCGCTTCGCACAGCTGCTCGGCACTCTCGGCGGCGCCGCCGTAGGGCGCGTCGGAGTCCTGCAGGAAGCGTGGCCCGCTTCCGGTCAACACCAGGCGTGACACCGGGGTGCCCACTGTGTGCACATATTTCAAGGCGATGTGTCCACCCATGGACCAGCCGATGAGCGTCACGTCCGCCAGCTGCAGGCCAGTCATCAGTGCCTGCAGATCCCGGCAGAACAATGCATAGTCATACCTGCCCCACGGCTTGTCCGAGCAGCCGTGTCCCCGCAGGTCAATGGTGATCACCCGGTACCGTTCGGAGAGGTCAAGAACCTGGTAGTCCCACACGTCGCCGCTGGCCCCCCAGCCGTGTACGAAGACCAACGGCCGGCCGCTGCCGCGGTCCTCGTAGGCCACCCGGACACCAGTCTCGACTTCAAACAGCGGCATGTTACGTCTCCCGAGTTGTTCTGGCGTGGCGGCCTGCGCCCAATACCTCGCTGGGACGCTAGCCGCGTGCGTTACGCCGCTGTTACAGCCGGCTGTTGGCGCAGGCGGACTTACCGCCCCGGGGTGATGACCTGACGAACCAAGGTGCCTGCGGCGAGATCGTCCAGCGCAGAGTTGATCTCGCTGAGGCGGACCGAGCGACTCAGCAGCCGCTCGACGGGCAACCGGCCGGCCTGATAGAGCGCCACCAAGCGTGGCACATCCCGCACCGGGACGGCCGAGCCCATGTACGAACCGACTAGGTGCCGCGCCTCAGCGGTGATCACGGCGGCCGGCAGTTCGAGCGTGCGATCCGGATGCGGCAATCCGACTGCCACGGTAGTGCCGCCGCGGCCGGTTGCGTGGAACGCGTCGGCAAGAACTTCAGTGGCACCGACCGCGTCGAAGGCATACTCGACGCCGCCTCCCGACAAGGCGCGAATCTGCTCGACGGCGCTCTCATGCGGACTGAGGCTGTAGGTAGCACCGAGTTCTTCGGCCAGCTGACGTTTTTCTCCGCTGGGGTCAATGACGATGATCGGGTGGGCGCCGGCAAGGCTCGCGCCCAGCAGCACGGCCATGCCGACACCGCCGAGGCCGAAGATCGCCAACGAGGCGCCCGGACGGACCCGTGCGGTGTTGATCACTGATCCGACTCCGGTCATCAGGGCGCACCCGAACAGTGCGGCCACTGGCAGCGGTATCGCCGATGAGATGGGCACTAGGGAGGCTGCGGCCACGACCACATGATCGGCGAAGCAGGACACGCCGAGATGGTGGTGTAGCGGCTGCCCGGACGTTCGGAACAGCCGCCGGCGGGACCGCAGCAACGTGCCGGCCGCATTGGCCTGGGCCCCGGGCTCGCACAGCGCCGGACGTCCGGACAAGCACTGCCCGCAACGCCCGCAGCAGGGCACGAAGGAGAACACCACATGCTGTTCGCGGGACAAGTCATGAACCCCAGGGCCGACCTGCTCGATGACTCCGGCTCCTTCGTGGCCCAGCACCATCGGCAGCGGCCGGGGACGGGATCCGTCGATGACGGACAGGTCCGAATGACACAGCCCGGCGGCCTCGATCCGAACGAGCACCTCCCCGTCGCCGGGATCATGTAGCTGCACCTGCTCGATCCGAAGCGGCGTGCTCACCGAGTACGGGCGCCGCGCGCCGGAGTGCTCCAGGACGGCGGCCTCAGTTGTGATCATCCGCAGCCTCCGCGTGTTCGGTGATCAGGTCGTTGACGCGCTGAGCCTGCTCGATCCAGCACAGGTGTCCGGCTCTGTCCAGCCTCACTAGTCGTGCGCTCGGGACGGTGCTGGCGATCAAGGCGGCGTTGGCGAAGGGCACGATCCTGTCGTGGGTGCCGTGCAGCACCAGGGTGGGCGTGCGGATCTGTTCGCCAGGCTCCCCGTGTTGCAGGTATTGTTCGCAGGCTTGATATTGCGCGGCCCAAGCGTGCTGTGGCGTAGGCGCGTGAAGACGCATCTGCAGCAACGTCTGGTACTCCGACGGGTTTTCCTCGGTCCAGCCGTCGCGGAAGGAAAGCGGCATGGTGGCGCGGGCGAAGGCTTCCGGCCCGTTGCCGCTTGCCTGTGCCCAGGCGCGCTTGGTGGCATCCGGGACACCATGGCTGCCCGGCCCGCCGCACGCTGTGGCGATAAGCGTCAGCGACCGCACCAGGTCTGGACGCTGGCGCGCCAGCGACATCGCGATGTATCCGCCCATCGAGGCCCCGACCACGTGCGCTGAGCCGAGTGAGAGCACGTCCAGCACGTTGACCATGTCCTCGGCCAGCAGGGCGATGCTGTAAGGGCCGGACGGCTTGTCGGAGGCGCCGGTGCCGCGGTTGTCCACGGTGATCACCTGGAACTTCTCGGCCAGGGCCGGCAGCTGCCGGCTCCAGCTCCAGGACGCGTAACCGAGCCCGGCAATCATCAGCATCGGCTCGCCAGCACCTCGGGTGAGGTAGGCGAGCCTGGTGCCGTCGGGGGTTAGCACGGTCGAGAGGGCATCCTGGTTGGGACTGGTTCGAGGCGTCGGGGCGGACGTTGACCCCGACGTTCGGCTGCTCGGCTGCTCACTTCGTCGCTTCACCGCTCGCCGTTCTGCCGACATCGGCCAGATCCCGCCGTGAAGTGAGTTCACTGGCCGCGCATTCGGCGACGATTCGCCCGCGGGCGAGCAGGTAGGCGCGGTCGGCGACTGCTGCTGCGATGTGCGAGTGCTGCTCGACCAGCAGCACTGCGACACCGGACTTCGCCGCCAGCGATCGAACCAGGGGCAGGATCTCTCCGACGATCACTGGGGCCAAGCCGAGACTCAACTCGTCGATCATCAGCACTCTCGGGCCGGCGACGAACGCCTTGGCGAGCGCGAGTGTCTGCTGCTCGCCTCCGGAGAGTAAGCCAGCGCGCCGACGCAGTAACGGCGACAGGACGGGCAGTAGGTCCAGCACGTCCCGGATGGCCATGCCACTGCTGTTCGGCCGGATCAGACGAAGGTTCTCCAGGGTCGACAGCTGCGGGCAGATGGCCCGGCTCTCCGGCACGAGAACCAGGCCGCTCCGCGCGCGCAGATGCGCTGGTCGTCGGGTTACCCGCGTGCCGAACAACGAGACAGTGCCGCCCAGTGCCGGCAGTATCCCGGCCAGAGTGAGCAACGTCGTGGTCTTGCCGGCTCCGTTCAGGCCAGTCAGTGCAACGATCTCCCCGACACCGACGCGCAGGCTGAGGTCGTGCACGACGACGGCTTGCGGGTATCCCGCTTGCAGGTCGGCGACCTCAAGCGCCCAGGTCATCGGGCTCTCCCGCCGTGTCGTCGCGTGCGGATGCGGCGCCGACGACAGCCGGGCCAGGCGCCAGTGCGCCCAGTCCGAGATAGGCCGTCAGCACCCGATCCGAGCGCATTACCTCGGCAGGTGAGCCCCGTGCGATCACCTGCCCGAAATCGAGCACGTACACGTAGTCGCAGACCTGCCGGACAAGCTCCACGTCGTGTTCGACGAGCACGATCGCCAGACCTGACTGGGCTAGCGCGGTCACATGTGCACCGAACTCGCGAGACTCGTCGCGGTCCAATCCGGCAGCGGGCTCGTCCATCAGCAGCACCTTGGGATCGGTCGCGAGCGCTCGCGCTACTCCCACGAGCTTCTGCTGACCCAGAGTCAGCTCGCCCGGCATCCGCGGACCCAATGCCGGCAAACCCACCCGAGCCAGGGCTCGCGCGGACCGCGCCGTGCCCGCACCCCGATCAGGGCGCACGAGATCGGTCAAGCTGGCCAGGAGGGAGGCAGCTCCAATACCCACCCGCAGGTTGTCGAACACGCTGAGCTCGCTGAACAATTCGATGCTCTGCCAGGTTCGTATCACGCCGGCCTGGGCGCGATGGTGCGCCGCCAGCCGGTCGATCGGTGTTCCGTCGAACAGCACCTGCCCGGAGTAGGGGACGAAGCCGGTTAACGCGTCCAACAGCGTCGTCTTGCCGGCACCGTTCGGGCCGATGACGCCCACGACGGTGCCGGGGTAGATCCGCAGACACACTTGTCGTAGGACCTCATTGCCGCCGAAAGCCACCGTCATGTCTTTGACGTCGAGGACGGCCTGCGACTGATCGACTGCGGTCTGCAGCCGGCCGCCGGCGAGCGAGCCACGCTGGCCAGAATGGGCGGCGGCAGCTCGCGGCACGGCCACCGGATCGACAGGTAGCAGGCGGCGACGCAGCAGCGGCAGGAATCCTTGAATGCCCTGCGGGTTGAAGATCGTGATCGCAATGACGCTCAGTCCGCTGACCAGCAGGTAATACTGCCCGAGATCAACGGCTCGGTTGAGCAGCACGTAGCAGATGCCCAGCGGCGCGAGCAGTCCTGCGATCAGTGCCCCGATGACCCCGGTGACACCGCCGAGGTAGGCGAACACCAAGAACGTGATGCCGGTAAACACGTCGAACGACGACGCGGTCAGTTCGCCGCGACTGTAACCGAGCATCGCCCCGCCAAGGCCGGCGATGAACGAGGAGATCGCGAAACCCAGCAGCTTGGCTCGTCTGACGTTGACGCCGACAGCCGCCGCGGCCCGTTCGTTCGACCGGATAGCCAGGAAACGTCGGCCGGTAGCGCTCCAGGTGAGATTGACGACGCCGATGGCTACGACGGTCAGAACCAGCAAGGCGAACAGCCCGAAGGCGATCCGCACATTGTCATGTCCCTCCCGGATGCCCAAGTCCAGCCCGCCGATGACCGGATTGGGGATCGCGTTGCCGACGTTCGGGGTCAGCTGCGGGTTGTCGAACACGAATCGCTGCACCGCGACGGCGGTGGCCAGCGTAACGACAGCGAGTTGAACACCCCGTATCCGCAACGCGGGGATCCCGACGATCAGACCGAGGACCGCTGTGGCACCAGCGGCGATCAGCATCGAGAACGGGAACGGAACGTGGCCTTGCACGCTCAGCTTTGACAACAGGAACCCGGCCGTACCGGCGAATGCTGCCTGTGCGAAGGAGATCTGGCCGAGCAGGCCGGTGAGAACGACGAAGGACAGCAGCAGGGTGGCCAGGACCAGCGACTCAATGAGACCGAAGCGGTAGCTTCCCTTGAGCAGAACAAGCCCCACGCAGGCAACCCCGACCGAAACCGGCACGAGGATCCGAAGGCGCGGACGAGCGCCTACCCCGGGCATTGCGGTGCTTGCGGCGTCGCCGCGGCCAAGAAGCCGGCGACCACCAAAGAAGTACAGCGCCACGATGAGCACGACGAACGGCACGGCATCTGTTGCCCCGGTGATCGCCCAGGGTGGGTACCAGCTCTTGGTCTGCAGGTAAACGATCTCGCCCTGAACAGCGCCCAGCACGATTCCGCCGATGCACACCAGCGACATCGATTGCAGCCGGCCGACGACCGCCACCGCCAGCGCGGGCACGACGAACAGGGTGTAGCTGACGGGATTCAAGCCGGTGATCGGGGCGATCAAGATACCGAACAGACCGGCCAGCGCTCCGGACAGCGCCCATGACAGCGCGGCGAGCAACTGCGCGGAGCGTCCGGCCAACATCACCGCAGTCGGGTTTTCGGCGACGGCGCGGGTCGCGATGCCAACGCGGGTGAACCGGAAATAAGCGGCCAGCAACCCAGCTAGGCCCAGCGCGATGAGCGTGAGGTAGAAGCGGTCCAGCGGAACCGCGCTACCACCGATCGAAACACGGCCTGTGGGCAGGAACCCGGATACGAAGCGCTGCTGACTTCCGAAGCGTATCGTCGCTACGGCTTCGATAGTGAGCATCAGCCCCACCGAGGCGATCACCCGCGCCAGCGCCGGCGCCGCGCGCAGCGGGCGAAAGACGAGCAGGTGAGCCAGCAGCGCCAGCACCGTTGCGCTCAGCACGCCCAAGCACGCGGCCGGAGCTGCGCCCAGCGGGACGCCAAGGGGTACCCGTGCAGGCAGGCCGACGACGGGTAGCACCAAGGTTCCCGTCGAACGCAACTCCGAGTAGACAAACGCGCCCCACATCGCGAACGCGCCCTGCGCGAAGTTGATGACGCCGGTGCCCTTATACGTCACCACCAGGCCGATCGCGAGGCCCGAATACACCGCGCCGGCTCCCAGCCCGATGAGCGCGAAGGCCAGGTAGTCGCCCATGGGGAGTTGCGCTCCTGCCCGGTCAGCCCGCCAGCAGGCTCTTCGCGTCCACGTAGCCAGGGCTGAAGGCTGTCAGGGACCCATGCTGCACCTTGAACTCGATGACGCCAGCCGCACATGCCGATGGTTGGCCGGGCCACGCAGTCCCGTCGCAAGTCAGGGGTTGGCCCATGAAACTGTCCAGCCCCTTGGTGGCTTTGATCTGCGCGATGACGGTCCTGGGGCTGATCGCACCGGAGATCCTTCCGAGGATCGAACTCAGATCCATCGTGGAGGAGAAGGTGAACTGCGCGAAGCCAGACGAAACGTACGTCGGCGCGTGCACCGTCATCTGCTGCACGAAAGTCTTCAGCTGCGCCGCGGCCCTGGCTGGAGCCGTGCTACCGGTCGACGGGGCCCACAGATCGTTCGCCGTGTACACGCCGTTCGCTGCGGCTGGATCAGCCTTGATGAACTGCGTACACGACCCGGCGAAGATTGGCCCCTTGAAGCCGCCTCCCACCAGCGCAGCCACCAGACCGGTGCAGTCCGGCTCACTCGAGGTGAAGAACACCGCATCAGGATGCTTGGCCAGAGCCTGCGCCGCGATCAGGGTGTAGTCCGGATTGGTGGCACTGTAGAACACTGCGTTACCACTCAGTCCCGCCTTCTTCGCGGCTGGAAGAACACCGAAAGTGGCGAACGCTCGTACGACGGCGTTGTCCTGTCCGAGATACACGACCGACTTCACATGCAGCTGGTGGCTCATCACCCACATCGGGGTAGCGCCGTAGGCCGTCAGGCCGGCGCCGAAGAAGAACGCGTCCGTACTGGTGAGCTGATTCGCGCCGAACGCGGTATGCCCGACCAGTGGAATGCCTGCCGCCGACAGAATCGGCAGCGTCGCGTCGCTGCCGTAGTCCAGACCCTGCAAGACCGCGACGACGTGCGCGTCGACGAACTTGTTCGCGCAGTCGATCGACTTCTCCGGGGTTCCGTCCGTGAAGCACTGCACGAACTTCAGTGGTCTTCCGTTGATGCCGCGCAGATCCTGGTTGATGTATGCCTGCGCGGCCGTCGCCCCCGCACTGAAATCGGGGAACGCCACCGCCCCCAACTGCTGGTTCAACAAGCCCACTACCACCGGCGCTCCGGTCGGTTGCGCCGCGGTCGACTGGGTGCTGCCGCTTTCCGTGGAGCCCGGACCGGCGCCAGGATGCTTCGCGCTGGAACAACCAGCGAGCACCGTCAGGCCCAGCACAGCAATCGCCGCCGTGCGCCTGAGGCGCGGGACTGACCGGGCGCGTGGCTTGCTCCGGGCCGGGGCCGATCTAGACAGGTTCGTGTTCACACCACAGCACCTCTCCGAATGGGATCGCCGCAGGTTCCCCCGAGCCCGTTACTGCGGCGTTACAGCCAACTGCTGATGCCCGACGCGTCCGCCACGCGGCGAGGGGCCTGCACGCCGAGCAGCGGGCCACCCTGCCGCGGGAACACAAAGCCGGCCAGCGGCCGAGCGCGCCGAGCCGTAGGCGGCGATCTGCGCGGAGGGCCACTCGCCGCCAGCGAGTTGACGGCGCCGAACAGCTACCACACGCTCGGCTCTCGATCCGCGTGTTGCCGCACCGCCACTCGACGGGTGCGCGTTTGCTATCCGCGACCGATGGTGGACGACTCGGACCGGAATCCGGCGCGGATCGACTGCCACAGCGGCTTGCTCTTATACGGCAGGCAGTCCTCGTAGTAGTACCACCAGAAGTAGCCGCCGACGAAGTATGGGTACGTGATGCCCAGCCCGTAGTAGTGCGCGATCAAGGACTTCGCCGTCGGCAATGTCTGCGGGGTGGCGGGGTGGTTCATACCGATCTCGCCGAAACCGAGCATCGCGTTTGGGTACAGCCCGTGCAGCTGGGCGAAGTAGGTCGTCCAGGTCGCGACGCTTGGTCGGCGGCGATGGCAATCGGACTCGTAGTAGGACAGCAGCGCGTAGTCGAGTTCGGCGCGCACCGACGTGGGGACGTAGCGCTTCGTGAACGCGATCGGGCTCAGTTCGGAGGGACCGTCGCCGCAACCGACGTTGTAATAGAACGTGAGCGCGGTGCGCAGGCCCGCAGCGTGCACGTCGCGGTATGCGGTGATCAGCCGCTGCGCGACGGCGGAGTAGCTGCCCAGCCAGTCGCCGTTGACCTCGTTGCCGATCTCCCAGGTGTCGACGCGGCCGCCGAACTCAGCCAGGTAGGACTTCACCCTGGCATCGAACGCCGCGACGCTGATCTTCGTCTCGTCGCTGGAGTCGAGCAGCTCGCCCAGCACGTAGCTGTGTGGTCGCAGCGCGTCGACCGCGGCGCTGTAGTAGCTCGCCGAGTGCTTGACGTCGAAGTAGATGCGGGTTGTCGGTGTGTCAGGCAGGTGGGTCTCGCTCTGGACGATCGTGGCGCGGTGGGTGACGTCGTCTACGGTGACGCCGTACAGAGTCGGCCCGGGCATGGTTCGGATGGCGGGTCCGGCGGTGCCGGGATCTTTCGGGGCGCCGCGGACGATCTCGGAATCGACGATCCGCCACAGGTCGCTGGTCCGGTACGGGACCATGTCCTGGCAGTAGTACCAGTAGAAGTATCCGCCGATGTACGCAGGCACCGTGGGCATCCGCTTGGCGTAGTAGTGGTTGAGGGTGAATGCGCGGTCGCTGTGCGTGTCGTCGCCGCCGATCTCGCCGAAGCCCACCTTGGCGTGGCCGAAGGTGGCCGCGAGGTGGGCGAAGATCGGTGCCCACTGCACGTGCAGGTCGTTGTCGTAGTAGCTGACGAGGGCGTAGTCGAGACCGGTACGGACCCTGGCCGGCAGGTGGGCGGTGATCCAGTGGAACATCTCGTGCCTGGCCGACTCGCCGCGCTGTCGGTAGAACGTGATGGCGGTGACCAGGCCCTGGGCATGGGCCAGGTCGTAGGCAGCGGTGATCTCCGCGCCCACGGTGGCCGGAGCGCCGGTCCAGTCGCCGTTCACCTCGTTGCCGATCTCCCACACGTCGACCAGGCGGCCGAGCGTGTGGAAGTAGGCCTGCGCGCGCGTCCGGTACCGGCGGGTGTCGAAGGCAGCCAGGTGCGATGAGTCGAGCAGCTCGCCCATGACGTACGCGACGGGACGTAGCTTCTGGAGCGCGCCGACATACGCTGAGGGGTTCGCGTTCTCGTCGAACACGACGCGCACCGTGGGCTTGGCGGCAAGGTGCTGCAGTGAGTCGAGGATCTGCGGCAGCCGGTGGTCGAGCTCGGCGAGACCGGGGCGGCCGTCCTGGCCCGGCAAGTAGCCGCAGTCGAGCGTCACCCCGTACACGGGATGAGGAACCGCTCTGGCACCAAACGGCGCGACCGGCTGGGCGGCTGCGTCCCTACCCGCCGGGGCCGCGGCCGCAACTGAAGCGAAAGGCGCGCTGGAGAGGACGAGTACCACGCTGAGCAGGGTGGCGGCCGATAGGCAGCCGAAAGTCCGACGGGTACGCATGTGCTCTCCTCACAGTGGTCGCAGGTCACCCGGCGACGTGGATCGGTCAGTCACGACGTCGGCCGGTTGGCAGCGCGGGGACTCGCGCGCGGAGGGCGCGCCGAGGACGATGTCGGGGTTTGCGCGGATCAGTGGCAGCAGCAGGTCGCTGGCCGTCGCCGCGTCGACGAGGCGGACCTCCGCGCTTCCCACGCGCCCGTAGCCGATGGCGCCACCATCGCGCAACACGGGTTCCAGGCTGGGGAAGTCGCGCTCCTCGTAGTGGGGGTCGTTGGTGTGGCGCTGGCTCGCAACTGTGAGGGTCGAGCCGTCCGCTGTCAGCACGGCCAGGTCCTCGGACCGGTTGAACAACCACGGCACCTCTGCCCACTCTTCGAACGCGTGCATCAGCGTGAACGACTCGAGGCCCACGCCGATGAGCAGGACCTGACCGGCGGCCGCGACGAGCCGCCCGTAGGGCGACGAGTGACTGCAGGGCGTGCTGCGCAGTTCGTGACCGCGGCAGAATTCCACGGCTCCCCGTCCGAGCGCGGCGACGCTGTGCGTGGGGTGCAGGCTGCGGACCGCCGATGGCCTGCGCCGCAGCTCCTCGGTGATCAGACCCGTCGTGGAGGGGCTGAGCGTTTCGTGAAACACCGGCTGGTCGGAGCCCACGGTCGACCAGGTGTGGGTCGGCATGATCAGCAGTCCGTCGGGCCCGATCACCTCGAGCAACGCGTCGACGACGGCGTGCGCGCCGCCACGGACAACGCCCAGCGAGGACAGCGACGAATGCACCAGCACGGCGCCGCCGCGGGTCACGCCGAGGTTGGAGAAGCACTCGACTAGGTCACGCTCGGTCACCAGTGGCCGCTCATCCTCGCCCGCTGGTAGCGGGCGAGGAGGCAGCCTGGACCCGCTAGCCATGCGGCTGCAGGCGGAGGACCACGATCTCGTTCTCCGGTCCATAGGCTGGCCACGCGTAGGGATCCTGGGCCGACGGGAAGCCGGTGAAGTGCCGGGTGGACCATTCCGCCTGGACCGCGTTGTAGAACAGCGGGATCACCGGCACCTGGGTAACCATGATCGTCTGCAGCTGGTGGATCGCGGCGGCCTGTATCTGCTGGGAGTTCGTCGCGGCGAAGCTCGCCAGGGCGTTGGCCGATGCGGCACTGTTCCAGCGTTCCGGGTCGCTGACCGAGGCCTTTCCGACCGGAGCGTAGTTGCGGCTGTCCAGCAATGAATAGGCGTAGTAGGGCGTCGGCCCGATGTTGGTGAAGGCGAAGGACATGTCGAACGAACCGTTGGCGATGGCCGACGTGTACAGCGACACCGAGACGCCCCGAACGGAGACGGCGATGCCGATGGCGCGAAGGTTCTGGACCACGATCTGGCTGTCGGACATCCAGTCGGTGTAGCTGGACGGCAACGTCAGCGTGAACGACAGGCGCTGTCCGGTCGGCGTCGTCCGGACGCCGTCGGCTCCCTTCCTGAAACCGGCGCCGTCGAGCACCGCGTTGGCGTCGGTGAGGTTCTGCGCGTAGCGCAGGGACGCGTACTCGGGCGCGAGGTAGCTCTGCTGGGCGGGCAGCACGAGACCGGTCGGTGTCATGTCGGGCGCAGCCTCGCCCTGCTCGCCGACCTTGACGATGAGGTCGCGGTCCAACGCTTCGCTGATCGCCTTGCGGACCGGCACCTGGTCGAACGGTGACTTGGCCAGGTTGAGGATCATGGTCACGACTTCCGAGTCGGGCGGGAACCACGCGTTGTTGTGTTGCGGATCCTTGGCCAGGAACGAAGCCTTGATCTCAGGAATGAAGAAGCCGCCCCATTGCATCTGTCCCTGCGCCATCATCTGGACGGCCGTGGTGTTCGAGGCTAGCGCCGGGAGCCGGACGTACGAGACGGCAGGCTTACCCGGCATCCAGTACCGCGGGTTGCGGGATAGCAAGATCGACTGCGGCGCGAAGGACTTGACGAGGTACGGCCCGGTGCCGACGGGTTTGGGATCGGTGTACGTCGAAGGATTTCGGACGGCCGTCCACACGTGCTGCGGAACGATTACCTGCGACGTGAGGTAGTAGAGTTCAGCGTATTCCGGTTTGTCGAATGTGAACGTGACGCTCTGCGGGTTGGGCGCCGATACGCTCGCGAAATCCACTCCGTTGGTGTTGAGCGCCGGATTCTTCTTGATCAGGTTGAAGGTGTACGCCACGTCCGCGCTGGTGAAGCTCTGTCCGTCGGACCAGGCGACCTTGGGTCTGAGCGTGAAGGTGATCGATCTGCCGCCGGCCGACCACTGGAAGGACGTGGCCAGCCATGGGTAGTAGCTGTTGTTCTTGAGCAGGTTCCACTGAAGGAGCGGCTCGTAGACGAAGGTCGGCGTGTCCAGCGCGGACAGCGCGTTCTCCGTCGAGAAGGGGTTGAAGTTGTCGGTGACGCTGCCGACGGGGGCATCAGCCATCACCAACGTGCTCGAGTTCCCGTTGTCTGCGGAGTTGGCGCCGCCCGTGCAAGCGGCGAGCGCCAGCATGAGCGCGGCTGCACCGGCCGCACCGGCAAGGAGTGATCGCCGCATGCGCATCTGACTACCTTTCTTCGCCGAGGCGGACGTGCTCGCCCTTGCAGTACTCCAGGTAGCGCTCGAACAGCGATCGCGCCGACGGCCACATGGAGTGCGGGCTGAGGAAGTGCGAGAACTCGAAGGTGATCGCCTTGCTGACATACGGCTCGGCGAGGGTGAGCTTGTTGACGAGCTTTCGCCATTCGATCGGTGGAAAACTGATCGGCATGTCCCGGTCGAAGGTCTCCACGTTCGTCCACAGCTCGATGTGGTGGCGATCGGCGGCAGCCCGGCACGCGCTGAGGAACTCGGACAGGTTCAGCTCGTAGGTGGTGCCGTCCTGGAAGGCGCAGTGGGTGACCAACCCGTCGTACCGTTCGAAGATCTCATCCCATTGCCGGACCTGCTCGTCGACGCTGAGCAGCGGCAGACGGCCGCGGTCGTCGTCCGCCGCGTCGGCGTCAAGGCGGCCGTTCCAGTACGGCGAGACCAGGACGGGCAGGTCGGCGATGCCGCGGACTTCCTCCGCGAGCGCGGTGTTGATGTCGATGATCCGGTTGCTCGTGTCGGCTGTCTCGTGCGGCAGGTACCAGCCCCGGAAGGAATCGTGTCCGCCGTAGCGGTCCCAGGCCTCCCGGGCGAACTCCCGGTTGATTGCGACCTCGGTGAGCCAGTCGTAGCGGTTCCAGTAGTAACCCGAGTCGTAGAGCCCGAGGAAGAACCGCAGTCCTCGCTCGTCGCACAGCCCGAGGAAGAGCTCGACCATGTCCGCGTAGACGGGCAGCGTGGCAACGCGTCGGGCGATCACGGCCGAGGGGTAGGACATCCGCTCGCCCCACCCGGCGCGGATGAGCACCACCGTGTCCAGGCCGATCTCGGCGAAGGTGTCGAACTCGCGCTCCCAGTCGGCCCGTCCCCAGTTGTGCGCGGGGATATCGCAGGTCACCTCGTCGAGGAAGGTCCCGGTGATGGTGAGGGGCATTGTGTGTGCCGTTCTGTCAGTGGTGGCCTAGACCAGTGCTACATTCTTATAGCAGGTTGCTGCTCTACCGTCAAGCACACCGGCTGATGCATCGGTGCGCGTGGCAATCGCTCGCCTCACAGGGAAGATCGGCGATTGCGGTGATCTGGGTGCGGTGACCTGCGTTGACCGTTCACACATCACTGGTCTAGACTTCCGCTCCACCTGATCATGTGTCGGATGCTTGAGAACGGAGGACCCTGGTGTCGCCGCAGCGCAGCGAGTCCGCCGGTCGAGCCGACAGCGGCCGGGTGGTCGCAGGTACCGCGACCAAGCATTCGCAGCTACGCGACAGCCTGTTGCAGCTGATCATGGAGGACTCCAGCCGGGGCCGAATGCTGCCGTCGGAGCGTGAGCTGGCCAGCGCCTACGGTGTCAGTCGGATGACCATGCGCCAGGTCGTCGAGGAGTTTGCGGACAGCGGTTACGTCTACAGGGTGCAGGGCCTCGGCACGTTCGTCGATCGGCCGCAGGTGTCGAAGTCTCTGCTGCTGACGTCGTTCACCGAGGACATGCTTGCGCGGGGCCTGCGTCCCGGCTCTCGGGTGCTCGAGGTGCGCGAGCGAGCCGCTGGAGCGGCCACCGGCAGCGATTTGCAGCTCAGCCCGGTCGAGCCGGTGGTGTACGTGCGCCGGGTCCGGCTCGCCGACGATGTGCCGATGTGCCTGGAGACCATTGAGATACCGGCACGGCTAGTCCCGGGGTTGCGCGAGCTGCCGCTGACCGGATCGATGTACAACCTGCTGGCCACCCGCTACCGGATCCGCATCGCGCACGCCGAGCAGCGCATCCGGGCGACCGTTCTCGACTCCGAGGAGGCCGATCTGCTCGAGGTGCCTGCCCTGTCGCCGGCGATGCTCGTGGAACGGGTCAGCAGCGACCGGGCGGGCAGGTCGGTCGAGCGGGCGCGGTCGCTCTACCGCGGTGATCGCTACGACTTCCGGGTCGCCGTCGACCGACGGACGCGGGGCTGATGACGACGCTGGCCGCCGGGCTCGACATCGGCGGCACGAAGCTGGGCGCCGCTCTTGTCGAGCGTTCCGGGGCGGTGCGCGTTCGTCGCCTGACGCGCAGCCCAGCCGATGCCGGCCCGGAAGCGATGATCGCCGCTGCGACCGAGCTCATGGAGCGGCTGACTGCGGCGGGCAGGGTCACGCCGGTCGCGCTGGGGGTGGCCACGGCTGGCGTCGTCGACGTCGACCGCGGCGTGATCCGCTCGGCGGGCGCGACGATCCGGGACTGGGCCGGCACGCAGCTCGGCTCAAGACTGGCAGCCAACACAGGCTTGGCGACAGTGGTGCACAACGACGTCAACGCGATCGCCGTCGCGGAGATCCGCTTCGGCGCAGCCCGCGGGGCGGATTCAGCGCTGGTTGTCGCGTTCGGGACCGGGGTGGGCGGCGCCTTGGTGATCGGCGGTCGCGTCCACCGCGGTCGGACCGACACGGCTGGCGAGTTCGGTCATCTCACCGTCGACCTGCATGCCGCGGACGAACTCGGGCCGGTCTGCAATTGCGGCGCTCGGGGCCATCTGGAAACCCTCGTGTCGGGCCCGGCGATTGCCGGACAGTACGCGAGGGCGGCCGGGCTGCCGATTCTTCCGAGCCTTGAGGACGTCGGCATGGCGTGCCGACGGGGAGAGCAAATCGCCCTTCATGCCGTTGGCGCCGCCGGCGCGCTGGCCGGCCGCGCGCTGGCCGGCCTCGTCAACGCCGTCGACCCTGACGTGGTCGTCCTCGTGGGCGGAGTGCTCGGTCTCGGACGGCACTTCGTCGACCCCGTCATCCAGGCCCTGCGGGAGTCGGCGTTGCCCGGACCGAGCACGGTGCCCGTGCGGCTGGGCGCGCTCGGCCCGGACGCCGGAGTCGTTGGCGCTGCCGTCACCGCATTCGATCACGTGCTGGGGCGGCCCCAGCCGTGTGGCGCGAGCAAGGAGCAGTGATGGCCGAGGCTGACCTACGCATGCGCCGAGAACTCAGCCCGGTCTGGGAGCGGCTGCGCGGTGGCGTGATCGTCTCCTGCCAGGCGCCCCCAGGTCACCCGATGCGGAGCCCGTCGGTCATGGCCTGCATTGCCGAGGCGGTCACGGCCTCGGGCGCGGTCGGCGTCCGCATCGACACGCCCGAACACATCCAAGCGGTGCGGCAGGCGGTCGACGCGATCGTGGTCGGCCTCTGGAAGGACGGTCAGGACGACGTCTACATCACCCCCACGCTCGAACACGCGCAAGCCGTCGCGCTGACCGGTGCGGACATCGTGGCGATCGACGGCACCCAACGGCCGCGACCGGACGGGCGCAGGCTCGCCGAGGTCATCGATGCGCTGCACGCGGAGTACGACGTCCTTGTACTGGCCGACGTCGCCACCGCAGCCGAGGGCATCGCCGCCGTACGCTGCGGTGCCGACGCGGTCGCGACGACCCTCGCCGGCCACACCGACAGGTCGCTCGCCATGGACGGCTCCGCGGCCGAGGCCCTGGCCGAGATGTACGCACGACTGGACGTCCCGGTCATCGCGGAGGGCGGCATCGTGCGGCCCGAGCAGGCCTGCGACGCCTTGCGCAGCGGCGCCTGGTCGGTGGTAATCGGAAAGGCGATCACCAGCCCAGACTGGATCACCGCCGGATTCGTCGAGGCGACAGCACCGCTGCGCGCCGCGACGAGGCAGGCGGCGGTGACATGCGACGGGTCGGCCCCGTCGCCACGGCCGCTCATGGGCCCCTGATGAGGTACGTGGGTCGCAGGCTGGGGTTCTATCTCCTGACCGCGGTCGTCGCCATCTCGCTGAACTTTCTGCTGCCACGGCTGATGCCGGGCAACCCGGCAGAGATCCTCATCGCCAACTTCAAGGGCCGGGTCAGCCCTGGGGCCCTCAAGGCGGTGTCCGCGCAGTTCGGCCTCAACCACTCATCCCTCTGGTCGCAATACGTCGAGTACTGGCGCCAGTTGCTGCACGGCGATCTCGGCACCTCCTTCACCTTCTATCCCTCCTCGGTTGGTTCGGTGATCGGAAATAGCCTGCCCTGGACGCTCTGGCTCATCGGGCTGTCGACGGTCATCAGCTTTGTCGTCGGGACGCTGCTCGGCATCCTGGCTGCTTGGCACCGCGGCTCGTGGCTGGACGCCACTTTGCCGATCAGCACGTTCTTCTCCGCGATTCCGTACTTCTGGTTCGGCCTGGTCGCCGCCTTCGTCTTCAGCGGACTGCTGGGCTGGTTCCCACAAAGCGGGGGCTACAGCGACACCACTTCGATCGGCTGGACGTGGAGCTTCGTCTCGAGCGCGACCTACCACGCCTTCTTGCCGGCCCTAACGATCATCATCTCCTCCATCGCCGGTTGGCTGCTCGGCATGCGCAACATGATGCTCACTACCATCGATGACGACTACATCATCATGGCCGAGGCCAAGGGGCTGTCCCGGCGGCGGGTGATGTTCGCGTATGCCGCGCGCAACGCGATCCTGCCAAGCATTGCCGACTTCGCGTTGTCACTCGGCTTCGTCGTCAGCGGCGCGATTCTCACCGAGATCGTCTTCTCCTATCCGGGTATCGGCTACGCGCTGTACCAGGCCGTGGAGAACGAGGACTACCCCCTCATGCAGGGCCTGTTCCTGGTCATCACGCTCGCTGTTCTGGTAGCGAACCTGGCCGCCGACCTGTGTTACGGGGCACTCGACCCGCGTACCCGGCAGGGGGGCAGCTGATGACAGTTCCGTCCATCGTCACCGCAGAGATCAGCTCGAGCGCGGACACGCCTGCCGACACGTGGTCCGTGCCGCGTGCCCGCTGGTTGATCGGACTGAGATCACCCAAGATCGTCCTGGGACTGGGGATCGTCGCGTTCTTCATCTGCGTCGCCATCTTCGGCCCGATGATCGATCGGACCGATCCGTCGGCGCTGAGCGCAGCGCTGCTGCAACCTCCGTCGGCATCGCATTGGCTCGGGACCACCCAGACCGGGCAGGACATCCTTGCCCAGTTGATCACCAGTGCGCGCGTCTCGCTGTTCGTTGGCTTCGTCGCCGGTGCGATTGCGACTGTCCTCTCGCTGTTCATAGGTGTGCTGGGCGGTTACCTGGGCGGCATCGCCGACGAACTGCTGTCGGTGGTGTCGAACATCTTCTTGGTAATTCCCGCGCTGCCCCTGGTCATCGTCCTCGCCGCATATATCCCTGGCCGGGGAGCACTGAGCGTCACCATCGTCATCAGCGTCACCGGCTGGGCCTGGGGCGCGCGCGTGCTGCGCGCCCAGACGCTGTCGATACGCAGGCGCGACTACGTCCAAGCTGCTCGTGTCGCCGGAGAGGGCACGCTGCGGATCATCGTTCGGGAGATCATGCCGAACGAGCTTGCGATCATCGCGGCCAACTTTCTGTTCACCGTCATCTTCGCGATCCTCACCGAGGCGGGCCTGGCCTTCCTCGGTCTCGCCAACGTCTCCAACTGGAGCTGGGGCACGATGCTGTACTGGGCCGAGAACGACTCAGCACTACAGCTGGGCGCGTGGTGGTGGTTCGCGCCACCGGGCCTGTGCATCGCGCTGGTCGGCACCGGCCTCGCATTGATCAACTTCGGTATCGACGAATTCGTCAACCCGAGGCTGCGTACCGCTGGGATCGGGACCGCCGAAGCTGCCCGTCGCCGGAACCGGCGGCGCGGGTGGCGCCTTGGCCGGCCCGCGCTGGCCAACGGCGCCGCGACCCGCTCGGCGCGTAGAGACCGAGCGCGACGATGAACCAGCGACTCGCCAAGCCCGACGCCCCAGCGCTGCCCGGCGGTGTCGCGGATCCCGTGCTGGAGATCCGCGACCTGGCCGTCGATTACGGCAGCGGCTCGCGGGCGCTGCATGCCGTCGCCGATGTCAGCTTCGACCTGGGGCGCGGTGAGCTGCTCGGCATCGCCGGAGAGTCGGGATCGGGAAAGTCCACTCTCGCGTACGCGATCACCCGGCTGCTGCGACCACCTGGGCAGATCATGCGGGGCCAGGCTCGGTACCGGCCGCGCACGGGTTCTGGGATCGACGTGCTCGCGCTGTCCGATGACGAGTTGCGCCGCTTCCGCTGGGCCGAGCTGGCGATCGTGTTCCAGTCTGCGATGAACGCGCTCAACCCTGTGCTGTCGGTGCACGCCCAGCTCGATGATGTGCTGCGCGCTCACCGTCGGCAGCTGACACGGGCGCAGCGTCGAGCGCGAATCCTGGAGCTGCTCCGGTTGGTGGGCATCCCGGGCGACCGAACGCGCGCCTACCCACACGAGCTGTCCGGCGGCATGCGGCAACGCGTGGTGATCGCCATGGCACTGGCGCTGGACCCCGAAATCGTCATCATGGACGAGCCGACAACCGCCCTCGACGTTGTCATCCAGCGTCAGATTCTTTCCGAGATCGCAGCGCTGCGTACGCAGTTGGGCTTCTCGATCGTCTTCATCACCCACGACCTGTCCCTGCTGATCGAGGTGGCGGATCGGATTGCGGTGATGTACGCCGGGCGCCTTGTCGAACTGGCTGCTGCTGACGCCCTCTACCGCTCGCCCCGCCACCCTTACGGATACGGGCTGCTCAACTCGTTCCCGCCGCTGCACGGCCCGCAGCATCGGCTGTCCGGTATTCCCGGCGCACCGCCGGACCTGCGTGCGGTGCCGAGCGGCTGCGCATTTCGCACCCGGTGCGGCTGGGCGCACGACCGGTGCGTGGTGGCGGTGCCCACCCTGCAGCCCTCGCCCCTCGACGCGGCGCAGGCGGAACACCAGGTGGCTTGCCACCTCTACGACGAGGGCGCCCGGATGCCCAGTTCGCTGGAGCTCGACCGGGCGGCACGCGGTGACTGAGATGGGTAGCGCCGAACCGGTCATGGAAGCCATCGGGTTGACCAAGCACTTCCGGGTCTATCAGCGACGCCGTTTCGGAATGCCGATGCCCGGCGCAGCGCACGCCGTCGACGACGTTTCCCTCGCCTTGTACGCCGGGCAGATCACCGCGCTCGTCGGCGAGTCCGGGTCGGGGAAGTCCACGATCACCCGATTGCTCGCCCGGCTGTACGCACCTACCGCAGGGGTGATCAAGCTCGGTGGCACCGAGGTGAGACGCACGCGTGGGAAGCGGTCGTGGCGCCGCTACACCGGGCAGGTGCAGCTCATCCTGCAGGACCCGTTCTCCTCGCTCAACCCGGTCCACACCGTGCAGTACCACCTGGGACGTCCGCTTCGGCTGCACGGGCACGCGAAGAGTCGCGGCGAGACCCGAGACCAGGTGAGATCGTTGCTCGCCGAAGTCAGTCTGAGCCCGCCCGATCAGTTCGTCGAAAAGTTCCCGCACGAGCTGTCGGGCGGCCAGCGGCAGCGCGTGGCGATCGCCCGCTCACTTGCGGCCCAGCCGTCAGTGCTCCTCGCCGACGAGCCGGTCTCCATGCTCGATGTCTCCATCCGGCTCGACCTCCTCAACGTGCTGGCGATGCTCGCAGCTCGCCGGCACCTGGCGATCCTCTACGTGACGCATGACATCGCCTCAGCGCGCTACCTCGCGCAGACGATCCTGGTGATGTACGCCGGCCAGCTGATCGAGGGTGGTCCGTCCGAAGCAGTCACCCAGCAGCCGGCGCACCCATACGCACAACTGCTGCTGTCCGCCGCACCCGACCCAGAACGCCTGGGGGCGGCGAACGATCTGCCCACCAAGGGCGAGCCACCGAGTCTCGTCGCCCCCCCGGCCGGCTGCCGCTTCCATCCGCGGTGTCCGATGGCAATGGACGTCTGCCGAAGCTCGGCCCCGCCGCGCACCGTGCTGTCACCTGGACACTGGGTGCACTGCTGGCTTCACGAACCGCAGGCCCGGCGGGTCACGCCGAGCGCCGCAGCCGGCAGGTGAGCCGCGCGACGGCAACTGGGGGCGCCATGATGGCGGCCGAGATTGCCGAGCAACCCGCCGTCTGGCAACGCGTGCTCGCGGAGGGGCAACCGCAGATCGCCGCGGTCGCGGCGCGTCTGGTCGAGCGGGCACCGCGGTTCGTGCTGTTCGCCGCGCGGGGCAGTAGCGACCACGCGGCCCTCTACGGTAAGTACCTCATCGAGATCACTCATAACCTGCCGGCCGGACTGGTCTCGCCGTCGACCGTGACCATCTATGGGTCCCGTCCCGACCTGCGTGACGTGCTCATGATTGCGATCAGCCAGTCCGGCAGTTCGCCGGACCTGGTCCGCACGATCGAGGTGGCGCGCGCACAGGGTGCGACCACCTTGTCGATCACCAACGATGTGGACTCTCCGCTAGCGCAAGTCGCCGAACTGCATCTGGAACTGCTGGCCGGGCAGGAGAGATCCGTGGCGGCGACGAAGTCCTATACCGCGCAACTGCTCGTCCTCTACCTGTTGCTGGAACGGCTCAAGGACCGGAACGGTCTGGCCGCGACGGATCTACCGTCCCTCGGTCGGAGCCTGCTGGCGCGAGAAGGGGAGTTGGAGCAGGCGGCGGCCCGCTACGAGTCCACCCAGCGAATGGTCATCACGTCGCGGGGGTACTCCTACGCGACCGCGATGGAGGCAGCGCTCAAGCTGATGGAGACGTCCTATCTCGGCGCACAGGCATTTTCCGGCGCGGACCTGCTTCACGGGCCGCTGGCCATGATCGACGCACAGCTGCCGCTGATCGTGATACTGCCGGCCGGGCCCGCCGGCCGCGCCTTGCGCGAGCCGCTTTCGGTGCTTGCCCGGCAGGGCGCGTCGATCTTCTGTATCGGAAACCAACCCCGGTTGACCGGGTTCTCGCTGCCGAACGTGGCCGACGAGCTGGAACCCATCCTCCAAGCGCTGCCAGTCCAGCTTCTCGCGCTGCACCTCGCGATCCTCCGCGGCGAGAACCCGGACGCCCCCCGGGGACTCACCAAGGTGACGAGAACGCTATGACGCAACCGCAGACGACCGGCAAAGCGGTAACGCTCATCGCGGCCGGCACCATCGTCATCCCCGAGCGGCCGGTCGGCCCCGGCTGGGTGGCGGTGCGCGGCGACCGAATCCACGCGGTCGGGTCCGGAAGGCCCAGCCGACGGCCCGATGTCGACCTGGGATCGGCCATCATCGTCCCCGGCTTCGTCGACATGCATGTGCACGGCGGCGGAGGTGCGTCGTACTCCGCTTCGTCGCCGGCCGAGATCGCCCGCGCCGCCGCGTTCCACCGTTCCCACGGCACCACCACCAGCGTGGCGAGCCTGGTTACCGATCGTCCAGCGCAGCTGCGCAACAGCGTTGGCCTGCTCGTCGAACTCGTTGCGGACGGCATCTTCGCCGGTATCCACCTTGAAGGACCATGGCTCAACCGCGCCCACGCCGGAGCGCATGACCCGACGCTGCTGCGTGCCCCCGACCTCGACGGGGTCGACGCGCTGCTGCTGGCCGGCCGCGGCGCCATCCGCATGGTCACGATCGCCCCCGAGTTGGACGGCGGCCTGACCGCCGTACATCGGATTGTCGACGCCGGGGTAGTGGCAGCCGTCGGACACACCGGCGCCAGTCATGAGTGCACCCGCGCGGCCGTTGCCGCTGGCGCCACCGTCGCGACGCACCTGTTCAATGCGATGCGGCCGTTTCACCACCGCGCGCCCGGCCCCGCCCTGGCTCTGCTCGACGATCCGCGGGTAACGCTGGAACTGATCGGCGACGGCAACCATCTCCACCGTGGCTTGTTGCACCGCGTCATCGCCGTCGCCGGCCCCACACGGATAGCGGCCGTGACCGACGCGACGGCCGCAGCGGGTGCCCCGGATGGTGTCTATCCACTCGGCCCAATCGAGATCTGCGTTGCGGGGGGACTGGCTACCCGCCGCGAGGACGGCGGGATCGCCGGCAGCACCGCCACGATGGACGAGGTCTTCCGCCGGATCGCCGACGTCAGCGGGCTCCCAGCGCCGGAGGCCCTGCGTGCCGCCGTCGAAACGACCGCGACGACACCGGCGCGCGCGCTTGGCCTCACTGACGTGGGCGCCCTGCGACCTGACTACCGCGCCGACATCGTCGTGCTCGACGCCGCGCACCGACTTCTCGCCGTCATGTCCCGCGGTCGGTGGGCGGTGCAGCCGGCCACGGTGTGATGTACGACGTGCGACTTCGCGGCACTGCGTCCCACGAACATGCGTTGATTTAGGTCGGTCCGGGGCGAGAACGATACGCGTCCGAACGGTGCCGCACGGCGAGGATCTTCACGCTTCGCGTGGTCTCGTTCACCGTGTACAACAGCCGCCATTCGCGCATGACATGGGCGGAGTAGATGCCATCCATTGGCTCGTTGAGTTCCTTGCCGACCCCGTACGGTGTTGTGCTCAGGTCGCCGGCGATGAACTCCACGACCGCGACTGCGACCTGCAGCGGCAGCGACTCGGAGAGCGCGCGTCGAGCTGTTCAACTTCGACGGCGTACGGCTGTTGTGGTGCACTCACGTCCGGGCGTGTACGAGCGCGCGGATCGCATCGATGCCGCGCACCGTGTCGCCTGCCTCTTCCCCCTGGCGCGACTGAACCAGGTCCGCCATGAGTGCGCGATCGGAGAGCACTTCGATGGTTTCGTGCAATCGGTCCAGTTCCCCGGTTGGCACCACGTCCGCGACGTGTTCGCTATCGACGACGACCGCGACCGTCTGGCCGCTCGCGGCTTGCCGCGCCGCAGCGTCCCACGTCTGTCCGTCATCACCTGCCCGGACGCTTGCGCTACTCATCTGTTCAGTCTGCCGCGTGCAGCCATGATCGGCTACCGATCCGAACGGTCAGTCTCGGGGAGTCCGCTCGCTAACATCTCGCTAAACAGACGACTCGATCTTGGAAAGCATCACACCGCTCTCGGAGGACCGCGGGCCGAACGATCTACCCGCAAACCGGCCGAAAGGCCTCGGGCAGACCACCTCGGACGGGCGGCTGGCCGACTTTGAACCCAGTGAACCCGTCCATCGCCACGACTTCGATCCCGTCGCGGAACTCGACCGACTGTGCGTCGAGGCAGGTATTGAACACCGCCTTGGAGCGGCCCTGCCCCGTGTCCAACAGGCGTGCGGGGCCACTCTGGTCGCGCACGGGCGTGAGGTCGATGATGACGGTGGCGTACTTGTCGCCGTGGCCGGTGTGGCGCCACGCGTGCTCATCGACCCCGATCACCCGAACGCGGTCAAGCCTGTGGGGATCCCCGATGAGCACGCGCTTGCCTTCGGCCAGCATGGCATTGTTGGCGGTGTCCCACGAGACCGCGAGGGTTTCGGCGACACGAGCCACCGACAGGTGCTGGCACACGATCGTTTCCGGCGCCCAGCGCAACGCACGGCGTGAGAGCTTCTCCCGCGACTCGACGGCCCGGCTGGTGTCCTGACGCCACACCCGGCAGCAGCCGGCGCAGCGGAAGCGGGTGATCGTGAGCAGCAGCGTCGTCGGTCGATGCCCGAACGGCTCGTGCGCCAGCCGTCTGGTCACCGTGTCCCGCGGCACACCCTCACCTCGGCAGCGACGACACCACCGGTCGAACTCGCCCGGCTCGGCCCGACAGGCCAGCACGGCACGATCGGGCTCGAGCCGTTGACCGACCACCTCCAACCCGAGCTCGTCGAGGCGGCAGAACGCGCCGAGATCAGGGCGCACGAAGGTAGCGTCAAGCACGTCGAGGTCTTTCGGATGGGCGGCGTCAGAACCCCCATCATCGGAAGACCTCGACCCTCACCCGGCACCGACGCGCCGAGCACTACACCGCAATCCGGAAGAGCCGCGAAAGTCGACGGCCAGAGTCTGAGCACGACGAAACGCTGCGTATCAGTTGTGTGCGCTGCGGTAGCTGCTGGCGAGCTCGGTGAGTCGGGCGTGGGCGCCGTCCATTGCGGGGCGGTTCGGCAGCCACTGCTTCCTTATCTTGGCCACCGACGTGTAGTTGGTGTCGACGACGTTGGCCAGCGGTGACTCGACCGTTTGCGAAGCAAGCTGGTAGGCGTCGAGCATGTGTAAGCCGTAGTCGGTCTCGAGCCAGTGCACCAGATCCGATTGGGCGATCCGGAAGGCGTCCTCGAGTGGCCGCGCCGAACCGGTCGTGATGATGTGCGTGTCTGATTCCAGCCTCGGCCAGGGGCAGGGCGTGCCCTTGAGCAGCTCGACGATGAGCACGGTGTCCATGGCGCACTCGGCCGCAACCCCACACGTCTCGCCCTGACCTTGGCGAGCGTGTCCATCGCCGATGGAGAACATCGCGCCTTTGACGTTGACACCGAGATAGCACGTGACGCCGGCCTGCATCTCGGGGGTGTCCATATTGCCGCCGTGGGCGTCGGGGACGAGTGAGGAGCGAACTTCGAGGTTGGCCGGTGCCACGCCGACCGTGCCGTGCATCGGCACCATCGGGAGGTCGACCTGCCACTCGCCGAAGCGCGATTCGAATCGGCACAGCCCCCGTTCTCGATCGAGCTGCCATATCCACACGACTTCCGGCAGCGGATCCTGCAGGGTCGCAGTCAGATGCGTGGAAGTGAGCGCGCCGAACAGCGGGACCGTCGTGGAGACGGCCCAGTCTCGCGCCGGCTTCATCGAGATGAAGTGGACCGCCAGCGTGTCACCGGGTTCGGCACCCTCGACGTAAAACGGACCGGTCTGCGGGTTCACGTAGGGGAACTCGCAGACCTGCGATACCAGGTCGTTGACACCGCGGACCCGTCCGGCGAAGCAGTCCTCGGTGAACAACTCCAAGATCGTCCCCGGAGCGATTCGGGCAAGCGGGGGGGCGCCACCGAACGTCCAGACGTAGTCCGAGGGATCGGGCCGGAAGGTGCGGACAACCGGGTCAGCCACGGACAGCTGCCGCGACTGGTACGGGTTCTTCGTCGAGGTGCACGCGCGCCATCTCCCCGACGCGTGCGGGTTTGGCCGCGTAGAGGACGGCGAGGTAGATCAGGCCCAGAATCATCCAGATCACCGCTCCGCGCACTGCGAGCGAGGAGGGATAGGTCAGCGAGGAGATGAAGGACCAGCGGAACGGGTTCCACCCCACCGCGAACAACCATCCTGGGGCAAACGTAGCTATGCCCAACACGGGGATCAGGATGTGCGAGATCGGATTGAAGTCATGCCTTCCTCGACGCAAAAAGTATCCGATACACGCCAGGTCGGTCATCATGTAGACCGAGACAAGCATGATGACCAGGGCGCTACCGACGATGCCGAAGGCGTTGGTCGGGTTGTACTTGGCGCCCAGCGCAAGTGAGATCGCCAGAGTCAGCGCGCCGGTGACGACGATCGCGACATACGGCGAGCGGTGTCTCAGGCTAACCCGTGCGAACCAGTAGGGCAGGGCGCCGATGCGTCCCAGTGCGTATCCGGTGCGGCTGGCGACGTTCACGCCGGCGTTCGCGTTCGCGATCGTGGAGTTGACGATGGCCAGAAACACGAAGAACCAGAAGATGCCGTACAGCGAACGCGCCAGACCTTGCCAGGAGTTGGCACCCGAGGTGGAGAAGGTCGCGAACTTGGCCGGTCCGTACGCGACGTCCACGGCGTAGGTGGTGAACACGTACAGCAGGCCGATAAGCAGCGTCGCGCCGATCACCGCACGACGGATAGTGCGCCGTGGATTGCGTGCCTCCTCTGCCAGCGGTGTCGCGCCCTCGAAGCCACCGAAGCCGAGCAGCGCGAACACGGATCCGCCGATGACCCCGGTCGTTCCCTTGAAGCCGCTCGGGGTGTATTTCGTCCCGAACACGGAGAGAGTGTTGTGGCTGCCGGCGTGCACGATCAGAAATACTGCTAGCACCAGGAATACCGCGATCTCGAACAGGCCGAGCACCGTACCCAATCGGGCCGACGTGCGAATGCCATAGAGGCCGGCGGCCATCACGATGAGCGCACCGATCACGGTCCACGGCCACCACAGATCGGCCGGATAACTGGACCATTCGGAATGGATCGTCGATGCCGTCGTGAAGCCGAGCTGCAGGAGCACCAGTGGCGGTATGAGTAACCCGATGAACAGGTATCCCCATGAGGTCAGGAATCCCAGGCTCGTGTGCAGGCCCTGTGACACGTACAGCCCGAGCGAACCGGCGCCGGGCAGGTTCTTGGCCAGCTCGCCGATACAGAAGGCGGTCAGCAGGCACGCCACCATGGCGATCAGCACCGACAAGGGAAGCGCGCCGCCGGCATAGCCGACGCCGAACGGGATCGACGCGGCGATCGCGGCGCCCGGAGCCATGTCGGTCATGCTCTGGAACAGCACCTCGCGCAACCCGATCGCGTCCTTGCGCAGCCCCGGTGCGGCGGTAGGTGCAACAGCTTCAGCCATCGTGATGTCCTCGCCGACTCGTCAGTCAGATTCCTGCAACCGCGGCGTCGCTGTCAATGCGGCTGCGGGCGGCCGGGCGCTTCTGCGACGCCTGGACGCACAGGCCGTCGAACACCAGAACCTGATCGCCGGCACGTTCGGCCTCGACGAAACCGGGCAGCTCATGGATCAGCTTCAGCGACTGCTTCGTTGTCTGGCCACTGGCAGGTCGCGCGCCAGTGACAACTGAGTTCGCGAGCATCGCCGCAGGCGGCGAACTCTCATGCTCGCGTGCAGCGGACAGACGCACCGTCGCCCCACCTCCATCGCCGTGCCGACAGCCTGGCCAGTCGTGACGGTCGGGCGGGGCTGCTGCCCTGACGGCCAAGACGTCGGTCGAGGCGATGCTAGTCCGCGATGGCGCGGACCGCAGCGGGTTGCAGAGCGGTTGTCGGCGCTGAGGTGCGCGCGACAAACTGGCGCGCAGACGCCTCGGAGACAACCGCAGGGGCTGCTGCACGAACTGGTGACAGTTCGGTTATGCCGCGTAAGCGGCGGTGTGGGTCATGATCGTCTCCCATTCGATCGGGGTCAATCGGCCGAGTGGGGCTTGGCGTCGTCGCCGGTGGTAGGTGCGTTCGATCCAGGTGACGATGGCGATGCGCAGCTCGTCGCGGGTGGCCCATCTGCGACGGTCCAGGACGTTGCGTTGCAGCAGCGAGAAGAAGCTCTCCATCGCGGCGTTGTCGGCGGCGGAGCCGACCTGGCCCATCGAGCCGACCATGTCGTGGCGAGTCAGCGCACGTTGCATCTTTCTTGATCGAAATTGGCTGCCCCTGTCCGAGTGGACCACGCAGCCGGCAGCGCTCAGACCGTCGGTGGCGCGGCGGGCGACGGCGTTGTCCAGGGCAGCGACGGCCAGGCGGGAGTTCATCCGCGAGTCGATGGAGTAGCCGACGATCCGGTTCGACCAGACGTCCTTGATCGCGCAGAGGTAGAGCTTGCCTTCCCCGGTCCAGTGCTCAGTTATGTCGGTCAGCCAGAGCCGGTTCGGAGCGTCAGCGGTGAAGTCGCGGGCGACGAGATCGAAGTGCGCGGGTGCGCCGGCCTTGCGGGCCTTGGCGTAGGCCTTGGGCTTGCCGAACACGCTCCACCAGCCGTTGGCCGAGCAGATCCGCCACGCCGTCCGGTCGGCCATCACCTGGCCGGCGTCGCGTGCTTCGTCGGCCAGCAGTCGGTGGCCGAACTCGAGGTCCTCGCGGTGGGCGTCGAACAGCGCGTTGGCCCGGTGCGCCTCGATCCAGTCGGCGTCGGTGACCGGGTCGGCGAGCCACCGGTAGTAGGGTTGGCGGGCGATCTTGAGAACCCGACACGTCACCGCGACCGGCACCCGCACAGGGGCGCCGGCCGCGGCAAGGTCACGGACGAGCGGGTAGATCATTTTCCCGACAGGTTCGCCTGCGACAGATAGGCCGCGGCTCGGCGGAGCACCTCGTTCTCCTGCTCCAACAGGCGGTTGCGACGCTTGAGCTCACGCAGCTCGGACCGCTCGGCGTCGGTGGCACCAGGCCTACGGCCGCCCTCGCCATCATCGGCCTTGAGCCAGTTGATCAAGCAGGACTCGCTGATCCCGAAGTCCTTCGCGATCTGGGCCAGCGTCAAACCACCCTCGCGGCGCCGGGCGACCGCGATCACGTCGTCGCGGAACTCTCTCGGATAGGGCTTGGGCACGACGGACATCCTTCCAGCGGCACCTCACGGCACCACAGATCAGATGTCACCTATCCGTGCAGCAGCCCCGTTGCAGCCGGTCGGCGACTGCTTTGTAGTTGAGCAGACCGGCCGCTTGCGCGGCGAGCAGACGGAGAAGGCGGCGCATCTCGTTGAGCTTGAGTGCGTGCGAGACGTCACGTAGGTCCCGGTCAAGGGTGCTGTCGATGTAGTCGCGAAACCAGTGCTCGCGTCGCCTGCCGGTACGGGTGCGGGCTTCGGGATAGCCGCCTGTGGCGGCGAGGTCGGCGAACGCGTCGCGGCCCACGACCGCGTCGCTGATCTGAGGTGGGCTGGACGCGAACAGGGCGTCGATGAAGTTGGTGGTGCTGCCGTGAATCTCGGGTTGGGACAGTGGCCAGAGCCTGATGATCTCTATCGGGCCGGTGAGCGCGTCCTTGACCTCGCGGTTGCTCAGCACGTTCGCCGAGCCGGTGAGTAGGAAGCGTCCAGGGCGCGGGTCGCGGTCGACGGCCTCTTTGACAGCGAGCAGCAGGTCCGGTGCACGCTGGACCTCGTCCAAGACCGCGGGTCGGTCGAGGGCGGCGACAAATCCTGTCGGGTCGGCAACCGCGGCATCGCGGGTGGCCTTGTCATCCAGTGTGAGTAGCTGCGCCGGGTGCTCGTGCTTTGCGATGCTGGTGAACCAGTGTGCTCTTACCGACCTGCCGCGCGCCCATCACGAACACCACCCGAGTGTCGTGTAACGCCTCCACGACCAGCGGGCGGGCGTGGCGCTCGATCAGCGGTCCGGTCATGCGCAGAAGTCTAGCGATCGCTGCACGGATGTCCAAAGTACAATGCGTTGATTTCCAAACAGATATGTCATCAGGGAGCGAATATGGGGATCTTCCGCGCTCGTGAGCGCTGAGTCTTTGTCGCGATCGTCGGGGCCGCCCCGGCCCGCCCCCCTTCGGTCAAATCTAGGGGCTCATTGACCCGAGCAAACGATCCGAAATATCCGTCGAGATCGCCGATTAGATTCCGCCCGCAATCGGCGGCGTCGCTTTCGGACCCGGCTCGATATGCGTGGCAGCTAAACGTGACGCGGAGGGTGCCGGATCAGTCGATCCGAGCGCCAGATGACCCTCAATGCGCGCCGTCGACGGTTCGCGCGCCGCGATCGGCACTCGTTGTCGATGGTCGGTGCCAAGGTCGGTGGATGGCGACCGAGTTCCAGGTGACGTTCGACAGTGCCGACCCTGGTGCGCACCGGGCCTTCTGGGCCGAGGCATTGCACTACGTCCAGCCGCCACCACCGCCCGGCTTCGACTCGTGGGACGCCGCGCTCGACGCCTGGGGCGTCCCGGCCGACCACCGCAACGACCCCGCGGCGCTCGTCGACCCCGACGGCGCCGGGCCGCGGCTGTTCTTCCAGAAAGTGCCGGAGCCGAAGACGGTGAGAACCGCGTGCACCTCGACCTGCGTGCCGCCGGAGGGACGGACGGACGCGCTCGAGGCGGAGTGCACCCGCCTGCTCGCGCTCGGCGCACGCCGGGTGCAGCGGTTGGCGGCCGACGACATCAATGGGGCTCTTCTTACTTGAGGTGGGGGCTGGACAGTCCGCCGCCGATGAGCAGCATGCGTAGTCGGTAATTGTCGCGGTTGCGGAAGCCGCGGGCGACGCGGCGGTGGAGTTCGATGAGGCCGTTGATCG
>JBPCOI010000031.1:0-11165 GCA_051000395.1 Jatrophihabitantaceae bacterium
CCGAGCATTCCACCGGCTAGCAGCGCTTCCCACACCACTGACCTGACCCCGGCGCCAACGCCCCAACCAAGATCACGGACAGCCCGGGACCGAGCCCGGGCGATCAACCACGCCCACAACACACCCACCCACAAGCAAGATCGACTCATGCGACAGCGGTCACTACGCGAACCGACCTGAATAAGCGAGGCTAGGCCATGCCAGGCGATGGGCATTGGCCCTGCCGTCTCCATAGGTCGATGCGCCCTGCCGGGGGCACCATGTGTGATGTCTCGCGACATCGTTCGCACCTGTGTCAGGTCATCGTTCGCAGGTTGCGCTGATTGGGTCAAGGGGCCTGATCCAGCTGGTGATGATGGCGCCGTCCTCGCTGGGCAAGGCCGGTGCCCTTCGGGTGGCCTTCGGCCAGCCTTGACCGCAGTTGCGGGCGGCGCGGATTTGGCAGCTGTCGGGATCAGGCCGCGGTGTGGTTCTGGCGCTGGTAGTCGCGGGCCGGGGTCGAAGGTGAGCGCGCGCAGCAGCGCACCGGTGTCTTCGTTCAAAACACGGATGTCGAGTTCGTGGACGAGCAGCAGCACACGCAGGCCGGCGTGGGCGCGGCCCAGGCCGATGTGGTGCAGCCGGCTGTTGTGCCGGATGGTGACGACACCGCTGGCATCGACGCGGTCGCGGCGCACGCGGTAGTGCTCGTCGACCAGGACGCCCTGACGCCGCGGCCCGGCCTTGGGTCGGGCCGCGAACGCGGAGCGGCTGTTGACCGACAACGGTGCGGTGTTCACCGGCCTGCCGCGCGGGCTAGGCTGGGTTGCGCTGGAACGCGAGGCCGTCGCGTTGGGTATCAAGCTGAGTCATTCCAAGCCCTACCATCCGACGACGTGCGACAAGGTGGAACGTTTCCATCAGACGCTGGTCGAGGGTCATCGTCGCGGACTTGTGGCCGAGCATCTTCTGGACGACCTTGATGTCAGCTCCGGCGGCGATGGCCAGGCTGGCAGCTGTGTGGCGGAGTTCGTGCGGATGCAGACCGGGCAGGCCGATCGCTTCGGCGGCGCGGTCGAACGCGGCGTGGCGAAAGATTGGACCACGCAACGCTCCCCCGCCGCGCACACCGGCGAACACGAGGACGAACTCTCGCCGGACGCGTTGATGCAGGACAAGGTGCATGAGGACTTGATTACTCACACAACGCATGGAATAATGCGTTGTGTGAGTACCGCGCCACCTCGGCTTGCGCCGATCTTCCGCAGCGACACCCAGCTGCAGGTCCTCGGCGCGACGTACTTGGAGCCGGAGCGGCACTTCACCATCCCTGAGGTGGTCGAACGGTCGAGCCACCCTCAGCCTACGGTCGCGCGCGAGGTCGAGCGGCTCGTCGAGGCAGGCCTGCTCGAGACCGAACTGCGCAACGGCCGTCGCAACGTCTGGGCGAACACGACCTCGCCGATCTTCGATGAGCTCCACTCGATCTTGCTCAAGACCATCGGCCCGAAGGCCGTCCTGGAGAAACAGTTCCGCGGACTGCGCGGCGTCGACCGCGCGCTCATCTACGGCTCGTGGGCGCGCCGCTACCACGGTGAAGCAGGCCAACTTCCCCAAGACGTTGACCTGATGGTGATTGGCGACAGCGACGTCAACGAGATCCGCGCCGAGGCCGATCGGGCCTCACGCAAGCTCGGCCGCGACGTCAACGTGACCGTGCTGACGTCTGACGAGTGGGACAACAGCCGAACAGGATTCGTCACGCACCTCAAGTCGGAGCCGCTGGTTGAACTGGATCTGCTCCAATGACGCTTCCTCAACCCGTTGCGGCACTGATCACCGCGAGCCGTCTCGAACGAGTTCCGGCCGACAGGCCGAGCGCCCTTACACGCCTGACTCGCGCGGAAGAGAAGCTCAAGGCCGCACGCAAGATCGCCGAGATCGACGTCGAGGTTGCCTATGTGACTGCCTACGACGCGACGCGCATTGCGGTGACCGCCCACATGCTCGCGAATGGCTACCGCGTGCGGCCGATCGCGCGAGCGCATGAGGCGGTCGGGGTCTACGCCGAGGCACTGATCAACAGTGCGAGCGCGTCGGAGTTCCAGCGGATGCGGCGTCGGCGCAACAAGGCCGAGTACGACGACATCGCGATCGGCCGCGCCGACCTCGCGGCCGATCTTGCCCACGCCGAGGCGATCATCGAGGCCGTTCGAGATGCACTCTGAGCGGCGAGCTCCGGCCTGATTCGAACAGCGCAACGCCGCCAAGTTGATCTTTGTGAGTACGCATCGGGTACACACCAGAGCTGAAAACGGCCGAGTCGATCAACAACAGCAAACGCGTGTAGACCAGCAAATCCAGGACCTACAAGCACTTATCAACGATGTTCACGTCCGCCGAGATCGCTCTCCGGAGGCGTGGCGCAGGTTCGAATCCTGCCGGGGCACCGTGCTACAGGCCCAGTTAACGCGTTTGCGGGCCTGTAGTCGTTTCTTGAATCACGCCAAGCCCACCAAGCAGTCGTGATCGCGTTCGATCGCCGCCGGAAAGACCCGTGCCATTCGTCGCCAGTTCGCCGCGCCGCTCCCACGCCAAGCCCACTGCTCCCCATGACCTCGACCTGATGGTCGTCGGATCCGGAGACGTCGGCGAGATTCGCGCTGCGGCAGAAGGGGCCAAGCGCACGCTCGGGCGCGACGTCAACGTCGCGGTCCTGCGGCTCGCCGAGCGGGGTCGGGGAAAGTACCGGTCCTTCACCGACATCAAGTCCGAACCTCTTGTCGAGTTGAACCTGGCGGGGTGACCGATCGGATCGGATCAAACGTGCAGCCGCTCCGTGAATTGACCGGTGATGTCTGCGATCAGATCGAAATCCTTGTCGACGTGCAGGACGGTCAGACCCGCGAGTTCTGCGGTGGCAGCGATGATCAGATCCGGTATGGAGGGCGCGCGATGTTTGCCCTTGCCAGCCAATGCCAGCTGAACCTCGACCGCGCGGTCCTCGATGGCCGGTGTCAAATACTCGACCGGCATCGACGAGATCGGCGGCGTATGAAACAACGACCGTGCCTGAGCGGCCGTCCGAGCCGAGTAGCCGACCTCCAATCGGGTGACCGACGAGATACGCACCAGCCCGCGCTCGATGCGATTCGCCCACTCAGCGGCGTCCACGGCGTCTGCGAGCCGAACGAGCGCCGACTTGTCGATCAGCCAGTCGGTCACCGCCACGCGGCGTCCATCACCTCGGGGTCGGCAAGATCGGCGACCTTCGTCGCGAACGTGCGCAGCTGCGCGACGGACACGGGTTTGGTCGTGGTGGCTGCGTCGGCCGCGAGCCGACGACGGATGTACTCGACGCGGGACAGACCCAGCTTGCTCGCGCGTGCATCGACACCTGCGAGCACGTCGTCCGGGACGTTGCGAATGAGGACGTCAGTCATAGCATCGCCGCCTGTCGATATCGAGCCAAGTAGCTTCGCGACCCTACCATGCTCGATAACGCACGATATCAGAGTTGATCTTCGCGGGTAGACATAGGTTGCAGACCGGACTGAAAGCAAGCGGCCAGCCGTCCGCATGTCACCACCATCGAGATCGAGGCGACGCGCGACAAGGCGCAGTCTGCCGTTGAACTAGATCGGTGGGCGTCGATCACCGTCAGGGAGCGAACAGATAACCGGCTGCGAAGGCGATCACGACGAAGCCGACCAGGATCCAGACGCTGAGCACGATCCAGGACGGGTAACCGGCGGACCTTGGGCCGCGCGCGGTTGCAGTACGCCGAGATGTTGCGGCCGGACGAGCGGTTGTGTTTCGCCGGGTGGAGCCGGCGCGGGTTGCTGGTCGATGGGCCACGATGTCACTTTCCATTCATGAGAAGGGTGAGCGTTCGGCTCGACGGGCCCTCCCGGCCGAGGATCGCTGGAAGCTGATCCCCGGCCGGGATTCGGGTCGAGCGGACCGCTACCGTCAGGCGGCGTTCAGCTCTTCCTGCACCATCTGCCAGACGTCGCTCGTGGCACTTCCCCCGTTGCCCGAGGTCGTCGTCGATCCGGTGTTGCTGTTGCCCGAACTCGAACCGGTGCTGCTGGTCGTACCCGTGCTGTTACCACCGGTCCAACCGCCCTGGCCACCGTTACCGCTCGTGGTCTGCGACGTGTTCCACACCGAACCGCCGTTACCACCGTTGCCGGTCGCCCCGGAATTACCCGAACTCGCCGCCGCGTTCGCGGTGCTGCTCGACTCACCCGAAGCGCTGCCGGCGGCGTTCGCGCTGCCACGCGGACTCGACGCGCGCCCGGTAGCCGTGTTCCCGCCGGTCGCACCCGAGTTGCCCGAACGGGCACCGTTACCCGCGACGTTGGTGTTGCTGCTGCTCGCAGCCCCACCGTTACCGCCCGCACCGCCGTTACCCGTCACCGTCCGCGAGCTGTTCTGGCTGCTCGAGTTCGCCGAGGAGTCACCACCGGTCGTGGACGAACCACTCCGGCTCGAACCACCGTTCGCGGTCGCGGACTGCCCCGCACCGCTGCCGGCGTTGGCGTTGTTGCTGCCACTACCGGAACCGTCGCTGGTCGCGGTGTTCGACGCGGCAGCCGCCCCGCCATTGCCCGCACCAGTGTCCGAGCCCGTCGAGCTGCTACCCGAGGTAGCACCCGTGGTGCTGTTCGTACCGGTGCTGTTGCCACCGATCGAACCACCCGCACCACCACTACCGGCCTCGGTGCTCGAGGAATTACTCACCGAACCACCATTACCACCGGCACCAGTCCACCCGGAATTACCCGAGGTCGCCGCCGCGTTGCAGTCGGCAGTGCCCAGGACAGCAATTGCCATGCAATTGGCGCTGTTACCGCCGGTGGACCCGGAGTTACCCGAACGCGCCCCGTTGCCAGCGGTGTTGGTGTTGCGGCTGTTCGCCGCCCCGCCGTTGCCACCAGAACCACCGGCACCGGTGCTCGTCGTCGAGGTGTTGCTGCTCGACGAGTTCGCCGAGGAGTTACCCCCAGTGGTAGACGAACCACTCCGGCTCGAACCGCCGTTCGCAGCCGCGGACTGCCCCTCACCACTGCCGGCGTTGGCGTTGTTGCTGCCCTCAGCGCTGCCGCTGGTGCTGCTCTGGTTCGACGCGCCAGCAGCACCCCCGTTGCCCGAGGTCGTCGTCGATCCGGTGTTGCTGTTGCCCGAACTCGAACCGGTGCTGCTGGTCGTACCCGTGCTGTTACCACCGGTCCAACCGCCCTGGCCACCATTACCGCTCGTGGTCTGCGACGTGTTCCACACCGAACCGCCGTTACCACCGTTGCCGGTCGCCCCGGAATTACCGGAACTTGCAGCAGCATCGCAGTGGGCAGCCCCGAGGATGGCGATGCTCGTGCACGACGAGCGGTCACCGCCCGTCGAGCCGGAGTTACCCGAACGCCCGCCTGCGCCGCCGGTGTTGGTGTTGGTACTGCTCGCACCGCTGCCGTTGCCACCGACGCCACCCTTACCGGTCGACGTCCGCGATTGGTTCGCGCTTGTCGACCCGGCAGAGGAGTTCCCGCCGTGGGTGGCGGAACCGGCGTGAGAGTTACCGCCGTTCGCCAGCGCGTCGAGCGAATGCACGATCGACGTGCCTGTGTGGGTGGGGCTCGCCGTGGGGGTGTCGGCGTGTGCCATCGACTGGCCAATCAGCCAGCAGCCACTCGCCGAGAACGCCACGGCCAAAGCCCTGACCTTCCATGAACTCATGATGATTGTCCTCGTCTCAGTCTCGTGGTGCGCCCGGAAGGGCGCGATTGGACCGAGCCGCGAAGGCTCGCGAGAGGAAACGAGGTGACTAGCCGGGACGGACCTGGACGAGCGCCGCACGGGTACGCAGCGCATACGCGTGCTCCCACCCGCTGCGACGCGCCTTGAGGACGGGGTTGCCGGCGGGCAACCACCCCGGTAGCGCGTCGAACGAACTCAGTTCTCGCTGGCCCGCGTGCGCGGAGCCACCAAAACCGCCGGCTGATCCCGGACCGGGCGCGCTCGGGCCGGCCGGGATAGCGATCCAGCTGAGCAGGTCGAGGCTGCTCGGACCAGTGGACTTTGCGGCGCCCTCAGGCGGGGCCGCGGCGACGGTGGGCACAGCGCTAACGCCGGTCGCTGCAGCACTACCCGCGGCGGCGCAGCGTGGAAAACCGACGGCCCGGTTCGGCTGCGCTGCCGTGCTGACGCGCGGGAGCAGGCGGGCAGTGCTGGCGCCGGCACGCGTCGCGCGGCCCGGGCTCGCCGCGCGGCGGGCCGACGTCGACCTCGCAGCCGAGAGGCCGTGCCCGGCAGCGGACAGCGCCGAGCCCGCGCGGGACGCCTTCCGCGCCGTTGAGGTGACGGCCGAACCCAGGGTGGCGGACGCGGCTGAGGTCACCGGCGCGACCGTCCGCGTGACCGGTCGGAGAACCCGACCCACCGTCGAGGTCACGCTGGAGGACGCGGCCGAGGTCACCGGCGCGATCGCCGGCACCGTCAGGCGACTCACGCTCGAGCGCACCGGCGCGATCACTGGCGCGACGACATGGTTCATCGGCGAGCGCACGGGCGAAACCGCGGGCACGAGCACGTGTACCACTGCGGAGCGCATCGGCGCAGCCACTCGCCCGACAGGAGTCGCCAGCGCCCCGAGCACGGAGCCGACCGCACGCGGAGCGGGCTGGACTGGGTGCTGGCGCGGCCGCGCTGGCGCGGTTGCTCGAGCCGAGCAGCACCCAGCACAGCATGGCGCCAGCAACGAGCAGGAGCAGCTGGACAGCGCGCACGACGGCGTGGCGCAGCGCTGTGCGCTCACCGTCACCTGCACCGCCGTCACGGCACGCTCCCTCTTCGGTCTTGATCAACCGTTACCCCCATCTTCGCTCGCCACTAACCGATAAGCCTCGGATCCTGGCGAACTGTCCAAGGAGATGTTTCGGGTGCATGGATGGCTGGACGACGTACTGCATGCCGCCGCCGAGCGCCAGCTGACGAGGTCTTCGTGCGACCTGGTCACGGCGGGCGCTACCCGGTCGACGGCCGCGTTGCCGCCGGGGAGGGCAGTGGACGGCGCCTTTCGGGCTGGGGCCTGCCGGCGATCGGCGGTGCCTCCATCGACGAGGCAGCACCGCCGCGATCACCCGCGTACACCGCGAGGCCGTGGTGCTCGGCGAGCGCGATGAGCGCCTCGGTAAAGCCCGCTCGCTGCTGGGTGCTGAGCCCGGCGGTGAGGTCACGGTCGTGCGCGCGCTCCGCCCGAGCGAGCTCGCGCATCAGGACGCTGCCCGCCTCGGTCAGGACGAGCGCGTGCAGGCGCCGGTCGTCGCGATTGCGGCGCCGCGTCAGGATGCCGCGGTCCTCGAGGCCGTCGACGAGGCCGACCACGCGGCTGGGCAGAAGCGACAACTGCTCGCTGATGGCCTGCTGGCTGCGGCCCGGACCGTCGGCGACCGCGCGCAGGATCTCGGCCTGGACCAGGGTCAGTCCAAGTTCGGCGATGCGCGCGGCCCACGACTTGGTGCCATATGCGCCGATCCGGGCGAGCAGAATGGCTGTGTTCTCGGGAGCGTCCCGACGCGCGGGCTGCGACACGTTCACTATGCTAAACGTTTCGTAGTACGAACGATCTCTCACACCAAATGCTGGTCGCAACGAAGGATCTGGCCGACGTAGGCAACTCAGCTGACCTGGATGACGACTTTCCCCTTCGCGTGCCCGCTCTCCACCGCGGCGAGGGCGTCCGCGGCCTGGTCAAGCGAGATGACGTCCTCGACGTGCGGATCGAGCTTGCCGTCGGCGACGAGGCCGGCGACGACGTCCAAGACGCGGCGGCTCCGGTCGCGTTCGATCACGTGCCCGCCCAGCTCGGCGACGGTGTCGGGGTCGCCCGCGCTGATCAGCTTGTCGCGGTCGGCAACCAGATCGGCCACAGCCCGCAGGCCGTCGCCGCCTGCCAGGTCGAAGATCGCGTCGACGCCGTCGGGCAGCAACTGCCTGACGCGCTCCGCGACACCGTCGCCATAGGCCACGAGGGTCGCACCGAGTGCCTCGACGAGCGGCTGCTTGTCGGCGCTCGCCGTGCCGATCACGTTGATGTCCAGGTCGCGGGCGATCTGCGCAGCCGCGACGCCGACGCCGCCGCTGACCCCGTTGATCAGCAGCGTCTGCCCTGGCCGAAGCTGCAACTGGGTCACCCTGTCGTAGGCCGTCGCCGCGGCGACGGTCAGGGTAGCGGCGTCGGTGAACGACACGTGCGGCGGTTTGGGGGCGCTCACGTCAGCCGTGAGCAGCGTGTACTCCGCGTAGCCGCCCGAGCCGGTGGCGACCGCGCCGAACACCTCGTCTCCCACGGCGAAGCCGTCGACGTCCTGGCCGACCTCGCGCACCACGCCGGACACCTCCGAACCGAGGACGGCCGGGAAGGAGTCCGGGCCGCCAGCCCCGTACCGGCCGGCGCGGATCTTCCAGTCGACCGGGTTCACCCCCGCGGCGCGCACCTGCACGAGCAGCTCACCGGGCAGCGGGGACGGCATGTCGAGCTCGAGGAACTCCTGCACCTCGGGGCCGCCGTTGCTGCCGTAGCCGAATGCCTTGACCATTCACGCTCTCCAATCCAGGGTCCTGGGATGCTGGGCCACCGCTCGACCCGCTCGCCGTGCTCGAATCGTCCGCGCAGCACGGGCTGCGTCTCACGCGGACATCAGCACAAAGCTCAGAAGATCTGGTTGATCAGGTCGTCGCCGATGCCGAAGCCCGCGCCGGTCATGATGGCCCGGCCCATGCCGCCGCCGAGGAAGCGCTGCAACATGCCGCCGCCACCGGCCATCATCGGCGCCTGCTGATACTGCGGCTGCTGGTACTGAGCTTGCTGGTACTGAGGTTGCTGGTACTGAGGCTGTTGGACGGGCGCGACCGCTGCGGACTGCACGTGGTTGTCCACCATCGAATGGATCGACTGCAGCAGCAGGGAGGTCTGCCCCTGCTCCTGCTGCACGCCCAGCGTGATCTCCTTCAGGTCGAGCAGCCACTCGCGGGCGTTCGCGTCGCCGGACGACGCCGCCGCCTGCAACTTGCCGGCGAGCGTCTGGATCAGCTGCGTCGTCTGCTGCGCCTGCTGCTGCAGTTGCGCATAGCTCTGGTCGACGGTCTCGGGGTCCACGATTCCTCCGCGATGGTGGGCAGTCGTTCTCGCGTGGACGATAGACCCGCCGGCCATGGGCCCGTCGAGCCGCGCTCAGCTGCCCAGCATTACCACGGTGTAGCCACCGAGGAGCTGCCGCGCGCCGGTTTGTGCTGCGCATCGGCTGGCTACCCTCGAGCGTGATGACCTCGGACGCCGGGCCGGAGCCGGTGAGCTTTGTCGGGGCGGAACGCCCCCGTCCAGACTGGCTGCGCAGGTATCCGCGGGCCTGGATGCTCGCCGTCGCCACCGTCTGTCTCGGCGCCTTCATGGGGCAGCTGGATGCCAGTATCGTCACGCTGACCTACCGCCCGATCGGCGCCAGCTTCCGTGCCGGGCTCGGTGCGACGCAGTGGGTGTCGCTGGCGTACCTGATCGCGCTCGCGGCGCTGCTCGTACCGCTCGGCGCAGTGTCCGACCGCCTCGGGCGCAAGCGCGTCTACCTCTGGGGCTTCGTGCTGTTCGGGCTGTCCTCGCTGGGATGCGCGTTCGCGCCGTCCCTGCTCGCGCTCGTCGGCATGCGCGCCGTCCAGGGCGTCGGCGCCGCGTTGCTGCAAGCCAACAGCGTCGCCCTCGTCGCCACGTCCGCGCCGCGCGAGCGGTTGCGCGCAGCGCTCGGTATCCAGGCCGCGGCGCAGGCCGTCGGCCTGGCGATCGGGCCGACGGTCGGTGGCCTGCTCGTGCAGACCGTCGGTTGGCGCTGGGTGTTCGGCGTCAACGTCCCGATCGCGGTGCTGGCGGTGCTGGCCGGACGCTTCCTGCTGCCGCGCACCCGCTTCCGGCGTGCAGAGCGTGACGCGCCGGGCCTGCGCGCAATCCGCACCGCGCCCGGCGTGCCTCGCGCTCTGGTCGGGGCGCTGTTCGCGTACCTGATGCTCTTCGGACCGATCGTGCTGCTGCCCGCCGTGCTGCAGGGCGAAGGCGCCACTCCCCTGCACGCGGGGCTGATCGTCGCGGCGCTGCCGGTCGGTTTCGCGCTCGCGGCGGGCTGGGCCGACCGGCTGCTGCCCCGGCGCTGGTCTTCGCGGGCCCGCAGCGCCAACGGCCTTGCCGTCACCGCCGTGGGCTTGCTCGGCCTCCTGCTCGCGGGCGCAGACGTGGCGGGCGACGTGCCTGCCCTGGCCGTGATCGGGCTGGGGCTGGGCGTCTACACGCCGGCCAACAACGCGTTGATCATGGCCGCCGTGCCGGACCGGGTGGCCGCGCTTGCCGGCGGCCTGGTCAACACCTCGCGCGCGATCGGCACCGCGGCGGGCACTGCGATCGTCGCGGCCACCTACACCGCGACCGGTGCTCCGCGCCCCGCGGTGGCCGCCCTGCTCGCGGCCGCGGGCCTCACCGCGCTCACCGTTGCCCCGCGGGCAGCTCGCGGCGCTACGGTCGAGCGGTGAACGATTTCCAGGACTTCACCGCGTACCTGTCCCTGCCTCGCGTCTCGGACCTGGCACTGTCGCCGGACGGCACCCGGCTGGTCGCCACCATCGGCGCGCTCAACGAGGACGGCAACGAGTTCGTCAACGCGCTGTGGGAGATCGACCCGGCCGGTATCGAGGACGCGCGGCGCCTGACCCGTTCGAAGAAGGGCGAGTCCGGACCGGCGATCGCAGCGGACGGCAGCGTGCTGTTCACCTCGAAACGCGACGTGGAGGACGACGACGACCCGCCCGCGCTGTGGCAGCTGCCCGCCGGCGGCGGGGAGGCACGCAGGGTGCTCGAGCGGCCGGGAGGCATCGACGCCGTCGCGGCCGCAGCGGACTGCACGGCGATCGCGGTCGCAACCTCGGTGCTGCCCGGCAGCGGGGATGCCGAGGCCGACGAGCAGCGACGCAAGGCCCGCAAGGACGCCAAGGTCTCGGCCATCCTGCACACCGCGTCACCGGTGCGACACTGGGACCACGACCTCGGAACCGAAAAGCGGCACCCGCCCGCCAGGTCCGCTCCCGTCCGCGAAGAAGGGGCGAACGAACCGCGCGACCCCCAACCTGCGCCCGGCCATGCCCCCGACGAG
>JBPCOI010000032.1:0-48411 GCA_051000395.1 Jatrophihabitantaceae bacterium
GGGCCGAGGGGCGCCGCGGGGGGGTGTCGTCCCGACGCGCGGAGCGCCGCCGGGGTGGCGTGTACGGCTTCGGGACGGGGATGCGCAGCCAGCGTTCCAGCCGGCTGCGCCGCCCGCGCCGTTCGCAGCGGCGCGCGTCGGCCACGGCCGGGGCCTCGTGCCGGGCGAAGGAGACGAGCATGCCGAGCACGAAGAACGACGCGAGCAGCGACGTGCCGCCGGCCGAGATGAACGGCAGCGGGATGCCTGTGACCGGCAGCAGCCCCGTGACGTAGCCGATGTTGATCAGCGCCTGGCCGCAGATCCACACCGTCGCGGCACCGGCCACCAGCCGGACGAACGGATCGGCGTTGCGGCGCGCCACGCGCATCCCGGTGTAGGCGAACAGCCCGAACAACCCGAGCACGACGAGACAGCCGACCAGCCCGAGCTCCTCGCCGATGATCGCGAACACGTAGTCGGAGTTCGCGTTCGGCACCCAGCCGTACTTGGAGGTGCCCTGCCCGAGCCCGACACCGAACACCCCTCCTGACGCGAGTGCGTACAGGCCCTCGACGGTGTGGAACCCGCTGTTCTTCGCGTCCTTGAACGGGTGCATGAACGTGGTCAGCCGTTCCAGGCGGTACGGGGCCGCGACCGCGAGCGCGACGATCGCGCCCACGACAACGGCAACGACGCCGGCGAAGTACCGGTAGGGCATGCCGACCATCCACAGCAGGCCGAGCAGGACGAGCATGAAACAGCTGGTGGTACCGAGATCGGGCTCCAGCATCACCAGCGTGCCGACGAGCACGAAGCCCGGCACGAGCGGCAGCAGCAGGTGCCGGGCACGGCGCAGCGTGCCGAGTTGCTGCTTGCGGGCGAGCAGGTCGCCGCCCCACAGCAGCATCGCGACCTTCGCGAGTTCCGAGGGCTGCAGCTGCAGCGGCCCGAGGTCGATCCAGCGCCGCGCGCCGTACACCCCGACGCCGATCCCGGGGACCAGCACCGCGACCAGCGTGACGAACGCGAGGGCGAGGGCCGGATAAGCGAGGAAGCGGTAGGCGCGCGGTGGCAGGCGAAGGGCGAACCAGAACAGCGGCAGGCCGAGGGCGACGAACTCCGCTTCGTGCACGACCTGCGCCCAGATCGCGCTCGACCCGGTGCCCCCCGAGTCGCTCGACGCCGAGATCGTCGTGGACACGGCCATCAGGATGCCGAAGCCGAGCAGCCCGGCGGCGGCGAGCAGCAGCAGCTGGACCGAGGCGTACGGACGGTCGAGGAATCGCACCTGGGTGCCGACGTCGTCGCGCGTCTGGCGGCCGGTGGCCTCGCGCAGGTGCGCCGAGATCGCGCCACTCAACGTGGACAGGGCCCGCGTCATGAGCCGTCGAGGGCACGCACTGCCGACTGGAAGCGCTCGCCGCGCTCGGCATACCCGGTGAACATGTCGTAGGAGGCAGCTGCGGGAGCGAGCAGCACCACGTCGCCGGGACGCGCAAGTCCAGCCGCGGCACGCACCACCTCGGTCATCGCCCCATCGTCGTTGCTGGACACGTCGATCACCGGTACATCCGGCGCGTGTCGCCGCAACGCGGCCGCAATTGTCCCGCGGTCCGCGCCGAGAAGCACGACACCGGCCAGGCGCGCGGCGACTTCGGCGACGAACTGCTCGACCGGCGCGTCCTTGAGCTGACCGCCAGCGATCCACACCACGCGCTCGCGGGCGCTCAGCGACGCCAGTGCCGCATGCGGGTTCGTCGCCTTGCTGTCGTCGACGAACGTGACGCCGCCGCGGGTCAGCACCGTCTGGTTGCGGTGGGGGTCCGGGACGAAGGCCCGCAGGCCGGCGCCGACGGCACCCGCATCGACGCCGTGGGCGCGCGCGAGCGCTGCCGCGGCAAGGGCGTTGCCGGCGTTGTGCAGCCCGGTCGGGCGGATCTCGGCGACGGCCACCAGTTCGGTGCCGGCGCCGAAGGCGCGGTCGACGAGCATGCCGTCGCGGATGCCCAGCTGTCCCGGCCGCGGCTCGGCAACGGTGAATCCGACGCGCCGGGCCGCCGGGGCCTGCGCCAGCAACGCGGCGACGGTGGGGTCGTCGTCGTTGCCTACGGCAACCGCACCCGTCCACACCCGAGTCTTGACCTGCGCATACGCGGCCATCGATCCGTGCCAGTCGAGGTGGTCGGCGGCGATGTTGAGCAGGGCACCGGCCGCCGGCCGCACGGTGGTGCAGCGGTGCAGCTGGAAGCTGGACATCTCCACGGCGAGCACGTCGAAGGGCGCGGCGGCGTCGACGGCGTCGATGACCGACACCCCGACGTTGCCGACGGCCCGGGCGTGCAGGCCGGCGGCGCGCAGGATCGACTCCAGCATCCGCACCGTCGTCGTCTTGCCGTTCGTCCCGGTCACGGCAAGCCACGGCGCGGCGCGCGGCCCGCGTAGGCGCCACGCCAGCTCGAGCTCGCCGAGCACCTCCACGCCCCGCGCGGCCGCGTCCAGCAGCAGCGGATGATCCGGTCGCCAGCCCGGCGAGGCCACCACCTGCGCGACGCCGGGGGGCACGGCCGCCGGCACGCCCACGTACTCGGCCCCGGCCGCGACGAGCGCATCCACCGCCTGCAAGCGGTCGCGGTCGCTCACCAGCACTCGCACGCCGCGGGCGAGCAGCGCCCGCGCGGCAGCCTCGCCGGCGAGCCGGACACCGCACACCAGCACGGTGCTGCCGCGGCGGTACGCCGGCGACGAATGCTCAGCCATTGCCGATGAAGTCGGCGTAGAACAACCCCATCCCGAAGGCGACACCCAGGCCGGCGACGATCCAGAACCGCACGATGATCGTCACCTCCTCCCAGCCGCCGAGCTCGAAGTGGTGGTGCAGCGGGGACATTCGGAACACCCGTCTGCCGGTTCCGGTGCGGATGCGGGTGAACTTGAACCAGCCGGTCTGGATGATCCCGGAGAGGGTGACGGTGGCGAACAGTCCGCCGAGCACGACCAGCAGCAACTCGGTGTGGGTGAGGATGGCCAAGCCGGCCATCAGGCCGCCCAGCGCCATCGACCCGGTGTCGCCCATGAAGATCTGCGCCGGCGAGGCGTTCCACCACAGGAAGCCGAAGCAGGCGGCCATCGCCGCGGCCGCGACCAGGGCGATGTCGAGCGGGTCCCGCACGGTGTAGCACCCGCCGACCGGGTTGGTGCCGCACTGGTTTCGGTACTGCAGGAACGAGATGAGCGAGAACGCGCCGAAGACCATCGCCGAGGCGCCCGCCGCCAGTCCGTCCAGGCCGTCGGTGAGGTTCACCGCGTTCGACGTGGCCGCCACGATGACGTAGGCGAGGATCACGAAGCCGACTGACCCGATCGCGAGGCTGCCGATGTCGCGCACGTAGGAGATGTGCGTGGACGCGGGCGTGAGCCCGATGCGGTTGCGGAACTGCAACGCGAGCACGGCGAACACGACGCCGATGACCAGCTGACCGCCGAACTTCGCGCGCGCCCGCAGCCCGAGGCTGCGCTGCCGGCGGATCTTGATGAAGTCGTCGAAGAAGCCGACGACGCCGAGCCCGATCATCAGGAACAGCAGCAGCAGACCGGACGCGCTCGGGCCGGCGCCCCCGCGGATCACGATGATCAGATGGGCGACCGCGTAACCCACGACGGTCGAGCCGACGATCGCCACGCCGCCCATCGTCGGGGTGCCCCGCTTGACCAGGTGGGTCTTCGGGCCGTCGAGACGAATTTCCTGCCCGAAGCCGCGGCCCCGGAAGTACACGACGACCAGCGGCGTGCAGAGGATGGAGGTGATCAGCGAGACCACCGCGGCGATGAGGATGGTCTTCACGCCGCGCTGCCTCCCGCCGGTTCGGAGCCGGCTGGCTGCGCATCCTCGGCGATCGCGAGCGCGACGCGCTCCAGGCGCGCCGCGCGGGAGGCCTTGACCAGCACGACGTCCCCCGCGCGCAGCTGGGCGCGCAGCACAGCCACGGCCGAGTCGGCGTCGGGCACCCAGCGCGATTCACCGGCCCAGGAGGGTTCGCGGGCGGCGCCGCGGGCGATCGCGCGGGCCTGCTCTCCGACGGCTACCAGGGCCGACACCTGCAGCCGCGCGGCCAGGCGACCCAACGCGTCGTGTTCGCCCGGCCCGCTCGCGCCCAGTTCGGCCATCGGGCCGAGCACGGCGAACGAGCGTCCGCCCGAGGCCAGTCGCGGGCGCGCCACCGCGGCGAGCGCCTGCAATGCGGCCCGCATCGACTCGGGGTTGGCGTTGTACGCATCGTTGATCACCAGCACGCCGTCGCTGCGCTCGGTGAGCTCCATCCGCCACCGCGAGGACGGGTGCACCTCGCCCAGCGCTGCCGCGACGTCGTCGAGGCTCGCGCCGCACTCCAGCGCCACCGCGGCCGCCGCGAGCACGTTGGCGACCTGGTGCGCGCCGACGAGCCGTAGCCGCACGGCTGCGCTCCGTCCCGCCACGTGCATCGTGAACGCGGCTCGGCCCAGCTCGTCCAGGCTGACGGCGGTGGCGCGGACGTCTGCCGTGGCAGCCGAACCGACGGTCCGCACCCGGGCGGCCGTGCGCGCCGCCATGGCGAGCACCACCGGATCATCGGCGTTGAGCACCGCCAACCCGTGCGGCACGAGCGCCTCGACCAGCTCGCCCTTGGCCTGCGCGATGACCTCCCGGGAGCCGAACTCGCCGAGGTGCGCGCTGCCGACGTTGAGCACCACGCCGATGTCCGGCGGCGCGATCTCGGTGAGGTGACGGATGTGGCCGAGGCCTCTCGCGCTCGCCTCCAGGACGAGGAAGCGCGTCGTGGGCGTGGCGCGCAGGACGGTGTAGGGATGGCCCAGCTCGTTGTTGAACGAACCGGGCGGCGCGACGGTCGGGCCGATGCGCGCGAGCAGTTGGGCCAGCACGTCCTTGGTGGAGGTCTTGCCTGACGAGCCCGTGATGGCGACGACCGTGAGCCCGGGCAGGCGCCGCACGACCGCCGAGGCGAGCGCAGCCAGCGCGGCGAACCCGTCGGCCACGACGACGCACGGGCCCGCGCACTCGCGGGTGACCAGCGCGGCGACCGCGCCGCGCTCGAACGCCGCGCCGAGGAAGTCGTGACCGTCGACGTATTCGCCCGGCAGTGCCAGGAACAGCCCGCCCGGCTCGACCAGGCGCGAGTCGAACTCGACGGGGCCGGTGACCAGTGCCGCTGGGTCGGCGCCAACGACGCGCCCCTGCACGATTGTGGCGACCTCGGCGAGCGTCAGGGCGATCACGAAAGCGCCTGCAGCGCGGCACGCAGGACGTCGCGGTCGTCGAAGGCGTGCACGACTCCGGCGATCTCCTGGCCCGCCTCGTGGCCCTTGCCGGCCACCAGCACGGTGTCGCCCGGCTCGGCAGCTGCCGCGGCTGCCGCGATCGCCGCGCCGCGCTCGCCGATCTCGCGGACCTCCGCGCGCTGATCGGGGGGCACCGCCGCGGCGCCGGCGAGCATCGCCCGGCGGATTCCGGCGGGGTCCTCGGAGCGTGGATTGTCGTCGGTGACGACGAGCAGCTGCGCGCCTCGGGCGGCGATCTCGCCCATCAGCGGCCGTTTCGCGCGGTCGCGGTCGCCCCCGCAGCCGAGCACGACGATCAGCCGTCCCGGCGTCAGCGGGCGCAGGGCGCGCAAGGCGCCCTCGATCGCGGCCGGCTTGTGGCTGTAGTCGACGACGGCGAGAAACGGCTGCCCGGCCTCGATGCGCTCCATCCGGCCCGGCACCGAGGCAGCCGCGACGGCCGCCGCGGCGAGTTCCGGTGGCACCCCCGCTGTCTGCAGAATCGCCAGCGCCAGCAGGGCATTGGCAACGTTGTAGCGACCGGGGACGGCACAGCCGGCGCGCAGCTCCACCCCGGGCCCGACAGCACGGAACGTGGTGCTGCCGTCGGCCGCGGTCGCGATGTCGTGCGCCTGCCAGGTCGCCGCCACGGCACCCGTCGTGCCGACGGTGATCACGTTCGCGCCCGCCTGCCCGGCGATCGCGGCCATGCGCCGCCCGGCGTCGTCGTCGACCACGACGACCGCGGCACGGGCGCGACCGTCGAACAGGCGCGCCTTGGCGGCGAAGTAGTCGTCCATGTCGCGGTGGAAGTCGAGATGTTCCTGCGACAGGTTGGTGAACGCGCCGACCGCGAACTCGATGCCGTCGGCGCGCCCCATCGCCAGCGCATGGCTGGACACTTCCATCGCGACGGCCTTCGTCCCGTGCTCTCGCATCACCGCCAGCAGGGCCTGCACGTCGGGGGCCTCGGGGGTGGTGAATCCGGTCCGGACCACCTCGTCGCCGATGAGGGTGGCCACCGTGCCGACGAGTCCGGACGGCCACCCGGCGGCGTGCAGCCCGGCGCGGACGAAGTAGGCGGTGGTGGTCTTTCCACTCGTCCCGGTGATGCCGAGCACTGCCATCGCGCTGCTCGGGTGCCCGTAGACGCTCGCCGAGAGGGGTCCCAGCGCCGCCCGCACGTCTGCTGCGAGCAGGAGCGGGACACCGGCGGTGAGCAGGTCGCGTCCGGCCGCGTCGGTCAGCACCGCGACTGCACCGCGGGACAGCGCATCGGCGGCGAACCTCGCCCCGTGACCGGTGCGGCCCGGCACGGCCGCGAACAGGTCGCCGGCGCGCACGCGCGCGCTGTCCATCGCCACGCCCCGCACCAGCACGTCCGCGCCGCGGTGGCTCAGAGCGCCCAGGGACGCCAGCGCGCTCAGCGCGACAGGGGCGACGCGCTCCGGACGGCGCACCCCTTCCGGCGTACTCGTGGCGATCGGCACGTCAGCACACGGTACTTGGTGCCGATCGGCGGGTGACCGCGTCGCACACCTGCAACGGGACGTGCCGCGAACGCGATCCTGTCGGCGCGATGTGTGCGTGCTGCACCTCGTAGCTGGCGATCTGCTGGAACACCGGCGCGGCCACGTCGCCGCCTTCGAGCCCGTGAGCGGGGTTGTCGACCATGATCGCGACAACGAACTGCGGGTTGTCCGCGGGCAGCATGCCGGCGAAGGTGTCCCAGTTCATCCAGCTCGAATACGCGCCGCCGTGGTTGGGATCCGGCTGCTGCGCGGTGCCCGTCTTGCCGGCGATCCGGTAGCCGGGTATCGCGGCCTTGGTGCCGGTGCCGCCCGGCAGGGTCACGGACTCGAGCATGGTGCGCACCGTGCGGGCCGTCGCCGCGCTCACCACCGTGACGCCGGCCGGTCGCGCCGTGGTCCGCACGGTGCCGTCCTGCCCGGTGATCGACTGCACGATCCGCGGCGGGATGCGCACCCCGTTGTTGGCGATCGTCTGGTAGATCGAGGCGAGCTGCAGGACGGTCATGCTCTCGCCCTGCCCGAACGGCAGGTTCGCGAACGTCGACGCCGACCACTGATCCATCGGCGGAAGGTAACCACCGCTCTCCCCCGGCAGCTCGATGCCGGTCTTCGTGCCGATGCCGAACTTCTGCTCGTAGGAGTCCCACACGACCGGGCCGAGCCGCTGGGCGATCTTCAGCGTGCCGACGTTGGACGACTCGGCGAGGATGCCGGTGGCGGTGAACTTCTCGGTCGGGTGCCACCACGCGTCGCTGACGTTCACCCCACCCATGTCGATGCTGTACGGCACCGGGATCACGGTGCCGGGTTTGATGAGCCCCTGCTGGATTGCGGCGCTGAAGGTCACCGCCTTCTGCACCGATCCCGGCTCGAACGCCGACATCACCGGCGGGTCGATCGGGGTGTTCGGGTCGATGGTGTTCGGGTCGGACGCGTCGAACGTGCCGGAGGAGGCCAGTGCGAGCACCTGGGCGCTGTGCGCGTCGAGGATGGCCATCTCGGCGCTGCGGGCGCCGGACTCGGCCACCGCGCGGTCGAGGTACTGCTGGGCGGTGAACTGCAGGCTCTGGTCGATGGTCAGCCGGATGGTTCCGCCGTTTCGCGCCGCGTCGCGCACGGTGCGGCTGCTCGGGTTGACGTTGCCGAGGTTGTCGACGGTGTAGGTGAGGCTGCCGTCCTTGCCGGCGAGCACGTCGTTGAACTGCGACTCGATCCCCGCTGCGCCGGTGCCGTCGGAATGGACGGTGCCGATCACGTTGGCCGCGGTGGTGCCGCCCGGGTACTGCCGCAGCGTGGTGGGCTGGGAGTAGACGCCCTCCAGGGCGAAGTCCGCGATCCGCTGCGCGGCGACCGGAGACAGGCCGGTGGCCAGCACCGCATACTGGCCGGGCTTGGCCAGCACGCCCTCGACGGCGGCCGGGGTCATGTTCACCAGCGGGGCTAGCGCCGCGGCGTAGGCGGCGCGCTTGGCCGCGGTGATCTGTTGCGGGTCGACGGTGATGTCCTGCGCGGTGGAGGTGTAGGCGAGCACGGTGCCGTCGCGGTCGAGGATCTGCCCCCGCATGGCGTGCAGCGCGATGCGGTCGACGCGCTGCGCCTGCGCGGCGTCGGCGTATTGCCCGTGGTCGAGGCCCTGCAGCTGCACGAGCCGCCCGCCGATGACGAGCAGCAACGCGCAGACGGCGGCGAAGCCTTAGCGCAGCCGGCCGTGCACCCCGCCGAGCCGCAGCCGCCGCTGCGGCCGGCGCCGGGCGGGCGGTGGGTAGCTGCGCGCGCGCGGAGGTGCGGCGCGGCGATCCTGCGGTCCTCGGGTCATCGGGTCCCTCCCGGCAGCGTGGTGATCGGCGTCGGCGTGGGTGACGGCACCGGCCTGCTGGTCTTGGTGTTCTTGCTGGTCTTGGTGTTCTTGGTGTTCTTGGCTGCCTTCGTGGATGCCGTCGCCCTCGCCGGCTTCGCCGTCGTTCGCGGGGTCGGCGCGCTCGCGTGCGCCGGCGGCGGGGGCAGCGGCAGGTCGCTGGCCGGCGCGGGGTTGCCGAGCACGACCACCCGGCCGTTCGCGTCGATCTGCAGGAACGCCGGATTGCCGGCGGGCACCATGCCGAGCTGTGCGGCGACGCGGGCCAGGTTCCCGGGCGCGCTGCTGGCGGCGACCTCGTTGCGCAGCTGCACGAGCTGCGCCGCGATCGAGGCGTCCTTCTCGGCCACGTCGTGCCGGTTCAGCTCGTTCGCCGCGGCAGCGGTGTTCAGCGCCAGCAGCAGGCACAGCCCGCCGACGAGCAGCGCGATCACCAGCAGCGTGAACGGCATTCGCGGCGCGTGCTTCGGGGCAGTCTTCGCGTTCATGCTGACCTTCTGATTCGCTCGGCGGCACGGAGCCGGACGGACGCGGCGCGGGGATTGGCGGCGATCTTGGCGGGTGTCGCCGCCTCGCTGCCGCGGTGCAGCAGCCGAAGCTGCGGCCCGTGGCCGGCGAGCGGCACCGGCAGGCCGGGCGGGGTGGTGTCGGTGGCACGCGCCGCCAGGTGCTGCTTGACGAGGCGGTCCTCGAGCGAGTGGTAGGACAGCACCACGATGCGCCCGTGCAGGTCGAGGGCGTCGAGTGCCGCCGGGATCGCGGTTCGCAGCGCGCCGAGCTCGCCGTTGACCTCGATCCGCAGCGCCTGGAAGGTTCGCTTGGCGGGATGGCCGCCGTGGCGCCGGGTGGCCGCGGGAATGGCGGTGCGCACGAGGTCCGCGAGGACGGCGGTGGACTCGAGCGGCGCCGCGCGCCGGCTGCGCTCGATGGCCTGCGCGATCCGCAGCGCGAAGCGCTCCTCGCCGTACTCGCGCAACACGCGGGCCAGTTCGCCGACCGGGTAGCCGTTGACGACGTCGGCGGCGGTACGGCCCTGCGTCGCGTCCATCCGCATTTCCAGCGGCGCGTCCTGTGCGTAGGAGAAGCCCCGCTCCGAGACGTCGAGTTGCATCGAGGAGACGCCGAGGTCGAACAGCACGCCGTCGACCCCGTGGAGCCCGAGCGAGCTGAGCACCTGCGGCATCCGGTCATAGACAGCGTGCACGAGGTGGGTACGGGCGCCGAAGCGGGCCAGTCGCTCGCGGCTGCGGGCCAGTGCGGCGGGGTCGCGGTCCAGGCCCACCAGGGTGAGCTGCGGGTGCGCCTCCAGCAGGGCCTCGGCGTGCCCGCCCAGACCGAGGGTCGCGTCCACCGCCACGGCCGGACGGCCGTCGAGCGCCGGTGCGAGCAGCGCGAGCACCCGCTCCAGCAGCACGGGCACGTGCCCGGCAGAGGACGCCGGTGGCCGGTCGCGGGCTTGCATCAACGCTGCTCCTCAGTGCGGGACGGGCAGGTGGGTGGTGGTGGGCGACGCTCGATCTGGTCCCCGCCCGTCTCACCCCGCGACCGGCGCGGGGACTTCGACAGTTCCGCCTGGCGCCGGGGAAGGGGTGCCAGGTGGCGGACGGGAGGAGGCCGGATCCGAACGTCGGACTCCATCAGAAGACCCCGGGCAGCACCTCCTCGGCGATGTCGGCGAACGCGGCGTCGGCGTGCTCGGCGTAGCTCTGCCAGGCGGCGGCGTCCCATACCTCGATGCGGTTGTTCGCACCGACGACGACGCAGTCCTTGCTCAGTCCGGCGTACGCGCGCAGCGCGACCGGGATCGTGATCCGGCCCTGGCCGTCGAGGTTCTCCGTGGAGCCGCTCGCGAACAGCGTGCGGCCGTAGTCGCGAACCCGCCGGTCGGTGATCGGGGCGGTGCGCAGTGCCTGGGTGAACTGGACGAACTCGGTGGTGGCGAAGACGAACAGGCAGCGGTCGAGTCCCTTGCAGATCACCAGGCCGCCCTCCAGTTCCGGCCGGAACTTCGCCGGGAGGGCTAAGCGGAACTTCTCGTCGAGACGGGGGGTGTGCGTGCCGAGGAACATCGGCACCACCTCCGGGTCACGACGGCGAGCTACTCTCCCCCACTACGCCCCATCCTACCCCACAACAACCCACCGTCAACGATTTAGCGGGCGCGTCGGTGCGCAGTCCTGATCTCGAGACGGACACGAGACGGTGCCGCTGAGCCGCCGGTCGGCAATACTCGATGCTGGCAGCGGGCGCGTGGCCCTCCGGACAGCGACATGAGACAGAGGACGACAGCGGTGGACGACCTGCACGCCGAATACCGCACGGGCGGGATGCACGCGGACAATCGCAGCGGCGGGACGCACGCGGCGACCCCGACACCGGCCGGCCCTGTCGCGGGCGTCGACACCGTCCGCACCGCGGCGCAGCGCATCGCCGCCAACATCGAGCAGGTCATCGAGGGCAAGCCCGGGGCCGTCCGCCTGGGCCTGACCGTGCTGCTCGCCGAGGGCCACCTGCTCATCGAGGACGTCCCGGGCGTGGGCAAGACCAAGTTCGCCAAGGCGCTGGCCCGCTCGATCGACTGCTCGGTGCGCCGCCTGCAGTTCACGCCGGACCTGCTGCCCAGCGACGTGACCGGCGTGAGCGTCTACAACGCCGAGGATCGCGACTTCGAATTCAAGCCCGGCCCGGTGTTCGCCAACATCGTCGTCGGCGACGAGATCAACCGCGCGTCACCCAAGACCCAGTCGGCACTGCTGGAATGCATGGAGGAGCGCCAGGTCACCGTCGACGGCGTGACCTACGCGCTGGAGGCGCCGTTCATGGTGCTGGCGACCCAGAATCCGATCGACATGGAGGGCACCTACCCGCTGCCCGAGGCGCAACGCGACCGTTTCACCGCCCGGATCTCCATGGGCTATCCGGACCGGCGCGCCGAGATCGCGATGCTCGACGAGCACGCCGCTCTGGACCCGCTCGACTCGCTGCGGCCCGTCTCGGATGCCACCGAGGTCCGAACCCTGATCTCCGGAGTGCGCGGCATCCACGTCGCAGACTCGGTCAAGGGTTACGCGGTCGACCTGGCCGAGGCGACGAGGCGCGCGCCGGAGGTCCGCCTCGGTGCGTCCCCGCGCGCCGTGCTGCACCTGCTGCGAGCCGCCAAGGCCTGGGCTGCGCTCGAGGGCCGCGACTACGTCCTGCCCGACGACCTGCAGTTCCTGCTCGCGCCGGTTGTCGCGCACCGCCTGCTGCTCACGGCCGACGCCCACATCGCCGGGCGAAGCGCCGAGGACGTGCTGGCCCGCATCGTGCAGGGCACGCCCATCCTCGGCGGCGCCCCGAGCCGGACCCGTTGACGGGGGGCGCAACGATGCGCTGGGGCTTCACGACTCGGGCGAGCTGCCTGCTTGCCGCCGGAGCGACGGCGCTGCTCTGCGGCCTGCTGCTCGGCGAGGCGGACCTGGTTCGTGCGGGCGTGCTGGGCGCGGCGGTACCGCTCGCGGCGGCGATCGTCGTGCACCGCTCCCGCGTGCAGATCGCCAACCGCCGCGCCGTGGAGCCCAAACGCGCCGCGTCCGGCGAGGCGGTCGTCATCCACCTGACGATCACCAACCGTTCCCGGCTGCGCACCGGCGCGCTGATGCTCGAGGACCGCATGCCCGAGCGGCTGGAGGGACGGGCCCGCTTCGTGCTCGACGGCCTGGCTAGCCGCGAGTCGCGCACGGTGACCTACCGGATGCCCGGACTGCCCCGCGGCCGCTACCAAGCCGGGCCGCTGCGAATCCGGCTGACCGACCCGTTCCGGCTCGTCGACGTGCTGCGGTCCTTCACCGCCACCAGCAGCTTCCTCATCACCCCGATCGTGGATCCGCTGCCCGCGATCGAGCCGCCGCGCTCGCACGACATCGGCGACAACGCCGGCAGCCACTCGATCGGCAGCCGCGGCGCCGACGACGCGTCCACCCGCGAGTACCGCACCGGCGACGACCTACGCAAGATCCACTGGCGCTCGTCCGCACGCACGGGAGCGCTCATGGTGCGCCAGGAGGAACGGCCCTGGCAGGGCATGGCCACCGTGCTGCTGGACCTGCGCGAGCAGGCGCACGTGTCGGCCCGCACCGGCGTCTACGGCCGCCACGACGACCGCCAGCGCAGCAGCCTGGAGTGGGCGATCAGCGCCGCGGCGAGCGTGGGCACGCACCTGATGATCGCCGGGCGCGAGGTGGGCGTGATCAGCGAGCTGAGCGAGCCGAGGCGGCTGCGCCCGGGCTCCCCCGGGGAGCTCAGCGAGTACCTCGCGGGCGTGCGCGCCGTGCGAGGGGACGACCTGGTGCCGGCCACCGCGGTGCTCAATGCCGCGGCGCGCGACTCGGCGCTCACTGCGGTGCTCGGCGAACTCGACCCAGCCAGCCTGCGGGTGCTCACCGAGGCCCACCCGCGGGGCTCGGCAGTTCCCGCGGTCGCCCTGCTTCTCGACACCGCGACCTGGGCGGGCAACCCGCCGTGCGGCCCGGACGGCGCGCCCCAGACGGCGGCCCGGGTGCTGCGCGCGGCGGGGTGGCGGGTGGCCGTCGTCCACCACGGCGACACCACGGCCGCCGCCTGGCAGACGGCGCTGCGCAGCGGATCGAGGGGATCCCTCGGGCGGATGGCCATCCGGTGAGCCTCGGCAGTGGCGCGCGCCGCACCGGGCAGGCACTGCTCGCGTCCGCGCTTGCCGCGGTACCGCTGTGCCAGATGTTCGTCGACCGCGGCTGGCTGGTCGACGTCTGGATCACCATGCTCGTCGTCGTCGGACCGGCCCTGCTGATCCGGCTGCGACGCGCTCCCGGCGCGTTCCAGATCTGGCCGGGCATCGTACTGCTCGTCCCGTGGCTCAGCGCCCGGTTCGTGCCGCAGCATGCCCTGTTCGGCTTCCTGCCCACCGCGGGCACGATGCACGATCTCGGGCGCCTGATGCAGGATCTGCACCACACCACCCAGGACGGCGTAGCGCCGGTGCAGACGACGGTGGCAGTGCGCCTGGCGCTGTGCGCGGTGCTCGGCCTGTTCGCCGCGCTCGTCGATCTCGTCGCGGTGGTCGGGCATCACGGCGCGCTGGCCGGGGTGCCGATGCTGGTCGTCTACACCGTGGCCGGCGCGGTACCCCGGCACCCGGTCGACTGGCTGTTCTTCGCGGTCGCCGGGGCCGGCTTCCTGCTCCTGCTCTCCCTCGATGCCCGCGACGAGGTCAGCAGCTGGGGTCATCGCGTGCCGCGACCCGGCGAGGCGAACCGGCGGCCGGCACTGGCCGTCTCCGGCCAGCGGATCGCCGCGCTGTCGATCGCGGTCGCGATCGTGCTTCCCCTGCTCGCTCCCGTCACGCCGACGAACTTCATCGCCAACCTGCTGCACAACAGCGGTTCGCAGGATTCGAACGGGCCCAGCGGGTTCGGCTCGGGCGACGGCAGCTCGATCGACCCGTTCGCCGCCCTGCGCGGGCAGCTCGAACGTCCCCAGCGGCTGAACCTGTTCACGGTCACCGTCAGCCCGAAAAACTCGGTCCGGCCGTTCTACCTGCGCGCGAACGTGCTGTCCGACTTCACCGGAAACGGCTGGGTACCGGCGGCTCACGGCGCCGGAGAGAAGCTGGACGCGACGGCCTTCGCGACCCTGCCGCCAACCTCGGCCAGCGCGTCGACGGTCAGTTTCGACGCGCAGGTCACCGTCGCCGGACTGAGCGGCAATCCGCCGGTCTTCGCGCTGCCCGCCACCGTCGCCGGCCTCGGCGGCGACACGCTCTGGAACCCGCAGGACCAACTGCTGCTTGGCGGTGCCGTGCACAGCGGCGAGCAGTTCCGCGAGTCCGTCACCCAGGCCGATCCCTCGACCGATGAGCTGCAAGCCGCGAACGACCAGACCGGCTCGCCGGATCTCGCAGCATGGCTGAGCTTGCCGACCATCCCCGCGCAGGTCCGCAGCCTGGTCAGCCAGCTCACCGCCGGCAAGACGACCCCCTACGCCAAGGCCCGCGCGATCAGCGACTACTTCTCCGCGCCCGGCAGCGGCTTCGCCTACAGCCTGGACACGGCAGCGGGCACCTCCGGCAGCGACCTCGTCGACTTCCTCACCAACAAAATCGGTTACTGCCAGCAGTTCGCGGCGGCGATGGGCGTGATGCTGCGCCTCGCTGGTGTACCGGCGCGCGTCGTGCTCGGCTACACGCATCCGGTGCCAGATGCGGGCGGTTCGTTCACGGTGACCACCGACGACGCGCACGCGTGGGTGGAGGCGTACTTCGGCGGTCTGGGCTGGATCCCGTTCGATCCCACCCCGCTGGCCGGGATCGCGGGCGGCGCGGCCAACGACCTGCCGTGGGCGCCGCACGGCAAGCCGCTTGCGGTTCTACCGCCCGCGAGTTCGACTGCGCCGGCGCAGCAATCACATGCGAGCGTCGGGCTCAAGCGCCCGAGTGACACGCGGGCGGCGGCGGCGGGCGGCGCTAGGACGGCGCAGGGCAACGGCGCTCCGGTGCTCCTGCCGCTGGCGCTGGCGCTGCTCGTGCTGAGCCTGCTTGCGCTCGTGCCGGTGGCCGCGCGCACTCGACGACGACGGCGCAGGGTGCGGGCCGGTCGTTCCGGCGACGCCGACCAGCTGTGGGCCGAGCTGTCGGACACGGCGACCGATCTCGGCTACGTCTGGTCGCCCGCGCGCACGCCCCGGCAGGTGGCCAGCTGGCTCGACGCCCCCCCAGGGGATTCGGCGTCACTTCGGACGCTCGCGAACGCCGTGGAGCAGCGGCGCTACTCGGCACATCCGCAACGCCCAGCGGCCGATCTCAGCCGGGAGCTGGCGCTGGCGCGGGCACGGCTGCTGGTCGGTCGCGGCCGGGCCGCGCGGCTCAGGGCGACGTTCTGGCCGGCGTCCCTCGGCTGGACGCGGCTGAGCTGGGTGCGGCGGCTGGGCTGGACGTCGGCACGGACCGGGCGGGACAGGCCCATCCGCCGATCTCACTGAGCCGCTGGTACGGCCTCTGGTACAGCTGCTGGTACGGCCTCGGAGCCGAGTCGCTGCGGCTTCGCGGCGCTGGGTTCAGCGGCTTCGCCGCGGGGGGTTCAGCGGCTTCGCGGCGAAGCCGAGCTCAGCGCTCGTCGAAGCGGCGCCGCAGCCGGTCTTCCATCCGGGTCCGCAGGCCGGTGGGCCGGGCCGGATGGCCGGGCTGGGGCGGTGCCGCGGGTGCGCCGCGGCTGCGCAGCAATTGGACGCCGTAGCCGCACGATCCGACGACGAGGACGAACCCGACGATGCTGACGACGATCACGTTGGTGACCAGGCCGACGAGGACCAGACCGAGGCCGAGTACGACGCCGAGCACGCCGAGCACGACCGAGCGGCGCACCCGCGAGCGCGAGCGGGCTGAGCGCACGGCCGAGGCGAACTTCGGGTCTTCGGCATACAGCGCCTGCTCGATCTCGTCGAGAAGCCTCTGCTCGTGCTCGGAGAGCGGCACCGGTGCCCTCCTTCGTCGCCGCGACCGGGGCGGGTCGTCGGCGTTCTCGTGCGAACTCGTGCGGACCGAGCGCAGGCTGCAGGTTCAGCGACTGCTCTCACTGTCGAGCATACGAGGCGTTTCCCCGGATCGAAAGTTGCGATTGCGCCACGCTCGCGCCGGCTGCGTCCCGAGTCAGTCGCGGCGGCGGTGCGTGACGGGCGCAGCCGTGCCGATCAGGCTCCCGAAGCCCAGCGCAGCCGTGCCGAACCTGGTCCGCGCCGCGTCGAGCACGGCGTCGGTGCCCGCCGGCCGGGCAGCCGCCCCGGGCAGTATGTCGTCGAAGCTGAGCTGTTCGGGGATCTGCCCGGCCGCCCGGAAGTTCTCGCACTTGACGCCGACGAGCCGGATGCGTGGGCGGTCCAGCTCCAGCGTGCGGTAGAGCTGGCACGCGGTCTCGTACAGCAAGCCGGTCCCGTCCGTCCAGGAGGCCAGGGTGCGCACCCGGGTGACGGTGCGGAAGTCGGCGAAACGGATCTTGATGCCCACCGTGCGTGCCGCCAGTCCCCGGTCACGGACCCGGCGCCCCACCTCGCCGCACAGGCGCAGCAGTTCGCGGCACACGTCGGCCTCCTCGACCAGGTCCGTGTCGAGGGTCCGGTCGGCGCTGATCGAGCGTTCGACGTCGCCGGGCTGCACCGGGCGGGGGTCGATGCCGTGCGCGAGTGCGTGCAGGTGTTCGGCCGCGCCGGCACCGAGCGCGCGGCGCAGGGTGTCCAGCGGCGTACCGGCCAGGTCGACGACGGAGCGGATGCCCAGGCGGTGCAGCGGCTCGGCGGTGCGCGCGCCGACACCCCACAGGACCGTCACCGGGAGCGGGTTCAGGAACTCCAGCACCTGCGCCGCGGGGACGACCAGCATGCCGTCGGGCTTGCAGCGAGCCGAGGCCAGCTTGGCGACGAACTTGCTCGACGCCACCCCGACCGAGCAGGTCAGGCTGAGCCGCTCGGCGACCCGCGCCCGGATGATCGTCGCGATCCGCGACGGCGGGCCGTGCAGCCGCAGCGCCCCGCCGATGTCGAGGAACGCCTCGTCCAGCGAGAGCGGCTCGACCAGCGGGGTGATGTCGTGCAGGATGCCCATCACCGTGGCCGAGGCCTCGGCATACGCGGCGCGGTCCGGCGCGACCACGATCAGCCTCGGGCACAGGCGCAGCGCCCGGCTCATCGGCATCGCGCTGCGGATGCCGTAGCGGCGCGCCTCGTAGGACGCCGCGGCTACCACCCCGCGCCGGCCGCCACCCACGACGACCGGCTTGCCGCGCAGCTCGGGACGGCGGCGGATCTCGACGCTGGCGAAGAAGGCGTCCATGTCGACGTGCAGCAGCGTGCACCCCTCGTCGCCGCCGTCGAAGTGACCGGCCGAGCGCGGGACGTCAGCGCTGCGGCCCACGTCTAGGCCGCCGGTCGACGGGCGAGCAGGTGGACCCGGGCGGCGATCTCCGAGAACGGCGCACGGGTCGCGCCCTCGACGTCGAGTGAGAGCAGGGCCGCACGGGCTCCCGGGTCGTCCAGCGCATGTCCGCGGACGAGGTCGGAGAAGGCGCCGATGCCGTGGACGGCCTCCACGACCAGGCCGGCGGCGCGACTGAGCGCGAGCACGGCCGGTGGACCCGGCGGCCCGAATCCGCTGTCGAGGGCGCGCAACCCGACGAGGGCGGCGTCCAGCTCGCCGGCCAGCGCCCGAGCCAGGACCCCGGCAACGGCGTTGGCGACGAGCACGCTGAGCAGGCCGTCCGGGCGCACCGTCGCGGCGATGGCATCGAAGGCGGGCGCGACATGATCGACGGCACCCAGGATCCCGTGGGCCAGGACCAGGTCGAAGGACGCCGTCCCCACCGCATCGGTGAGGGTCTCGACGTCGCCCTGCACGGCCTCGACGCGGGCGGCCACCCCGGCATCCTCGGCGCGGCGGCGCAGGGTGGCCAGCGCGTCGGCGCTGATGTCGACCACCGTCACCCGCGCGCCCGCCTGCGCGAGGGGCACGGCGAAGCTGCCGCTGCCGCCCCCGCAGTCGAGCACGCTCGGGGCCGCGTGCCCGGCGCCGACGGCACTGCCAGCGCTGCCGGCGCTGACGGCGCTGACGGCGCTGACGGAGCGCAACGCTTCGGCCAGCAACTGCCACAGCAGGCCCTGCCGCGGGCTGCCGGCGGCCGTTCGGTGCGCGTCGGACTGCACGTCACGAACACTATCGGCGAGGGGCGACGACGACGGCATGGCTCGCGCGCGCTCGTCAGCTCGCCATCGCGGCTGCCGAGTGCGCGAAGGACGCCGCGACGAGCGCGAGGAACTCGCTTGCCGAGCGCAACTGGTCATCCGCCTCGCGGGCAGACACCACGGCGAGCGCGCCGGCCTCGATCGCGGCGCGCGGCGCGGCCCCGGCGGCGAAGTAGGCGGCCCAGTCGGCGAATTCCGGTGCGACGGCATCGATCAGCACCCAGGCACTCACCAGCCGGCGCCGAGCCGATGCCGGGCGTCCCCGCTCGGCAAGCAGCGCCGCGGCGGTGCGGAGCGCCGCCAGGTGCGCGAGGCAGAATCGCTCCGCGGGAGCGTCGCTGGCTCCTGCCTCCGCGATCGTCGCCCGCGCGCGATCGAGCAGCGCGGCGGCGTTCGCGGCCACCGGTGCTGACCGGCGGCTCGGCTGCTGTGCTCGGATCGCTCCGCGAGCCTCGCTCATGGCGTCCTCCTCCACAATCGGACTGGTGCGCGTTCGAACTCCTGTTCGAAGTGTAGCGAGCCGATCCGACAGCGGGCAACCACGTTCGCTAGGGATCCAGCGCTGCCACCACGTCACCGATCACGACCACCGCCGGCGCACCGGTACCGGCAATGCGGGCGGTCTCGGCAAGCTCGCCGAGGGGGGCGCGCAGCGCCCGCTGACCGTCCATGCTCGCCCGGTGCACGATCGCCGCCGGAGTCGTCGCCGCGCGCCCTCCCGCGATCAGCTTGTCGGCGATCAGCTGCAACCGGTCCATCGCCATGAGCAGCACCAGGGTGCCCGTGCCGCGAGCCAGCGCGGCCCAGTCCACGTCCTGTTCCGCCGGGCGCCCCGGGTCGAGGTGTCCGGAGACGACCGTGAACTGCGCGGCGACACCGCGATGGGTGAGCGGGATGCCGGCGAGCGCCGGGGCGGCCAGGGCGGACGTGACGCCGGGGACCACCGTCACCGTGACGCCCGCCGCAACGCAGGCGAGCCATTCCTCGCCGCCGCGGCCGAACACGAACGCGTCACCACCCTTGAGCCGCACCACCCGCTTGCCCGCACGCGCCCGCTCCACCAGCACGTCGTTGATCTCTGCCTGCGTGAGGTTGTGGCGGTGCGCCGACTTGCCGCAGTCGATCACCTCGACGTCCTCGGGCAGCTCGTCCAGCAGACCGCGCGGCGCGAGCCGGTCGACGACGACGACGTCCGCAGCGGAGACCAGCCGCCGCCCGCGCACCGTGAGCAGTTCCGGGTCCACCGGTCCGCCGCCGAGGAGCGCAACCGACCCGGCGGACGGCGCGCGCACCCGGCGCGACGGCAGCGTCCCGAGGTCCAGCGCCAGCGAGATCGCGTCGCGCAACGTCACGGCCCGGCGCGGATCGTCGCCGCCGCTCACCGCCACGCTCAGGCCGTCGCGCCGCAGCACGGCCGGCGTGCGGGCGGTGCCGCCTTCGGCCGTGTCCGCGCGCACGCAGAACATCCGGCGCGCCTGCGCCGCCTCGGCTACCGCGGCGTTCACCGCCGGGTCGTCGGTGCAGGCCGCCGCGAGCCATGCGCCGTCGAGGTCGGCCGGCGCAACGGCTCGGCGTTCGATCCGCACGCCGAGCGCGACCAATTCGCCGGAGACCTCGGGGGCGACGACGAGCACGTCCGCTCCTGAGTCGAGCAGCGCCCGCGCCCGACGGGTGGCGACGGTGCCGCCGCCGGCGACGACGACCAGCCGCCCGGACACGTCCAGTAGCAGCGGCAACCCGGTCACGGCGACATCCTCCCGCGCAGCAGGCGGCAGTGTGACGTCGGCGAGATTGTTTCGCATCGGGCGCCGGGCTGTGCGAACCTGGACGCGTGTATCGACCGGCCGGCCTAGCGCTCACCGCGCGCCGCCATGTCGATCTGCAGCGCATCATCGCTGCCGCGTGTCGACCGTCGGACTGACCCGCGCCGCCCTCCGCGGCCACCCGGGTCCAGCCGGCCGTTCCCGTTCGACACCCCTCCGGAAGGAACCGCGCCATGCCCGCGCGCAGAGGACAGGGCCAGTGGGCCCTCGGTTACCGCGAGCCGCTCAACGCGAGTGAGCGCAGCAAACGCGACGACGACGGGCTCAACGTCCGCCAGCGGATCATCGACACCTACCAGCACACCGGATTTGCCGGTATCGACCCCGGCGACCTGCGCGGACGCTTCCGCTGGCACGGCCTGTACACCCAGCGCCAGCAGGGCATCCCGGGCGGCAAGACCGCAACGCTGGAACCCGAGGAGCTCGAGGACGAGTACTTCATGATGCGCATCCGCGTCGACGGCGGCGCGCTGAGCAGCCAGCAACTGCGGACCGTCGCGGACCTCGCCACGACCTACGGACGCGACCTCGCCGACATCACCGACCGGCAGAACATCCAGTTGCACTGGGTGCGCATCGAGGACGTCGCGAGCATCCGGGCGCGACTGGATGCCGTCGGACTGTCCACCACCGAGGCCTGCTGCGACGTCCCGCGCGTCATGTTGGGCTGCCCGCTGGAAGGCGTCGCCGCCGACTCGGTGCTCGACGCGGGCCCAGCACTGCGCGAACTGGTCGAGCGCTACGTCGGCAACCCACAGTTCTCGAACCTGCCGCGCAAGTACAAGACGTCGGTATCCGGATGCGCCCAGCACTGCGTCAACCACGAGATCAACGACTGCGCGTTCGTCGGTGTCGTGGGCTTCGACGGCACGCCCGGATTCGACCTGTGGATCGGCGGGGGCCTGTCGACCAATCCGATGTTCGCCCAGCGCCTCGGCGTGTTCGTCCGCCCGCAGGAGGTGAGCGAGGTGTGGGCGGGCGTCACGTCGATCTTCCGCGACTACGGCTACCGGCGCTCGCGCAACCACGCCCGGCTGAAGTTCCTGCTGGCGGACTGGGGTCCGGAGAAGTTCCGCGACGTGCTGCAGACGGAGTACCTCGCCCGCGTGCTGCCCGACGGACCGCCCCCCGCCGCTTCGCCGCCGCACCGCGACCACACCGGCGTCATCCTGCAGCGCGACGGCCTGCTCAGTGTCGGCGCGACGACGAGGTCCGGGCGCACCTCGGGCACGGCACTGCGCGAGGTGGCTGAGCTGGCCGAGCGCCTCGGCTCCGGCCGCGTCGCGCTCACCGCGCAGCAGGGCCTGGTCGTGCTCGACGTCGCAGAACGCGACACCGGCGCCGTGGTGGACGAGCTCGAGTTGCTCGAGTTCAGCGTGCACCCGTCAGCCTTCCACCGCGGCACGATTGCCTGCACCGGCATCGAGTTCTGCAAGCTGGCACTGGTCGAGACGAAGGGCCGTGCGGACACGATCCGTCGAGAGCTGGAGAAACGGCTGCCGGACTTCGACACCCCGATCACCATCAACGTCAACGGCTGCCCGAACTCCTGCGCTCGGTTCCAGATCGCCGACATCGGCTTCAAGGGCATGGTGCAGATGGGCGCCGACGGGGACGTAGAGGCCTTCCAGGTCCACCTCGGCGGCCAACTGGGCGCCGACGCGGATTTCGGCCGCAAGTTCCGGGGCCTGAAGGTGACGGCCGCGCAGGCACCGGACTACGCCGAGCGCGTGCTGCGCGGCTACCTGCAGCGCCGCCGTGACGGCGAGACGTTCGCCGGCTACGTGACGCGCGCCGAGGAGGAATGGTTGCTGTGAGCACCGTGCATGCCGACGTCGAGCAGTCGCGCAAGCTGGCCGAGCGGGCCGGCGCGGACCTCGAAGGGGTGCCGGCGCTGGAGGTCCTGGGCTGGGCGCAGGAACGGTTCGGCTCGTCCTGGTGCGTCGCGTCCTCGATGGCCGACGCGCTGCTGCCGCACCTCGCCTCCCGGGTCCGGCCCGGCGTTGACGTGATCTTCCTCGACACCGGTTACCACTTCTCCGAGACAATCCACACCCGGGACGCGGTGGCCGCGACGTTGCCGGTCACCGTCCGCACGGTCCTGCCGCGCCAGGACATGCCGCAGCAGGACGCGAGCTTCGGCGTGCGCCTCTACGAGCGCAACCCGGACATGTGCTGCGCGCTGCGCAAGGTGAATCCGCTGCGAGCGGCGCTCGCGCCGTACCGGGCCTGGGCCTCGGGGGTGCGCCGCGAGGAGTCGGCGACCCGCGCGGACGTCCGCGTCGTCGAGTGGGATCCGCGCCGCCAGCTCGTGAAACTCAACCCGATCGCCGCCTGGACGCAGGACGATGTCGACGGCTATCTCGCCGACCACGCCGTCGTCGTCAACCCGCTGCTCGCCGCCGGCTACGGCTCGGTCGGCTGCGCGCCGTGCACCCGGCGGCTGGCGCCCGGCGAGGACCTGCGGGCGGGGCGCTGGGCGGGTACTGCGAAGACCGAGTGCGGCCTGCACGGGTAGCGGAGATTAGCCTCTGCGGCGTGCACCCGAACTGCCTCGCCGTCGACGCCGTGCTCGCGGCGCACGGTGCTTCCGGACGGGTGCGCCTGCTGCCCGAGCCGGCGCCGACCGCGGCGGCAGCTGCCGCGCAACTCGGCGTCGACGTGGGCGCGATCGCCAACTCGCTGATCTTCGCCACCGCGGAACGCGAGCCGCTGCTCGTGCTGACGAGCGGGGCACACCGGGTGAACACTGCCAAGGTCGCCGCCCTGGTCGGCACCGCCGTGCTGTCGCGTGCGACGCCGGAGTTCGTGCTGACGGCCACCGGACAGCCCATCGGCGGCGTCGCACCCGTCGCGCATCCGCGGCCGCTTCGGACGCTGGTGGATGTCGCGCTCGACGCCTATCCGCAGGTGTGGGCGGCCGGCGGCGTGCCGCACGCGGTGTTCGCGAGCAGCTTCGCCGAGCTGGTGGCGCTGACCGGCGGAACGCCTGCCGAGGTGGGCTGAAGCCGCGGGCTTCGCTGCACCGCCCTGATGCGGCACGATCACCTGGTGCGCGCGACCCGGCAGTCGGAGACCAGTCCACGGCCGGCCGCTGTCGAGACCTGGACAGGCGCGCAGTTCGCGGCGCGGGTCGAGGACGCGATGCGCATCTACGCACAGGCGATGCAGTACCCGACGCACGCCGCCTCCCAGCGCGCGATCACCGCGCGGCGTCACGCCGGCAACGAGGGGTTCGCCTGCCGCGCCGCCCTGCTGGGCGACGGCACGCTGGTCGGTTTCGGGTACGGGTACACGACGCGGCCGGGGCAGTGGTGGCACGACCTGGTGCACAAGGCGCTCGCGGCCGAGGTCGCCGGCGACTGGCTCGCCGACGCCTTCGAGCTGTCCGAGTTGCACGTGCTGCCCGCCTTCCAGGGCACCGGGCTGGGCCGGCAGGTACTGCTCGAGCTCGCTGCCCCCCTGCCGCACGCGGCCATGCTGCTGTCCACACCCGATGCCGACACGCGGGCGTTCCGTCTCTACCGCCACCTCGGGTTCATCGACCTGCGCCGGCACTACCTGTTTCCCGGCGACGGGCGGCCGTTCGCGGTGCTCGGCGCCCGGTTGCCGTTAACCGCGCCGTCGACCCGTGGTGGTTGACGCGCCGCTGCGCCGGATCTCGCGACAGGTACCGAGCGCCGCGGCGGCATTCGCGGTGTTCACGGTCCTCGCGCAGATCTGCTACCCGCTGGTGCACGGTGCCGTCCGCGATCGGCTGAGCGTGCTGGTGGTGTTGCTGTTCACCGCTGCATCGATCACTCACGCGGCCCGGCGAGGGGTCCGGATGGCGTGCGCCGCGCTGCTCGCGGGCGCGGGCATCGGTTTCGCCGCCGACGCGCTCGGGGTGCGCACCGGTATCCCGTTCGGCCGTTACGCCTACACCGGCACCCTCGGCGTGCAGGTACTCGGCGTCCCGGTGGTGGTCGCGCTGGCGTGGGCGATGTTCGCGTGGCCGGCGGCGCTGGTCGCCCGGCGGCTGGTGCGAGGCTTTCCTGCCCGGGTGGTCGTCGGCGCCTGGGCGCTGGCGTCGTGGGACCTGTTCCTGGATCCGCAGATGGTCGCGGCGCACCACTGGCGCTGGGCCGCACCCACGCCGCACCTACCGGGAGTGCACGACGTGCCGCTGAGCAACTACGCCGGCTGGCTGTTGACGTCGGCGCTGATTTCCCTTGTGCTGCAAGTCTGTTTGCGGGATTCGCGGGACGTCGACGACCGTCCGATGTTCGTGCTGTACGTGTGGACGTGGCTGTCCTCGACGCTCGCGCTCGCCGCCTTCCTGGACCTCGGCGCGGCGGCGGCCTGGGGCGGCGTGGGAATGGGGCTCGTCGCCGTCCCGTTGTTGTGCCGCCTCGCCGGTATCGGGTCCGGATGAGCGCGCTGGTGCGGGCCGGCACCGCCGTGGCCGTGGCCGGCGCGGTGCACGCCGCCGTCAACGCCCGCCTGGTGCGGCGCCCGGAGCCTGTCTCGAAACGGCGCGCACGCGCATCGGTCCTGGTGCCGGCACGAGACGAGGCGGCGCACATCGCCGCCTGCATCGAGTCACTGCGTGTGCAGGACGTCGTGGAGATCCTCGTGCTCGACGACGGGTCCTCGGACGCGACAGCACGCCTGGCCCGTGCCGCCGCTGCCGGGGACCCGCGGGTCCGGGTGCTCGCCGGCTCCCCCATCCCGCCCGGGTGGCTGGGCAAGGCGTTCGCCTGCGCACAGCTCGCCGCAGCGGCTGACCCCGGCAGCGAGGTGCTCGTGTTCGTCGATGCCGACGTACGCCTGGCGCCCGACGCAGTCGCCTCGGCAGTGGCGTTGCTCGACTCGCTCGCGCTGGATCTGGTGTCGCCGCAGCCGCGGCAGGTCGCGGTGACAGCGGCCGAACGGCTCGTCCAGCCGCTGTTGGCCTGGTCGTGGCTCACGTTCCTGCCCCTGCGCCTGGCCGAGCGCTCCCGGCGTCCCCCGCTCGGCGCTGCCAACGGTCAGTTCCTCGCGGTGCGGCGCGCGGCGTACGAGCGTGCCGGCGGCCATGACCGGGTGCGGGCGGACGTGCTGGACGATCTCGCCTTGCTGCGGGCGGTGAAGCGGGCGGGTGGGCACGGCACGATCGTCGACGGCAGCCGGCTGGCGAGCTGCCGGATGTACGAAGGCTGGAGCTCGCTTCGCGACGGCTACGCCAAGTCGCTGTGGGCGGCCTTCGGTTCCGAGCCCGGCGCGGCGGCTGTCGTCGGCCTGCTCGGCCTCGGCTACCTCGTGCCTGCCGTTGCCGCCGGGTGCGGCTCCCGGGTCGGTGCGTTCGGGTACGCGGCCGGTGTGGTGGGACGGCTGGTCACGGCCCGCACGGGCGGCGACCGGGCGTGGCCGGACACTCTCTCGCATCCGGCGTCCGTCGCGATGTTCGCCTACCTGACGGCAAACTCGCTCGTGCAGCGACGCCGCGCAACGCTGCGTTGGAAGGGGCGCCCGGTGCCCCTGCCACGTCAGCCCGTCGCCGGCAGCCGGCTCGCCCGCTGATCGATGTCGCGTCGCGGCAACCTGCGGGTGCGCCGGCACGATGTCGATGCCGCGGGCACGCTCTCAGGCAGATCGGCTACTAGGGGCGCGCGGTCTCGCGTTCGGCCCGGACCAGCTGCCCCAGCCCCACGACGCCGGCGCCGACCCACACGGCGGCGCACCCGGTCGCCGTCCACGACCCGAGCCCGAGTCCGAGGCAGCCGCACGCAACCACCGCGCAGACCGCCCGGGTCGGTCGCTCGCCCGCGGTGATCCGCGTGCGGAGCGCGCCCCCGCGGATCTCGCGAAACCCCTCGTGCGTAAGGGAAATCCCGCCGGCAAGCGCTGCGAGCCACCACGGCGCGCCGCACCGCCAGAGCACCGCCGCGAACGCGCAGTCTGACACCCGGTCGGCTGCCTTGTCCGCGAGCGACCCCAGCGCGGTCGCCCGCGCGGCAAGCACCGCCACCGCGCCGTCCAGGCCGTCGCACAGCACCGACGCGCCGATTAGTCCCAGCGCAGCCCATGGCCGGGCGGCGGCAAACAGCAACGCGTCCACCGCGAACACCACACCGGCAACGGTCACGACGCCGGGCGCTACCCGCAGCCGGACAAGCGGACGCGCCAGCGCCCAGCACAGGCGCAGCCAGCCAGTCAGCAGCGGCACGCCGTCCGGATCGATGCCGTGGTGCAGGGCCGACCACCCTGCGGCGGGCCCGTTCACCGGCTAGACGCGAGCGCCGAGGGCCAGGTTGGCCCACACCTCACGCGTCGCCTTGGAACGGTTGAGCGTGTAGAAGTGGACGCCCGGTGCGCCCTCGTCGAGCAAGCGCTCGGCAAGCTTCGACGTCTCGTAGATCCCCATCGAGCGGACCGCCTTCGGGTCGTGCGAGACCGCAGCGAAGCGGGCTGCGAGCTTGGCCGGGAACGGCGCCCCGGAGAACTGTTCCGAGCGCGCGATGATTCCCATGTTCGTCACCGGCATCAGCCCGGCGATGATGGGCACGTCACAGCCGGCCGCGGCGACCCGGTCCCGCAGCCGCAGGTAGTCGGCCGCGTCGAAGAACATCTGGGTGATCGCGTAGTCGGCGCCCGCGCGGCACTTCGCCACGAACCACCTGGTGTCCTCCTCGACCGACGCCGAGCCGGGGTGTTGGTAGGGAAAGGCAGCCGTGCCCACGCAGAACTGGCCGTGCGCCCGCAGCAGCGCGACCAGCTCGCTGGCGTAGTTGACGCCGTCCGGATGCGGTCGCCACGCGCCGTTCGGATCGCCGGGTGGGTCACCGCGCAGGGCCAGCATGTTGACGACCCCGGCGGCGGCGAGGTTGCCCGCGATGGTGCGCAGTTCGGCGACGGAGTGGTTCACCGCGGTGAGATGCGCGACCGGCAACAAGGTGGTGTCCGAGGCGATGCGCTCGGTGATCTCGATCGTGCGGGCGCGGGTGGATCCGCCGGCACCGTAGGTCACCGAGACGAAGGACGGGTGCAACGGCTCCAGCTCGCGGATGGTCTGCCACAGCAGCCGATCGTCCTCGACCGTCTTGGGCGGGAAGAACTCGAAGGAGAACGTGGGTGAGCCTTCGTCGAGACAGTCGCGGACCGTCCTGCTCGCGCGGACGCCCGGGCGCGGCGGCAAGCTCCGGGGCGAGGACACGCCGTCAGCGTAGTGTCCGACCCGTGCCGCAGGCCGTTGACGCGTTGACCGCCCGCGTCGACAAGGCACTTTCGGATTTCCTGGACGGCCGAGCCGCTGCGCTCGCCGGCGTCGGGCCGGATCTCGACGCGGTGCTGGTCACCGCCCGCGCGTCCGTCCTCGACGGCGGCAAGCGGCTGCGCCCGCGGTTCACCTACTGGGGCTGGCGTACGGTGCGCGACGCAGTCGACGACGACGACGCGCTCGTCACCGTCGCTGCCAGCCTGGAGCTGTTGCACGCGTGCGCGCTCGTCCACGACGACGTCATGGACGGTTCGGACACCAGGCGCGGACACCCCGCCACGCACGCGGTGTTCGCCGCGATGCACCGTGCGGCCCGCTGGCCCGGAGACGCCCGCGTCTTCGGCACCGCGGCCGCGATCGTGCTCGGCGACCTGTTGCTGTCCTGGGCCGACGCGATGTACGCGGGCGCCGCCGTGCCCCCGGCCTGCGCCCGGCACACCCGGCAGGTCTACGACGACATGCGGCAGCTGGTGATGGCCGGGCAGTACTTGGACGTCCTGGTCCAGGCGCGCGGCGAGTTCTCCATCGAGGACGCGCTTCGCGTCGCGGAGTACAAGACGAGCAAGTACACCGTCGAGGGTCCGCTGCACCTCGGCGCCGCCGCGGCCGGAGCCCCGCGAGAGGTGTTCGATGTGCTCAGCGCCTACGGCATCGCGCTGGGCGAGGCGTTCCAACTGCGCGACGACGTGCTCGGGGTGTTCGGCGACCCGTCGCTGACGGGCAAGCCCGCCGGCGACGACCTGCGCGAGGGCAAGCGCACCCTGCTGGTCGCGCTGGCCATGCAGGCCGCCTCGACGGTGGAGGCCGAGCTGCTGCGCCACGAGCTGGGTGACCGCTCGCTCGACGAGGCCGGCGTCGCCGCGCTGCGCGAGGTGATCGTCTCAACCGGGGCGCTCGCGCAGGTGGAGCAGCGCATCGCGCACCGAGCAGCCGAGGCTCGCCGGGCGCTGCGCACCGAGGCAGTCAGCGACGATGCGCGCGAGGCTCTCGACGCCCTCGCGGTCGCCGCCAGCGAGCGGCACACCTGAGCACGACCGGTTACCCGCTCGCCAACCGCCAGGCCGAGGCCGGCGCCCGCCGCGACGCCCTGACGTCTGCCGATCTTCATGGCCTGAGGTACCCGGAACAGCTCGCGCGCATCAAGATCTCGCGGAGATCACGCAGCTGCGCGCATCAAGATCTCGCGGAGATCACGCGGTCCTGCGCTCCGAGCGCGGCTACGCGAGCACGACGACGCCGAGTTCTGCCGGCGAGGCCAGCGCGTCGTTGCGCGGCAGCACCCGCACGGTGTAGCCGAACGCCCCGGTGCGCTCGAGCGGCACGGTGCCCTCGAACCAGGTCGTGCCGTCGATCACCTCCATCGGCTTGAGCGACACGTGCGCGGTGTCGACGAGCCGCTCGTCGGTTTCGACGCCTCCGTAGACGGCCTGGACGTCGACCTCCTCCGCCGACAAGCCGTTCAGCGTGACCTCGGCGCGCAGCGTCAGCACCCCGCCCAGCTGCGCGTCGCCGCTCAGTTGCGAATCGACGTAGAGCACCGCGACACCGGGCCACGCCGCGAGGACACGCGAGCTCCACTGCGCCAGCTCGCGTGCCGCCCCGAATCCGCCGGCCGCCATCTGCCGGGCCGCGGCGGCGGCCGGCACGTAGAGCTCGCGCACGTACTCGCTGACCATCCGGCTGGCCAGCACCTTGGGCCCGAGCGAGGTGAGGGTGTGCCGCACCATCTGCACCCAGCGACCCGGGATCCCGTGCGGGTCGCGGTCGTAGAAGCGCGGCGCGACGTGCAGGCGGATCAGGTCGTAGAGCGCGCGGGCCTCGATGTCGTCGCGGCGCTCTGGATCGAGCACCCCGTCCGCGGTGGGGATCGCCCAACCGTTCTCGCCGTCGAACCACTCGTCCCACCAGCCGTCGCGAATCGAGAGATTCAGCGCGCCGTTGAGCGCGGCCTTCATGCCGGAGGTCCCGCACGCCTCCAACGGGCGCAACGGGTTGTTCAGCCAGACGTCCACGCCCCAGTACAGGTAGCGGGCCATGCCGATGTCGTAGTCGGGCAGGAAGGCGATCCGGTGCCGCACCGCCGGATCGTCGGCGAACTTCACCATCTGCGCGATCAACTGCTTGCCGCCGTCGTCAGCGGGGTGGCTCTTGCCGGCGATCACGATCTGGACGGGACGAGCCGGGTCCAGGAGCAGTGCGCGCAGCCGCTCGGGGTCGCGCAGCATCAGCGTGAGCCGCTTGTAGGACGGCACCCGGCGCGCGAACCCGATCGTCAGCACGTCGGGGTCGAACACCGACTCGGTCCAGCCCAGTTCCGGTTCGCTCATGCCGCGCTGCAGCGCCGACTCGTGGACGCGCCGGCGGATCTCGGTGACCAGGCGCTCCCGCAGCTCGTGGCGCACCCGCCACAGCTCGCCGTCGCCGACCTTCTCGACAGCCGCCCAGCCGCCGCCCTCGGCGAGCGTCTCCGCGCCGACCTCGCGCTCGGCGATGTCGAGGATCTCGCGCGCCATCCAGGTCGGGGCGTGCACGCCGTTGGTGATCGAGGTGATCGGCACCTCGGCCGGGTCGAAGCCGGGCCAGAGCCCGGCGAACATCTCGCGGCTCACCGCGCCGTGCAGCCGCGAGACCCCGTTGGCGCGCTGCGCGAGCCGCAGGCCCATGTGCGCCATGTTGAAGATCGTGGGGTCCGCCTCGGCACCGAGAGCGAGGACGCGCTCCACCGGCACGCCTGGCAGCCCGGCGAGGTGCGCCGCTACCAGCTCGCGCGAGAAGCGGTCGATGCCGGCGGGCACGGGCGTGTGCGTGGTGAACACCGTGCCCGCCCGGACCGCCTGCAGCGCCTCGTCGAAACTCAGCCGCTCGCCGTCGACCAGCTCGCGGATCCGCTCGACACCGAGGAATCCGGCGTGCCCCTCGTTGGTGTGGAAGACCTCCGGCGCGGAGGCGCCGGTGCTCGCGCAGTAGGCCCGGATGGCGCGCACCCCACCGATGCCCAGCAGCAACTCCTGCTCCAGCCGGTGCTCCCTGCCGCCGCCGTAGAGGCGGTCGGTGACCTGGCGTGCCGCGGCGTCGTTCTCCTCGATGTCGCTGTCGAGCAGCAGCAACGGGACGCGGCCCACCTGCGCCACCCAAACCTGGGCGTGCAGGGTGCGCGCCTCGGGCAGCGCGATCGCCACCCGCACGGGAGCCCCGTGGCTGTCCTGCAGCGCCCGGATCGGCATGCCCTGGGGGTCGGGCGACGGGTAGTGCTCGAGCTGCCATCCGTCGCTGGACAGCGTCTGGCGGAAGTACCCCGCTCCGTAGAGCAGTCCGACGCCGATGATCGGCACGCCGAGGTCGCTGGCCGCCTTGAGGTGGTCACCGGCGAGGATGCCCAGACCGCCGGAGTACTGCGGCAGCACCTCGGTGACGCCGAACTCCGGCGAGAAGTAGCCGATCGAGGCAGGAAACGGCGCTCCGTCCGCGATCTGCTGCTGGTACCACCGCGGCTGGGTCAGGTAGTCGGTGAGGTCGTCGTGGACGTCCTCCAGGCGGCGCAGGAACCGGCGGTCGCGGGCCAGCTGCGCCAGCCGTCCCGCACTCACCTCGCCGAGCATGCGGCCCGGATCGCGGTCGCAGGCCAGCCAGCGATCGGGGTCGACGGACTCGAGCAGGTCGAGCGAGTCGGGGTGCCACGACCAGCGCAGGTTCGCCACGATGTCCCCGAGCCTGGCCAGTTCGGCGGGGAACGCAGCCCGAACCGACAGTCGCCGCAGTGCCTTCACCGCGCGCACGTTAGCACTCTGGCGAAAGGGCTTCCGGGCAGTCGCTGCCGGGTACGGTGACTGACGTGGTTGGACGATTCGGGCTCAGTGACGTCACCCCGGTGCTCGGTTCCACGGTCTCCGGCGAGTTCCCGGCGCGGGCAGTCGTCGGCGAGCGCGTCCCGGTTTCCGCGCTGGTGTTCCGCGAGGGCCACGACGCCGTCGGCGCCAGCGTGGTGCTGCGCGATCCGGCCGCCCGCAAGGCGCAGCAGCTGCGGATGCTGCCCGGGGCGCGGGGCACCGACCGGTGGCACGCGACGCTCGTCGCTGACCGACCCGGGCTGTGGACGTTCGCGATCGAGGCGTGGAGCGACCCGTTCTCGACGTGGCACCACGCCGTCACGGCGAAGATCGAGGCGGGCCAGGGCAGCCAGGACCTGGCCAACGACCTCGAGAACGGCGCGCGGCTGTTCGAGCGTCTGGCCAAGGCGCTGTCGCGGGCGCAACGGCCCCGCGCGCTGGCCGCGGCCCGCTCGCTGCGCGACACCACGTTGGACGTCGCGCACCGCGTCGCCCCGGCGCTGGAACCGTTCCTGCAGCAACTCGTCCACGACAACCCGGTGCGCGAGTTCGTCACGTCCTCCCCGCGGTACCAGCTCTGGGTCGACCGCCAGCGCGCCCTGTACGGCGCCTGGTACGAGTTCTTCCCCCGCTCGATCGGCGCGCAGCTGGCCGGTGATCCGCTCGCCCCGGCCAGGCCTGCGCGGCACGGCACGTTGAAGGACGCGGCCGAGCACCTCGACTACGTCGCCTCGCTGGGCTTCGACGTGGTGTACCTGCCACCGATCCACCCGATCGGCGAGATCAACCGAAAGGGCCCGAACAACGCGCTCGCCGCCGCATCGTGGGATGTCGGCTCGCCCTGGGCGATCGGCTCGCGCCAGGGCGGCCACGACGCGATCCACCCCGACCTCGGCACGATGGCCGACTTCACTGCCTTCGTGCGGCGCGCCCGCGAACTCGACCTCGAGGTCGCGCTGGACTTCGCGCTGCAGGCCGCCCCGGACCATCCGTGGGTCACCTCGCACCCGGAGTGGTTCACAACCAAGCCGGACGGCACGATCGCCTACGCGGAGAACCCCCCAAAGAAGTACCAGGACATCTACCCGATCAACTTCGACAACGACCCGGCCGGCCTGTACGCCGAATGCCTGCGCATCCTCCGGCACTGGATCGCTGCCGGCGTCACGATCTTCCGCGTCGACAACCCGCACACCAAGCCGATCAACTTCTGGCAGTGGCTGATCGCCGAGGTCCGCAAGACCCATCCCGAGGTGCTGTTCCTGGCCGAGGCGTTCACCCGTCCCGCGATGATGCACGAGCTGGCCAAGATCGGATTCCACCAGAGCTATACGTATTTCACCTGGCGCACGACGAAGGAGGAGCTCGAGACCTACGCGCTCGAACTCGTCGAGTCGACCCCGTACATGCGGCCGAACTTCTTCGTCAACACGCCCGACATCCTGCACGACTACCTGGTACACGGCGGGCCGGGCGCCTTCGCGATCCGCGCCGTGCTCGCCGCGATGCTCTCGCCCACGTGGGGTGTGTACTCCGGCTACGAGCTCTACGAGCACCTGAACCTGCGACCCGGCAGCGAGGAGTACCTGGACTCGGAGAAGTACCAGCTGCGCCCGCGCGATTTCGCCGCAGCCATCGCGGACGGACGCTCGCTGGCGCCGCTGATCGGCACGCTTAACCGCATCCGCCGCGAGCACCCGGCGCTGCACGGACTGCGCAACCTGGTGCTGCACGCCGTGGACAACCCCGAGCTGATCGCCTTCAGCAAGCGCGACCCGCAGACACAGGACACGATCCTCGTCATCTGCACGGTGAACCCGCACGAGGCGCGGGAGGCGACGACCGCCCTGGACCTGCGGGCGCTGGGCATCGGCTGGGACGAAGGCTTCATCGCTCACGACCTGCTCACCGGCGCGGAGTACCCCTGGGGCGAGCACAACTACGTGCGCCTCGACCCGCACACGCAGCCGGCCCACATCTTCCAGGTGCGTCGCCGCTGAGCACGACAGTGGTTGACTGTCGGCCATGGGCGGCGCGGTGGTGGCAGAGGGACTGGTGAAGCGCTACGGCCGCATCGAGGCGGTCCGGGGTGCGAGTTTCACCGTGGCTGACGGCGAGATCTTCGCCCTGCTCGGGCCGAACGGCGCCGGCAAGACGACGACGCTCGAGATCCTGGAAGGGTTCCGCGCGCGTGACGCCGGCCGCGTCGAAGTGCTCGGCCTGGATCCAGGACGGCGCGGCAACGCGCGAGCGCTGCGCGAGCAGATCGGCCTGGTGCTGCAGGACATCGCCGTCGAGCCGTACCTCACGGTGCGCGAGACGATCGCGCGCAACGCCGGCTACTACCCCGCACCGCGCGATGTCGACGAGGTGATCGGGCTGGTCGAGCTCGCCGGCAAGGAGCGCCAGAAGGTCAAGGACCTCTCCGGCGGGCAGAAGCGGCGCCTGGACCTCGCGCTCGGCATGATCGGCAACCCCCGGTTGCTGTTCCTGGACGAGCCGACCACGGGCTTCGACCCGAGTGCCCGGCGCGGCGCCTGGCAGGTGGTGCGCGACCTTCGCGCGGCGGGCACCACGATCCTGCTGACAACGCACTACATGGAGGAGGCCCAGGAACTCGCGGACCGGGTGGCCGTCATCGCGGCCGGCACCATCGTGGCCGAGGGCAGCCCGGCCACCATCGGCGGTCGCGACACCGCCCGCGCCCAGATCCGCTTCACCCTGCCGTCGGGCTGCGACGCCGCCCAGCTACCGCTGCCGGTGACGTCCGCAGCGGACGGCTCGGTCACGGTCGAGGTCGACGAGCCGACCGAAGCACTGCACCTGCTCACCGGCTGGGCGTTGCAGCGCGGCGCGGTCCTGGCGCACCTGACGGTGGAGCGGCCCAGCCTGGAGGACGTCTACCTCCGGCTCACCGGGCAGGGCTCAGACGACCCCGTCCCGGACGAGACGCCCGCGCCGCGACGTCGGCGACGCCTGGCCGCGGCGGGCCGGCGATGAACGCGGCCACCGTCGCGCCGCCCCGGCGCCGCAGCGCACTCGCGCTGCTGATCCACCAGATCCGCTACGAGCAGCTGACGTTCTGGCGCAACCCGCAGAGCGCGTTCTTCACCTTCGTGTTCCCCGTCGTGATCGTCGTAATCTTCGGGGCGGTGTTCAACAGCAACAAGCCGGACTCGTTCTATTACGGCCTGACCGGCCTGCAGTACTACATCCCCACCATCGCCGCGCTGTCCGTTCTCGGCGCCTGCTACAGCCAGCTGGCGATCGGCCTGGCGATCCGGCGCCAGACCGGAATCCTCAAACGGGTCCGGGCCACGCCGGTGCCGACCTGGACCTACTTCGCCGGCCTGGTGGCGCACTGCATCGTGATCAGCATCGTCGAGGTCGCGCTGATCATCGGGATCGGCGCGCTCTACGGCGTCCCGCTGCCCAGCCACTGGTTGGCGATCATCGTGACCCTGGTGCTCGGCGCGGCCAGCTTCTGCACCCTCGGCGTCGCCGTCGCGTCGCTGATCCGCAACTCCGAGGCCGCGCCGGCGGTGGTGCAGTTCATCCTGTTCCCGCTGGTGTTCATCTCCGGGACGTACTTCCCGATCCACTCCGGCGTGCTCAACACGATCGCCGACATCTTCCCCGTGCGTCCCTTCAACGAAGCGCTCATCGGTCCGTTCTCCCGCCACACCGGCTTCGACTGGAGCCATCTCGGCGTGCTGCTGGTCTGGGGCGTGGCAGGAGGCGTCGTCGCGATCCGCCGTTTCCGCTGGGATCCCCGGCCGGAGTGATCGCTGGATACGGTCGGGTAGTTCACCGCCCCGGGGTCGCTCAGGCACGGCGGCCGAGCTGAACGAGCCCACGCGCTCACCTGATAGGAATGGGCGGTGACCTCCTCGTCCCAGCACGACGCGTCGAGGACCGGCGAGCGAGCCGACCCCGGCTGGTTCAAGCGGGCGGTGTTCTACGAAGTGCTGGTTCGCGGCTTCGCCGACTCGAACGGCGACGGCACAGGCGACCTGCGCGGGCTGGCCGACAAGCTCGACTACCTGCAGTGGCTCGGCGTCGACTGCCTGTGGCTGCCGCCGTTCTTCTCCTCGCCGCTGCGAGACGGCGGTTACGACGTCAGCGACTACTGCGGGGTGCTGCCGGAGTTCGGAACGATCGAGGACTTCAAGGCCTTCCTCGACCGAGCGCACGCCCGCGGGATCCGGGTGATCATCGACTTCGTCATGAACCACACGTCCGACCAGCACCCGTGGTTCCAAGCCTCGCGCAGCGACCCGGACGGACCCTACGGCGACTTCTACATCTGGAGCGACGACGACCGCCGCTACCCGGACGCGCGGATCATCTTCGTCGACACCGAGCCGTCGAACTGGACCTTCGACCCGATCCGCAAGCAGTACTTCTGGCACCGCTTCTTCAGCCACCAGCCCGACCTGAACTTCGACTCCCCCGGCGTGCAGCAGGCGATCATCGACGCGCTGCGGTTCTGGCTCGAGCTGGGCATCGACGGGTTCCGCCTCGACGCCGTGCCCTACCTCTACGTGCGCGACGGTACGAACGGCGAGAACCTGCCGGAGACTCACGAGTTCCTGCGTCGGGTGCGCAAGGAGGTCGACCGCGACTATCCCGACCGGGTGCTGCTCTGCGAGGCGAACCAGTGGCCCGCCGACGTCGTGGCGTACTTCGGCGACCCGTCCGTCGGCGGCGACGAGTGCCACATGGCCTTCCATTTCCCGGTGATGCCGCGCATCTTCATGGCGGTGCGGCGCGAGTCGCGCTACCCGATCTCGGAGATCATGGAGCAGACGCCGCCGATCCCGGCGAACTGCCAGTGGGGCATCTTCCTGCGAAACCACGACGAGCTGACGCTGGAGATGGTCACCGACGAGGAACGCGACTACATGTGGGGCGAGTACGCGACCGACCCGCGGATGAAGGCCAACATCGGCATCCGGCGGCGGCTGGCCCCGCTGCTGGACAACGACATCAACCGCATGGAGCTGTTCACTGCCCTGCTGCTCTCGCTGCCCGGTTCGCCGGTGCTCTACTACGGCGACGAGATCGGCATGGGCGACAACATCTGGCTCGGCGACCGCGACGGCGTCCGCACCCCGATGCAGTGGACGCCGGATCGCAATTCGGGATTCTCCACCTGCGATCCGGGTCGCCTCTACCTGCCGGTGAACATGGATTCGATCTACGGCTTCCAGGTGACCAACGTCGAGTCGCAGACCCGCAACACCTCCTCGTTGCTGCACTGGACGCGGCGGATGGTCCACCTGCGCAAGGCCAACCCCGCCTTCGGTCTGGGTACGTTCGCCGACCTCGGGGGTAATAACCCGTCCGTGCTGAGCTTCGTCCGTGAATTCGGTGACGACATCGTGCTCTGCGTCAACAACCTGTCGCGCTTCGCGCAGCCCGCAGAGCTGGACCTGCGCCCGTGGGCCGGCGTCGAGCCGATCGAGCTGCTGGGCGGCGCGCACTTCCCCGCCATCGGCGAGCTGCCCTACCTGCTGACGCTGTCCGGACACGGGTTCTACTGGCTGCGCCTGCCCAAACGCCCGCAGCCAAGCATCGAACCCGCCGCAGCAGAGGCGCGCACATGACGAGCGCCGAGGCACTACGCCCGCTCGTCGAGCGCTGGCTGCCGACCCAGCGCTGGTACGCCGGCAAGGGCCGCGACGCCAGCGTGCAGCTGGCCGCGCTGGCGCAGCTGCCCGGCACCGGAGCGACCATCTGGACGGCCCGCGTCGGCTACGGCGACGGATCGAGCGAGGTCTACCAGCTGCCGTTGGTGCTGCACGGCGAGCCCGTCGAGGGGCTCGAGCACGTGCTGCTGGGTTCGATCGAGACCGAGGACGGACCGCGCTGGATCTACGACGCCTTGCACGACAAGAGCGTGACCGCGCCGTGGCTGACCGGCATCCGCGACCAGCTGAGCACCGACGTGCTGAGCTTCACCCGGTTCGCGGATCCCGAGGCGATCCCGGTCGACGAGTCGAGCCTGGTGCTGACCGGTGAGCAGTCCAACACCTCGCTGATGTACGGCGACGTCGCGATCCTCAAGGTGTTTCGCCGGTTGCAGCGCGGCGTCAACCCGGATCTCGAGATCCTCGAGGCTCTCGGCCGACGTGGCGCGCTGCACGTGCCCGCGCTGCTCGGTGCCGTCACCGCGCGCGTCGAGGGCGGCACGTGCGCGCTGGCCATGCTGCAGGAGTACCTGACCTCGGCGACCGACGGCTGGGAACTGGCGAAGACGAGCGTCCGCGACCTGATGGCCGAGGCGGACCTGCACGCAGAGGAGGCCGGCGGCGACTTCGCCGGCGAGGCACACCGGCTCGGCGTCGCGGTCGCCGAGGTGCACGCGGAGCTCGCCGCCGCCTTCGGCGTGGCGTCAGCCGATCCCGGCGAGTTGTCCTGGCGCGCGGACGCGATGCACGCCCGCCTCGACTACGCGACCGATGTCGTCGTCCAGCTGCGCGAACTCACCGGCGGGCTGCACGCTGCCTACGACGCGCTGGCCGAGGCCGGTCCTGAACTCGAGCTGCAGCGCATCCACGGCGACCTGCATCTCGGGCAGGCGCTGCGCACGGTGCGGCGGTGGGTGATCATCGACTTCGAGGGCGAGCCGATGGGCGAGCTCGAGGTCCGCCGACGCCCCGACTCCCCGCTGCGCGACATCGCCGGGATGCTGCGTTCCTTCGAGTACGCCGGGCATCACCAGGTGATCGAGGCCGGGTACCAGCCGCAGCTCGCCTACCGCGCCGGCGAGTGGACGGTGCGCAACTGCGAGGCGTTCCTCGACGGGTACGCCGAGGCGGCCGGGCACGACCCTCGCGCGCACCCCGCCGGGCTGCGCGCTTTCGAGGCCGACAAGGCCGTCTACGAGGCCGTCTACGAGGCGCGCAACCGGCCCGCGTGGCTGCCGATCCCGCTGGCCTCGCTCACCAGACTCGCCCATCCGGAGGTGGCGCGGTGAGCGCCGGAACGGCCAGCAGGCCCGACCTCGACCGGCTCGTCGCGGGCGGGCACCACGACCCGCACGCCGTGCTGGGCGCGCACCCGGTCGCCGGCAACCGCACCGTCATCCGCACCCTCCGGCCCGAGGCGACCGCGGTGAGCGCCCTCGTCGGGGGCAGGCGCGCCGCGCTGGCCCGGGTGCACGACGGCGGGGTGTTCGAGGGCGTCGTCGACTCCCCGCCGAGCGACTACCGCCTCGAGGTCACCTACGGCGCGGACACCTACACCGTCGACGACCCGTACCGGTGGCTGCCGACGCTGGGCCAGGTCGACCTGCACCTCATCGGCGAGGGACGCCACGAGAACCTGTGGCAGGTGCTCGGCGCGCACGTCCGCCGCTACGACACGCCCGGCGGCACCGTCACCGGCACGTCGTTCGCGGTATGGGCGCCCAACGCCCGCGCAGTTCGGGTGACCGGTGACTTCGACTACTGGTCCGGACGGTCGCTGCCGATGCGGGCGCTCGGCTCGTCCGGCGTGTGGGAACTGTTCGTGCCCGACGCGGGTGACGGATGCCGGTACAAGTTCCAGATCCTCGGAGCGGACGGGCACTGGCGCGACAAGGCCGACCCGATGGCCTTCGCGACGGAGGTCCCGCCCGCGACGGCCTCGGTCGTGCACACGCCGCACTACACGTGGCACGACGCCGAGTGGCTCGAGCGCCGGGCTCGCACACAGTGGCACCGCGCCCCGATGTCGATCTATGAGGTGCATCTGGGCTCGTGGCGCGTCGGGCTCTCCTATGCCGAACTCGCCGAGGACCTCGTCGCCCACCTCGTCGAGTCGGGATTCACCCACGTCGAGTTCCTGCCGGTCGCCGAGCACCCGTACGGCGGTTCGTGGGGATACCAGGTGTCTTCCTACTACGCACCGTCCGCGCGCTTCGGGGATCCGGACGAGTTCCGTCACCTCGTCGACGAGCTGCACGCGGCCGGCATCGGCGTCATCATCGACTGGGTGCCCGCGCACTTCCCCAAGGACGCGTGGGCACTGGCCCGCTTCGACGGCACGCCGCTCTACGAGCACGGCGACCCGCGCCGGGGCGAGCAGCCCGACTGGGGCACCTACGTGTTCGACTTCGGCCGCCGCGAGGTACGCAACTTCCTCGTGGCCAACGCGCTGTTCTGGCTCGAGGAGTACCACGTCGACGGCCTGCGCGTGGACGCCGTCGCGTCGATGCTCTACCTCGACTACTCCCGCCGCGACGGCGAGTGGGTGCCGAACAAGTACGGGGGCCGCGAGAACCTGGAGGCAGTGACGTTCCTGCAGGAGATGAACGCGACGGTGTACAAGCGCGTGCCGGGCGCGGTGACGATCGCCGAGGAGTCCACGTCGTGGCCCGGCGTCACCCGAGCGACGCACCTCGGCGGCCTCGGCTTCGGCTTCAAGTGGGACATGGGCTGGATGCACGACACGCTCAGCTACGTGGCCCACCAGCCGGTACACCGGCAGTGGCACCACAACGAGTTGACGTTCTCGATGATGTACGCCTACACGGAGAACTTCGTGCTGCCGCTGTCGCACGACGAGGTCGTGCACGGCAAGGGCTCGCTGTTGAACAAGATCCCCGGTGACCGCTGGCAGCAGATGGCCACGCTTCGCACGATGTATGCCTACATGTGGGCGCACCCGGGCAAGCAGTTGCTGTTCATGGGCCAGGAGTTCGCGCAGGGCGGCGAGTGGGCCGAGCAACGCTCGCTGGACTGGTGGCTGCTCGACTCCCCCGACCACCGCGGCGTGGCTCGCCTGGTCGCTGACCTCAACCGTCTCTACCGCGAGACGTCCGCGCTGTGGTCCGCCGACAGCGACCCGGACGGGTTTCACTGGATCGACGCCAACGACGCTGCCGGCAACGTTTACTCGTTCCTGCGCTTCGGGGCGCGGGACGGCGACCCTGATCCGGACCCGACTGCCGGCACGGGCTCGGTGCTGGCCTGCATCGCGAACTTCGCGTCCGTGCCGCACGAGGGGTACCGCGTCGGGTTGCCGTTCGCGGGTCGCTGGGACGAGGTGCTCAACACCGACGCGGAGGTGTACTTCGGCTCGGGGATGGGCAACTTCGGCGGCGTGCGCGCCGAAGCCGAGCCGTGGCACGCGCAGCCCGCCTCGGCCGTGCTGCGCGTCCCCCCGCTGGGCGCCCTCTGGCTGCGATACCACCCCGACGCCTGAGGGGCGGCCCCGAGGATCACGTTTTCGCGTCGGATAGCCGCTTCGGACGTCGCCGACCGGTCATCCCGGATGCAATCCTGATCAACGCCGGCCGGACGGTCGGACGGAATGGATCTGCCGCTGCGGTCGTTGTCCCGGTATAGTTGATACGACAACAACTTGGAGGACGTCATGCCAGCGGTCACCGCCGACACCCTGCACCTGGCCCGCATCGCCGCCGCGACGCTCGGCGACACCGAGCGGCCGGTACGCCAGATCAGCACCGGGCCGCGCGGCTACGAGGGCGAGGGCTTTCCCGTCGTCCGCGCGTTCGCCGGCGTCTCGACGGGCGATCTCGACCCGTTCGTGCACATGGATCAGATGGGCGAGGTCGACTACGCGCCGGGAGAGCCGAAGGGCACCAACTGGCACCCGCACCGGGGCTTCGAGACCGTGACGTACATGATCGACGGTACCTTCCAACACCAGGACAGCCACGGCGGCGGAGGCGTCATCAACGACGGCGCGACGCAGTGGATGACAGCCGGAGCAGGCATCCTGCACATCGAGAGGCCCCCGGAACAGCTCGTCGTCTCCGGCGGGGTGTTCCACGGCCTGCAGCTGTGGGTCAACCTGCCCGCGAAGGACAAGTTCGCGGCGCCGCGCTACCAGGCGATCGAGGGCCGGGACGCGACGCTGGTCGCCTCGGCAGACGGCGGCGCGCTGGTGCGAATCGTGGCCGGGGCGATCGACGGGCACGGCGGACCGGGGGCCACCCACACGCCGATCACCATGGCCCACGCGAGCGTGCAGCCAGGCGCGCAGCTCTCGCTGCCATGGCAGCCCGACTACAACGCGCTCGCCTACGTCCTGTCCGGCAACGGCACCGCGGGCGCGGACGCCCGGCCCGTGCACGGCGGCCAGCTCGTCGTCTTCGGCGCCGGAGACCGGATCACGCTCGCGGCGTCCACCCAGCAGGACGCCAACCGTCCCGCGCTCGAGGTGGTGCTGCTCGGCGGGCGCCCGATCCGCGAACCCGTCGCGCACTACGGACCGTTCGTCATGAACACCAAGGAAGAACTGATGCAGGCCCTGGCGGACTATCAGGCCGGCCGGCTGGGCGTGATCCCCGACAACGCGCTGATGCCGCACACCGTCAACTGAACTCCAGCAGCAGGAGCACGAGCGCCACGACGCCGACCTGGCGCCAGCGCAGCATGACGTAGCGCTGCTGGTCGAAGGCATCGAACTTGCGCAGGTACCGGTACAGCCGCTCGACGCGGAGCATCGGATCGATCAGGTGCACCGCGCCGTACGCGAGCCTGCCGAGCACGCCGAGGTGGTGCCGGTTGCCGAACAGGTCCGGGAACGGGGCGAACGCGAGGGAGACCCGCTGCACCCCGTGTTCGGCGCCCCACCGCACCACCTCGGCGATCAGCCTCTCGTCGACACCGTTGGGCGCGCCGAGCGCCCGGATCGGCAGATCGAGCGAGAGATCCTGCTTGCCGGCCCACAGATAGCGATGCGCCGCGACGAGGCGAGCCCCAGCGTCGCGGGCGACGACCACGACAGCGTCCGGCTGCTCGCCGTCGAAGAGCCGCCCCAGGATCATCGAGAAGCCCCGGCTGTCCTTGCGACGCGTGGTGCGGATCACCGCGCGCAAATCGCGCAGCACCCCGGCAGGCAGCTCAGCCTCCCGATAGAACTCGACCGTGACGCCGGCGTTGCGCGAACGCTGGACGGCCTGGCGCAGGTTGCGGTAGCGCCGTCCCTGCACGCTGAACTGGTCGCGTTGCACGACGACATCGCGCCCGATCGCGACGCTGCTCAACTGGTAGGACGCCCACATCGAGCGAGCCCGCTCGCCGGCACCGAGCACGGCGACGCGCAGGTTGCGGGCATGCGCGCTGTGCACGAAAGCCTCGATCGCCGCCGCCCAGCCGTCCGGATTTCCGATCGGGTCGCCGCTGGCCACGGCCGTCCGCAGCCGCACGCGGTAACCGACGGCGGCTGCGCCGTCGGCAGAGAAGACGTAGCTCTTCTCCGGCCGTAGCGCGAACGGTGCCAACGGGTCGCCCTCGCTCACCGAGATCAGCTGCCGGACGCGACGGCGTTGCGCTTCGTCCGCTCCGTCCGGCGACCGGGCGGACCTGCCCATCAGAACAGCGCCCGCGCCAGTTCGCGCCGCGCGCTCGCGACGCGTTCGTCGTCGGGCCCGAGCAGCTCGAAGTACTCGATCAACCGCTGGCGCAGCGTCTCGCGGTCCGGCCCGCTGGTGCGGGTCACCGCCGCGAGCAGCCGGCGCAGGGCACCGGCTGCGTCGTCGGCCGCCATGGAGAGGTCGGCTGCCGCGAGCTGAGCGGCGATGTCGTCCGGTTCGGCGTCGGCGCGTGCAGCGGCCTCCGGCGCAGTGCCCTCGACGCGCTCAAGCAGGTGCACCTGGCGCAGCGCGAGCGCGGCGTCGGCATTACCCGGCTCGGCGTCGAGGATCGCCTGGAAACCCCGGGCCGCGAGCCCATAGTCGCCGGCGGCCAGGGCCGCCTCAGCAGCGTCGAAGCGCGGATCCTCCGGTGGGGCAGCGGGCTGCTCGGCGAGACCCTCCTCGGGCGGGTCCGCCGGCGATGCTGCGCCGAGGCCCGCCTCCTGGCCGGCCTGCAGCACGGCGTCGACGAACTCGCGCAACGGCGCCTCCGCGAGGGCACCCTGGAAGCCGGGAACCAGCTGCCCACCGAGTACGGCGAACACCGTCGGGATGCTCTGCACCTGCAGCGCCTGCGAGATGCGCGGGTTCGCGTCGACATCGATCTTGGCCAGGATCCAGGCCCCGTTGCCTTCGGCTGCGAGCTTCTCGAGCAGCGGAGACAATTGCTTGCACGGCTGGCACCACTCCGCCCAGAGGTCGAGCAGGACGGGTACCTGGAAGGAACGGTCCAGCACCTCGGCCTGGAAGCTCGCTTCGTCCACCTCGACGACGTAGCCGCCTGCGGGGGTGGGCTCCTGCGCAGCACGCGCCGCCGCGTCGGAGCGTGCCTTCAGCGCGGCCAGGTCGACGGCGCCCGCCATTGCGGCGGTAACGGCCGGGCTGGGTGGGGCGGGACGTCTCGGTGCGCCAGGTGCCATGCCTAACAGCTTTGCAGACGTTGACAGCGAAGCAGGCAACCGGTGAGGGTCGTCGCATGCCGGTCGAGGTGCAGCGAGACAGCGGGGTGTGGACGGTGGTCGTGGACCGCCCGGAGGTGCGCAACGCCGTGGACGGTCCGACGGCGCGTGCGCTCGCCGATGCCTTCCGCGCGTTCGACGCCGACGCCGATGCCCGCGTCGCGGTGCTGTGCGGTGCCGGCGGGACGTTCTGCTCCGGTGCCGACCTGCACGCGATGTCCAACGACCTCGATCCCGACGCGTCGGCCGACGGGCCGATGGGGCCGAGCCGGATGGCCCTCGGCAAGCCGGTGATCGCCGCGGTGAGCGGGCACGCCGTGGCCGGCGGCCTGGAACTGGCGCTGTGGTGCGACCTGCGGGTGGTCGAGTCGGACGCGGTCCTCGGCGTGTTCTGCCGCCGCTGGGGCGTCCCGCTGATCGACGGCGGCACCGTGCGGCTGCCGCGGATCGTCGGCCTCGGACGCGCACTTGATCTCATCCTGACCGGGCGCCCGGTCGGCGCGGACGAGGCACTGGCGATGGGCCTGGCCAACCGGGTCGTCGCACCGGGAACGTCGCGGGCAGCAGCGGAGTCCCTGGCGCACCAGCTCGCTGCGCTGCCGCAGGCCTGCCTGCGCTCGGACCGCCGCTCGGTCTACGACGCGCTAGGCCGAGACGATCGCGCCGGGCTGGCGCGCGAATTCAGCCACGGCCAGACGGTTCTCGACGAGGCATTGCACGGCTCGGCACGGTTCTCAGCCGGCGCGGGCCGGCACGGCGGCGCCGAGGCCTGAGCTGCGCGCTAGCCGGTCAGCGATACGGGGGCGGCCCGTACGGGCCGGGCGGACCGCCGTAGCCGGGGCCAGGTCCGTACTGCGAATTGGCGCGCGCCCGCAACTGCTCCAATTCCCGCCGCACCGGCCACGTCTTGAAGGCGAAGACGAAAAACATCACGATGTTGGCGATCGGCACGAACCCGATCAGCAGCCACCACCCCGAGTAGCCGGCCTGGTGCAGGATCCGGACGTAGGCCACGACTAAAATGATCAACAGCACCGCATAGACGACGATCAACGCGACGAACAGCCCGGTGAGCGAATGTTGCGTGTGCACGCTGCTTGCCCCCCTCCTAGGCAACCCCGCGGATCATGACACGTCAGAACCGGCGGGGGCGAGCGGGGGGCCGTCAGAAGCGGGCGGGTTCGCGATACTCCCCCCACATCGGCTTGAACGCGTTGCAGATCTCGCCCAGGGTCGCCTCGGCGCGGACGGCATCGAGCATCGCGGGCAGCGTGTTGCGGTCCGCGGCCGCGTCGTCGACCATGCGGGCCAGCGCCTCGTCGACCACCGCCTGGTCGCGCCCGGCCCGGCGCGACGCGACGAGCTCACGTTGGGCCAGCTCGACCTCGTGCGAGACGCGCAGGATCTCCAGCTCGTCGCCGACATCGCCGGTGAGCACGTTCACGCCGACGACGCGCTTGTCGCCCTTCTCCAGCGCGACCTGGTAGGCGAACGCGGAGTCGGCGATCTCGCCGATGAACCAGCCGTCCTCGATGCCGCGGAGCAGCCCGGAGGTCATGGTGCCGTCGTCGCCAAGCTCCTTGATCCGAGAGAAGATCGCCTCCGCCTCGGCCTCGATCTTGTCGGTCAGCGCCTCCACGTACCACGAACCCCCGAGCGGATCGGCGACGTTGAGCACGCCCGTCTCCTCGGCGATCACCTGCTGCGTGCGCAACGCGATCTGCGCAGCCTTCTGCGACGGCAGCGCGAGCACCTCGTCGAGTGCGTTGGTGTGCAGGGAGTTCGTCCCGGCCAGCACCGCCGCCATCGCCTCCACCGCCGTGCGCACGATGTTGTTGTCCGGCTGCTGCGCGGTGAGCGACACACCCGCCGTCTGGGTGTGGAAGCGCAGCGACAGCGCCCGGTCGGTCCTCGCCCCGTAGACCTCACGCAGCCACCGCGCCCAGATCCGCCGAGCGGCGCGCAGCTTCGCGATCTCCTCGAAGAAGTCGATGTGTGCGTCGAAGAAGAACGAGAGGCCGGGCGCGAACTGCTCGATGTCGAGCCCGCGCGAGAGCCCGAGTTCGACGTAGCCGAAGCCGTCGGCGAGCGTGAACGCCAGTTCCTGCGCGGCCGTCGCGCCGGCCTCGCGGATGTGGTACCCGGACACCGACAGCGGCTTGTACGCCGGGATCTCGGCCGCGACGTACTCCATGAGATCGCCGATCAGCTTCAGGTGCGGCTCGGGAGGGTAGACCCATTCCTTCTGGGCGATGTACTCCTTGAAGATGTCGGTCTGCAGGGTGCCGTCGAGCGCACGGACGTCGGCGCCCTGCCGCTCGGCGGCGACGACGTACATGCAGAACACCGGGACGGCCGGCCCGCTTATTGTCATCGACGTCGTGGTGGCCGCCAGGTCGATGCCCTCGAACAGCACGTCCATGTCGGCGGCCGAGTCGATCGCCACGCCGCAGTGGCCGACCTCGCCGAGCGCGCGCTCGTCGTCGGAGTCGCGGCCCATCAGGGTCGGCATGTCGAAGGCGACCGACAGGCCGCCGCCGCCCTCGGCCAGGATCATCTTGTAGCGCTCGTTGGTCTGTTGCGCATTGCCGAAACCGGCGAACTGCCGGATCGTCCACGCCTTGCCGCGGTAGCCGGTGGGGTGGATGCCGCGGGTGAACGGGTACTCCCCCGGCCAGCCGATGCGCTCCATCCGCTCGTCCGTGCCGCTCGGTCCGTACAGCGGCTCGAGCTGCACGCCGGACAGCGTCGTGTAGTCACGTGGGCTCGTGCGGGCCGCGTCGTAGCGGGCCTGCCAGCGGGCGCGTCCGGCGGCGATCTGCTCAGCATCCATGTCTGTGACCTTACGAACGATGTGGCGGGTGAGAGCCCACCCCCGTGCCACCAATTTACTAGGACGTCCTAGTAACTGCCAAATCCAGCGGCATCACCGCGCCGAGCTCAGCAGCGTCTCGATCCGTACCAGCTGCGCGCTCAGACGCGCGACGTCCCCGCGGGTCGCGCTCTGCTCGTCGTCCTTGAGGGTGAGGATGAGCTGGCCCCCGGGATCGAGCACGCCCTGATCTACCTGGGAGAGGTCGTCGCCGTTCTGCAGGCGCACGGCGTGGTCGAGCTCGTGGCGGCGCAACCCGATCCGCCGTGCGGCCCGCTCGTCGACCTCGCCACCGGTGATCACGGTGGTGTCGGTGCCGTCGAACAACCGCGAGACGAGGTCGCTGCGCAGCGCCGCCCGGTTGAGCACCGAGTTGACGGTCACGAGCGTGACGGCGCCGATGGCACCGCCGACCAGGCTGGTGTCGTTGCCGATGACGGCGTTCTGCACCACGTTGGACAGCAGCACCATGACGACGATGTCGAGACTGTTGAGGCCGGCCAGCCCGCGCTTGCCGGTGGCGCGCAGCAGCACGGCGATGAGGACGTACACGAGGACCGTCCGGATGATCTTCTCGGCGAAGGGGATCTGCTGGACGAACATGTCATGCCACACGGCGCACTCCGATCGGCAGGCTGGGACGGATGTGCGCAGGCTAGTAGTCCACCGGCTCAGGGCGTGCGTGCCGCTGGGCGAGTTATGCTTATTTCCCGCGAGTGGAGGGCGGCAGGCATGACCAAGGCGGGAAAGCTCTACAGTGGCGCCGCGGCCGTCGTCGTCCTCGTCGTGGCCGGCTCGCTGGTGTACGTCCTGCACGGGGGCACCACCGCGCGTCCCGCGGCCCGCCGCCCGCCGGCCGCGTCCTCGCCGCTGCCCCAGCCGGTGTCCACCTCGCCGGTAGCTGCGCCCGTCCACGTCGCCGCCGCCCCGAAGCCAGCGGTGCCGCACCAGCTCGTGGCTCCGGCCGCGCCGACCGCCTTCGAGATCAAGGGCAACGCCTTCGACGTCAAGGCGCAGGTCTGCGGCATGGACTACATCCGGCCGTTGGACCCGCCCGGCGACCAGTTCCACACGGTCTGTTGGGTGCAACGCGACTTCGGTGTCGCGCCGGGCAGCGACGCGAAGGGCACCAGCTACATCTTGGGACACGCCTGGGCCGAGGCGTGGCTCGTACTCAATCCGCTGTCGGTGTACGCGATGGACCACGTCGCCACCGCACCCACCATGCAGGGCGGCATCGCCACGTATCCGGTCAGCGGCCTGTCCGGATATCACGTGACGCTGCGGACGCCTACCGGACTGCTCACCTACCGGGTCACTGACGCCTACACCGTCGCCAAGGAGCAGGCCGGCAGCGTCCCCGCGCTGATGGACGAGCACACCCCGGACCGGATCGTGATCATCACCTGCGGCGTGCACAACGGTGCGGACGTCGACGTCAACGTCGTGGTCTACGCGACGCTGGAGTCCTCGAAAGCGGCCTAGTGTCGCGGCGCCTCAGTTCACGCCGAGGAAGTCGCCCGTACCCGCTCGCAGCCCCCGCAGCACCGCGAAGAGCTGGCGCAGCTCGTCCAGGCCGAGGGCGGACAGGCCGAATCGCGCGGCGTTGAGGTCCGCGGTCGCCCTGCGCGCCAGGTCGCGGCCCGCGGCGGTGATGACGGCCAGCGTGCCGCGCCCGTCCTGCGGGTTGGGCTCGCGCCGCACCAGCCCCGCCGCCTCGAGACGATCGACCACATTGGTGACCGACGTGGCGTGCACCTGCAACCGCTGGCCGATCTTGGACAGCGGCAGAGCGCCGGCGCGCGAGTGCACCAACAGAACAAGCACATCGTAGCGGCTAAACGTGGTCCCGTAGCGTCGCAGCATCGCATCCAACTCCACGACCAGAGTCTGGTGCGC
>JBPCOI010000034.1:0-25061 GCA_051000395.1 Jatrophihabitantaceae bacterium
TCGTAGGCGCGGTAGAGGCCCCGCATCTCCTAGGGGCGGAAGATGCGGGCGTTGCCGTAGTAGCGCTGCTCGATCCCGATCGAGCCGCGGCGCAGCAGGTCCTTGCCGCGGGTGCCCTCCGGGATCCGCGCCGACAGCAGGCCCAGCCCGCGGCACCGGCCCGCGGGCACCGCCTCGAAGGCGCGCAACGAGATCGGTTCGCGGTAGATCGTGTACCCGCCGAACAGCTCGTCGGCGCACTCCCCGGACAGCACCACCTTGACGTGCTTGCGCGCCTCGCGGGCGATGAAGTAGAGCGGGACGAGCGCGGGGTCCGCGACCGGGTCGTCCAGGTACCAGACGATCAGCGGCAGGGTGTCCATCATCTCCTCGGCCGAGACGACCTTGGTGATGTGCTCGACCCCGATCGCCGCGGCGGACTCGGCGGCGACGTCGATCTCGCTGAAGCCCTCGCGCTCGAAGCCGGTGGTGAAGGTGAGCAGCTTCGGGTTGTGCCGCTTGGCCAGTGCGGCGATGGCGGTGGAGTCGATGCCGCCGGACAGGAACGAGCCGACGGTGACGTCGGCACGCATGTGCTTCGCGACGGAGTCCTCGAGCGCCGCGGCGATCTCGCGGTACAGCCGCTGCGGCTCGGGCACGGCGTGGATCGCGAAGTCGGGGTGGAAGTAGCGGCGCGGGTGCAGCGGCTCGCCCGGGCGCAGGGTGAAGTAGGTGCCGGACTCGACGCGGCGGATCGCGCGATGCATCGACGCGGGTTCGGGCACGTACTGCAGGCTCAGATAGTGCTGCAGCGCGGTCGTGTCCACCTCGGCCGCCGTTCCCGGCAGCGCGACGTCGAGCAGCGACTTCTTCTCGCTGGCGAAGAACGATCCGCGCTCGTCGGTGTAGGTGTAGAGCGGCTTGATGCCGAACCAGTCCCGCGCGCCGAACAGCACGCGCTCCTGCGAGTCCCAGATCAGGAACGCGAACATGCCGCGCAGCTCGCGCACCACCTTCTCGCCGAGGTAGTGGTAGCCGGCGACGATGGCCTCGCCGTCACCGTCGGTCTCGAACGTCGCGCCGAACTCCGTGGCCAGCCGCTCGCGCAGCTCGACGTAGTTGTAGATCTCGCCGTTGAAGATCAGGTGATAGCGGCCGGATCCCCAGGGCAGCGGCTGGTGCGAGTGATCGATGTCGATGATCGACAGCCGGCGGAAGCCGATCACCACGTCCGCGTCGGACCAGACGCCGCCCTCGTCCGGGCCGCGGTGGCGCATGTCCTGCAAGGAATCCGCGACACTGGCCGCCACCTGCGCCGCACCGGCGTCGGCAGCGAGGAAGCCGATGAGTCCGCACACGCGCTCCAGTATCCCGGTTCGCTCAGTGCAGCCTGCGCACGGTGTAGCCGGGCGTGCCGTCGGCGCCGGGTGCCTCGCCCGCGTACTCATGCCCGCGCATCCGGCACCACGCGGCAATGTCGGGACGCGCGGCCGGGTCGTCGGCCTCGACCGTCAGCGTCGCGCCGGGTTCGACGTCGGTGATATGGCGTGCCAGCTCGAGGATCGGCAGCGGGCAGCGCCGCCCGCGGCAGTCCAGGACCACGGCGGCGTTCACAGTCCCGCTGCCCCGAGCTCGGCACGTGCGCCGGCCACCACGTCGGGCAGCGCGGCGAGGAACGCCGCCACGTCCGCGGCGGTGCTCGCGTGGTGCAGAGAGATCCGGAGGTTGCCGGACGTCAGGGCTCCCATCGCGAGCAGGACGTGCGAGGGCTGCAGCGTCGAGGACGTGCACGACGAGCCGGAGGAGACCGCGAAGCCGCGGCGGTCGAGCGCGGTGAGAAGCGCCTCGCCGTCGACGTACAGGCAGGAGAAGGTGACGATGTGCGGCAAGCGGCCGTGCGGGTCGCCGAGGACCTCGACGTCGGGCACGTTCGCGGCGACCGTCGAGCGGATCCGCTCGATCAGCGCCCGGTGCCGCTCGGCCGCCGTCGCCTGCTCGGCCCGCACCGCGCGGAGCGACGCGGCCGCGGCGACGACCGCGGGCAGATTCACCACACCGGGGACGCGGCCGGCCTCGTGCTCGTCCTCGGGATAGGGCGAGCGCCAGCGCGTGCCCGTCCGCACCGCGAGAATGCCCGCGTCGGCGCCGCCCCATGTGCGCGCGTCCCCCGCGAGCACCGACCAGCCGCCCGGCAGCTCCGCGTGGCCGAGGGTCTGCGTAGCGTCCACGACGAGCGGCACGGCGATCCGCCCGGCGATCTCGGCGACCGGCTGGACGGTGCCCACCTCGTGGTTGGCGGCCTGCAGCACGGCGGCGCCGATCCCGGGTCGGGCGGCCGCCTGAACGAAGATCGCGGTGTCGACCCGGGCGAGGGCGTCGACCCCGATCTGCACTGCAGCCGCACCGGTGCGGGAGCAGTGCATCTCGATCGCGTGCAGGACCGCCGAGTGCTCCACGGCGCTGTGCACCACGCCGGCACCGCCCACGCCGCTGCCGCGACTGCCTGCCAGCGTGCCGAGCACGGCGGCGTGCAGGGCCTGCGCGCCGTTCGCGGCGAAGCTCACCTCGTCCGGCCGCGCGCCGATGGAATCGGCGAGCGATTCGCGGGCCGCATCGAGCAGCAGTCGGGCCCGCCGAGCCGCCCCATATCGGCGCCCCGGATCGGCCCACCCGTCCGCGGTCGCGGCGAGCAGCGCCTCGCGCGCCACCGGGTGCATGGGCGCACCGGACGCCGCATCGAGAAAGACCGCCACGAGGCGACGGTAGCTGCCCGACGGGGCGGCCGGGCAGGCCCGAGACGCCGACCCCGTCAGGGTGAGCGTCCGCCTGGTCCAGTACGCTCCGAACCGACCCTGGCGGAGTCCGAAAGGCGGTTGACGTGCGTCGCAGACGACGGACCGGAGGCGGCCGCACCGCGCTGCTCGTCGGTTCTCTCGCCGTCGTGCTCACCGGCTGCTCGGCCCACGACGTCGAGGCGAAGCTGCGCTTCGGCTGGCCGAGCGGCGTCACCGACCAGGCCGAGAAGACGCGCACCCTCTGGACTTGGTCGTGCGTCGCCGCGCTCGCCGTCGGCGTGCTGGTGTGGGGCCTGATCTTCTGGTGCTGCATCCGCTACCGCAAGAAGAGCGATGGACTACCGCGCCAGACCAAGTACAATCTGCCCGTCGAGATCGTGTACTCCCTCGCGCCGTTCATCATCATCGCCGGGCTGTTCTACCGCACGGTCGTGGTCGAGAACTACGTCAACAAGCTCAGCAAGAACCCGGACGTCAAGGTGCAGGTCGAGGCGTTCAAGTGGAACTGGCAGTTCAACTACCTGGCGGACCACGGCAAGCCCACGATCTACCCGGGATCCAGGGCGGTGCTGTCCACGGTCGGCAGCTCCGACGAGATCCCGATCCTGGTCGTGCCCAAGGGCGAGACGGTCCAGATCATCGAACACTCCGACGACGTCATCCACTCGTTCTGGGTGCCTGAGTTCCTGTTCAAGCGTGACGTGATCCCCTACGGACCCGACCACACAAGCATGGACAACAAGTTCGAGTTCACCGCGACGTCGACGGGCAGCTTCGTGGGTCGTTGCGCGGAACTGTGCGGCACCTACCACTCGGAGATGAACTTCGAGGTCCGGGTGGTGCAACCGGCCGTCTTCACCCGCTACCTCCAGGCGCTCGTCAAGGTCGGCGCGAACAACCCGGCCCGGCAGGCCGAAGCGCTCACCGCCGCGGCAGTGCCCGGCGGACCGTACGCGACGACCACCCATCCGTTCAACACCGTGCGCACCGCCGAGTCCGCGACCAACGGGCATGGGAGCTGAGGGATGAAGGTCGAAGCCCGGCTCTTCCTGGGGGTAGCGGTCTTCCTGTGGGCTGCCGCGGTCGCCTATGGAATCTGGACGCACATGACCGACGGCCACGTCGAGTGGGCAGGCCTGATGGGACTGATCCTCTCCGGCGGCCTGATGGGGATCTGCGGCTCGTTCTTCTGGTTCGTCTCGCGGCGCATCGACCCCCGCCCGGAGGACCGCCCGGATGCCGAGATCGCGGAGGGCGCCGGCGAGCTGGGATTCTTCAGCCCGGGTAGCTACTGGCCGGTCGGCATTGCCGCTGCCGCCACCGTGGCCGGAACCGGCCTGGCGTTCTACCAGTGGTGGCTGGTGATCGTGTCCGTGGTGCTGATCCTGTTCACCGTCGGCGGCCTGCTCTTCGAGTACTACATCGGCGGCAAGGGCCCCGCCCTTCGCTGAGCTCGCTGCCGCTGCGAGCTTGCGCTTGCCTAGCAACGTCCCGCTGTGCGCTGATGCGCTCAGCGGACGGCGGGACGAGCGTCCCGCCGCGATCTTGATGCGCTGGTGCTGCCATGGCCGCGTGACGCCATGAAGATCGCCAGGCGCCAGGGCGGCCGCAAGGAGCGCCCCGCGGCGCCGCAGTGAGCTACCGCAGGTGAGCTACCGCGTCAATCCTGGCTGGATTCCAGCTCGTGCTTCTCGTCGTGCTGGTCGGCCCCGACGGCCTCCACCGCGTCGAGCGCGGCCTGGATCTCGGGCTTCTCCTTGACCGGATAGAAGAACCCGCGGACGTGCCGCAGCGGCGACACGGCACCGAGCTGTCCCAGTCGTTTGGGCACCGGGGTGCCGGCGTAGCTCAGCTGCCCGTGGCCGTGCGCATCGACGGGACCGAGCGGTTGGTGCACCTCGATGAACTCGCCGGTGGGCAGGAGCTTGATGATGCCCGTCTCCATGCCGTGCTCGAGCACCTCGCGGTCGTGGCGCTGCAAGCCCAGGCACACGCGATAGGTGAGGGCATAGGCGACCGGCGGCAGCACCAGCAGCAGGATGCGCCCGCCCCAGGTCATCGCGTTCAGCGAGATGTCGAAGGCGTGCGCGATGATGTCGTTGCCGCCGGACAGGAACAGCACCAGGTAGAACGTCAGCGCCATGGCACCCAGGCCGGTGCGCACCGGCACGTCGCGCGGGCGCTGCAGCAGGTTGTGATGGGCGGTGTCGTTGGTCATCTTCGCTTCGATGAACGGATACAACGCCGCCAGCGTCACCAGCACCCCGGGCAGCACGACCGTCGGCCAGAACAGCGGCGGGAGGTCGTGGCCCCACAGCCGGATCTCCCACGAGGGCATCAGGCGCGTCGAGCCGTCGAGGAACATCATGTACCAGTCCGGCTGCGAACCCGAGGACACCTGCGAGGGGGTGTACGGCCCGTACAGCCACACCGGGTTGATCTGCGCGAAGCCGCCGAGTGCGGCCACCGAGGCGAAGACGAGGAAGAAGAAGCCACCGGCCTTAGCCGCGTAGGTTGGGAACACCCGCTCGCCGCTGACCGTCTGCTCGTTATGACCGGCGGCCGGGAACTCGGTGTGCTTCTGCCGCACGATCAACGCCAGGTGCGCGCCGATCAGGGCGGCCAGGATCGCCGGGATCAGCAGCACGTGCGCGATGTAGAAGCGCCCGATGATCAGGTCGCCGGGGAACGTGCCACCGAAGATCAGGAACGAGAGCCAGGTGCCGACCACAGGGATCGAGAGCATGATCGCGTCGGCGATCCGCAGGCCGGTGCCGGAGAGCAGATCGTCGGGCAGCGAGTAGCCCGCGAAACCCTCGATGATGCCCAGCATCATCAGGCCGAGGCCGATCAGCCAGTTCATCTCGCGGGGTTTGCGGAATGCGCCGGTGAAGAACACCCGGAACATGTGGATCAGCATCGCGGCGACGAACAGCAGCGCGGCCCAGTGGTGGATCTGGCGGATCACCAGGCCACCGCGAACGTCGAAGGTGATGTTCAGCGTCGACTCGTAGGCCCGTGACATCGTGATGCCCTGCATCGGCACGTATCGGCCGTGATAGACGGTCTCGGCCATCGACGGGTCGAAGAAGAAGGTGAGATACGTGCCGGTGAGCAGCAGGATGAGGAACGAGTAGAGCGCGATCTCGCCCATCATGAACGACCAGTGGTCCGGAAAGACCTTGTTCAGCTGCTGACGCGTCGGGCCGGCGATGTGCAGCCGGTCGTCGAAGAACTTCGCGAGCTTTCCCTGCGGGGTACGCGGCTTCTCGGTGCGACGCGGCGCCGTCGTGGTCGTACTCATGAGCGCTCCCAGAAGCCGGGGCCGATCGGCTCGTTGTAGTCGTGCCGGGCGACGAAGTACTGGTGGCCGTCGGCACCGATGACGACGTCCAGCGGAAGCTTGGGCAAGCTGCGGGTCGCCGGGCCGAACACCGGCTTGGCGTCCTCGAGCACCTCGAACTGCGACTGGTGGCACGGGCACAGCAGCCGGGTGGTCTGCTGCTCGAACAGTGAGGCCGGGCAGCCGGCGTGCGTGCAGATCTTGGAGAAGGCGATGTACTCCGGGTTCTCCGCCGGCCAGCCGTAGTTCCTCTGACCCTTGCGGGGCTTGACCGTCTGCCCGGGGCGCAGCCGGATCAGCAGGGTCGGCGAGCTGGCGTTGCTGACGCCGTCGTAGCCGTCGAGCTTCTGCCGGACGCCGGGGAAGACGGTCGCGATTCCGCCGGGCAGCAGGTCGTCGGGGGACACGCGGCGCCAGTCGGAATAGACCAGCGGGACGCGTCCACCGGTGTCCGGGAACAGCGCCTTGTCGGGGCGGTACATCGTGAAGTCGAGCTGGTTGCCGGGCTTCTTGAGCATGGCCCCGACGAGCGCGACCAGTGGGACGGTGGCCAGCGCGCCTCCCGCCAGGCCGAGCGAGCGCAGGATCAGCGAACGCCGCGGCAGGCCGGTGTCCTCGAGGCCGACCGTGAACGTCGCCTGGGTCATCAGCTTGTCCTGCTCGCTGGAGGCCGAGGCGTGATCGTGCCGCTCCTGGACGGCTTCCTCCTCCGGCATCAGCCACTTCGCCCACAGCACCAGGCCGACGCCCATGAACAGCAGCATGATCGCCATCAGCCCGCCGAGGGCGGGGGTGTAGAAGCGGAAGGTCTGCGGCGTGCCGGGCATGTGCCACTGGTAGGGCATCGCGATGAAGGCGACGATGAACCCGACACCGCCCAACGCCGCGATGACGAAGCACAGCGCCACGGCCCGTTCGGCGCGCTTCTCGGCGTGGGTGCCGCGAATCGGGAAACGATCCCGCCGGTGGACGATGTGGATGCCGTCGATCTCGGCGCCGGCGATCATCGCCTGCTCAGGTGTCATCTCCTGCAGTTCGTCCACACTCGGCTCGTCGCCGGACTTCGCGCTCACTGGGCCTTCGCTCCGATCCAGAGGATGACGATCATCAGCGCGCCGACGGCGGCGACCCAGACGACGATGGCCTCCGAGACCGGTCCGATGCGGTCGATTCCGTGGCCGCCTGGATCCTGCGACGCCTTGATGGTCTGCACGTAGCTGACGATCTGGCGCTTCTCGTCCGGTGTCAGCTGGTTGTTGCTGAAGATCGGCATGTTCTCCGGCCCGCTCAGCATCGCCGTGTAGATCTGCAGGTCCGTCGACTGGTTCAGCGACGGAGCCGATGCGCCGGCCGACAGCGGCGCACCCTTGAACGTCGTGCCGTGGCAGGAGGCGCAATTGAGGCGGAACAGGTTGCCGCCGTTGGCGACGTTGCCCAGATCGGTGAGCTGCCCGCGAGGGATGTCGACGCCGCCCCCGACCGACTGGACGTAGGCCGCCAGCTCACGGGTCTGGGTGTCGGTGAACCGCGCCGGCTTGCGGGTGGCCTCGGCGCCCTGACCGGCCAGCGGCATGCGTCCGGTGCTGACCTGGAAGTACACCGACGCGCCGCCCACCCCGACCAGCGGGACGCCGCGGTCCTTCACGCCCTGCAGGTTCTGCCCGTGGCAGGTGATGCAGGTGGTCTCGAACAGCTGGCGACCGGCCGCGATGTTCGCGGCGCTGTTCGTCGTGTCCGAGGCGCCGGACGTGCCGGCGACCAGCGTGTACGCCCCGCCGGTCGCGAGGAGCGCGACGACCAGGACGCCGCCTGCCGCGAGGCGCCGACGCAGGCTCGGGCGGCGGCGCGGGCGCGGCGCGGCGTCCTGCTCCGCACCGGTGGCGGAGGCGGACGGTTCGAAGCCGAGCTCGCCGTCGACGTCGAAGTCTTCGGTCACCAAAGCCTCCTCACGGACGGCGGATTCTCGCGCGTACTCACTGGATGATGTAGATCGTCGCGAACAGGCCGATCCACACCACGTCCACGAAGTGCCAGTAGTAGGACACCACGATCGCCGCGGTCGCCTGGGCGGGCGTGAACTTGCCCAGCGTGGTGCGCATCAGGAAGAGGATGAACGCGATCAGGCCGCCGAGCACGTGCAGCCCGTGGAAGCCCTCGGTGAGGAAGAAGACCGAGCCGTAACCGGTGCGCGAGATCGTGTTGCCCTCGAGGACCTCCAGCCGGAACTCGTTGCCCTGACCGACGAGGAACGCGAGGCCGAGGAAGAAGGTGAAGGTGAACCAGCGGCGCAGCTTGAACACGTCGCCCTTCTCCGCGGCGAACACGCCCCACTGGCAGGTGAAACTCGATGCCACCAGGATGATCGTGAACGGCGTGGCGTAGGCGACCTTCGGTTTGATCAGCTCGCCGGCGTGGATTCCCCCGTCGTTCGGCAGGTGCATCGGCCAGTCCGGCATATGCACCGACCGCATCGTGTAGTACATCGCGAAGAGGCCCGCGAAGAACATCAGCTCGCTGGAGAGCCAGACGATGGTGCCGACGGCGACGATGTTCGGACGCGTCAGGGAATGCACCTTGCTGGACTCGAAGCTGGGGGCAGCGGCTGTCGCAGTCACGAAGGCATTATGTCCTGCCGCAGCGCCGCTTTCTCGCCGGGGTCGGGGTCGTGTTGCCGCCGTCGTCCGACCGGCACCGAGCGGCACCGGACGCGCCACCGGACGCGCCACCGCGAGGGCGCCGGGGCCGCGGTTACGATGCAGCGCATGGACGCGCGCAGCCGAGCCCACGAGCCGAGACGAAGCGGTTCGGCCGAGCCGGTCACCGTCCTCGTGTACAGCAATTCCGCCGACCTGCGGGCGCAGGTACGCACGGCGGTGGGCCGCCGGCCCGCACCGGATGTCGGGCGCATCGACTGGGTCGAATGTGGCACCAACGCCGAGGTCATCGCCCAGCTCGACGAGGGCGGCCTGGACGTCGTGATCTTCGACGGCGAGGCGCAGCCGACGGGGGGCATGGGCCTGGCCCGCCAATTCAAGAACGAGATCCAGGACTGCCCGCCGATCGTCGTGCTGATCGCCCGCAAGCAAGACGGCTGGCTGGCGAGCTGGTCGCTCGCCGACGCCGTCATCTCGATGCCGCTCGACCCCATCGAGGCCGCGGCGGTCGTCGCCGGCCAGTTGCGCCGCGGCACCGGCGTCATCCCCGTCGTCCGGTAGCCGCCGGTGACCTCCGCGGCAGCCGGCCACAGCTGGCCGGTGGTGCTGCTCGCCCTGATGCGCGGACAGTCCCTCGATTCGGCAGCCACCGCCTGGGCGATGGACGAGATCATGGCCGGGCAGGCCAGCGCGGCCCAGCTGGCCGCTTTCGCCGTGCTCCTGCGCGCCAAGGGCGAGACCGCAGACGAACTCGATGGTTTGGTGCGCACGATGCTGCGCCGCGCCGTCCCGGTCGTCCTCGACGCCCCGGCGGTCGACATCGTCGGTACCGGCGGCGACGTCGCGCACACGGTCAACATCACCACGATGGCCGCTCTGGTCGTCGCCGGATCCGGACGCCGCGTCGTCAAGCACGGCAACCGCAGCGCGTCCTCGCTGTGCGGCTCGGCGGATGTGCTGGAACAGCTCGGAATCGCGATCGACCTCGGCCCGGAGGGTGTTCGCTCGACCGTGGCCGAGGTGGGCATCGGCTTCTGCTTCGCGCCGGTGTTCCATCCGGGGATGCGCTTCGCCGGGCCGCCGCGCCGCGAGCTCGGGGTGCCCACCGCGTTCAACTTCCTCGGACCGTTGACCAACCCGGCTCGCCCGCGTGCGTCGGCGATCGGGTGTGCCGACCGCCGGATGGCTCCGGTCATGGCTGAAGTCTTCGCCCGGCGCGGCGACACGGCGCTGGTCTTCCGCGGCGACGACGGCCTGGACGAACTGACGACCACGACCACGTCGAGCCTGTGGCTGGCATCGGCGGGCTCGGTCACCGAGACCTCGCTCGATCCCGCCGCGTTCGGGCTCGCGCTCGTCGAGCACCGGGCGCTGGCCGGCGGCGATCCGGCCCACAACGCGGCCGTCGTGCGCGAGGTGCTGGCCGGACGGGGCGGGGCGGCGCGGGACGCGGTGCTGCTGAACGCGGCGGCGGCGATCGCGGCGCACGATGGGCTCGATCCCGACCGCGTGGAGTCCGCGATCGAGGCCGGCCTGCACGCCGCGGCCGAGGCTGTCGACGGGGGAGCGGCCGAGGCGCTGCTGGAACGCTGGATCACGGCCGGTCGCCGTGCCCGCGACGCCGAAGCGCAGTGATCCTGCCGCGCTGAGCGGCAGGCAAGCAGGCCGCGTCGGCACCGAGATCGGACGTCCGCGACGCGACCGGCCGCGGCGAGCGCATCGCGCCGAGGTCGGCTGCTGCGCCCGCCACCGGGCGAGGGACACTGGAGGCATGCCCGCAGCGCCGCGCGGTCCCCGCGTGCCGCGACTTGCCGTCGTGGCCTGGACCTTCGCCGCACTCGTCCTCACCGGGGTCGCGCTCGCCGTGTGGCATTACCTCGCCGGCGACAGCATGGCCGCCATGCCTGGCCGGACGGGCGTCGCCGACGCGATGGCACGCGGCGGTGCCGACCCATTCGGTCCGCTGTTCGGCACGAGGCTGGTGACCGCCTGGCAGCTGGACGCGCTCGCGCTGGCGGTGCTCGTCCTGGCCGCGGCGTGGTACCTGACCGGTGTCGCGCTGGTGCCACTGCGCACGCCGGGCGCCCGGTGGCCGGCGGTGCGCACGCTGGCCTTCCTCGCCGGAATCGCGGTGTGCGCGTTCGCGACCAACGGCAGCATCGCGGTCTACGACCAGGCGCTGTTCACCGCCCACATGGCCGGGCACCTGGCGCTGCTGATGCTCGCGCCGGCGTTGCTGGTCACCGGCCGCCCGCTACGCCTGGCGATCGAGGCCACGCGCGCGCCCACCAGCGACCGGATCGCGGCGCTCGCGAAGGGCCCGGTCGTGTCGCTGCTGGTCTCCCCGCCGGTGGCGCTGGCGTCCTACGCGGGCGTCATCGTCGGCAGCCACCTCACCGGGCTGATGGACACGATCATGCGCAATACCTGGGCCGGTCAGCTCGAGCACGTCGTCTACGTGCTGGTCGGTTGTCAGTTCTTCGCGCTTGTCGTGGGTGACGAGCCGATCCGCTGGCGCCTCGCGTCACCGGCCCGCTGGCTGCTGCTCGCGGTCGCCATGGCGGTGGACACGTTCACCGGCATCGTGCTGATGCAGGGCAGCCACGCGGTCGCCCTGCTGCCCGCCTCCGGTCTGCAGGTGGACGCGCTGTCGGACACCCGCACCGGTGGAGCGATCATGTGGTTCGGCGGGGACGCGATCATGGCCCTGGTCATGGTCACCCTCGTCATCGGCTGGCTGCGGCGCGTCGACACCGCCCGTGCCGACGAGAAGGGCTGGCTGGAGCAGGCGCGGCGGGCTGCCTTCGCCGAGCACACCGGCGCCACGCACACGACGGCGGAGACGTTCGACGACGACGACGAGGCGCGCCGCTCCTACAACGCGTGGCTGGCCGGACTCGACCAGCAGCGCTGATGCGCCTACTCCAGGCCGATGGAGAAGGTGGCGTCGAGGTCGTGGCGGGAGTACGCCCGAAACGCGATGTGCGTGTCGGTGTGCAGCACGCCAGCGACCTTCGACAGCCGCCCGGCGATGGTCTGCGCGATCTGGTCGAACTCGCGGACCCGGACGAGGGCTATCAGATCCGCGTCGCCGGCGACGGAGTAGACCTCGCTGACCCCGTCCAGCTCCGCGATCTGCTGGGCGACCTCGGGAATCTGGTCGGCCTCGACGCGGATCATGACGATCGCGGTGATCATGCCGTCATGGTAGAGCGAACCACCGTCCAGCAGGAAAGCGGTGTCACGTCCGCGCTGGCAGATCGAAGATCAGGCCTGGACACACCGCGGCGCTGCGGTTGCGGAGCGCCGCAACGCCGCTACGGTGGGCGGGTGGCGGGCGTCGAGATGTCTGACGAGGAACTCGTCGCCCAGTGGGAGCTGATTGTCCGTGCGGTCTCGCGGACGCAGCTGCGCGTGGTGCAGAAGATCCGGGAGTCCGGATTGCCGGCGCAGTCCTTCGGCGCGCTGCACCTGCTGCTGAGCAGCACCGACCATCGCCTGCCGATGAGCCGGCTCGCCCGCGAGCTGTCGATCACGTCGGGGGGCTTCACGAAGATGGCCGACCGGCTGGGCCGGGACGGGCTCATCGACCGCCGCAGCTCGGCCGGCGACCGCCGCGTCGTGTACGCGACGCTCACCGAGCACGGCCTGCAGCTGGCTCGGGAGATGGAGAGCCTCTACGCGGCCGCGTTGCGCGAACGGGTGCTCGACGTGCTCAGCCCGGACAGTCTCGGGGCGCTCGCCGGGCGCATCCGCGCACTCGCCGAGGGGGACGAGGTCGCCGAGCTGGCCGAGGAGTCGCTGACCGACGACGAGGCGGCGGCCATCCTGCCGCGCCGGCGCCTGGCCGATCGCGACGAGGGCTAGCGCGACCAGCCCCGCTCGATTGTGCTGGCGCGGGCCTCAGCCCAGCGGCGGCTCGACGGGCACTCGGCCCGCCTCGAGTAGCGGCCGGAGCTCGTCCGGCGGCACCGGCTGGCCGAACAGATGGCCCTGGGCACGGTGGCAGCCCAGGCGCAGCAGCTCGAGCGCCGCGACCCGGGTCTCCACGCCCTCGGCGACGATCTCGAGGCCGAAGTCACCGGCGATGCTGATGATCGCCGCGACGATGATCGTGTCCGTCGGGTCGGTGCCGAGGTCGCCGACGAACGACCTGTCGATCTTCACGGCGTCGATCGGCAGGGCTTTCAGCCGCAGCAGCGAGCTGAAGCCGGTGCCGTAGTCGTCCAGGGCCGTCGTCACGCCCGAAGCCCGCAGCTGCCGCATCACCGACGAGGTGCCCTCCAGATCCGGTACGTGTTCGGATTCGGTCATCTCGATGCAGAGCACCTCGGGTGCCAGGTCGAACTCGGCCAGTACGTCGGCTACCAGCGCCGGCGTGCCCGCGTCGGCCAGCTGGGTGGGTGACATGTTGACGCGGACGACGAGGGAGCGGCCGGCCAGTAGTCCAGCCCAGGACTTGCGGTGCCGGCAGGCCTCCCGAAGCGCCCACTCGCCGAGTTCCACGATCATCTCCGTGCGTTCGGCGACCTCGACGAACTGGTCGGCACCGAGCAGGCCCAGGACCGGGTGCCACCAGCGCATCAGCGCCTCGACGCCGACGAGGGCACCGGTGCGCATGTCGACCTCGGGCTGGAAGTGCATGTGCAACGCTTCGGTGCGCAGCGCGGCCCGCAGGTTCAGCTCGATCTGAGAGCGATAGGTCGCCCACGACCGCACGTCGCCACTGAACCCGACCGCGACGTTGCCCGAGCGTTGCTGAGCCGCCTCCAGGGCGTCGTCGGCGCACTTGGCCAGCTCGCTGATGCTCAGTTCTCCCGGCGGGAGGAAGGCGAGGCCGATACTGACCGACCTGCTCACCTCGCGCCCGGCCAGGGTGACCGGCTCGCGCAGGAGTTCGCGCAGCCGCTCGCCTTCGGCCTGGGCCCTCGGCTGGTCGGCCAGCCCGGGACGAAGGACCGCGATCACGTCGCCGTCCACCTCGGTGGTGAGGCCGCGAGGTCCGGCCCACCGATCGATACGCCGGGTGAACTCCTGCAGCAGCTGATCTCCGGCGTCATAGCCGAGCACGTCGTTGACGGCCTTGAAACGGTCGATGTCGACGAAGTAGAACCCGGCGCCGTCGTCGGCCCGCAGTCCCAGCTCCGGCAGGCTCATGGACAGCAGATCGCGCCACGTGGGGCGCGGCGCGGGTTTCACGAGGGGGTCATCGTCGATCACACCAGTACGCCGTCACACCTAAGATACTGCACCACGGAAGCTATTGCTCGTACCATGTGCAAGTAGTTGCCAGCTTCTCGCCGGGGTCACGAGCGGAGTTGTCCGGAGACGCCCGCATTGCCGCTAGCCTGATCCTTCTCCGGTGGAGGATCATGACAGCTCGGCACAGACGCGCCCCGACGAGCCGCCGGCGCTCGGTCGGGGGCGGGCCGCTTCCCGGCGACGGGTTCCGCGCGGTTCTGGCTGTGCGCGAGTACCGCCGGCTCTGGCTGGCCGATGTCCAATCGCTGGTCGGCGACCAGCTCGCGCGGGTCGCCCTGTCCGTGCTGGTGTACTCGCACACCGGATCCGGCCTGCTGACCGCCGGCGTCTACGCGCTGACCTACCTGCCTTCATTACTCGCCGGGGTGCTGCTGGGGCGGCTGGCCGACCGGCTGCCCCCGCGCAGCCTGCTCGTGGCCGGCGACCTGATCCGCGCGGGGCTGCTGGCGTTGATGGCGGTGCCGGCGGTCCCGCTGCCGCTCGTTGTCGTGTTTCTGGTGCTGGCCGTGGTCGTCGGGACGCCCTGGAAGGCCGCGGAGTCGGCCCTGGTCGCCGAGATCTTGGCCGGCGAGGGATATGTGGTGGGGGTCGGCCTGCGCGTCGCCACGGTCCAGGCGGCGCAGCTGATCGGCTTTGCCGTCGGGGGCGCCGTCGTGGCAGCTGTCGGTGCGCGGACTGCCCTCGGGGTGGACGCTGGCACCTTCGCCGTCTCCGCGGCCTTGATGCGGTGGGGGCTGGCGCGTCGAGCGGCGGCCGGTGGTTCGAGCGACGGTCCGGAACGGGCCAGCTGGTGGAGTGGCATCTCGGTGGCCTTCGCCACCGAACGGCTGCGGGTGCTGCTCGGATTGTCGTGGCTGGCCGGGCTGTTCGTGGTGCCGGAGGGATTGGCTGCGCCGTACGCGGCGTCGGTGCACGGGGGGCCGGGGACTGTCGGCGTGTTCCTCGCGGCCAATCCGGCCGGCATGCTGGTCGCCGCGGTGCTGTTTTCCCGCTGGCTACCCGCGCAGGTGCGCAGCCGTGCGGTCGGTCCGATGGCGGTGGCTGCCGGCCTGCCGCTGCTCGGTTTCTGGGCAGCACCTAGCCTGGCCCTGGCGACGATCCTGCTTGCCCTGAGCGGCGCGGCCTCGGCCTATCAGATCCAGGTCATGACCGAGTTCGTCACCACCGTGCCCCGCGCCGGCCGTGGCCAGGCGATTGCCGTGGCCTCGTCCGGCCTGCTCGCTGCCCAGGGTCTCGGGTTGATCGCCGGCGGCGCCCTCGCACAGGTATGGCACGTGGAGGCTGCCATCGCTGTCGCCGGCGCTGTCGGCACGCTGTCCGCAGCGGGTCTAGCCGTCGCACACCAGCGCTCGTCCGGTCACCGCTCCCGGTCAGCGAGCCTCGCCCACTGACCCAGCGCGAACAACTGTTTTAGGGTGTCTCAGCCCCAATCGACTCCGTACTTCATTCGCGCTCACCTCCTCTGCTCACAGGTCACGACCGTTCCGCACGTACTTCGATGATCAGCCCCAGTCGACACCGAACCCCATTGCCCTCACCCCCAATCCAAATGGCATGGTGCCCGCGAATAGAACTAACAGCGACATTAGCCCGTGCGAGGTAAGCTCCGCCTACGACGAGGTAGTCCCGCTGCGGGGGGCTCTTGGGGGACGATATGGCCGATTCGATCCTGGTCGGCGCGAATCAAGTTCGCGCCCGCAGCCTTCGGGGACGTCCTTGACGGTATCGATGCGCGCCTGGGCGCTCTGGTCGGTGCCGCGACGGGCCCTGTTGGTGATACTCGGCGTCGAAGCCAGCGCCGCGGCGGCGACAGCCACGGCCCTGTGGTTTGCCAACGTGAGTAGCGATGCGCTGGGGCGCATGGCACTGTTGTTCGGCCTGTCGGTCGTCCTCGGCGAAGGCAGCGACCGCGTCGAGCGATTCCGCCGATTCCTCGGTTCTGACCGCGGCTGGGTCAACGCGACTTCGGTGTGGGCCTTTGCCGGCGTGCTCACCTTGCCTGCGGGTTATGCGGGGCTGCTCATCATCGCGGTCTACGCGCACACTCTGCTGCGCGGGCTCCGGCATCAGTCGCTGCGTCCCCACCGACACACCTTCTCTGCCGCCACGATGGTACTGGCGACGCTCGCTGCGGCGGCCCTGATACACCTAGCGGACAGATTCACCGCGCTCCCGACAGGTGCCGCGTCTGCGCTGTCCGTCATCCTGGCCATCGCCGCGTTCCATGTGGTCAACCAGGGACTTGTCGGCCTCGTTCTGGTCCTGGTGATGCGGCCGTCCTCGTGGCGCTCGGTGCTGATCAGCCGCAGCGACCGGCTGCTCGAACTGGTGACGCTGATTCTCGGTGCCCTCACCGGCGAGACGGTCATCCACTCCCCTTGGCTGAGCCCAGGCGTGCTGGCCGTGATTGCAATGCTTTACCGCAGCGCACAGGTCGAGCGGTTGCAGACAAGCGCAGCTACCGATGTCAAGACCGGGCTGCTCAACGCCTCGGCCTGGCGGGAGCAGGCGGAGGGCCGACTGCGCCGCGCGGCGGCCGCGAAGCAGCCCGTCGCCCTGCTGATGATCGACCTCGATCACTTCAAGCAGATCAACGACACCTACGGGCACCTGGCCGGTGACGAGGCGCTGCGTGCGGTAGGCGCGTCGTTGTTGCGAGATCTGCGAGACCGCGACGCGGTCGGTCGTTTCGGCGGCGAGGAGTTCGCGGTGTTACTCGAGAACGTGACGCGTGATGCCGCGATGGCACTCGCCGAGCGGGTGCGCGCGAGCATCCGCAACGTTGCCTTGGCCGACGGGGGGCGCCTGAGCGCCTCGGTCGGCGTAGCGCACGAGGCGGGAACGCAGTACGGGCTGCAGGCACTGCTGGCGGCCGCCGACGTGGCGCTCTATGAGGCGAAGTCGTCCGGGCGCGACCTGGTCCGCCTGTCCCGCCCGGTGGCGGCCTGAGCAACCGCCCACCGGCACCACGGCGGTGGGCGAGCTCTCACGCGGACCCGCGCGCCGGGCGGGTGACGAGCGGAAGTAGTCGCCGCTCGCTGAAGGGCGTCACCGCCCGGCGAGCCGAGTCGGCCGCCAACCAGGCCACCATCCCGCCGGCGCCGCGCGCCGGCAGCAGCCACGGCGCTGAGCTGTCCACCAGGCGGGTGCCCGGCTCCTCGAGCCAGCGCAAGATGCACTCCGTCTCCTCGCTCAGCGTGGGGTGTTCGGCGTCGACGACGTCGGCGGTGGCCAGCAAGGCGTCGATCACCGGCCACGGAGCCGCGCCGCGCGCAGTCACCCCCGCGGCGGCCAGGCGACCACGCCGGATGACCGAGATCTCCCAGCCGCCGCAGCCGTCCGATCGCGCGCTTACGACCTGCTCGATGCAGCTGATCGCCCGGATCCGCTGCATGCGCGCACAGGCGCGCACCACCGTCGCGATGCGGTCGCGGATGTCGGCGGCCTGCTCGTAGCGCTGCGCAGTCGAGAGCTCGGTCAGCTTGCGCTGCAAGGGTTCGACGAGGGGACGGACGTCCCCCGTCCAGGCTGCGGCGACGAGGTCGACGAGGACCGCATAGTCGGCCGGCGTCGCGCCGCCCTCACACGGTGCCGCGCACCTGCCGATTCCCGCCAACGCGCAGGCGGCACGGACCGCTCGGCGGACGGAGAGCCGGTCGCTGCACCGACGCAGCGGCACCGCATCGTGGATGGCATCGCGCACCACCTCGGCCTGGCGCTGCGAGCGCAACGGGCCGAGGCAGGCACCGTCGGCGGGCGGGGCGCGCACGATCGACAGGCGGGGGAACGCCTCGTTCGTCAATCTCAGCCAGAGCGCGCGCTCGGGATATTTCGAGCGGCGGTTGTAACGCGGCTTGTGGGCCGCGATCAGGCGCAGCTCGCGGACCTGCGCCTCCAGGACATGCGCGCAGATGATCGGCTCCACGCGATCGGCCAAGCCGACCATCTCGCCCATCCGGCTGCGCGTCTCGCTGGCCACGAAGTACTGCCGGACGCGGCTACGCAGATTGGCGCTCGTGCCGACGTAGAGCGGCGTGCCACGAGCGTCGCGGAAGATGTAGACGCCGGGCGCGGCGGGCAGGCCGTCGGCGAGATGCCGTTTGCGTCGCTGGGCCGGCGACACCTGCGCGGTGAACGAGCGCAGCTCCGGCAGGGACTGCACCCCGAGGGTGCCGAGCCGCCCGATCAGCGCGTGCAGCACGTCGACGGTGGCCCGTGCATCGGACAGCGCGCGGTGATCGGGCGCGGTGGCCGCTGCGAAGAAGCGGGCGAGGGTGGCCAGCTTGCAGTTCGGCACCTCGTCGCGGGTCAGCACCCGGCGTGCGAGCAGCGCGGTGTCGACGACCGCGAAACCCGGCCAGGCGACGGCCTGTTCGGCGCAGGCTGTGCGCAGGAAGGCGACGTCGAACGGAGCGTTGTGCGCGACCAGCACGCTGCCGCGGGCGAACTCGAGGAACGCGGGCAGCACCCCGCCGATCGGCGGCGCGCCCCGCACCATGGCGTCGGTGATCCCGGTGAGGACGCTGACAAACGGCGTGATCGCGATTCCGGGATCGACGAGCGTCTGGAACTCGCCGAGCACCTCGCCGCCCCGCACCCGCACGGCGCCGACTTCGGTGATCGAGTCGGCCGTCGATGAACCGCCGGTCGTCTCGAGGTCCACCACGGTGAAGCAGGTGGTGCGCAGCGGTTCGGCCAGCTCGTCCAAGCTGGTCTGCACGTACCCCGGCGCCGCCATGACCGCGACGCTAGGCGCGGGGTCTGACCAAAACCCGGTGGCGCGCCCGCGTCGTAGTGTCAGGACGTGAGCGCCAGCGAGGACACGCCGGAAGCCGAGGCAGGGCCGGTGGTGCTCGCCGAGGCCGCGCGCCAGCGACTGCTGCAGCTCGCGGCGGATGTCCTCGGCCGGATGGCTGCCGAGGAGATGCCGGCGTCGTTGCGACCGATCGCGAAGTTCACCGCGCAGAAGCGCCAGCGGCTCGGTGCGCCCGCGCTGGCGGCCGCGCTGGACGCGGACGCCGAGTTCCGGGCGAGGGTCGCGGAGGTGGTCGCCGAGTCCGCACCGCAGCTGGCCGAGGCGATCCGGGACGGCATGCCGACCGGCGCGTCCGACCCGCTCGACGTCGCCGTCGTCGCCTACCTCACCCGCCCCGACGGCTGGCGCGAGGTGATCACGGAGGTGAACGCGCGCCGGGCCGGGGAGCGCGACCGCGGCGAGAGTGCGGCACAGAACTCCCGGCTGCGGGCCGAGGTGAGCGAGCTACGCAGCAGGCTCAAGGCCGACACAGCACGAGTCCGCGAGACGCTCGCCGCTGCCGGCGCCGCCGCGAGTGCCGAGATCGCCGAGCTGAAGCGACAGGCGCGGGTCCGGGCCGGGGAACTGGGCGCGGCCGAGCGGGGGCGCCTCGACGCGCTCGCAGCGCTGGCCGAGGTGCGGCAGGAGGCCCAGTCGGCAGCGTCGGCCCGGGAGGCCGAGCTGCGACGTGCCCGGGCCCGCATCGCCGAGCTGGAACGCGCGCTCGAGTCGGCCCGCCGCTCCGCGCGCACCGACCGGGACGTCGACGACGCCCGGTTGTGGCTGCTCGTCGACACGCTCACCGGTGCCGCGGCCGGAATCCGCCGGGAACTTTCGCTGCCGGCGCCCGCGCTGCGCCCGGCCGACACCGTCGACGGAGCGGTGACCGCGGCTGCGCACCGCTCGGTCGATGACACCGCGTCCTTCGACCGGCTGCTCGCACTGCCGAACGTGCATCTGATCATCGACGGTTACAACGTCACGAAGACCGGATACGGCGAGCTGCCCCTGGCAGCGCAGCGCACCCGACTCGTGTCGTCACTGGCCGCCCTGGCGGCTCGGGGCGGCACGGAGATCACCGTCGCGTTCGACGGGGGCGTGCGGCCGCCGGCCCAACCGCCGGCGCCGCGCGGCGTGCGGGTGCTGTTCAGCGAGGCGGGAGAGATCGCCGACGACCTGATCCGGCGACTGGTGGCCGCCGAACCGCAACGCCCGCTGGTCGTGGTCACCTCCGACCGCGAAATCCTCACCGACATGCGCCGCGCCGGTGCCTGGACGGTGCCCTCGGCCGTGCTGGTGTCGCGGCTGGCCTGAGGGTCGGTTCGGGAACGCGCGGCGGGCTGAGGATTGCCGGCCACGAAACTGTCGGTCGTCCCTCCTAGCGTCGGCGAGGAACTGCCAGCCGAGTTGAGGAGCCCGCCATGCTGATCGACTGCGACACCTGCCCGGTCCGCGGCACCAGTTGCCACGACTGCGTGATCACCGTCCTGTTGCGCAGGCCCGCGCTGCCCGTCGAGCTCGACGCCGCCGAGCGGCAGGCAATCGGCAGCCTGGCTGCCGCCGGTCTCGTCCCGCCGCTTCGGGGGGCGCCCGATTCCTGCGGGTCCCGGCGAGGTATTGCCTGAGAGCTGCGCGCAGAACCGGCGACGCGCGGACGGGGGCCTTTGCATAGCCCGGCACCGCGCCGTAACCTTTCCGAGACTTTCCGGTTTCCTGGCGTCCACCGCGGGCGGCAGCCGGAGGTCACCGCCGAATCGCACTCACCTCGCGGCAGTCGCTCAATCGGGCGTCGCGATGGCGAACCGGGGACCCACCAGTTCCCTTGGGGTGAATCGGTACCGGTTCTGCCCGCTCTCGCGGCGGGTGGCCTCGCGTGCCGTAGGGCTACTTCCGGCCCGAACCCGTCAGCTAACCCGGTAGGCGGACGAGGAAGAAGGAGCCCGCCGACAGTGGCGTCTCGACTCTCGCGTCATCTCAAGCCCGCGCTCGCTCTGCTCGCCTCCGCCGGCGCCGCGGCCCTGCTCGTGCCCGCGGGCGCGGTAGCGGCCCCGAGCCCGGGCAACCCGCCCACCGTCGCCTCGGCCGAGCAGCGCCTCGGCGAATTGGCCGCGCAGAACTCGCAGCTTGTCGAGCAGTTCGACCGGGCGCAGCAGGATGTCGCGACGCGACAGGCGCAGGCGGTCAAGGCGCAGCAGCTCGCCGCGGACGGGGCCGCGCAGTATCAGGCTGCGCGCGCACAGCTCGGAGCGACGGTCGCCGCGCAGTACGAGGGCGGCTCGTTCAGCGCTACCGGCGCGCTGCTGTCCAGCAACAGCGGCCAGAGCTACCTTGATCAGCTCGACACGCTGACGATGCTCTCCACGCACACCTCGCAGGTCGTCGACGCCATGAAGGCGTCCAAGAAGGTCGCCGATTCGACGAGCAAGAACGCCGACGTCCTGCTCTCCAGCGCGCGTGCCAAGCGCGATGCGTTGGCCAGGCAGCGGCAGCAGGTGCAAACGCAGGTCAACAAGTACACGGCGCTGCTGGCGACGTTGACCTCCGCGCAGCGTGCGGCATACCAGCGCATGCAGAACCCGAGCGTCAGCGCGCAGACGATCAGCAACGCGAAGGTGCAGCTCTCGGCGATGCCCGCGACGTCGGCAGCCGCAGCAAAGGCGGTGCGCTTCGCTCTGGAACAGGTCGGCAAGCCCTATGTCTTCGGCGCGGCCGGCCCCGGCAGCTTCGACTGCTCCGGTCTGACGATGGCGGCATGGGCTTCGGCCGGCGTGAGCCTGCCCCACTCGGCCGAGGGACAGTACAGCTACGGCCACCACGTGGCCTTCAACCAGCTGCAGCCGGGCGACCTGATGTTCTTCTACCAGCCGATCGGCCACGTCACGATCTACGTCGGCGGCGGGCTGATGGTCTCCGCACCGACCGAGGGCGAGAACGTGTCGGTCGTACCCGCGAACGCCTTCGGCGGCTCGTTCACCGGCGCTACCCGCCTGACGCACTAGAGCGCTGCGCAGCCGGTGAGCGTCGGGCCTGCCGTCCGGCGGGCACGCCCGCGAGTGCGCACCGCGCTCATCGCCGTGGCGCTCGCGGTTGCGCCCGGATTGGCTGACTGCGGCGGCTCGAATCGTGCGACGGATACCGCGCCGAGCATGGCGCAGGCTCGGGCGCTGCTGGTTCGGCACGCGGCGGCCGTGATACGGCACTCGGCACCGGCCTTCCTGGCCGACGTCGACCGGAGCGTGGCCGCCGCGGGATTCCGGTCGAGGCAGGCCAGCCAGATCGCCGACCTCGCCGACGTGCCGCTGCACAGCTGGGCATACACCGTTGTCGCGCCGGTGACCGATCCCGAGACCATCGGCGCGGCGGCCAGACGGTACGGCGCGAAGACGCTGATCGTGCGGGTGAGCCTGGCGTACGCGCTCGACCACGTCGACACCGAGGCGACCAGACACGACCTGTGGTTGAGCTTCGTCGAGCGGGACGGACGGGCCTACCTCGCCGGCGACGACGACGTGCTCGACTCCGGCGGCGTCAGCTGGCGCGGGCCGTGGGACTTCGGCCCGCTGCTCGCCGCGCGGGGAAGCGCCAGCCTGGTGCTCGGCCCGCCGCAGGACGCGGCCCGGCTGGGCGAGCTCGCGGCGACGGTCGACGCGGCCGTCCCGGTGGTGACCGGCGTGTGGGGAACGGGCTGGTCGCAGCGGGTCGCGGCGATCGTGCCGAGCGGACGCGCGGAGTTCAGCGCGCTGGTCGGCTCGGGCTCGGCGGTATCGGACATCTCCGCCGTCGCTGTCACCGACGGCGAGGACCCGGCAACCGGCAAGCCCTACGGGCAGCGGGTGGTGATGAATCCGGACGCGTTCGGCACCCTCGGTGCGACAGGCCTGCGCATCGTGGTGCAGCACGAGATAACCCACCTCGCGACCGCGGCCAGCACCGGCGCGAGGACGCCACGCTGGATCGTGGAGGGCTTCGCCGACTACGTCGCAAACCTCGGCAGCGGGCAGCCGACCAGGGCCGCCGCAGCCGAGCTTGCCGCCGAAGTGCGCCGCGGCACGGTGGCGTCCACGCTGCCGAGCGACGCCGAATTCGCGCCGAGCAACCCGCGCCTGCCGCAGGTGTACGAGGAGTCCTGGTTGGCGTGCCGGCTGATCGCCGCCCGCGCGGGCCAAGCCGGGCTGGTGCGTTTCTACCGGCTCGCCGGCACGGCGGCCGGGGGGCCCGGCTCGGCCGTGGCGACCGCGATGCAGGCGACGGTGCACGAGTCGGTTGCGCTCTTCACGGCCCAGTGGCGTGCCTACCTGAGCTCGCAGCTCGGATGAGGCGAACCCTGGTCGTCACCAACGACTTCCCGCCGCGGCAGGGCGGTATCCAGTCCTTCGTGCACCAGCTCGCCGTGCGTCAGCCGGCGGACGCCGTGGTGGTGTACGCCTCCGACCATCCCGGTGCCGCCGATTTCGACCGCGCGCAGCCGTTCCCGGTGGTGCGCCACCGGCACGGCCTGCTGCTGCCGACGCCGGCCGCCCGCGCCGGGGTCGTCGCCGCACTGCGCGAGCACGCCTGCACCGCGGTGTGGTTCGGCGCGTCCGCACCGTTGGGGCTGCTCGCCCCGGCGTTGCGGACCGCCGGTGCGCAGCGGATCGTGGCGAGCACCCACGGCCACGAGATCGGTTGGGCCCGACTCCCGGTCGCCCGCCAGGCGCTGCGCCGGATCGGGCGCAGCTGCGACGTCATCACCTACCTCGGCGAGTACACCCGCCGCCGGGTGGCGGGGGCGTTCGGCCCGCGCGCCCGGCTGCAGCGCCTCACACCTGGAGTCGACGTCGAGACGTTCCGGCCGGACGTGGACGCGACGGCGGTGCGGAAGCGATACGGCCTGCTCGGCCGGCCCGTCATCGTCTGCGTCTCACGCCTGGTGCCGCGCAAGGGTCAGGACACGCTCATCGAGGCCCTGCCGCTGGTGCGGCAGCGCGTGCCCGATGCCGGGTTGCTGCTCGTCGGCACCGGCCCATACCACGCGCAGCTGGTACAACTCGCCGAGAGCCGCAGCGTCGCCGAGCATGTCCTGCTCACCGGTGGGGTGCCCTACGCGCAGCTGCCCGCGCATTACGCGGCCGGCGACGTGTTCGCGATGCCGTGCCGCACCCGGCGCGCGGGCATGGATGTCGAGGGCCTCGGGATGGTCTTCCTCGAGGCGTCGGCCACGGGCCTGCCGGTGCTTGCCGGGAACTCCGGTGGCGCGCCGGATGCCGTGCGCGACGGCGAGACGGGCTACCTGGTCGACGGCGTCCACGCGGTAGCCGAGCGGCTGATCACCCTGCTGGGCGACGGCGGGCTGCGAGCGCGCATGGGTGCTGCCGGGCGCGCCTGGGTAGAGCGGGACTGGCGCTGGGACGTCGTCGCGGCCCACCTCACCGACCTGCTGCAGGGCTAGGTCGACGCTGCGCTACGGAAGCAGCGGCCGCTCGCGGCGGACCGCTCAGTTCCTGCGAACCGACGCCGCCGCCGACCGGATCTGCGACGCTTGGTGCCGTAGCGGTTCGTCGCGAGAACGAGGAGGATCATGATCTTCATCACCGCCAAGTTCCGGGTGCTGCCCGAGGAGGCGCAGCGTTGGCCCGAGATTGCCCACGACTTCACCCAGGCAACCCGGGCCGAGCCGGGCTGCCTCTGGTTCGACTGGTCGCGCAGCCTGGACGACCCCGATGAGTACATGCTGGTCGAAGCCTTTCGCGACGGCGAGTGCGGCGCTGCGCACGTGCAGTCCGAGCACTTCAAGGCTGCGCAGCGGGAGCTTCCGCCGCACCTGCGGGAGACCCCCCGCATCGTCAGCGTCAGTGTGCCGGAGCAGGACTGGTCGGAACTGGGCGAGATGGCGGTCCCGGACCAAAGCTAGTGTCCCGCGCGTAGCGTCGGCGCGAGCCCGAAGTGTCGACTGGCGGCGGTAGCGGGTGGGTCAGCGCGGCTTCGCCGACTCCGCAGCGGCGGCCCGCCGTGCCGCCGCCGAGCGCGTGTCGGCGAGCCAGTCGGTCGCGACCTGCCGGGCGAGCTGCTCGAGCAGGCGTCCCGCGTCGGCGAGGCAGCGGACCGGGTCGGGCTCGACCTCGAGCAGCGAGTAGGTCGCGAGAATGCCGGCGGCCGCCAGTTCCGATTCCCCGAGCAGGTTGCGGCCGGCAACAGCGACGACGGGGATGCCGGCGCGCCGGGCGGCGGCAGCCACGCCGGCCGGCGCCTTGCCG
>JBPCOI010000009.1:0-37193 GCA_051000395.1 Jatrophihabitantaceae bacterium
TCGGCCTCGGCACCTCCAGTCCGTCGATCGTGGGCAACTGGAACGGGCTCGCGTTCGACGAGCCGTACCGCCACAGCCGCGACGTGCTTCGTGTGGTGCGTGCCGCGCTCGCCGGCGAGCGTGTCGACGGAGTGTTCGACACGTTCACGATCAAGCGCTTCAAGCTGGAGCAGCCACCGGCGGTACCGCCTGCCGTGCTGCTCGCCGCCCTGCTGCCGCAGATGCTGCGCCTGGCCGGACGGGAGGCCGACGGCGCGATCCTGAACTGGCTGGCGTCGGGCGACGTGGCGCGCTGCGTCGAGGCGATCGGCAATCCCGGTGCCGACGTCGTGGCCCGCGTCTTCGTGTGCCCGTCGCCCGATCCCGAGTACGCGCGCCGCCTGGGCCGGCTGCTGATCTCGACGTACCTCACGGTGCCGGCCTACGCCCGATTCCACGACTGGCTCGGACGGGGCGAGGCGCTGCGCCCCATGCACGAGGCGTGGGCGCGCGGCGACCGCGCCGGTGCCGCGGCGGCGATCCCGGACGAGGTCGTCGACGCTCTTGTCCTGCACGGCACGCCGGAGTCCTGCCGCGCGCAGGTTCGGGACTACGCGGCGGCCGGGGTGCGGACGCCGGTGATCGCCCTGCTCCCGACGCCGGAAGCCACGGACGCCGGCGCGCTGCTCGACGTCGTCCGCCGACTCGGACCGGAGGCTTGACATGGAACTGGCCACGAAGGTCGTCGTGATCACCGGCGGCGGCAGCGGGATCGGTGCCGCGCTGGCCCGCCGCGTCGCCGCCGAGGGCGCGGCGGCCGTGGTAGTCGCTGACCTGCGCCGCGACGCCGCGAGCGCCGTCGCCGGCGAGATCGACGGGGTCGGCGAGGAATTGGACGTCTGCGACGCCGATGCCGTCACCTCGCTCGTCGACCGCACGATCGAGCGCTTCGGCCGCATCGACCTGTTCTGCTCCAACGCCGGGATCGCCACCGGGATAGGTGTGACAGCTGCACCACCGGCTGCGGCGTCGGGACCCTCGGTTGACCTGTGGCACAAGGCCTTCGACGTGCACGTCATGGCGCACGTCTACGCGGCACGCTCCGTGCTGCCGCACATGCTCGCCCGCGGCAGCGGATACCTGCTCAACACCGCGTCGGCCGCCGGCCTGCTCACCGCACCGGGCGACGCGCCGTACACGGTGAGCAAGCACGGTGCGGTGGCCTTGGCCGAGTGGCTCGCGGTGACCTACGGCGGCCACGGGATCGGCGTCAGCGTGCTGTGCCCGCTCGGCGTCGCCACGCCGCTGCTGATGGACCCGCTCGCCGCAGGCGATGCCGGCGCCCGGTCCGTCGCGGCGTCGGGGCAGATCGTGACGGCCGAGCACGTGGCGCAGAGCGTCGTCGCCGGGCTGGCCGAGGAGAGGTTCCTGATCCTGCCGCACCCCGAGGTGGGTACGTTCTGGGCGCAGAAGGCATCCGATCCCGACCGGTGGCTGGCCGGCGTGCGCCGGCTCATCTCCCGGCAGAACTGAGCGAAGGGCGTTACCGACATGGCAGGTGTGCAGGACCGGGTGGCGCTGGTGACCGGAGCGGGGCAGGGCATCGGCGCCGAGATCGCCAGGCGGCTCGCCGCCGACGGCGCCAAGCTCGGCGTGCTCGACCTCGCTATCGACGCGGCGAAGGCCGTCGCCGACGAGATCACCGCGGCCGGTGGCCAGGCGATTGCCCTGGGCGCCGACGTCTCCCGACGCGAGCAGGTGCAAGACGCGGTCGACACGCTCGCCGGTGAGTTCGGCGGCCTGCACATCCTGGTGAACAATGCCGGCGTGCTGCGCGACAACCTGCTGTTCAAGATGAGCGACGACGATTGGACGACCGTCATGGAGGTGCACCTGCGCGGAGCCTTCCTGTGCACTCAGATCGCGCAGAAGCACATGGTCGCGGCGAAGTACGGGCGCATCGTGTCGATGTCGTCGACCTCCGCGCTGGGTAACCGCGGCCAGGCGAACTACTCGACGGCGAAGGCCGGCCTCCAGGGGCTCACCAAGACTTTGGCGATCGAGCTCGGACCCTTCGGGATCACCGCCAACGCCATCGCCCCCGGCTTCATCGAGACCGCGATGACGGCGGCGACGGCGGAGCGGATCGGCAGCAATATCGACCAGATGCGCGAAGCGGTGGCTACGGCGGTGCCGGTTCGCCGCGGTGGAGTGCCGGCCGACATCGCCAACACGGTGGCCTTCTTCGCTGGCGAGGAGTCTGGCTACGTCACCGGCCAGGTCATCTACGTCGACGGCGGCCGCGGCCTGCTCTGAGCCGTACGCTGGGGGGGTCCGCGTCCGGTCAGCTCGCGCTCGAAGGATTCCTCCTTGTTCGACACCTTGTCCGACCGCCTGACGGCGGTATTCACCAACCTGCGCGGTAAGGGACGCCTGTCCGAGGCCGACATCGACGCCACTGCGCGCGAGATCCGTATTGCGCTGCTGGAGGCCGACGTCGCGCTTGCGGTGGTGCGCCGGTTTATCGCGTCGGTCAAGGAGCGGGCGAAGGGCGAGGAGGTCTCCAAGGCGCTCAACCCGGCGCAGCAGGTCATCAAGATCGTCAACGATAAACTGGTCGAGATCCTGGGCGGGCAGACGCGGCGGCTGCGCTACGCCAAGCAGCCGCCGACGGTGATCATGCTCGCTGGCCTGCAGGGGTCCGGCAAGACGACGCTGGCCGGCAAGCTGGCCCGCTGGCTGCGTGGGCAGGGGCACACGCCGGTGTTGGTGGCCTGCGACCTGCAGCGGCCCAACGCGGTGAACCAGTTGCAGGTGGTCGGCGAGCGCGCCGGCGTGGCCGTGTTCGCTCCCGAAGCCGGCAACGGTGTGGGCGATCCGGTCCGGGTGGCGCGCGAGTCGATCGAGTTCGCGCGGCGTGCTCAGCACGACATGGTCATCGTCGACACCGCCGGGCGCCTGGGCATCGACGCGGAGATGATGCAGCAGGCCGCAGACATCCGCGACGCCGTGCAGCCGCAGGAGATCCTGTTCGTCGTCGACGCGATGGTCGGTCAGGACGCCGTCAACACCGCGCAGGCATTCCGGGACGGCGTCGGGTTCAGCGGAGTCGTGCTGACCAAGCTCGACGGTGACGCCCGCGGCGGCGCGGCACTCTCGGTGCGCGAGGTCACCGGTCAGCCGATCATGTTCGCGTCCAACGGGGAGAACCTCGAGGACTTCGACGTCTTCCACCCCGACCGGATGGCTTCGCGCATCCTCGGCATGGGCGACATGCTCACCCTGATCGAGCAGGCACAGCAGCACTTCGACGAGGCCGAGGCGGAGAAGATGGCCGCGAAGCTCGCGGCCGGCAACCAGTTCACGCTGGAGGACTTCCTCGACCAGCTGATGACGATCCGCAAGATGGGCCCGATCGGCAACCTGCTGGGCATGCTGCCCGGCATGGGCCAGATGAAGGACGCGCTCGCGCAGGTCGACGACCGCGACCTCGACCGCACCGCCGCGATCATCCGGTCCATGACCCCCGTCGAGCGTGAGAACCCGAAGATGATCAACGGCTCCCGGCGGCTGCGGATCGCGAACGGCTCGGGCGTGAAGGTCAACGACGTCAACCAGCTCGTCGACCGCTTCTTCGAGGCCCGCAAGATGATGGCTCAGCTCGGGGGCATGGGAGTGCCCGGGATGCGGCGCACGAGCAAGAAGGCGAAGGGCAAGAAGGGCAAGAAGGGACGCTCGTCCGGCGGCGGGCGCGGCCCGACGCAGGCGCGGCTGCCCGCGGGTTTCCCGCCCGGGCTCGGGACGGGTTTCCCCGGTTCCGGCGGCCTGCCGCAACTGCCGCCCGGCTGGGACGCCGGCGAGCTGCCGGATCTCTCCAAGCTCGACCTGCCCAAGCAATAGGCGGGGAAAGCGCCGGGTGGAAGCGTCACGCCCTACCGCGGATCAATGTCACCGCGCCGGCCGATGCCGGTGGGCACCTCACGGGTCCGAGCTGGCTCGCCTGCTACCCGGGAAGTCCTGATAGACGTTGCTAGTCTTGCTGGCGGGAAAGGCAGATGGTGTTGCACATACCGGCAGAGCAGAGGGCCCAGGTCGACTCACGCCTGGCCAACGACATCATTGCCTGGCTGACGACCGTCCGGACGAATGGAATGCCCGACACTGTCCCAGTGTGGTTCGTATGGAAGGACTCGGCATTTGTGATCTACAGCCAGCCGAACAAGCTGAAGCTGCGGAACCTCGAGCACAATTCAAAGGTGAGCATCGCCATCGATGACACCAGGGGTGGCGATGATGTCGTGCGCTTCGAGGGGACGGCAAGGGTCGCCGAGAGTTATCCGGCGTCGGCTCAGCTGCCCGAATACGTCCAGAAGTACGAGCACCATATCCGACGTCTCGGTTATGGTGACCCGCAGACATTCGCAGCCATCTTCTCGGTGCCAGTCTTGGTGACGCCGACGAAGTACCGTCAGTGGGTTTGAGATCGATGCTAGCGGGCCGGTAGGACCTTATGCGGCCCATCACAGCTGAGGGTGTAGCGTTGGACAGCGATATGGCAACCGAGGTAGTCGCCATGTGGAGCGCCCGCCAGGCAATTCGCGAAAGGCGACTCCCATAAACACAACACCCTTTTTCAACTGTGCATTATACGTCGACGACGGCCGCCGACCGGCCGAGGTCCGACCAGGATCAGCGCGCCGCGGGTGAGCGAGCGTTGGTCCTCGGTGGTGGCGGATCGGCAGGCAATGCGTGGTTGATCGGCGTCATCGCCGGCCTTTTTGATGCCGGGTTGGACGTGACCGAGGCCGATCTGATCATCGGGACATCGGCCGGATCGACGGCCGCGGCCCAGATAACCAGCGCGAGCCCGACCAAACTGCATGCCGACCTCCTTTCCGCTGCGCCCCAGCAACGGACCGGTCCGGTCGGATCCGACGGTGGACGCGTTCCCCTTGGGCCGGTGGCCGACCATATGCGGAGAACGAGCGAGATCATCGCAGCCGCCGGGGGTGCGGCCGATATGCGCCGTAGACTGGGTGCAGCGGCGCTCGAAATGGATGCGGCGTCGGACGGCTCCGCGCAAACGTGGTGGCGGGCTACCGTCGCCGCCTGGCTGCCCAGCCAGCACTGGCGCAGCGAACGGTGCTCATCACGGCAGTCGATGCCCATACCGGTGAACCGGTCGTGTTCGACCGCCACAACGGAGTCGACCTGGCGGACGCCGTCGCCGCCAGCACCGCCAATGGCTTCGGTGTCCCTCCCTACGCCGTCGGCGACAGCCGATACATCGACGGCGGCTACCGACGATCCAGCGAGAATGCCGATCTGGCGGCCGGATACGGGCGGGTGCTGGTGCTGTCACCACTTGGCGGCAGATCACGGGCGCCGCTGGAGTGGGGCATGCATCTTGCGGCGCAGGTTGATGAACTACGCGCCCAGGGCAGCAGAGTGGAAACCATCTTGCCGGATAGCAGCTCCCGCGACGCATTCGGCAGCAATCTGATGGATCTGTCGACGCGTCCGCCCGCTGCACGAGCCGGTTACGACCAAGGCGGAGCCATTGCCGAGCAGCTCACCGAATTCTGGCGTTGCGGCCCGCGATATCAGTCGACTCGGTAGGCGAGGCTCAGTCAGTGGCGCGGGCCGGGATTGCGGAATGGTGCGCCGCAGTTCAGACCGGGTTGCGCAGCGACTCGGCGAGCGCGGCCGGGACGAGCTCGTGGCGGGCGAAGCGGCGGGTGAAGCGCCCGGTGCCGGCCGTCAGCGAGCGCAGTGTGATCGGGTAGCGCACCAGCTCCGCGTCGGGAACCTCGGCGTGTACGACGGTGCGCTCCATGCCCAGCGCAGCGGACGGGTCGGGCTCGGTGCCGGTGACGCGGCCGCGGCGCCCGGACAGGTCCGAGAGCACCGCTCCGACGTGCGAGTCGGGGACGGTGATCTCCACGCTGGCCAGCGGCTCGAGCAGTGCGGGCTTGGCGGCCGCCGCTGCGTCCTTCACCGCGAGCGACCCGGCGGTCTGGAACGCCGCGTCGGAGGAGTCCACGCTGTGCGACTTGCCGTCGACGAGCGTGACCCGGACGTCGACGAGCGGGACGTGGTCGTTGGCCAGGCCGTGTTCGAGCTGCGCACGCACGCCCTTCTCTACCGAGGCGATGAACTGCGACGGCACCGCGCCGCCGACCACCTTGTCCGCGAACTGGACGCCGGTGCCGCGCGGCAGCGGCTCGACGATCACGTCGCAGACCGCGTACTGCCCGTGCCCGCCGGACTGCTTCACCAGCCGCCCGTGCCCGCGCGCCTCGGCGGTGAACGTCTCGTGCAACGCGATGCGTAGCGGCACCGTTTCGACATGCGCACCGGTCGCGCGCAGCCGTTCGAGCACCACGTCGGCGTGCGCCTCCCCGAGGCACCACAGCACCAGCTGCCCGGTGTCGTGGTGGCGGTCCACGCGCACCGTCGGATCGCCGGCGGTGAGTCGTCCCAACGCCTTGGCCAGGGCGTCCTCGTCGCCGCGCGTCGCCGCCTGCACCGCGATCGGCAACAGCGGTTCGGGCATCTCCCACGGCGCGATGAGCAGCGGCCGCGCCCGCGCGGAGACGGTGTCGCCCGTCTCGGCCACCCCGAGGCGCCCGATCGCGCAGATGTCCCCTGCCACCGCCCGCTCGATCGGGCGCAGCGTCGCGCCCAGCGGGGAGTGCAGCGCCCCGACGCGCTCGTCCGCGTCGTGGTCGGGGTGCCCGCGCCCGTTACCGCCGTGGCCGGAGACGTGGACGGCCGTCTCCGGGGTGAGCGTGCCGGAGAAGATGCGCAGTACCGAGAGCCGCCCGAGGTAAGGGTCGACCGTGGTACGCACGACCTCGGCCACCAGCGGGCCGTTCGCGTCGCAGTTCAGCGTGGGGGAAGGCGCGCCGTCCAGGGCGCTGACCGTGGGCGCGTCGAGCTCGACCGGAGACGGGAACGCGCCCGAGAGCACCTCGAGCAGCTCGCTGAGGCCGAGACCGCTGCTCGCGCAGACGGGTAGCACGGGGTAGAACGTGCCGCGCGCCACCGCCGTCTCGAGGTCGTCGACGAGCACGTCGAGCCCGATCTGCTCGCCGGCGAGGTAACGATCCAGCAGCGTCTCGTCCTCGCTGTTGTTGATGATCGCCTCGATGAGGGCTGCCCGGTCCGTCTCGAGGTCGGGCGTCGTCTCGTCCGCGTCGGACTCCTTGGGCGGAAAACCGGCCGAGTAGTCGTAGACGACGCGGGTGAGCAACCCGACGATGCTCGACGGGGGCGCGCCCTCGCCGCCGCCCACCGGCACGTACAACGGCAGCACCGCCTGCCCGTCCGCGCCACCGAAGACGCGCTGACAGGCGGCCAGAGTGGCGGGGTAGGCGGCGCGCGGCGCGTCGAGCCTGGTGAGGACCACCGCACGCGGCATGCCGAGAGCCGCGCACTCCTCCCACAGCGACACGGTGATCGGGTCGATCTCGTCGGCGACGGAGACGACGAACAGCGCCGAGTCGGCGGCGCGCAACCCGGCGCGGAGCTCGCCGGTGAAGTCCGGGTAGCCGGGGGTGTCGAGCAGGTTCACCACGACGTTGTCCCAGCGCAGGGGGCAAACCGACAGCGCGACCGAACGCTGCTGCGCGACCTCCACCGGGTCGTGGTCGCTGACCGTGCTGCCCTCGGCGACCGTGCCGGCGCGTGCGATCGTGCCGGTCGCGGCGAGCAGCGCCTCCACGAGGGTCGTCTTGCCGGCGCCGGAGTGGCCGACCAGGGTGACGTTGCGGATCTTCTCCGGGCGATCGGCCGAGTCGAACGAGGCCGTCGCGGTCCGGGTGGCGGCCTTCTTGTTCGACATCGTTGCGGCCTCCTGCTGACGCCCGGCACATTGTGCTCCCGGCATTCGACACCCGATCGGCTACGCGCGACAAGCGATCGGGTCAGATCGGTGCCCGCAGGCCGTTATCGTGACTGCGTGCTGACCGCCCGCCTGCGCATCGTGTTCACCAGGCTGCTGAGCCCGCTCGGCGCCAGGCTGGTGCGCGCCGGCGTCACGCCCAACGCGATCACGATCCTCGGAACCGTCGGGGCGGTGGCCGGAGCGCTGGTGTGCTTCCCGCGCGGCTGGTGGTTCGGCGGGACGCTGTGGGTCTGGGGCTTCGTGATGCTGGACATGCTCGACGGCCTGGTGGCCCGAGCCGGTGGCAGGGTCTCGAAGTTCGGCGGCGTTCTCGACTCGACCTGCGATCGCTTCGCCGACGCCGCGGTGTTCGGCTCGATCGCGTGGTTCTTCGCGATGCACGGGCAGCGCTGGATGGTGCTCGCGGCGCTGCTGTGCCTGGTGCTCGGCTCCGTCACGTCCTACATCCGCGCGCGGGCCGAGAGCGCGGGGTTCACCTGCTCGGTGGGCGTGGCCGAACGCACCGACCGGTTGATCGTCGTGCTCGTCGGCACCGGGCTGACCGGCGACCCGTTCGGGGTGCCGTACGTCCAGGCGATCGCGTTGTGGCTGCTCGTCGCTGCGTCCACGGTCACCGTCGCCCAGCGCTTCACGACCGTCTACAAGCAGTCGAAGGCCCTGCAGACGGCGGAGGTCTAGGTGCTGGAGCGGGCGCGCGGGCGCGTGGTCGATCTCGGCTTCGCTGCCGGGTGGGGGGCGGTCAAGTCGGCGCCCAGCGGCATCTCCGAACGTGCGTTTCGGGCTGTGGCCGACTTCGCCACGGTGCGCAACGGGCCCGGGGCGCGGCAGCTGCGCAAGAACCTGCGGCGGGTGCTCGGCCCGGACGCCTCGGAGCTGCGGCTGGACGCGCTCGTCGGCGAAGGGCTGCGTTCATACTCGCGGTACTGGCTCGAAACCTTCCGCCTACCGAAGCTGGACCTGCAGGACGTCGTCGAGCGCGCCGGAGCGCGCACCGAGGGCGTCGAGCACCTCGACGCCGCGCTGAGCCGCGGCAAGGGGGTGGTGCTCGCGTTGCCGCATCAGGGCAACTGGGACGTCGCCGGCGCGTGGCTGATCGCGCACAGCGGTCCGTTCGCGACCGTCGCCGAGCGGCTGCGCCCCGAGTCGTTGTTCGACCGCTTCGTCGCCTACCGGGAGAGCCTGGGGATGGAGGTGCTGCCGCTCACCGGCGGCGCGCGAGCGGTGAGCGACGTCCTCGCCGAGCGGCTGCGGGCGAACCGGGTGGTGTGCCTGCTCGCCGACCGCGACCTGTCCCGTAACGGTATCGAGGTCAGCTTCTTCGGTGCGGCCGCCAAGATGCCCGCGGGACCGGCGCTGCTCGCGGCGAGCACCGGTGCGGCCGTGCTGCCCGTCAGCCTGTGGTTCACCGAGGACGGCTGGGGCCAGCGCATCAACGCGCCGGTCGAGTTCCCGGACGGCCGGCTGCGCGAGAAGGTGACGACGGGCACGCAGGCAGTAGCAGACACCTTCGCCCACGACATCGCCGAACACCCCGGTGACTGGCACATGCTGCAGCGGCTCTGGCTCGCCGACCTCCCGCCGCGGCCCGGCACGGACGGCACCGGCCCGGCCTGATGCGTATCGGCATCGTCTGCCCGTATTCCTGGGACATCCCCGGCGGCGTCCAGGCGCACGTCCACGACCTGGCCGAGACGCTGATCGGGCTGGGGCACGCCGTCTCGGTGCTGGCCCCTGGCGATGACGACATGCCCGGCCTGCCGCCCTACGTCGCGGTGGCCGGCAAGGCGGTCCCGATCCCGTACAACGGTTCGGTGGCCCGCCTGCAGTTCGGCGTGGTGTCCGCGGCTCGGGTACGACGCTGGCTGCGCGACGGGGCCTTCGACGTGGTCCACGTGCACGAGCCGGCGCCGCCGAGCCTGTCGCTGCTCACCTGCATGATCCACGACGGGCCACTCGTCGCGACGTTCCACGCGGCGACCGTCCGGTCGCGGTTCCTGTCGATGTTCGACAGCGTGTTGCAGCCGTTCCTGGAGAAGCTCAGCGGACGCATCGCCGTGTCGCCAGCCGCGCGCAAGGTGATCGTCGAGCATCTCGGCGCGGACGCCGTCGTCATCCCGAACGGGGTGCGTGTTGCGCGCTTCGCGGATGCCGAAGCGCTGCCGGGCTATCCGCGTGCGGGCGCGACGGTGGGGTTCATCGGGCGTTACGACGAGCCGCGAAAGGGCATGGACGTCCTCGTCGCCGCGCTGGGGATGCTCGCCGGCGAGCGCGACGACCTGCGGCTTCTCGTGGCCGGGCGGGGCGAGGCGGCAGAGTTCGTCACGGCGTTACCGCCCGGTCTGCGCGGGTGCGTCGAGTTGCTCGGGCAGGTGAGCGACGCGGACAAGGCCCGGATGCTGCGCAGCGTCGACGTGTACTGCGCGCCCAACACCGGGCAGGAGAGCTTCGGCGTGATCCTGCTCGAGGCGATGGCGGCGCGCACCGCGATCGCCGCCAGCGATCTCGAGGCGTTCAGCCGGGTGCTGGGCGGGGGCCGCGCGGGCGCGTTGTTTGCCGCCGGCGAGCCGGCGGCGCTGGCGACGGCGCTGTCCGGGCTGCTGGACGACCCGGCCCGGCGGGCCGCGCTGATCGCCGAGGGAGTGCGGGCGGTGCGTCCTTACGACTGGGACCTGGTCGTGCACGAGGTGCTCCGCGTCTACGAACTCGCCATCGCCGGCGCCGGGTCCTCGGCGGGCTGACGCCTCGACGCGTCCACCCGCCGGCGGGCTGACGCGCCGGCGGGTTGACGTGCCGGCGGGCTGCCGCGCCGGCTAGCTGCCGGACTAGCTGATGCCGAGCGCGGCGAGGTTGTCCCGCACCGGATGGGTACGCCCGACCGGGCCACGCGCGAAGGCCGTGAGCAGGTTGTCCGTGACCTGGCGTACCACCCGCTGGGTGGGGCCGCTGCCGTAGCACTCGGCGTCGATCGCGCAGACCCAGTCGATCGTGCCGGCGTCGAACACCCCGGCGCCGCTGCGCGCGACGTAGTAGCTGGCGTCGGCGTGCGTCGGCGTGTCGTTGGGACAGTGCGTCGGGGAGTGCAGCAGGACCTCGATCGGCCGTGGCGTGGGATAGCCGAGCTGCACCGCGTCGGTTTCCGGCCCGACCAGGCCCGGAAGCTGCATGCCCGGGGTGACGTGCGTGCCGGCGAACAGCCAGTTGCCGGGATCCACGACCACGCCGGGCACTCGGGTGCGTCCCGGGAAGCAGCCGTACTGGTCGCCGAGCAGCGCCGACTCGGGGTCGGCGTGCGGGGTGTCCGGCCAGTTCGCGGTGACCTCGGCGTTGTCCGTGCCGTTGAGCGGGTCCTCCGACGCCACCTTGTAGTTGATCTCCAGCCGGTACGGTCCGAGCGCGGTGCTCGCGAGCCGGATCCGCCGGAAGATCGCGTTCGCACCGAGGAAGGCCAGGTTCGCCCCGGCGTCGCGGGCCGCGGTCACCACGGCGCGCATCTGCGGTGACCAGTACTCGTCATGGCCCATCGAGATCACCGCGCGGGCGCCGTCGAGGACATGCGGGTCGGCTTCGAGGTCCACGTCGGTGACGTAGGCGAGTGAGAGGCCCAGCCGTTCGGCCTGGGCGACGGCGGGCAGCTCGCGCTTGATGAACTCGCCGGACCCGTCGTTGGCGGCATACGGCCGATCGAAGGAGACCGCCCGCGAGCGGGTGTCGAACGAGCCGTCCGCGCCGTTGTAAAGGTCGCAGCACCCCCACAGGTTGTAGGCCTGCCAGGTCGTGACCGCGTTGACGAGCACGACGCGTCCCGCCGCCGACGGCGCGCGCACCGTCAGCGGGACGAACGACTCGTGCCGGGTGCTCGCGTCCAGGCGGAGTAGGTAGTCACCGGGTTCCCACCCGCTGGTGGAGACGGTCGTCGACGGCGTCCACGGTGCGCTCATCGTGTTCGTGGCGGGCGCGGAGAGCACCGCCGAGTGCTGCACGGTCCCTCGCGTGGCCCGCGACGTCCAGGTCAGGCGACCTTCGGCGCCGCGGTACCAGCCCATGCGGAACGCGCGCACGACGAACTCGCGCGCCGGGGTCGAGACGAACAGCCGGACCGCTTGGCCGGGCAGCACGCTGGTGTGATCGGCGTAGCCCTCGATGCCGCCCTCGGCCGACTTCGGGATGCGCCACGCCGAACCCGCGAGGTCGGCCGAGCCCGCCGGCGAACTGGCGGGCGAACCCGAACCGAACGGCCCGGACAGCGGCGAGCGCGAATCGGTGGAGGTAGCGGCGCCGTGCGGCCCGGCAGCGCCCCCGTGCTCGCAGCCCGCCAGGAGAGCCAGCACCGCGATCAACAGCAGCAGACGGCGCATCCGGTTCCATTTCCTCAGCAGGCATGCGGCGGGACGCGACCCACCATGCCACGTGCGCCGGCGGGAACGGCGTAGCGCAGCCCCCGCGGCGAGGCGCGCCCACGCGGCTAGAGTCGGCCAGCGTGCTGCCCGTCGGCTGGTTCGTCTTCGCCGTGTTCGTCGCGGTTCTGCTGACGGTCTGGATCACGTTCACGCTCACCCGCCTGGACCGGCTGCACGCCCGGGTGGACGCCGCGCAGGCCGCCCTGGACGCCCAGCTGGTCCGCCGAGCCGCGGCGCTGCTGCACGTCGCGGAATCGCCGGATTCGGGTGTGGCCAGCAGTGACCGTGGGCGGTACGAGTCGGTTGCGCACACGGCCCTGGGCGTCGCGGAGGCCGAACGCGCAGGCGCGGAGAACGCGGTCGGACGGGCGCTGGTGGACCTGGCGAGCGCCGCGTCGGTGGTGCACGAGGCGGCAGCCGCCGAACTACGCGAGGCGGCCACCCGGGTCATGATCTCCCGGCGTTTCTACAACGACGCGGTCCGCGACACCCGTACGCTGCGCGAGCGTCGGATGCCGAAGCTCCTGCACCTGGCCGGACACCGTGCCATGCCGCAGTTCTTCGACATCGACGACACGTTGCCGCTGCGCACGGAGGAGCCGACAGTGCCGAGCCGTCCTGCCGAGAGCCCGTGAGTACGCCACGGCGCGTGCTGCGCATCGCGGGCGCGGCCGCGCTGGTGCTGGGTCTGGGCGCGTGCAGTGCCCCCGGTCGCGCGGCGCTCGGGCCGTCACAGCCGATCGGCCTGCCGGCGCCCACGCAGTCGGGCCACCCGAGGCAGCCCGCGCAACCCGCCGTCAACCCGCTCACTGGCGGTACGCCGTCGGACAACCCCGTGGTGGCGGTCAAGATCGAGGACACCGCAGCGGGGCGTCCGCAGCTCGGCATCGACAAGGCCGACATCGTCTACATCGAACAGGTCGAGGGTGGGTTGACCAGGCTGCTCGCGATCTATGACAGCGTCCTGCCGACCGTCGAGCCCGTGCGCAGCACGCGGGCCAACGATCCCGAACTCGCGATGCAGTTCGGGCCGATCATCTACGTCGCATCCGGCGGGTCGCGCGCTGAACTCGCGCCGCTGGACCGCTCGGATCTGCGCAGCGACATCAACGACCGGCTGGGTCCGGGCTTCGTCCGCGACGGTGACCGCGCGATGCCGAACGACCTGCGCGCTGACCTCGCCGTGATCGCGGCCAAGCTCAAGGGCCCGCGGGCGAAGAGCATCGGCCTGGCGTGGTCCACCAAGATCGTCAACCCGTCCACGCGCACCGGCGGCACAGTGCGCACCCGGATCGGCGCGACGCCGGTGGCCTTCGACTGGAGCGCCGCGCTGCACCGCTACGTGCGCCTGATCGACGGCGCGATCCAGCGCACCGCCGACAACAAGACGATCTCCACGCCGAACGTCGTCGTGCAGTTTTGCCGGAGCACGGTCTACCCGCAGGACAGGGACGTGCTGGGCAACCCGGCGCAGTACACGCACACGATCGGATCCGGCAAAGTCGTGGTCTTCCGCGACGGGCGCCGCGTCGACGGCACCTGGACGCGATCCGGACTCACCGATGGCACCCACCTGCTCGACGTCCACCACCGGCCGATCGCGCTCGCCCCCGGGGGGGTCTGGTTCGTGCTCGTCGCAACCGGGACGCCGCTGAACTGAGCAGGCCACCGGCCGGCGCGTGGCCGGTCCGGACCGTGGCGAATTCGCCGTAGAATGCAGACCATGCCCGAACCACACACCCAAGCCAGCACGCCTGAGCACACCGTCGGCACGTCGCGCGTCAAGCGGGGCATGGCCGAGATGCTCAAGGGTGGCGTGATCATGGACGTCGTCACCGCGGAGCAGGCCAGCATCGCCGAGGACGCCGGCGCGGTCGCCGTGATGGCGCTCGAGCGGGTGCCCGCCGACATCCGCGCACAGGGCGGCGTATCCCGCATGAGCGACCCCGACATGATCGAGGCGATCATCGGCACCGTTTCGATCCCGGTCATGGCCAAGGCCCGCATCGGCCATTTCGTCGAGGCCCAGGTGCTGCAGTCGCTCGGCGTCGACTACGTCGACGAGTCCGAGGTGCTCACGCCCGCCGACTACGCCAACCACATCGACAAGTGGCAGTTCACCGTGCCGTTCGTGTGCGGGGCCACCAACCTGGGCGAGGCGTTGCGACGCCTCACCGAGGGCGCCGCGATGATCCGCTCCAAGGGCGAGGCCGGCACGGGCGACGTCTCCAACGCGACGACGCACATGCGCGAGATCCGCGGGGAGATCCGCCGGCTGTCCTCGATGAGCGAGGACGAGCTGTACGTCGCGGCCAAGGAGCTGCAGGCGCCGTATGCGTTGGTCGCCGAGGTAGCCCGGGCCGGCAGCCTGCCGGTCGTGCTGTTCACCGCGGGCGGAATCGCGACGCCGGCCGACGCGGCGATGATGATGCAGCTCGGCGCCGAGGGCGTGTTCGTCGGCTCGGGCATCTTCAAGTCCGGCAACCCGGCGCAGCGCGCGGAGGCGATCGTCAAGGCCACCACGTTCTACGACGACCCGGACGTGATCGCCAAGGTCTCCCGGGGCCTCGGCGAGGCCATGGTCGGCATCAACGTCGAGGACATCGCGCAGCCGCACCGCCTGGCCGAGCGCGGCTGGTGACTCTGGCCGCCGCCTCGGTGCTTCGCTGCGCTCTCGCGTTGCGCTGCTCGCTCGCCCGATGATGCGCGTCGGTGTGCTTGCCCTGCAGGGCGACGTGCGCGAGCACGCCCGGGTCCTGGCTGGCTGCGGCGCCAAGGTTGTTTCCGTGCGGCGGCCGGCGGAGCTGGATGCCGTCGACGCCCTGGTGCTGCCTGGTGGGGAGTCGACGACGATCCTCAAGCTGGCGCGCACCTTCGAGCTGCTGGACCCGCTGCGCTCGCGGATCAAGGACGGAATGCCGGTCTACGGTTCCTGCGCCGGGATGATCCTGCTCGCCGACCGGGTCGAGGACGACGGCTCGCCGCTGCAGGAGACGATCGGCGGCGTCGACATGACCGTGCGGCGCAACGCCTTCGGCCGCCAGGTCGACTCGTTCGAGCAGGACGTCGACGTGGACGGTCTCAGCGGTGGCGCGGTGCACGCCGTGTTCATCCGCGCGCCGTGGGTGCAGGATGTCGGAGCGGCGGCGACGCCGCTCGGCCGGGTGAGCTCGGGAGCGGCCGCCGGTAGGATCGTCGCGGTCCGCCAGCAGCGGCTGCTGGCCACGTCCTTCCACCCGGAACTGACCGGCGACGGGCGGATCCACGCGTATTTCTGCGACATGGTGAGGAATGGCGAGTGAGCATCGCGGCGAGCGTCGGCGAGCGAGGAGCGCAGCGAGGCAGCGCTGAGCGCTCGCGCGAAGAGCAGGGAAGCGGCAGGTGAGCGGGCACTCCAAGTGGGCGACGACCAAGCACAAAAAGGCCGTCGTCGACGCCAAGCGCGGCAAGCTGTTCGCGAAGCTCATCAAGAACATCGAGGTCGCGGCGCGAACCGGTGGCGGTGACCCCGACGGCAACCCCACCCTGTTCGACGCGATCCAGAAGGCGCGCAAGACGTCCGTCCCGCTGGACAATATCGAACGCGCGGTCAAGCGTGGTTCGGGTGCGGAGGCCGGTGGTTCGGACTGGCAGACGATCATGTACGAGGGCTACGCGCCGAACGGCGTCGCCGTCCTGATCGAGTGCCTCACCGACAACCGCAACCGGGCGGCGATGGAGGTGCGCACCGCGATGACGCGCAACGGCGGATCGATGGCCGACCCGGGCTCGGTGTCCTACCTGTTCAACCGCAAGGGCGTGGTGGTGGTGGCCGCCGACGGCCGCGGCGAGGACGAGGTGCTGATGGCCGTCCTCGATGCCGGCGCCGAGGAGGTCAACCACCTCGGCGACGCGTTCGAGATCATCAGCGAGGCCACCGATCTGGTGCCGGTGCGCACGGCGCTGCAGCAGGCCGGGATCGACTACGAGTCCGCGGACATGTCCTTCCTGCCCAGCGTCCAGGTGCCGCTGGACGAGGACGCCGCGCGCAAGGTGCTGCGGCTCGTCGACGCCCTCGAGGATCTAGACGACGTGCAGAACGTCTACGCCAACTTCGACGTCCCCGACGACGTGCTGGCCGCGGTCGAGGCCGGCTGAGAAGAACCTCAGGCGCCCAGGTGCGCGCCGGCGAACCGCAGCTGCGCCGCCGCCTGGCTGCGCCAGAACGTCATGTCGTGGTGACCGGATTCGATGCCACCCGCCGGGATCGGCGACAGGGCGCCGCGCAGGTCGCGGGTGGTGGGCGCGAAGCCGTCCGCGTCGCCGCAGTCGATCCGCAAGGCGATGCCGGCCAGCCGGTTCAGCCGGTTCAGGATCGAGTGCGCGTCGAAGTCCGCGGCGTCGTCGAACGCGCCGGGCGCGCTCTGCCCGGCCTGGTGCCAGATCGCGGGGCTCTCGGCGACGGCCGCGGCGACCCGTTGGTGACCGAGAACGCTCGCCAGGTACAGCGCGCCGTATCCGCCCATCGACCAGCCGAGGAACGCGATCCGAGCGGTTGCCAGGCCGTGATGCGCAAGCAGCGGCACGAACTCGTCGACGACCATTCCCGCACTGTCGCCGTCCCGCCGCGGGTGCCAGTAGCTGTGTTCGCCGCCGTCGACGCTGGCGACGGCGAACGGTGGCGTGCCGTGCTCGACGGCAGCGGCGAGATAGCGGTCCAGGTGCAGCCCGCCGCCGAACGCGCTCGCGTGGTCACCGCCGCGGCCGTGCAGCACGATCAGGACCGGTACGCCGCTGTCGTGTCCGGGTGGCCACGAGATCGACCAGCCTGTCGTCGCGCCGTGCCGCTTCGCCGACACGAAGCTGCCGCTGAGCATCCGTCCGGCCTGGACACCGGGCACCCCGGCGGGCAGGTCGTCCACGCCCGGCAAGATCCCGGTTTCGACGCCGGCGATCCCGAGGGCGGCCAGTCCCGCGACGCCGAGCGAACCGAGCAGCAGCCCGCGTCTGGTGATCATGGCGCGCTCAGAAGGGCTGCTTGAGCCAGAACTGGAAGAACTCGTGGCCGAACTGCGCCGCGATGCGAGGGGTTCCGGACAGCTCGAACAGCCAGTAGACGAGGCGGAAGAACCAGTCGTTGAGCTGGCTGAGCTGCAGCGCGACGATGACGCCGAGCATGCCCCACGGCTTGACCTTCTCACCGAAGCGGACCGTCTCCGGATCCAGGTACGGCTCGATGATCGCGTAGCCGTCGAGGCCCGGGATCGGCAGCAGGTTCAGGACCGTCGCGGTGATCTGCAGGAAGCCGAGGAAGGCCAGGCCGTACCAGAACCGCGGGTGCGGCCCGTCGAGGTGGCCGTGCGAGACGGCCAGGCAGAGCACCGCGAAGACGACGTTGGACGCCGGCCCAGCGGCGGCTGCCACGCTCTGCATCGCCCTGCTGCGAAAGGCATGCCGGTGCAGGTAGACCGCGCCGCCCGGCAGGCCGATGCCGCCCTGCACGATGAAGAACAACGGCAGCACGATCGACAGCAGCGGGTGGGCGTACTTCAGCGGATTGAGGGTCAGGTAACCGGCCGCCTCGACGCTATGGTCACCCGCGCGGTACGCGGCGTACGCGTGGCCGAACTCGTGCAGGCACAGCGACACCACCCAGGCGCCGATCACGAACAGGAAGACGCCGAGATCGCCGAGGCGCGATCCCGGCATGGTCTGGCTCCACGCCAGCCAGCCGCCGAGCGCGGCCACCGCGACGAAGGCCAGGAAGATCGGGTGCGGACGCACCGCCCGGCTGCGGCGTCTCTTGCTCAGGTCGAAGACGGACACCGGGTCGACGGTACGGGACGCTGTCACGCCACCGAGGCGGCCGGACGCGCCGTCATCGACCGCCAGCGGCCCGGCGTGTCGACTGCCACGCCGCAACGCTTCTTCCGTAGGGTTGTCGAACGACCGTTCGATGCAGGAGGTGTCAGGCGTGCGCGTGCTGGGCGTCGACCCGGGCATCACCCGGTGCGGCATCGGCGTCGTCGAGGGCGCGCCGGGCCGGGGGCTGAGCCTGGTCCACGTTCACGTGGTGCGCACCGAGGCAGGCGACGAGGTCGCTGCGCGCCTGCTCACCCAGGCCGACGCGATCGGCTACGCCATCGCGCAGTTCGCCCCCGACGTCGTCGCGGTCGAGCGCGTGTTCAGCCAGCACAACGTCCGCACCGCGATGGGGACGGCTCAGGTGGCCGGGCTCGCCATCGTCGCTGCCGCCCGCGCGGGAATCCCGGTCGCGCTGCACACGCCAACCGAGGTCAAGGCGGCCGTCACCGGCTCCGGCGCCGCGGGCAAGGCCCAGGTCGGCGCAATGGTCACCCGGCTGTTGAAACTGCCCGAGACCCCGCGCCCGGCCGACGCGGCGGACGCGCTCGCGTTGGCGATCTGCCAGCTGTGGCGCGGCGCAGCGCAGGCCCGGCTGGCGGCTGCGCTGGCCGGATCGGCGAGGATGGGCCGGTGAGCCGACAGAACGTGGCCGGTGGGCGGCCGTGATCGCCAGCGTGCGGGGCACGGTCACGGCCCTCGGTCCCGATGGCGTCGTCGTCGAGGTCGGCGGAGTCGGGCTGTCGGTGTCCTGCTCGCCGGGCACGCTGGCGCGGCTGCGGGTCGGCGAGAACGCCCGACTGGCGACCAGCCTCGTGGTGCGGGAGGACTCGCTGACGCTCTACGGATTCGCCGACGACGACGAGCGCGCGACGTTCGAATTGCTGCAGACCGCGAACGGGGTCGGACCGAAGCTGGCGCAGACGATGCTCGGCGTCTACCCCCCTCGTGAGCTGCGCCGCGCGATCTCGACGAGTGACCTCTCCGCGCTGACCGCGGTACCCGGCATCGGCCGCAAGGGCGCCGAGCGCATCGTCGTCGAGCTGCGCGACCGCATCGGCTCGGCCGAGAGTCCCGCCGCGGCAGGGGAGCTGGGCGGCATCACCCCCGTCGCGCCGTGGCGCGACCAGCTGGCGCACGCCTTGGCCGGTCTCGGCTTCGCGACCAGGGAAACCGCTGACGCGATCGACGCGATCGCCGCGGACCTGCCCGAGGGGCAGGCCCCGGACGTGGCCGCCCTGCTGCGCCGCAGCATCCAGCTGCTCGGCCGCGCCCGATGAGCCCGACAACTGTGCTCAGCGCTTCGCTCCTGACTCGCGCCGACTCGCCTGCTCACCCGGCGCAACGATGAGTGAGCCAAACGAGGATGTCGTCAGCCCCCTGCCCGTCGTCGAGGAACGGGAGGTGGAGGCGAGCCTGCGGCCCAAGCGGCTGGCGGAGTTCGTCGGGCAGCCGAAAGTGCGCGAGCAGCTGCAGCTCGTGCTGCACAGCGCGCTGCGGCGCAACCGGCCGCCGGATCACGTACTGCTCTCCGGGCCGCCGGGTTTGGGAAAGACCAGCCTGGCCCTGATCATCGCGGCCGAGCTCGGCACCGCCGTGCGGGTCACCAGCGGTCCGGCGATCGAGCGGGCCGGCGATCTCGCGGCGCTGCTCACCAGCCTCACCGAGGGCGAGGTGCTGTTCATCGACGAGATCCATCGCATCGCCCGTCCCGCCGAGGAACTGCTCTACCTGGCCATGGAGGACTTCCGCGTCGACGTGATCGTCGGCAAGGGCCCGGGTGCCACCGCGATCCCGCTCGAACTGGCTCCGTTCACCCTCGTCGGTGCCACCACTCGCGCCGGGCTGCTCACCGGCCCGCTGCGCGACCGCTTCGGCTTCACCGGCCACATGGACTTCTACGATCCCGCCGAGCTCGAGACAGTACTGGTCCGATCGGCCGACCTGCTCGGCGTCGCGCTCGAACCCGACGGCGCGAGCGAGATCGCCGGCCGCTCACGCGGCACACCCCGCATCGCCAACCGGCTGCTGCGCCGCGTCCGTGACTATGCCGAGGTGAGAGCCGACGGCGTGGTCAACGCCGAGATCGCGCATGCCGCGCTGGCGGTCTACGACGTCGACCAGCTCGGTCTGGACCGCCTGGACCGCGCCGTCCTCGACGCCCTGGTGCGCCGCTTCGGCGGGGGACCCGTCGGGGTCGGCACGCTCGCGGTCGCGGTCGGCGAGGAGGTGGAGACGGTGGAGGAGGTGGCCGAGCCGTTCCTCGTGCGGGCCGGCCTGCTGGCGCGCACCCCGCGCGGACGCGTCGCCACACCGGCCGCGTGGTCGCACCTGGCCCTCGTGCCGCCCGGCACGGGGGCGCCCGGCCTGTTCGACGCCTAGACTTGCCGACGTCCACCTCCGGCAAACCCAGGACTGCTCGTGAACTACTGGCCCTACCTGCTCGTGTTCCTGTTGCTCGTGGTGATGCTCGTGCTCAGCCGGCGCAATCGCCAGCGCCAGGTATCCGCAGAGGCCGAGCGCTCCAGCCGGATCGCCTTCGGTTCCGAGGTCATGACGACCTCGGGTCTCTACGGCACGGTCGTCGCCCGCAACGACGACGACGAGACCGTCCAGCTCGCCATCGCCCCCGGTATCGAGGTCAAGTGGGCGCTGGCCGCACTGCGCGACGTCGCCTCGCTGCCTGGTCGCTACCGCCGGGGAATCGACGGCGAGGGCGGCGCCCCCGGCCAGGGCCGGATGGGCAAGCCGCGCCGCAGGCGCCCGGACGACGCCGACCCGGGCCTGTGAACGCGGGCACTCTCACCGCACACCGTGGCGTCGGTCATACTGTTGCATCGAGCCTTCGCGCGCCGAGCCGGAGAACCACGCTCGCGCCCGCCTGACCTCAATCGCCGAGGAGAACATTCCCCGTGGCTCCACCCGCCGGAACGCTGCGCGTCGGGCGATACTTCTTCGCACTGATCGTCCTGCTCGCCGTGCTGTACGCGATCGTGTTCTGGCCCGGGCAGCGGCACTCGCCCAAGCTCGGCCTCGACCTCGTCGGCGGCACCCAGGTGATCTTCACGGCTAAGGCGCCCGGCGGGCAGGCGCCGTCATCGTCCTCGATGGAGCAGGCGAAGCAGATCTTCCAGCAACGGGTGAACGGCTCCGGTGTCACCGAGGCGACGGTGGTCATCCAGGGTTCGGACCAGATCGTCATCTCCATCCCCGGCAGCTCGAACGTCGACGTCGCCCAGCTGGGCGCGGCCGCGGCGCTGAACTTCCGCGGCCTCGTCGCGCCTGCCGTGCCGATCGCCTGCATCCCCCCGGCGCGCTCGAACTCGTCGCAGCCGACGAGCTCGCCGAGCGCGAAGCCCACCAGCTCTCCGGCGGTGTCCAAGCCGAGCGGTTCGGCCTCCGTGCACGACGCGGGGCATCGCAGGCTCGGCGCGGCGGCCACCCCGACCCCGAAAGCCACGGCCAAGGCCACCCCGAGGACGTCGGCAAAGCCGAGCGCCACGGCGAGCCGGAGCGCGGCCACCCCCGCGCCGAGCCCCGCCGCGCCCAGCACCCCCGCGGCCAAGCCGTGCATCGCGACGCCGTTCGACACGGCGGCCCTGAAGGGTGTCACGATTCCGGCGTCCGCGACGGCCTTCGACCAGCTGCCCCCGGCCCAACAGGGCGCGATCACGCAGGCCCTGGCGAACTTCGACTGCGCCGCAGCCCGCAACGGCCAGGTGGAGCCGGACCTGCCGAACAGGTACTACGTCGCCTGCGACGAGCAGGGCCAGCTCGCCTACCTGCTCGGGACGGTGATCGTGCCGGGCCGCGAGATCAGCACCGCCTCGGCCGTCGCCCCGAACCTCGGCGGCAACGGGCAGTCGCAGTGGACGGTGTCGCTGGCGCTGAAGACCAACGGCCAGGCGTCCTGGGGGTCCTACACCTCCCAGCACAACGTCAACGGCAACGACACCGGCGCCAGCCCGACCACCTGCAGCTCCACGACGATCCCCTGCGCCGACTTCGTCGCCTTCACCTTGGACGGCGCGGTCATCTCTGCACCGGTCAACGAGTCCGCGATCAACGGCGGCAACACGCAGATCACCGGCAACTTCACGCAGGGCTCGGCCAACGACCTGGCCAACAAGCTGAAGTACGGTGCCCTGCCGCTGAGCTTCAGTGCCGACCAGGCGCAGACGGTGTCCGCGACGCTGGGCACCTCGCAGCTCAAGTCCGGCCTGCTCGCCGGCGGGATCGGGCTGATCCTCGTCGTCATCTACTCGCTGATCTACTACCGCGCGCTCGGTCTGGTCACGATCTCCTCGCTGCTCGTCTCCGGCGCGCTGACCTACGCCTCGCTCGTCGTGCTCGGCGCGCAGATCGGCTTCACGCTCAGCCTCGCCGGCATCGCCGGCTTCATCGTCGCCATCGGTATCACGGCCGACTCGTTCGTCGTGTTCTTCGAACGGATCAAGGACGAGGTCCACGAGGGCCGCTCCATGCGGGTGGCCATCCCGCGGGCGTGGGTACGCGCCCGGCGCACGATCCTGTCCGCGGACACCGTCTCCTTCCTCGCCGCGGCCATCCTGTACTACTTCGCCGCCGGCGACGTGAAGGGCTTCGCGTTCACCCTCGGCCTGTCCACCGTGCTGGACCTGGTGGTCGTCTTCCTGTTCACCCACCCGCTGATCTCGCTGCTGTCGCGGCTCAAGGCGTTCGGTTCCGCACGCATCACCGGCCTCGACGCGGCCCGCGAAGGGGGGGTGGCACTCGGGGCGGAGCGGAGCGCACCGCGCCGCACGCGGAGTTTCGCGAGCCGCGAAGGCGGTACGGCCGGGCAGCGGCGAGGCAGCGCCGTCGGCGTGCTCGACCGAGAGGGTGAGCTCGCCGATCCTGACGCGTACGACGGCGGCGCCTCGGCAGAGGTCCCCGAGGCACCGGTGGGGCTCACCAAGGCGACGCCTGCCCGGTCTGGCGCCGACGCAGTGCCCACCGACGCGCTGCCCACCGGCTCGCTGCCCACCGACGCGCTGCCCACCGACCGGCGCGACGCCGGCGACGGGGCCGCAACCGAAACGGATGCCGACGGTGCCTACGGTGCCGACGGTGCCGACGGTGCCGACGGTGCCGACGGTGCCGACGGTGCAGCTACCGAGGCCGAGCCGGTCGAGGTGCCCCGCCGGCGCACCGTCCCCGAGCCGGGTTCCGCCGCGGAACGGGCCGCGGCGCGCCGGGCACGCATGCGGCGCCAGGCCAACGAGAACGGGGAGAGCTGATGTCGGTCTTCCGGCGGCTGTACCGAGGCGAGACGCGGATCAACTTCATCGGCAACCGGCGCCGTTGGTATTTCGCCTCGCTGGTGCTGTTCGCGATCTGCATCCTCAGCTTCGTCTTCCGTGGCTTCAACTACGGCGTGGAGTTCGCCGGCGGCTCGCAGTTCCAGCTTCCCGTCACCGGCACGAGCATCACCACGAACGAGGTGAACTCCGCGTTCACCTCGGCCGGGGTACCGGCGGCCGACCCGTCGCAGGAAGTCGGCTCGGGGCAGACGCGCCAGATCGTCGTGAAGACCGAGTCACTCGCTCCGGAGCGGCAGCGCGTCCTCATCGCCAACATCTCCAAGGATCTCGGGCTTTCCCAGTCGAAGATCACCGTCACGTCGGTGAGCTCGAGCTGGGGCCACGACATCACGGTCAAGGCGATCCAGGGCCTGATCGTCTTCCTCATTGCGGTGTCGATCTACATCTCGCTGCGCTACCAGTGGCGGATGGCGGTCGGCGGAATCGCCGGCCTGGTGCACGACCTGGTGATCGCCGCCGGCATCTACTCGATCGTTGGCTTCCAGGTGACGCCGTCCACCGTCGTCGGGCTGCTGACCATCCTCGGTTTCTCGCTCTATGACACCGTCGTCGTCTACGACAAGGTTGCCGAGAACTCCAAGGACCTCACCGCGGGCTCGCGGATGACCTTCTCGGAGGCCGCCAACCTGGCGGTGAACCAGACGCTGATGCGTTCGATCAACACCTCGCTGATCGCGTTGCTGCCGGTGGCCGGACTGCTGTTCGTCGGCGTCGGCATTCTGGGGGTGGGCACGATCGAGGACCTGGCGCTCATCCTGTTCGTCGGGCTCGCCTCGGGCGCGTACTCCTCGCTGTTCCTCGCGACGCCGATCGTCGTCGACCTCACCGAACGCCAGCCGGAGTACAAGGCGCTGACCAAGCGCGTCGTCGCCAAGCGAGCCGCGGAGGTGCGGCGCGCGCAGGAGCAGACCCTGGCCGTCGCAGGTGTGTCGGGCGGGATGTCCGGCGGCACCGCGCCCCGGCTACGCACGGCCGCGCCGAAGCGTGCGGGGGGCCCGGCGCCCGCACCGCGGCCCGGTTCGCGCCCGCGCCGGCCGCGGCGCAAGTGAGCGACGACGCAATCTCGCACCTGATCGAGTCGCGGCTGCGCGAGGTCCCCGACTTCCCGCGACCGGGGATCGTGTTCAAGGACATCTCCCCGCTGCTCGCCGACGGCGCCGCGTTCGCGCGGGTGATCCGCGAGCTGGCGGCCTGCGTGGCGGGTGCGCCCGTCGAGCTCGTCGCCGGGGTCGAGGCGCGCGGCTTCCTGCTCGCCGGCGCCGTGGCACGCGAACTCGACTGCGGGCTGGTGCCGGTACGCAAGGCGGGCAAACTGCCGCCGCCCGTGCTGCGCCGGGCCTACCAGCTCGAGTACGGCACGGCCGAGATCGAGGTCTCGGTGGATCTGCTCGCCGGCAGGCGGGTGCTGCTCGTCGACGACGTGCTCGCCACCGGCGGCACGTTGCGCGCGGCGGCCGAACTGATCGCCGAGGCCGGCGGCACCGTGATCGGGCTCGCCGTGCTGCTCGAACTGGCCTTCCTCGACGGCCGTGCGGCGCTGGCGGGTCTCGCACCGCTGAACGTCCTGCTGCGGGCCTGAGGCCGGAAGCGCGCCCGTAGACTCGGCAGGGCACACCGCTTGCCGAGAGGGGATCTCGCTGACGACGGACGCGGTCACACCGCAGATCCAGCCGCCGGCCGTGGCCGAATCTGCCACGGTCGACGACAGCCTGCCCACGCCCGTCGATGTCCCCGAGCCCGACCTGCCACCGGGCCTGGATTCCGCGCAGAGCCCGCAGGGTTCCGTGCATCGCCGACGCGTGCGCGACCGCCTGGCTCGCCGGATGGCGACCGCGCAGCGGCAGTCGCCGGTCAAGCCGGTGCTCGAACCCCTGCTCGCCATCCACCGCGGCGCGCACCCGAAGGTCGACGCCCGGCTCTTGCAGCGCGGCTACGACCTCGCCGAGGAATGCCATCGCGGGCAGCTGCGCAAGAGCGGTGACCCGTACATCACGCACCCCCTCGCGGTCTCGACGATCCTCGCCGAGCTCGGCATGGACACCACCACGCTCGTCGCCGCGTTGCTGCACGACACCGTCGAGGACACCGGGCTGACGCTCGAGGACATCACCGCCGAGTTCGGTTCGGAGGTCGCCCATCTCGTCGACGGCGTCACCAAGCTGGACCGGGTCAAGTTCGGCGCCGCCGCCGAGGCGGAGACGATCCGCAAGATGGTCGTCGCGATGGCGCGCGACCCGCGGGTGCTGGTGATCAAGCTGGCCGACCGGCTGCACAACATGCGCACGCTGCGCTTCCTGCCGCCGGAGAAGCAGGAGCGCAAGGCGCGCGAGACGCTCGAGGTGCTGGCCCCCCTGGCGCACCGGCTCGGCATGAACACCATCAAGTGGGAGCTCGAGGACCTCTCCTTCGCCACGCTCTATCCCAAGCGCTACGACGAGATCGTGCGGCTGGTGGCCGATCGCGCACCCTCCCGCGACACCTACCTGCGCGAGGTGATCGAGCGGGTCGAGGCCGACCTGCGCGAGGGCGGCATCAAGGCCGTCATCACCGGCCGGCCCAAGCACTACTACTCCATCTACCAGAAGATGATCGTGCGCGGTCGCGAGTTCACCGACATCTACGACCTGGTCGGGATCCGCGTGCTCGTCGACAGCGAGCGTGACTGCTACGCCACCTTGGGCCTCATCCACGCGAACTGGCAGCCGGTGCCCGGCCGGTTCAAGGACTACATCGCGATGCCCAAGTTCAACATGTACCAGTCGCTGCACACGACGGTCATCGGCCCGAGCGGCAAGCCGGTGGAGCTGCAGATCCGCACGCACGCGATGAACCGCACCGCCGACTACGGCATCGCCGCACACTGGAAGTACAAGGAGCAGAAGAACGTCGACGTCGCCGTACCGTCCGGCATGTCGGACGAGATGGGCTGGCTGCGGCAGGTGCTCGACTGGCAGCGAGAGGCGCTCGAGCCCGAGGAGTTCCTCGATTCGCTCCAGTACCAGCTGGTCGGCAGCGAGGTGTACGTCTTCACCCCCAAGGGCGACGTCATCGCCATTCCGGTGAGCTCGACGCCGGTCGACTTCGCCTACGCGGTGCACACCGAGGTGGGGCACCGCTGCATCGGCGCCCGGGTCAACGGCAAGCTGGTGGCGCTGGAGTCGGCGCTGGACAACGGCGACACCGTCGAGGTGTTCACGTCCAAGGCGGAGAACGCCGGGCCCTCTCGTGACTGGCTGGCCTTCGTCAAGTCACCGCGGGCCCGGACCAAGATCCGCCAGTGGTTCGCGAAGGAGCGCCGCGAGGACGCGATCGACGCGGGCAAGAGCGCGCTGTCCAAGGCGATGCGCAAAGCTGCGCTGCCGATGCAGCGGCTGCTCGGCGGCGACCAGTTGCTGACGCTGGCCCACGACATGCACCTGGCCGACATCTCCGCGCTCTACGCCGCGATCGGCGAGGGGCACGTGTCGGCGCAGTCGGTGGTGCAGAAGCTGGTCACCCAGCTCGGCGGCAGCGAGGGCTCGATCGAGGACATCGCCGAGGCCACCATCCCGGTGCTGGCCACCCCGGGGGCCACGCAGCGCCCCAGCACGGACGCGGGCGTCGTCGTCAAGGGGGTCAGCGACGTGTGGGTGAAGCTCGCGCGTTGCTGCACCCCGGTGCCCGGCGACCCCATCCTAGGGTTCGTCACGCGTGGCGGGGGAGTCTCGGTGCACCATCGCGCCTGCACGAACGCCGCCGGCCTGCTCGAGCAACAGGATCGGCTGGTCGAGGTCGAGTGGGCGCCCTCGGCGGGCTCGACGTTCGCGGTGTCGATCCAGGTCGAGGCACTCGACCGGAACCGGCTGCTCTCGGACGTCGCGCGGGTCCTGTCCGACGAGCGGGTCTCGATCGTGTCCGCCAACGTGACGACGAACCGCGACCGGGTGGCGGTGTCGCGCTTCACCTTCGAGATGGCCGAGGCGAAGCACCTCGGGCACCTGCTGCGCGCGATCCGCGGCGTCGAGGGCGTCTACGACGTGTACCGCGTGCACGCCGGCAACTGAACGCCGCACCGGACCGGCCGGCACGCTTACTTCGCTACCGGGACCAGCGTCGGCTTCGGGCCGAGGCCCGGGTTCGTGCGGCCGGACACCGAGGTGATCTTGACGGTCGTGAAGCTCAATGCCAGCTTGGGCGCGCCGCCGCCCACCTGGCCGCTCGAACCGTTGTTGCCGCCCGCGGCGACCTTCTGCAGGATGTCGAGGCCCTTGGTCACGTGGCCGACCACGGTGTACTGCTTGCCCAGGCCCGCATTGCTGTTCTTGGTGATGAAGAAGAACTGGCTGCTGCCGGTGTTGGGCGCGCCGGTGTTGGCCATGGCGATGGCGCCCGCCGAGTAGTCGGCCTTGGCGAGGTTCTCGTCCGGGATCGTGTACGTCGGGCCACCGGCCGTGGACGTCCCGCCCGAGCCGCACTGCACGACGTAGATGCCGCTGTCGACCACCCGGGGGCACGGGGTGTTGTCGAAGAACTTCTTCTCGATCAGGTACGCCATGGACTGCACGGTGCAGGGCGCCGATTTCCCGTCGAGCGTGGCGTCGATGGTGCCGCGGTTCGTGGCGAACGCCACGGTGAGCGTCGGGGTCGGTGTCGGCTTCGGGTCCGGCGGCAGGCCGACGTCCTTCAGGCCGGGGTGCGACGGGTCGACGGTGACGTAACCGCACGGGCCGGACGTCCGCTTGGGCGTGAACGCGGCGGCGGAACTCGACGGCGACGGCGACGCGGTCGTGGTGGGCGACGGCGTGGTGGAACCTGCCTGGTGTTTCGGCTTCTTGCTGTCGTTGCCCACCGCCACGATGAACACGATGACGACCACGATGAGCACCACGGTGCCTGCCACCGAGGCGATCAGCGTGAACCGCTTGCGGGCGGCCTCCTGCTCGGCGCGGCGCTCGAGCTGGCGTTCCAGATGACGGCGGGCGGCCTCGCGGCGCTGCTTGTTCGTCGGCACGGGAACGTTCCTCCAGCTGGGCTGCGACGGGATCGGACGCGCAAGTCCTCGGCAGTCTACGGATGCCGGCCGTGATGCCAGTGAGGACTGCCGGTGCGAACTGCCGGTGCGGGCAGCCGGTGGCGTCGTGCGAAATCGCGCACCGCCACCTCGGTAGGCTGAAAGCTCACTTCCTCGACCACAGTGGAGTTGCCGGCCGTGCTGATCACGGGTTTCCCGTCGGACGCGACCGCCACGAACTGCTGGGTGATCGCCCCTGCCGGCGGTGAGCAGTGCGTCGTCGTCGATCCCGGTATCGGGGTGGCTGCGCGCGTGGACGATTTCATCGCCGAGAATCGATTGCACCCGGTGGCGGTTCTGCTCACCCACGGCCACTTCGATCACACGTTCTCGGTGCTGCCCGTCTGCCAGGCGCGCGACGTGCCCGCCTACATCCACCCCGCCGACCGCGGCCAGCTCGCCGATCCCTGGTCCGGCGTCGGGCTGCCGGTCGGCACTCCGCTGTACGGCACGTTGAGCTTCGCCGAGCCCGATGACGTCCGCGAGCTGCGCGACGGGGAGAAGGTCACCCTCGCCGGGCTGGACTTCTCGGTGCGGCACGCGCCCGGGCACTCGCCCGGATCGGTGGTCTTCGGCCTCACCACGAGTGACGAGCCGATGCTGTTCGCCGGCGACGTACTGTTCGCCGGTTCCATCGGCCGCGTGGATCTCCCCGGCGGGTCGATGGCCCAGATGCGCACCTCGCTGCGCGAGGTCATCCTGCCGCTCGACGACGCGACGCTGGTGCAGCCGGGGCACGGCCCGGCGACCACGATCGGGCGCGAGCGCGCGAGCAACCCGTACCTGCAGGGCCTGTAGATGCCGACGTCGCTGTCCGGGTTCCCGGAACTGCTGCCCGCGCAGCGCTTCGTGGAGCAGTCCGTCCTCGACCGGCTGCGTGACGTCTTCGAGCTGCACGGCTTCGCCCCGGTCGAGACGAGGGCCGCAGAACCGCTGGATTCTCTGCTGCGCAAGGGCGAGATCGACAAGGAGGTGTACGTCCTGCGGCGGCTGCACGCCGACGAGGGCGACGACTCCGGTCTCGGCCTGCACTTCGACCTCACCGTGCCGTTCGCGCGCTACGTGCTCGACAACGCCAGCCGCCTCGAGTTCCCGTTCCGCCGCTACCAGATCCAGAAGGCATGGCGGGGCGAGCGGCCGCAGGAGGGCCGCTACCGCGAGTTCACCCAGGCCGACATCGACGTGATCGCCCGCGACGAGCTGGCGTTCCACCACGACGTCGAGGTCGCGCGCGTCATGGCCGAGGCACTGAGCGCCATTGACTTCCTGCCGCCGCTTCGGCTGCAGGTCAACAACCGCAAGCTGATCGAGGGCTTCTGCCTCGGCCTCGGTGCGCCCGACGCGCCGGCCGTCATGCGCGCGATCGACCGCCTGGACAAGGTACCGGCGGAGCTCGTCGCCATGCAGTTGCGCGAGCAGGCCGGCCTGTCCGAGGCGCAGGCCGGCAAGTGCCTGCAGCTGGCCGAGATCCGAAGCCCGGACCCCTCGTTCGTCGAGCGGGTGCACGCGCTGGGTGTCGGGCACGAGCTGCTGGACACAGGCCTGGCCGAGCTGGTCACGGTGATCGACGGCTGTGCCTCGATCAGCGGGATCCGGGTCGAGGCGGACCTGCGGATCGCGCGCGGCCTGGACTACTACACCGGCACCGTGTTCGAGACGCGGATGGCCGGTTACGAGCAGCTCGGGTCGGTCTGCTCGGGCGGCCGCTACGACTCGCTGGCCGGCGACGGCCGCACCACCTACCCCGGCGTCGGCATCTCCCTGGGCGTGACGCGGCTGCTGATGCCCTTGTTCCAGCGGGGGGTTCTCACCTCGTCACGGTCGGTCCCGTCCGCGGTGCTCGTCGCGTTGCCTGCCGAGGACGAACGCTCGAACTGCGACACGATCGCGCAGGCGCTGCGCGCCCGGGGGATCGCCACCGAGGTCGCACCGTCCCCGCAGAAGTACGGCAAGCAGATCCGCTACGCCGAGCGGCGCGGCATCCCGTACGTGTGGTTCCCGGCAGACGGCGCGCACGAGGTCAAGGACATCCGCTCCGGCGAGCAGGTCCCGGCAGACCCCGCGACCTGGTCGCCACCGCCGGCCGACCTGCGACCGCAGGTGATCGTGGAAGGCACCCATCAGTGATTCGCACGCACGAGGCAGGGACGCTGCGCGCGTCCGACGCCGGCCAGAGCGTCACGCTTGCCGGTTGGGTGGCCACCCGCCGCGACCACGGCGGGGTCACGTTCGTCGACCTGCGGGACGCGAGCGGGACGGCGCAGGTCGTCTTCCGCGAGGCGGACGCGCACGCGCTGCGCAACGAATGGGTCGTCGCGGTCACCGGCGAGGTCCGGCTGCGCCCGGAGGGCAACGTCAACCCGGCCATCGGCAGCGGCGAGATCGAGGTCGTCGCGTCGGGGTTGCAGGTGCTCAACGAGGCGGCGGCGCTGCCGTTCCAGGTGGACGGGCACGCCGACGTCGGCGAGGAGGCGCGGCTGAAGTACCGCTACCTGGACCTGCGCCGACCGGCGCCCGCCGCGGCGATCCGCTTGCGCAGCGAGGTGAACCGCGCCGCCCGCGACGTCTTGCACCGCCACCGCTTCGTCGAGATCGAGACGCCGACACTGACCCGCTCGACGCCCGAGGGCGCGCGTGACTTCCTGGTTCCGGCGCGGTTGCGGCCGGGCAGCTGGTACGCGCTGCCGCAGTCGCCGCAGCTGTTCAAGCAGTTGCTGATGGTCGCGGGCATGGAGCGTTACTTCCAGATCGCGCGCTGCTACCGCGACGAGGACTTCCGCGCCGACCGCCAGCCGGAATTCACCCAGCTCGACATCGAGATGAGCTTCGCCGAAGAGGATGACGTCATCGCGCTCGCCGAGGATGTCCTGGTCGCGCTGTGGCGCCTGGTCGGGCACGAGATCGCCACGCCCATTGCCCGCGTGACCTACGCGGAGGCGATGCGCCGCTACGGCACCGACAAGCCGGATCTGCGCTTCGAGTTGGAACTCACCGAGTGCACCGACTACTTCGCGGGCACGCCCTTTCGGGTGTTCCAGGCCCCGTACGTCGGAGCGGTCGTCATGCCGGGCGGCGCGTCCCAGGCCCGCCGCCAGCTGGACGGCTGGCAGGATTTCGCCAGGCAGCGGGGCCATCGCGGGCTGGCCTACGTCCTGGTCGGAGCCGACGGCGAGCTCACCGGCCCGGTCGCGAAGAACCTCTCCCAGACCGAGCGGGCCGGGCTGGCCGAGCAGGTGGGAGCCCGTCCGGGTGACTGCGTGTTCTTCGCTGCCGGCACGCCGAAGTCCGCGCGCGCGCTGCTCGGCGCCGCCCGGCTGGAGATCGCGCGACGGGCCGGGCTGATCGACGAGTCGCAGTGGTGCTTCGTCTGGGTCGTCGACGCCCCCCTGTTCGAGCCGGCCAGCGACGCGGTCGCCTCCGGCGACGTCGCCGTGGGTTCGGGCGCCTGGACGGCCGTGCACCACGCCTTCACCAGCCCGAAGCCGGAGTCGATGGACAGCTTCGACACCGACCCCGGCAACGCGCTGGCCTACGCCTACGACATCGTCTGCAACGGCAACGAGATCGGGGGCGGGTCGATCCGGATCCACCGCCGCGACGTGCAGCAACGCGTATTCCAGGTGATGGGCCTGGATATTGCGCAGGCGCAGGAGAAGTTCGGGTTCCTGCTCGACGCCTTCAGCTTCGGCGCCCCTCCGCACGGCGGTATCGCCTTCGGCTGGGACCGCATCTGCGCCCTGCTGTCTGGCACCGACTCGATCCGCGACGTGATCGCCTTCCCGAAGACCGGCGGCGGCTACGACCCGCTCACCGCCGCACCCGCGCCGATCACCGCGGCGCAGCGCAAGGAGGCCGGCATCGACGCCGAGGCCTGAGCCGATCCTGGCGGATTCTCCGCGCCGGCCGCGGCGAACGCTCCACGATCGGCGGCGGTCCTTAGGCTGGAGGTCGTGACGCTGTTCGATGCTGCCGAGCCCGCGCTCTCGGGCGACCGGGTGGAAGCGGGCGCGCCGGCGCCGTTGGCGGTGCGGATGCGGCCGCGCACGCTCGACGAGGTGCTCGGGCAGGATCACCTGCTCGCGGCGGGCTCCCCGCTCCGGCGCTTGGTCGAGGGCGACGCGCCGATCTCGCTGATCCTGTTCGGGCCGCCGGGCACCGGCAAGACCACGCTCGCGCTGATCGTGTCGAGTGCGGCCGATCGGCGTTCCCCCGCCGATGAAGGCGTAGCTGGCGGTGGACGTCGCTTCGTCCAGCTCTCGGCGCTCAACGCCAGCGTCAAGGACGTCCGCGGCGTCATCGAGCAGGCCAAGCTCGAGCTGGGCCGCAGCAACCGCCAGACCGTGCTCTTCATCGACGAGATCCACCGCTTCTCCAAGACCCAGCAGGACTCGTTGCTCGGGGCCGTGGAGGCGCGCCACATCACGTTGGTCGCCGCGACGACGGAGAACCCGTATTTCTCCGTCGTCTCCCCGCTGCTCTCGCGCAGCCTGCTGCTGAGCCTGCAGCCGCTGGACAACGTTGCGATCGGCGAACTCGTCGACCGCGCGCTGCGGGAGGAGCGCGGCCTCGACGGCGCCGTCACGCTCACCGCCGACGCCCGCGCGCACCTGCTGCGGATCTCGGCCGGCGACGCCAGGCGCGCTCTCACGGCCCTCGAAGCGGCCGCCGGCACCGTCCTCGCCGAGGGCGGCAGCACCGTCGAGCTGGCCACGCTCGAGCAGGCCGTCGACACCGCGGCCGTGCGCTACGACCGCGACGGCGACGAGCACTACGACGTGATCAGCGCGTTCATCAAGTCCATCCGCGGCTCGGACGTGGACGCGGCGCTGCACTACCTCGCGCGCATGGTCGAGGCGGGCGAGGACGCCCGCTTCATCGCCCGGCGCCTTGTCGTGCATGCCAGCGAGGACGTCGGGATGGCCGATCCCACCGCGCTGCTCACCGCCACCGCGGCGGCACAGGCGGTGCAGCTCGTCGGCATGCCCGAGGCGCGGATCGCGCTCGCGCAGGCGACGATCCACCTGGCGCTGGCGCCCAAGTCGAACGCCGTGATCACCGCGATCGAGGCGGCGCTGGCCGACGTGCGCTCCGGCAAGGCGGGCAGCGTGCCGCCGGCGCTGCGCGACGGCCACTACCAGGGCGCGGCGAAGCTGGGCAACGCCACGCGCTACCGCTACCCGCACGACGCGGCCGAGGGCGTGCTCAGCCAGCAGTACCCGCCCGACGAGCTGATCGGGCGCGACTACTACCAACCGGCGGTACGGGGCGCGGAGCGAGCAGTTGCCGAGCGGCTGGCGAGGTTGCGGGCGGCAGTGCGGGGGGCCCCGGAGCCGGCCGAACCTCCCGCGCAGGCGGGACAAACCCCGCTGCCGACCCGATAAGGTCGCACGGAAGCGCTCTTGCCCGCACCCGCACCGGGATCGACCCAGCGGGCGGGGTTCGCCGCATTCCGACCGTCCGTTCGTCCTAAGGAGAGTCCGTGTCCGGAGGCGCCATCGCCGCGCTCGTCGCGGCCATCGCATTCGTGCTGCTGGTCCTGCTGCTCGCCATCCCGCTGCTCAAGCTCGGCAAGACGCTGGACGAGGCGACGCTCGCGATCCGCAAGACCCACGAGGGCGCGAGCCCGCTGCTCGCCGAGGCGCAGGGCACGATGACCCAGCTCAACGCCCAGCTGGTGCACGTCGAGGCGATTGCGGGCAACGTGAACTCGATGACCACCAACGTCGCGGCGATGACCTCGGTCGTGTCCAGCACGCTCGGCAGCCCGCTGATCAAGGCGGCGGCGTTCAGCTACGGGGTGCGCAAGACCGTCAGTGACCGGCGGGACGCCGATGCGGTCAAGGCCGCGCGCCGCAAGCACCGGGCCGCGCGCCGTGGGGAAGCTTCCTGATGCGCCGGCTGTTCTGGCTGGCGCTGGGGATCACCGTCGGCGTGCTCGCCATGCGCAAGGTGTCCAAGCTGGCCGCCAGGCTCACCCCGCGAGGCATGGCGGGCGGCATCGGCGCGGGGTTGTCCGAGCTCGCCGACGCGCTGCGCGAGTTCGCCGCCGACGTGCGCGTGGCGATGCACGACCGCGAGGCCGAGCTGCGCGCCGGTACCGGCCTGGACGGGCAGTTGGGCAAGCTGGAGCGGTGAGGACCGAAGACGACCGCGAGGGAGCAGCGCAGCGCCGCTCGCGGCCCGAGGCGCGGACCGGAGTCGAGCAATGAGAACCGCGCAGATCAAGCAGCGGTTCCTGGGGCACTTCGCCGCCAACGGGCACACCGTCGTCCCGAGCGCGCCGCTGCCCTTCGACGACCCGAACCTGATGTTCGTCGTCGCGGGAATGACGCAGTTCGTGCCGTACTTCATCGGCCAGCAGACCCCGCCGTACAAGCGCGCGACCAGCGTGCAGAAGTGCGTGCGCACGCTGGACATCGACGAGGTCGGCAAGACCACCCGGCACGGCACGTTCTTTCAGATGAACGGCAACTTCAGCTTCGGCGACTACTTCAAGGACGAGGCGATCCGCCTGGCCTGGGAGCTGTCCACCAATCCCGTCGACGCCGGCGGTTTCGGCCTGGACGGCGAGCGCATCTGGCCGACGGTCTACCTCGACGACGACGAGGCATTCGACATCTGGCACAAGACGATCGGGGTCCCCGCCGAGCGCATCGTGCGGCGGGGCAAGGAGGACAACACCTGGGACATGGGTATCCCCGGCCCGGCAGGAACCTGCAGCGAGCTGTTCTACGACCGCGGAGCGGATTACGGCCCGGACGGCGGACCGGCCGTCGACGAGGATCGCTACCTAGAGTTCTGGAACCTCGTGTTCATGCAGTACGAGCGCGGACCGGCCACCGGCCCGCACAAGGGCGACTACGCGATCCTGGGCGAGCTGCCGAACAAGAACATCGACACCGGCATGGGCATGGAACGCATGGCCACCCTGCTGCAGGGCGTCGACAACCTGTACGAGATCGACGAGACCCGCCCCATCCTGGAGCGCGCGGCGCAGCTGAGCGGCAAGGCGTACGGCGCGCACTCCGGGCACGCGGCCAGAGAGTCGCATCCCGACGACGTGCGCCTGCGGGTGATCGCCGATCACGTCCGTACCGGGCTGATGCTCATCGGTGACGGCGTGACGCCGGGCAACGAGGGCCGCGGCTACGTGCTGCGCCGCATCCTGCGCCGCGCCGTGTGGGCTATGCGCCTGCTGGGTTACGAGGACGCCGCGCTGCCGGAACTGCTCCCCGTCGCCCGCGACTGCATGGCGCCGTCCTACCCCGAGCTGGCCACTGATTTCGAACGCATCTCGACCTATGCCTACGCCGAGGAGCAGGCCTTCCGCGCCACGCTGCGCGCGGGTACGACGATCTTCGACACGGCCGTCGCCGCCGTCCGGCGGGCGAACGCGACTCAGCTCGCCGGGGACCAGGCCTTCCGGCTGCACGACACGTACGGCTTCCCGATCGACTTGACGCTGGAGATGGCCGCCGAGCAGGGCATCGGCGTGGACGAGACGGGGTTTCGCCGCCTCATGGCCGAACAGCGCGCCCGGGCCAAGGCCGACGCGCGGGCGCGTAAGACGGCGCACGGCGACCTGTCCGTCTACCGTCCCGCGCTGGCCGACGGGGTCGTCGAGTTCACCGGCTACCGCGAGGTGCTCCGCGAGGCGAGCGTGCGCGCCGTCATCGGCCCGGACGGGCTGCTCGGCGCGGCCGGTGAGGGCGAGGAGGTGGAGATCGTCCTAGACGCGACGCCGTTCTACGCCGAGGCCGGCGGGCAGCAACCGGACTGGGGACGGCTGATCGTGAACGCGCCGGACCGCGAGGCGGAGCTGAGCGTGCTCGACGTGCAGGCACCGATGCCCGGCCTGATCACGCACCGCGTCGTCGTGCTGTCCGGCGAGGTCCGTCCCGGCGATCTCGTGCTCGCCCGGGTCGACGTCGAGCGCCGCGCCGCGATCTCCCGCAGCCACTCGGCCACCCACCTGCTGCACGCCGGCCTGCGCCGCTCGCTCGGCGACTCGGCCTCCCAGGCCGGCTCGCTCAATGCCCCGGGGCGCTTGCGCTTCGACTTCAAGACCCCGTCCGCCGTCGCGCCCAGCGTCCTCGGCGACATCGAGGACGAGGTCAACGCGGTGCTGCTGCGCGACCTCGAGGTGCGCTGGTTCGTCACCGACCAGGCCGAGGCGCGGCGCATTGGGGCCGTGGCGATGTTCGGCGAGAAGTACGGCGAGCGCGTCCGCGTCGTCGAGATCGGCGACTACTCGCGCGAGCTGTGCGGCGGCACGCACGTGGCCCGCAGCTCGGTGATCGGGATGGTGAAGTTGCTCGGCGAGGCGTCCATCGGTTCGGGCGTGCGGCGCGTGGAAGCTCTGGTCGGGCTCGACGCGTTCCGCTACCTGGCCCGCGAACACCTGCTTGTGCACCAGCTGGCCGGCGAGTTCAAGGCCCAGCCCGACGAGCTGCCCGAGCGCATCGACGGCGTGCTCGAGCGGATGCGAGCGGCAGAGCGGGAACTGGACAAGCTGCGCGTGGGGGCCGTGCTCGCCAGCGCCGCCTCTCTCGCCGCCGCGGCCGAGGACGTCGGGGGCGTGTGGCTGGTGGCCGCCACGGCGTCGCCCGGCGTCGGCCGCAACGACCTCCGTGCGCTGGTGCTCGACGTGCGTGCGCGGCTGCGCCCCGAGGACC
>JBPCOI010000049.1:0-18141 GCA_051000395.1 Jatrophihabitantaceae bacterium
CACGGAGAAGGTGCCTTCCTGTGTGGTGATCATGGACTCTCGACAAGCCCATTTTCCCTTACAGGACAGGCACTCTCCTTCATCTACACGCCGACAACACCAAACGATCTTGCAAGATCTGGGCTAACCGGCGCCGAAGACGCCCGACTACGCGAAGCCCAATTGAAGGTTCTTCGGGCCGCGCGTAATGGAAGGATGTCTTGAGACATCGGAAACGGTCACCGCTCTCGTCTCGGCATGGCGAAGCTGACGAGACTTCCGCGTGGCCCCGGGCCGCCGCGTCACCGGGCTAAAACGCACCTCGGTGGCATGGCACGGCTCACGAGATCGCGGCCTTCACCAGCCGGACGACCTCCTTTTCCACCTCCGGGCTCCACTTCGCGAGTGCGTACGCCACCGGCCAGATGTCGCCGTCGTCGAGGTTCGCCGCCTCCTGGAAGCCCAGCGTCGAGTAGCGGTAGTTGAACTTGCCGGAATCCTGGAAGTGCCCGATCCTCCGGCGCCATCTCCGCGACCTTGTCGAGGACTGCCTGCAGACCATCGGCCTTCTTGGCGCCCTTCTTGCCCTCGGCGCGCAACTCGGCGGCGCGCTCCTTCATTGCTGCACGCTCTTCGGCGCTGAAGCCGCCGGTCTCGGCCTTGACATTCTTCGCGGGCATTTCACGATTCCCTTCTCGACGCGCAGGGCTCGGCGTCATGCCGGCCGCCGGTCGAAGCGCTGGCCCCGCCCACACCAGGGCGCTTCTTGATTCCTGATCGGATTGTGGCGCACCGGTCCCGCGGGACCGCGCCCAGAAGGACGCTCAGAACCGCCTGTCGGGATCGGACCGACGACCTATCGCTTACAAGGCGATTGCTCTGGCCAGCTGAGCTAAGGCGGCGACGCCCTGCAGGCTACCCGCGGACGCTGGCCTCGGGTTCGGGCACGACGGGAACCCTGCGTACCGCAACTGCGAAGCAACCGGCAGACTACCTACGCAACGTAACCGCCGAGGAGCACCATGAGCCGCCTGCACAAGCCCAAAGCCGGATTCTGGATCCGGCTCTGCGTGGCCATCCTGTACCCATTCGACGGCCTGCTCTTCCGGATCCGGTGGCACCACCTCGACCGCGTCCCGGCGCCGAGCGAGGGCGGCGTGATCATCGCGATCAATCACGTCTCGCACGTCGACACCGTGCTGATGGCGCGCTTCGTCTGGCAGGCCGGCCGCGTGCCGCGCTTCATGATCAAAGCGGGCGTGTTCGGCAAGCCCGTCATCGGCAAGATCATGAGCGGTGCGCAGCAGATACCGGTCTATCGCGGCACCACGGACGCGGCGAACTCCCTCCGTGACGCGGTGACGGCACTCGAACGCGGCGAGGCGATCGTCATCTACCCCGAAGGCACGATCACCCGTGATCCGGCGCAGTGGCCGATGCAGGCAAAGACCGGGATCGCGCGCCTGCTGTTGCTGCGCCCGCAGACGCCGGTGGTCCCGGTCGGGCAGTGGGGCGCCCAGAAACACAAGGGCCTGGCCGCGCTCGGCTCGCTCAGGCGGCGCACCGCGCAGGCCTCGGTCGGGCAACCGTTGGACCTGAGTCGCTACCGCGGCACCGAGCCCACGTTCGCGACGCTGCGCGAGGTCACCGACACGATCATGTCCGCCGTTCGGGACGAGGTCGCCGCGCTGCGCGGCGAGAGCGCGCCGAGCGAGTTCTACAAGCCGCCGAAGGCCTACGTCGACAAGCGCTGACCCACGCGTGCTCAGGCCTTGTCTTCGCCGTCCGCGTTCTCGCGGGACGGCTTGGGCCGGTCCTCCTCCGACGCCTGCTCGCTGTCGCTGCCGTCGCGGGACCGCTTGGGCCGGTCCACCTCCGACGTCTGCGATGACCCGTTGCCGTCGTCGCGGGACGGCTTGGGCCGGTCCTCCTCCGACGTCTGCTCGCTGTCGCCGCCGGCTGATTTGCCCTGCTGTGCCTGCACATTGATGTCGCCCTTGAGGTGCTGGCGCTCGTCGTCGGATCCCTCGTCCTCGACGTCGAGATGGCGCGCCTTGTCGCCGCGCTCGAGCAGCAGTTCGTCCTCGTAACACCAGGCCCAGGTGTCGCCCTCGGCCAGCGAGCGGACGATCGGGTGCCCCTCGTCGTGCCAGTGCTGCGACGCGTGCTTGCCCGGCGACTGATCGTCGCAGCCCACGTACCCGCAGGTGAGGCAGGCGCGCAGCTCGTTCCAGGTCTGCTCGGCCTGCTCGCACTGCTCGCACTTGTCGCCCTTGGGCTCGGCCGGATCGCGGATCTCACCGAGGTGCTCGCACTCGTCGTTGGTGGGCTTGCCGCGCTCGTCGGCCTCGACCTCGAACTTCTCGCTCATCCTCAGCTCCCGCTCAGTGGTACGCGCTCGGTTGTGCCTCGACCTGCCGGCGGCGCATCGCTGCGCAGATGATACGAGCGATCATGCCGTGCCGCAGTCCGGCGCTGAGGCTCAGGCACGCCGGAAGTCGTGCCCCGTCCATACCCAGTACTTGGTCACCGGATTCACGCCGCATGCGGCGATCGGCTGGTTCAGGGGGCAGTCCTGCGTCTCCAGCGTGCCGCCGGCGAACGCGAAACCGTAGGACAGGCCCAAGCCGTCGGCGCCAACCGGCGCGCCGGACGGGCCGATGTTGCCGTCCGGCTCGGCCTTGATCACGCCCCAGCCGTTGGCCCCGGTCGTGAACGCGACTGCGTTACCGCTGCTGTCGCCGGTGAACACGCCGGTGACGATGAACGTCGCGTGCTGCATCCCTTGCAGCAGGGCGCCGGTGGCGCGCGCGTCCGGCGGGGCGCCGAGCGACGGCGCGTAGGGGTACCTGCTCGCGCCGAGCTGCTGCCAGCTCAGCGTGCTGCCGCTGTTGCGCCAGAACTGGATCTGACCGAGCTGGTCGTAGCTGGCCGCCTCGTAACCGCCCGGCACCGCCACCAGGACCTGTGCCTCGCCGTTGGTCTGCGCGCTCAGGTGCGCGGCGCGTTGCTGCTGCGTCGGGGCCGCAACCGCACTCGAGCTAGGCGTCGGCGTCGGCGCGGCGCTCGAGGTGGTCGCCACGCTCGAGGTGCTCGAGGCGGTCGCGGACGGGAAGTCGGGGTGCGACGATGCGGCGGACGTGCTTGCCTCGCTGCCCAGCCCATTCGTCGCGCCGGAGCAACCGGACGCAACGAGCGCGCACAGGCACGCGAGGCACAGCACGACCGTCCGCAGGCGCATGACGATCCTCTCTTCGCCGACGTGTGGATGATGCCGAGCGACGCGAGCACGCGCAAGGGCAGACGCGCACGGCGAGCACGGCGAGCATTGCTCAGCCTGCTCGGCGGCGCCGGGCGATCTCGGCGAGCGCGACGGACGCCGCGACTGACGCGTTCAACGACTCTGCGGTCTCGGCCATCGGTATCGACACGCGCAGGTCGCACGTCTCGCCGACCAGACGGGACAGCCCGCGTCCCTCGGAGCCGACGACGACCACGACCGGATCGCTCGCCAGCTCCAGCTCGTCCATCGTCGTCGCGCCGCCGGCGTCGAGCCCGACGACGGCCATGCCGGCCTGCTGGCAGTCCTTCAGCGCCCGGACGAGGTTGGTGACGCGGGCGACCGGGAGACGCGCGGCAGTGCCCGCGGAGGTGCGCCAGGCAGTCGCGGTGACCCCTGCCGAGCGCCGCTCGGGGATGAGAACGCCGTGCGCGCCGAAGGCGAGTGCCGAGCGGATCACCGCACCGAGGTTGCGCGGGTCGGTGACCCCGTCGAGCGCGACGAGCAAGGGCGCGGTGGTGGATTCGGCCGCGGCGGCGAGGACGTCGCGCAGCTCGCGGTAGCCGAACGGGGGCACCTGCAGCGCGATGCCCTGGTGCAGGATGCCGCCGGTCTTGCGGTCCAGCTCACCGCGGCTGATCTCCAGCAGCGACAGGCCGCGGTTGCCGGCGAGCCGGATCGCCTCGGTGACCCGCTCGTCGGAGTCGATACCGATCGCGAGGTACAGCGCGGTCGCGGGGATTCTCGCGGCCAACGCCTCTGCCACCGGGTTGCGCCCGACGAGAAGTTCCGCCGCCTCGGCACTGCGCCGACCGCCACGCGCCGGTTCGCGCCGGGATGCCGCGGCGGCGCGGCGTGCGGCGGGATGCCCCTTGCGGGCCTCGGCCGGGGGCGTCGGCCCCTTGCCCTTCAACGCGCGCTTGACCTGGCCGCCGGAGCCGACCTGGGCGCCCTTCTTGGACTTGCGGATCGCGCCCTGACGTTGCGAATTGCCTGCCACTAGCGGCCTTCCTCGAGCGTCCAGCGCGGTCCGGTCGCCGTGTCCTCGACGAGGATCCCGGCTGCCGTCAGTTCGTCACGGACCGCGTCCGCGGCCGCGTAGTCCTTACGAGCGCGGGCGCCGTCGCGCTGCTCGAGTGCGACCCGGACCAGCGCGTCGACGACCGGGCTGAGCGCGGACGGCGAAGGCGACCACTCGAACGGGCTGAGGCCGAGCAGGCTCGTCATCTGATGCACGGCGCCGAGTGCACCCCGTACGGCGTCGACGTCGCCGCGGGCGAGCGCGGTGTTGCCGTCTCTCACGACGTCGTGGATCGCTGCCAGCGCCTGCGGCACGGCGAGGTCGTCGTCCATCGCCTGCACGAACTCGGCGCACAGGACGCCGGACGACCAGCCGATGTCACGTCCACCCAGGAACTCAGCCGCGCGCTGCGTGAAGTTCTCGATCCGGCGGTAGGCGGCGCCGGCCTCGCCCACCGCGTCCGGCGAGTACTCCATCGTCGAGCGGTAGTGCGCCGAGCCGAGGTAGTAGCGAAGCTCGACCGGCCGCACGCGCTTCACCAGCTCGGCGACCTGCAGGGTGTTGCCGAGCGACTTGGACATCTTCTCGCCCGCCAGGTTCAGCATGCCGGTGTGCAGCCAGTACCGCGCGAAGCCGTCACCCGCGCCGACGGACTGGGCCAGCTCGTTCTCGTGGTGCGGGAACACCAGGTCCAGGCCGCCGCCGTGGATGTCGAAGCTCGGCCCGAGGTACTTGGTCGCCATCGCCGAGCACTCCAGGTGCCAGCCCGGACGGCCCTGCCCCCACGGTGTCGGCCAGGACGCGGTCTCCGGTTCGCCGTCCTTGTGGCCCTTCCACAACGCGAAGTCGCGCGGATCGCGCTTACGGGCCTCGAGTGCCGTGTCGCCGGCCGGCTGCATCTCGGCGATCTTCTGCCCGGACAGCGAGCCGTAGGACGCCAGCGACGCGACATCGAAGAAGACGTCGCCTCCGGAGGCGTACGCGTGCCCCTTGTCGATGAGCCGTCCGATCAGCTCGATCATCTCGCTGATGTGCCCCGTGGCCCGGGGCTCGTAGGTCGGCGGCAGGCAGCCCAGCGTGAGCTCTGCGGCTCGGATCGCCCGCTCGTTGCGGTACGCGAGCGCCCACCACGACTCGCCGGACTCGGCCGACTTGATCAGGATCTTGTCGTCGATGTCGGTGACGTTGCGGACGTAGGTGACCGCGTAGCCGCTGTGCTCGAGCCAGCGCCGCAGGATGTCGGTGGTAACCCAGTTCCGGGTGTGCCCGATGTGCGGTGGCCCCTGGACGGTGAGACCGCACAGGTAGATCGACGCCTTGCCGGGCTCGAGCGGGACGAATTCCCGCCGCGAGCGGGTCGCGGAGTCGTGCAGGCGCAGCGTCACTGCCACATCGTACGGACCGCCGCTCTCGCAACGGCCCGGTACGAGCCCTCCGGTGAACCGATAACGTCCGCACGGTGAGCGATCCCGTGCTGCGTCCGGAATCCATCGTCGTCGCGAGCGGACGGCCCGCGCCCGAGCCCGATGCCCCGCTGAACACTCCGATCGTGCTCGCCGCGCCCTACCATCACGCGCCGGCTGACAACCACTACCTGCGGCACGAGGCGAGTGCGACGATCCGCTCCTTCGAGACCGCGGTGGGGGCCTTGGACGGCGGCGACGCGATCGCGTTCGGCAGCGGGATGGCCGCGACCGCGGCGATCGCCGAGGGCCAGCCCGCCGGGGCGCTCGCGGTGGTGCCGTCCGCGGCGTACTCCGGCACGGTCTCGATCTTCGACGAGCAGCGCCGGCTGGGCCGGCTCGGCGTGCGCGCCGTCGACATCACCGACACCACCGAGGTGCTCGCCGCCCTGTCCGGGGCCGACCTGCTCTGGCTGGAGACCGTCACCAACCCGCTGATGGGGGTGCCGGACCTGCCCGTGCTGATCGACGCGGCGCACGAAGCCGGCGCGGTGGTCTGCGTCGATGCGACGTTCTCGACGCCGCTGGTGGTGCGCCCGCTCGAGTTCGGGGCAGACGTCGTCATGCACTCGGCGACGAAGTACCTCGCGGGGCACTCCGACCTGCTGATGGGTGTGCTCGTGACGCGATCGGCCGAGCGCGCCGAGCGGTTGCGCGCCAGACGGGCGCTGACCGGCGCGGTTCCCGGCTCGCTGGAGTGTTATCTGGCGCTGCGGGGCATCCGGACCCTCGCGCTGCGGATGGAACGCGCGCAGGCCAACGCGCTGGTGCTGGCCGAGCGGCTGAGCACGCATCCCGCGGTGAGCCGCGTCCGCTTTCCCGGGCTGTCCGCTGACCCCGGGCACGCGGTGGCGACGCGGCTGCATCAGGGCTACGGCGCGATGATCTCCTTCGAGGTGGCCGGCACCGCCGAGGACGCGGAGCGGGTGTGCGACGCGGTGCGGCTGATCACGCACGCGACGAGCCTGGGCGGCGTCGAGTCGCTGATCGAGCGCCGCGCGCGCCACGCCGTGGATGCCGAGCACGGGACGCCGCCGGCGTTGCTGCGGCTGTCGGTGGGTATCGAGCACGTCGAGGATCTCTGGGCCGATCTGTCCCAGGCCCTCGGCGCAGTAGGCCGCCCGGAAAGCCCTGCCCGACAAGCGGATCCGCGTTAGCGGGTCAGCAGGGCGGTAGCGATCGCTGCGACGCCTTCGCCGCGGCCGGTGAGGCCCAGGCCGTCGGTCGTGGTCCCCGCGACCGATACCGGCGCGCCGAGCGCCGCCGACAGCGCCGCCTGCGCCTCGGCCCGGCGCGGGCCGACCTTCGGGGCGTTGCCGATCACCTGCACCGCGACATTGCCGATGCGCCAGCCCGCGGCCGTCACCCGGCGCGCCACCTCGGCCAGCAACGCCGACCCGGACGCGCCTGCCCACTGCGGGTCCTGTGTGCCGAAGACCGCACCGAGATCGCCGAGGCCCGCGGCGCTCAGCACCGCGTCGCAGGCGGCGTGCGCGGCCACGTCGGCATCGGAGTGACCCGCGCAGCCGTCCACCCCGTCCCACAGCACCCCGGCCAGCCAGCAGGGACGACCCTTCTCGACGGGATGCACGTCCACGCCGATGCCGGTACGGATCTCAGCCACCGGCGGCCACCGCCTCGGCCAGCGCCAGATCCCACGGCGTGGTGATCTTGAACGCCTCGTCCGATCCGGGGACGGCGACGACGGTGACGCCCCGCGCCTCGACCAGCACCGCGTCGTCGCTCGCGTCCGAGGTGCTCGCGTGCGCGTGCGCGTCGAGCAGGGCGGCGCGAGTGAAACCCTGCGGCGTCTGCACCGCGACGAGCGAGGAGCGCTCGACGGTGCCGCCGAGGGATCCCGAGGGCTGTTCGATCCGGCGGACCGTATCGGTGACCGGAACGGTCGGTACCACGGCGTGCGCGCCTGCCACGAGTGCTGCGAGGACGCGCGAGATCACCTCGGCCGGCGTGAACGCCCGCGCGACGTCGTGGACGAGCACGAACTCGACGTCGCCGCGCAGCTGCGACAGAGCGCGCGCGACGGATTCCTGACGGGTGCGGCCCCCGGCGACGACGCCCGCGAAGGGGACGAGCGCCGCGGCGGACGCGACCAGGGCGGCCGGCGCCGCGACGAGCACGTCACGCACGTCCGGATGCCCACCGAAGCGGGCTACCGCGTGCTCGAGCAGGGTCCGCCCGGCGACGCGGCAGAACGCCTTCGGCACGCCGGCGCCCAGACGTTCACCGGAGCCGGCGGCAACGAGAACGGCGGCGACGGTCCTGCGACCGGTCACCGCCATCGAGGGAAATCGAACGCGTGCTCAGGCCACGGCCTCGGCGAGCACCTCGTCCAGCACGATCTCCGCCTTGTCCTCGTTGGTGCCCTCGGCGAGTGCGAGTTCGCTGACGAGGATTTGCCGCGCCTTGGCCAGCATGCGCTTCTCGCCGGCGGACAGCCCACGATCGCGGTCGCGACGCCACAGGTCGCGTACCACCTCGGCCACCTTGTTCACATCGCCGGAGGCCAGCTTCTCGCCGTTTGCCTTGTAGCGGCGCGACCAGTTGGTCGGCTCCTCGGTGTGCGGCGCGCGCAGCACCTCGAAAACCTTGTCGAGGCCCTCCTGGCCGACCACGTCTCGAACGCCGACGATCTCGGCGTTCTCGGCCGGGACCAGCACCGTGAGATCACCCTGTGCCACCTTCAGCCGCAGGTAGGTCTTCTGGACACCCTGCAGCAAACGCTCTTCGATCGCCTCGATCAGAGCCGCGCCGTGATGCGGGTACACAACGGTCTCGCCGACCTTGAAAGTCATGTGCTCGAGCCCCTTTCCACTTTCTCAGGGTAACACGCAGCACCGTCGCCGAGCGCCTGCCCGTTCGAATTGTCCGTGCGCGGCGGCGCGGACCCGGCCGCTCGCAGCCGAGGTACGGCGCGAGCCGGAGGGCGGTGCGTTCCGGCCGCTCGCTAGGCTGTCGAACGGTCCGGCAGCGTCCTGCCGACGCCGCGCGCAGAGCAGTGCTCACAGCAGTCCCGAGGAGTCGACGTGAAGGTCCAGCCGACAGTGGCGCGGCGCATCGGCATCGGGCTCGTGGCCGTCTGCGCCACGCTGCTGAGTTCCTCCTGCGCCACGGGCCAGGACGCGCACACCGCGAACGAGACGCCGGCCATCGACGGCAGCAACGGTGACGCGGGCGCCATCCAACTGCACGCCGTGGCGATCCGCGCGCCCGCCGCGGTCTCCTATGCACCCGGCGGCGACGCCGAGATGACCCTCATCATCGTCAACACCGGCAACAGCGCCGACACGTTGACCCAGGTGAGCTCGCCGCGCTTCGGCTCCGCAGAGGTCTTCAAGAACACCGCCGCCGCCCTCACGGCGGAGAAGGCCGACGCCTCCGGTGCCCTGGCCGGGAAAGCGGCGACGCCGGCCTTCGTCGAGCAGCCGATCGCCGCCGGTCAGTCCCTGAACATCGGCGTGCGCGACACCGGCACGGACACCTCCACCGAGCCTGTGCTGGTGCTGCGCGGCCTGACGAAAACGCCGCTGTTCCCCGGCGAATCGGTCCCGGTGAGCTTCACCTTCGCCGACGCGGGCACGGTCGCGCTCACCGTCCCGGTGCAGCTGTCGCTCACGCCGCCCAATGCGAGCGTCCCGGTGCCTTCGGGGTCGTCCTCGATCGAATAGCGGCGATGACGTCGTAGCCCGTCGCTACGGTGACGCGGTGAACAAAGCCAGCACGCTTCGTACGCCGTCGTTTCGCTGCAGCGAGTGCGGCACGACGGCGTTGCGCTGGGTCGGCCGCTGCCCCGAGTGCCAGGCTTGGGGAACGGTCGGCGAGCTGGGGTCCGCCGCTCGCCGCAGTGTCGGCGCGGCTCCGGTCACGCGCGCCGCGCGGCCGATCGGCGAGCTCGACCCGAACGACGCCCGCGCCCGTCCCACCGGCGTGAGCGAACTCGACCGGGTGCTCGGCGGGGGCCTGGTACCCGGCTCGGTCGTCCTGCTGGCCGGCGAGCCCGGCGTCGGCAAGTCGACCCTGCTGCTGGAGGTGGCGCACCGGGTCGCCGCTGCCGGTGCCGAGCCGGCGCTGATCGTCACCGGCGAGGAGTCGCCCGCCCAGGTCCGGCTGCGGGCCGAGCGCACCGGCAGCGTGCACCCGCGGCTCTACGTCGCCGCGGAGAACGACCTCGGTGCGCTGCTCAGCCACGTCGACGCCGTCCGTCCGGGGCTGCTCGTGGTCGATTCCGTCCAGACGATCTCCAGCGACGCGCAGGACGGCGGCGCGGGCGGCGTGCCGCAGATCCGCGCCGTCGCGTCCGCCCTGATCGCAGTGGCCAAGCAGCGCGGCATAGCCACCGTGCTGGTCGGGCACGTCACCAAAGACGGCTCGATCGCCGGCCCGCGGGTGCTCGAGCACCTTGTCGACGTCGTGCTGCACTTCGAGGGCGACCGCCATTCCTCGTTGCGGCTGATCCGCGCCAGCAAGAACCGCTACGGCGCCTCGGACGAGGTCGGGTGCTTCGAAATGCGTGCGGACGGCATCGTGGGGTTGGCCGATCCTTCCGGCCTGTTCCTGTCCAATCGTGCGCTCGCCGTGCCGGGCACCTGCGTCACGGTCACCCTCGAGGGCCGGCGCCCGCTTGTCACCGAGATCCAGGCCCTGGTCAACCGCACACCCGGCGGGGGCTCCCCGCGCCGGGCGGTCAGTGATCTGGACTCCGCCCGGGTGGCCATGCTGCTCGCAGTGCTCGCCCGGCACGGCGGGGTGGTGCTCGGCGAGTTCGAGGTCTACGCGGCGACCGTCGGGGGCATCGCGGCGCACGAGCCGTCAGCCGACCTGGCGATCGCGCTCGCCCTGGCCTCGGCTGCCCGCGGGATCCCGATTCTGGCAGCGTGCTGCGCCATCGGCGAGGTGTCGCTGTCCGGCGACGTGCGGCGGGTGAGCAGTCTCGAGCGGCGCCTGGACGAGGCGGCGCGGCTGGGCTTCACCACGGCGTTGGTCCCCGAGGGCGACAGCGGGGAACGGCTGGCGCCGGCGGCCAGCGCCATCCGGACCGTCCCCGTGGCGACCATCGCCGAGGCGCTGCGCGCGATCGAGAACCTGCGAGAACGCGACGGCGAGCAGCGGCGCTCGGCGCTGCGCCCGATCCCGGCGGGAGCCTGAGGCCGACGACGCCGGATAAAGCGGGCGGTCACCGCTGCGTGCGGCCCTAGACTGATGCGACACGCCGAGGACGGGGGAAGATCCGTGACCACGACCGAGCGGGACGAGGCGCTGCGTGGCGTGCTCGCTACCGTCGCGCCGGGCACGTGGCTGCGCGACGGCCTGGAACGGATCCTTCGCGGCAACACCGGCGCGCTCATCGTCATGGGCTGGGACAAGACCGTCGAGGACATGTGCACGGGCGGGTTCCCGCTGGATGTGGAGTCCTCCGCCACCCGGCTGCGGGAACTGTGCAAGATGGACGGCGCCGTGGTGCTCACTCCGGCCGGTGAGCGGATCGTCTACGCCGCGACGCACCTGATGCCCGACTCGGCAATCCCCACCGAGGAGTCCGGGACCCGGCACCGCACCGCGCAACGGGTGGCACGCCAGACCGACTTTCCCGTCATCTCGGTGTCGCAGTCGATGCGGATCATCAGCCTCTACGTGGGCGAGCGTCGCTACGTCATCGGCAGCAGCGCCGAAATCCTCTCCCGCGCCAACCAGGCCATCGCCACGCTCGAACGCTACAAGTCCCGCCTCGACGAGGTCTCCAACGCGCTCTCGGCGCTGGAGATCGAAGACCTCGTCACGGTGCGCGACGCCGCGATCGTGTCGCAGCGACTGGAGATGGTGCGCCGCATCGCCGACGAGGTCACCGGGCACGTCGTGGAACTCGGCGTCGACGGACGCCTGCTCGCCCTGCAGCTCGAGGAGCTGATGGCCGGGGTGGACGCCGACCGTGAGCTGATCGTGCGCGACTACCTGCCCGCCGGACGGCGCTCCCGCAGCGCCGAGCAGGTGCTGGGTGATCTCGGCGGGCTGTCGGCCACCGACCTGCTCGACCTCACCCAGGTGGCGCGGGCGATGGGGCTGTCGAGCACGCCGGAGGGGCTGGACTCTGCTGCCAGCCCGCGCGGGCACCGGCTGCTGGCCCGGGTGCCGCGCATCCCCGGTGCGGTCCTGGACCGCGTCGTCGACCACTTCGGCGGCCTGCAGAAGCTGCTCGCCGCCTCGGCCGAGGACCTACTCGTCGTCGACGGTGTCGGCGAGACCCGGGCCCGAGCGGTCCGCGAGGCGATCTCGCGCCTGGCCGAGGTGTCGATCATCGACCGGTACGCCTGAGGGTTGCCGCGTAGCTTGCGGACGCGCCTGCGAGCTCAGCTGATCGTGAACTGAGCGGCGGTGCCCTGGTGGCCGGCCAGCGCGGCGTACAGGGTGTAGGTGCCCGCGCCGACGCGCTGGCGCGTTCCGGCGCACGCCGGCTGCGAGGTCAGCCCCGACCAGGTGATGCTGAAACCGGCGGGCTTGCCGACCGCGAGGGTCCGCTCGTCGGTGCCCGGCTCGATCTTGCAGTCGTGGCTGCCCCAGACGCGCGAGGCCCCGTTGTAGACGCGAAGTTCGATCTGACGGTCGGCGACGTCCTGCGTGCACGGGCCCGGCCCGGTGTTGCTCACCTGCAAGATGAGCTGCGGCTGGTCGCCGATCGCGTAGTGGGTCTTGCCCACGACGGCGCGCACCGCCAGCTGGGCCGGCGTGCAGGGCGGCGCTGCAGCCGTCGGGCTGTCGCTCACGCTCGAGGTGGTCGCGGCGGTACCGGCGGGCGTCGACGTCGCCGTAGTCGGGGGCGACGTGGTCGTGGTCGGGGCGGCTCCGCTGGACGCCGATGAGCGCGTCGGAGGGGCGACGGCGGCCTTCGAGTTGCCGCCGCCGGCGAACAGCGTGCGCAGCGTCAGCACGGCCAGCACGATCAGCAATGCGAGCGAGGCGAAGAACAACAGTCGACGGCGCCAGTAGACGGACTGTGACTGGGAGCCGACGGGACGCAACATGACCGGCACACGGTATCTCCCGAACCCGGCCGTGCCCGCACCGACGCGCGCGAGGCGACGCGCGCGCCGTGCGACGATGTTGGGGAGATGTCCGCCGAGCTCGCCGAGACCCTGACCGGCTGGTACGCCGGCGCGGCCCGCGAGCTGCCGTGGCGGGCGCCCGGCGCCGGTGCCTGGCCGGTGCTGCTCAGCGAGGTCATGCTGCAGCAGACACCGGTGGCCCGCGTGCTGCCCGTGTACGAGGCGTGGTTGCGGCGCTGGCCCACGCCAAGCGAACTGGCGGCCGCGCCGGCGGGTGCGGCCGTGCGGATGTGGGGCAAGTTGGGCTACCCCCGCCGGGCGTTGCGCCTGCACGAGTGCGCCGGGGTGCTCGTCGCCCGCTTCGGTGGCGCCGTGCCGCAGGAACTCGACGCGCTGCTGTCGCTGCCCGGCGTCGGCGCCTACACCGCGCGCGCCGTCGCCGTGTTCGCCTTCGGCGCGCGGCATCCGGTCGTGGACACCAACGTGCGCCGGGTGATCGCACGCGCGGTACTGGGGCGCGGCGAGGCGGGAGCGCCGTCAGCGGCGCGTGACCTGGCCGCCACCGAGGCGGTGCTGCCGCCCGAGCCCCGGCACGCCGCCCGGGTCAGCGCCGCCCTGATGGAACTCGGCGCGCTGATCTGCACCGCTCGAAACCCGAAGTGCGGGTCGTGCCCGCTGGCGTCGTGCGCGTGGCGCCGGGCCGGCTCGCCCGCCTACGGCGGCCCGAGGGGGCACCCGCAGCGCTTCGCTGGGACGGACCGCCAGGTGCGCGGCCTGCTTCTCGACGTGCTGCGCGCCGATGCCGAGCCGGTCTCCCGCGCCGCTCTCGACGCGGTATGGCCCGATCCGGCACAGCGTGAGCGGGCGCTGCGCACGCTGATTGCCGACGGCTTGATCGACGCGCTCCCGGCTCAGCGTTACGCTCTGCCGGGACACAGCTGTCGAGGTGGTGGTCTCTGATGTGGTGGGCCTACGTACTGATCGTCGCGATCCTGGTCGCCGGCATCGTCGCGTTCGTGGCTATGGCCCGTGCGCGGACGCGGCAGTTGTCGAGCCGGACCACCCGTACGGCGGAGTCGATGTACGACGAGTTCGCCGATCCGCCCCGCGTCCAGCGGCGTCTCGCCCGTCGGCGCGGTGGCAGCTGGCATGACACGAGCTGAGCCGGCCGGTACCGCGCACGTGCAGCGGCAGGCATTCCCTATTCGGCGGTAACACCTGCCGGCGGGACGTCGGGAACGAGCGTGGAGGGCTTGAGCTCGCCGCAGAAGGTGAACTTCCGCGCGCCGCCCTTCACCATCGGGTCGACCGGCTCGGTGTCGACCAGCACGATCTGGCCGGGCATCAGCTCTCCGAACAGGATCTTCTCCGACAGGGCGTCCTCGATCTCGCGCTGGATGGTGCGCCGCAGGGGGCGGGCGCCCAGCACCTGGTCGTAGCCCTTCGTGGCGAGCAGCGCCTTCGCGTCGACGGTGAGTTCCAGGCCCATGTCCTTGTTGCGCAGCTGGACGTCCAAGCGCGCCACCATCAGGTCGACGATCGAGACGATCTCGGCCTCGGAGAGCTGGTGGAACACGATGATGTCGTCGATGCGGTTGAGGAACTCGGGACGGAAGTGCTGCTTGAGCTCGTCGTTGACCTTCTGCTTCATCCGGTCGTAGTTCGACTCCGTGTCGTTGGCTGCCTGCAGGCCGAAGCTCACCGACTTGGACACATCGCGCGTGCCGAGGTTGGTGGTCAAGATCAGCACCGTGTTCTTGAAGTCCACGACGCGGCCCTGGCCGTCGGTCAGACGACCGTCCTCGAGGACCTGCAACAGCGTGTGGAACACGTCCGGGTGCGCCTTCTCGACCTCGTCGAACAGCACCACGCTAAACGGCTTGCGGCGCACCTTCTCGGTCAGCTGGCCGCCCTCGTCGTAGCCGACGTAACCGGGAGGTGCCCCGACCAGGCGCGAGACCGTGTAGCGGTCGTGGAACTCGGACATGTCCAGCTGGATCAGCGCGTCGTCGTCGCCGAACAGGAACTCGGCCAGCGCTTTGGACAGCTCGGTCTTGCCCACGCCGGACGGGCCGGCGAAGATGAACGAGCCGCCGGGCCGCTTTGGGTCCTTGAGGCCGGCGCGGGTGCGCCGGATCGCCTGCGACACCGCCTTGATCGCCTGCTGCTGGCCGACGACACGCTTGTGCAGCTCGTCCTCCATGCGCAGCAGCCGGGCCGTTTCCTCTTCGGTGAGCTTGAAGACCGGGATTCCCGTCCAGGTCGCGAGAACCTCGGCGATCTGCTCGTCGTCGACCTCGGCCACGACGTCGAGGTCGCCAGCCTTCCATTCGACCTCGCGCTTGGACTTCTCAGCCTGCAACGTCTTTTCCTTGTCGCGCAGGGCTGCCGCCTTCTCGAAGTCCTGCGCGTCGATCGAGGACTCCTTCTCGCGACGCACCTCGGAGATCCGCTCGTCGAACTCACGAAGGTCCGGCGGCGCGGTCATCCGACGGATGCGCATGCGCGCGCCAGCCTCGTCGATCAGGTCGATCGCCTTGTCGGGAAGGAACCGGTCGCTGATGTAGCGGTCGGCCAGCCCGGCCGCCGACACCAGCGCGGCGTCGGTGATCGAGACCCGGTGGTGGGCCTCGTAGCGGTCGCGCAGGCCCTTGAGGATCTCGATCGTGTGCGCCACCGTGGGCTCGCCCACCTGCACCGGCTGGAAGCGGCGCTCGAGCGCAGCGTCCTTCTCCAGGTGCTTGCGGTACTCGTCCAACGTGGTCGCACCGATCGTCTGCAGCTCGCCGCGAGCCAGCATCGGCTTGAGGATGGACGCCGCGTCGATGGCGCCCTCGGCCGCGCCAGCGCCGACGAGCGTGTGGATCTCGTCGATGAACATGATGATGTCGCCGCGGGTGCGGATCTCCTTGAGGACCTTCTTCAGGCGCTCCTCGAAGTCGCCGCGGTAGCGGCTGCCGGCCACGAGCGAGCCGAGGTCCAGGGTGTAGAGCTGCTTGTCCTTGAGGGTCTCGGGCACCTCGCCCTTGACGATGGCCTGGGCCAGACCCTCGACGACGGCGGTCTTGCCGACGCCGGGCTCGCCGATCAGCACCGGGTTGTTCTTGGTGCGCCGGCTGAGCACCTGCATAAGGCGCTCGATCTCCTTCTCGCGGCCGATCACCGGATCGAGTTTGCCCTCGCGGGCCGACTGGGTGAGGTTGCGACCGAACTGGTCGAGCACCAGCGACGTGGACGGCGCGGCTTCGGAGGCAGCCCCAGCCGGCTCCTTGCTCTGGTAACCGTTGAGCAGCTGGATGACCTGCTGGCGGACCTTGTTCAGGTCGGCACCGAGCTTGACGAGGACCTGTGCGGCGACGCCTTCACCCTCGCGGATCAGGCCGAGCAGGATGTGCTCGGTACCGATGTAGTTGTGGCCCAGCTGCAGCGCCTCGCGCAGCGAGAGCTCGAGGACCTTCTTGGCCCGCGGCGTGAACGGGATGTGCCCGCTGGGCGCCTGCTGGCCCTGGCCGATGATCTCCTCGACCTGCTGGCGCACGGCGTCCAGCGAGATGCCGAGCGATTCGAGTGCCTTGGCGGCGACGCCTTCGCCCTCGTGGATCAGGCCGAGCAGGATGTGCTCGGTACCGATGTAGTTGTGGTTGAGCATCCGGGCCTCTTCCTGGGCCAGGACGACAACGCGACGCGCGCGGTCAGTGAACCTCTCGAACATGTGGGCAGCTCCTTCCGCGCCTTTTCCCGCTAGCCCCGACTGTAGTCCCGCAGGCCGACGGATCACCGTTCCCGCGGACGGCGCAGCGGCCGCGCGGGCTGCGCCGCCGGCCTGTTGTGGCCGGTGACGCATACCTGTGCAACGTCGCCCGGTAGCCGGTGATGCCCGGGGGCCGTCCGCTCACAGCGAAATGCCGGACGGCCTCCTGCGAGGCTGAAATCGGGCGGCGGTGAACCGGACGTGTGGTCAAGGTGAAGACACCGCGTCACCCTTGTCGGACGGCGTCGTTAAGTCCGAGTAACCGCAGCAATTTCATTCTCATAGTTCGGAGGGCACCATGCGCGCACGAACCACACTGACGGTAGGCAGCCTGATCCTCGGCTGTACCGCGGCCGTCATCGTCGGGGGCGCGCCCGCCGGCGCGACCTCGAGCGGGCCCAGCCCCTACCTCAGCGGGAGCGCCGGTGGCACCGAGGTGGTGGCGCTGGGCGGTGCCGTGACCTCCGGGCTCACGGGGGCCTCCGGCATCGGCTGCACGAACACCGTCGGGGCCAGCAATTCCAACCAGACCGCCGGAGTGTCGGTCACTGGCCTGCTGGCGGTGAGCGCCGTGTCGTCCTCGATCAAGTCGTCAGCGATACCTGGCGGCGTGCAGCTGGCCGCCGAGGCGAAGGTCGCGGGCGTGAGCGCGCTGGGTGGCCTGATCACCGCCGACGGCATCGACACCACGTCGGTGGCCAAGCGGGTCAACGGCGTCGGCAGCGTGGTCAACGCGACCACCTTCGTGCACCTGAAGATCGCCGGCGTGCAGCTGCCGGTCACGATTCGCAAGAACCTGTTCGTCAGCATCCCCGACGTCGCCACCATCGGGCTCAACTACTCCGGGGCCTACGCCGGCCCTGACGGCGCCGTCGAAGGCATCGGGATCGGGATGTACATCACGCTGCTGAAGGCCCAGGGCGACAGCCCGGCCGGCACCGTCATCTACCTGAACCCGACCCTGTCGGCCATCGGCGGATCCGTGCTGTCCCCGATCGGCGGCTTCGGCTACGTCACCCGGGTCACCTCTGACGCCGGGGGCGTGGTGCAGGTCGGTTCCGGGCCTACCGCTCCGCTCGGCATCGGCTGTGGCGGCACCGGCGGCAAGGACACGCACAACACCACGGCGGGAGTCAACATCCCGGGTGTGGCGACGACCGGCGTCGCGGAGACCACCGCGCGCGGCACCGCGAACGGCCGAGTCGCCTACGCGAGAATGTCTGTACAGGTCGCCGGGGTGAACCTGTTCGGCGGCCTCATCACGGCCAAGGCGTTGAGCGGCACCGCTACGGCGTACCGGAACATCGGCCAGCCAGTGGCGACCACGACGACCACCGAACACCTCGTCGCGCTCGTAATCGCCGGCAAGCGGATCCCGGTGAACGTCTCGCCGAACACGGTGATCAACGTCGCCGGACTCGGCAATGTGGTCATCAACGGTCAGTACCGGAACGCGACGACCGCCTACCTCCGCGTGCTGGACATCAAGCTGTCCACGGGGCGGTTCGGGTTGCCGATCGGCGCTGAGATCCAGGTGGGTGTCGCGGCGGCGATCGTCTACAACTGAGCGCTGCCGGCTTCGAAGCGGGGCA
>JBPCOI010000050.1:0-30022 GCA_051000395.1 Jatrophihabitantaceae bacterium
TGGCGGCGGTAGCGGGTGGGTCAGCGCGGCTTCGCCGACTCCGCAGCGGCGGCCCGCCGTGCCGCCGCCGAGCGCGTGTCGGCGAGCCGGTCGGTCGCGACCTGCCGGGCGAGCTGCTCGAGCAGGCGTCCCGCGTCGGCGAGGCAACGGACCGGGTCGGGCTCGACCTCGAGCAGCGAGTAGGCCGCGAGAATGCCGGCGGCCGCCAGTTCCGATGCCCCGAGCAGGTTGCGGCCGGCAACAGCGACGACGGGGACGCCGGCGCGCCGGGCGGCGGCAGCCACGCCGGCCGGCGCCTTGCCGTGCAGCGTCTGGGCGTCCAGCGAACCCTCGCCGGTGACTACCAACCCGGCCCCGACCAGGTGGTCGGGGAAGCCGACGAGCTCGAGAAGCAGGTCGATGCCGGGCCGTGTTCGCGCGCCGAGCAGCGTCATGGCGCCTAAGCCCACGCCGCCGGCCGCGCCCGCTCCGGGCAGCTCCGCGGCCGGATGACCGTGCGGTCCGGGGCGGACGCCGAGCGCGCAGGCGAGCGCGCGCGACCAGCGGGCTAGCGCGGCGTCGAGGGCGAGCACCGCGGCGGCGTCGGCGCCCTTCTGCGGGCCGTACACCGCGGCGGCCCCAAGTGGCCCGAGCAGCGGGTTGTCCACATCGACGGCGAGGATCAGCTCGACCGCCGAGAGGCGCGGGTGCAAGCCGTCCAGCTCGATGCGGCGCACCCGCCCCAGGGCGCCACCCCCGGGCGGCAGTTCGGTGCCGGCGGCGTCGAGCAAGCGGGCGCCGAGCGCTGTCACCAGCCCGGCGCCGCCGTCGGTGCTGGCGCTGCCGCCGATCCCGAGCACGATGCGGTGGCACTCGGCGTCCAGGGCGGCACGCAGCGCGTCACCGGCGCCGGCGCTGGACGCGGCAAGCGCGTCGAATCGCCCGCCGGGCAGGCGTTGCATGCCGCACGCGTCGGCCAGTTCCACGACCGCAACGCCGTCGCGGAGCGCGTAGGCGGTGTCCACCGGGTCGCCGAGCGGTCCGCGCGCCCGCACCGGCATCAGCCGGAAGCCCGCGTGCACCGCCGCGTCCAGAGTGCCGTCGCCGCCGTCGGCGACCGGAATCTCGACGATCACGGCATCGGGCGCTCCGGCGCGCAGTCCCGCGGCGATGTGTGCGGCCGCCTCGACGGCCGACAGCGAGCCCTTGAACTTGTCAGGAGCAACGAGGACGCGCATGGGTGCTGCCTTCCGGACCCGGCGCCCAGGCCCGGGCCGAGCGAGGCGACGGGCTCAGCTGTAGAGGTCGCTGATCTGCTGCTCGCACTCCTTGTGCACTACGTTGCGCTTGAGCTTGAGCGACGGGGTCAGTTGGCCGCCGTCCTCGGTCCAGTCCTCGTCGAGGATCGTGAACTTCCGGATCGACTCGGCCTTGCTGACGGCCTTGTTCGCATCGTCGATCGCCCGCTGGACCTCCGCGCGCAGCGCCTCGTCCGCCGCGACGTCGGCGACGGTCGTCGAGGAGGGCCGGCCGTGGCTCTCCAGCCACTGCGGGAACGCCTCGGGATCGATGGTGACCAGCGCCGCGATGAAGGGCTTCTGGTCGCCCACGACGAGGCACTGGCTAATCAGCCAGTGTGAGCGGGCGCGGTCCTCCAGGACAGCCGGTGCGACGTTCTTGCCGCCGGCGGTGACGATCAGTTCCTTCTTGCGTCCGGTGATCCGGACGAAACCGTCGTCGTCGATCTCGCCGATGTCGCCGGAGTGGAACCAGCCATCCTTCTCCAGCGTCTCGGCGGTGGCCTGCTCGTTGTTCCAGTAACCGGCGAACACGACCGGTGCCTTGAACAGCAGCTCGCCGTCTTCGGCGACCTTCACCGTCACGCCGCCCACCGGACGCCCGACCGTGCCGATCTTCAGCGCGTCCGGGCGGTTCACCGTGATGCCCGCGGTCGTCTCGGTCAGGCCGTAGCCCTCGTAGATCGTGACGCCGACGCCGCGGAAGAAGTGCCCGAGCCGGGAGCCCAGCGGCGCTCCTCCGGAGACGGCGGCCACGCAGTTGCCGCCCAACGCGGCGCGCAGCTTGCCATAGACGAGCTTGTCGAAAAGCGCGTGCTGCACGGTGAGCAACGGTCCCGCTGCGCCCTTCTCGGTGGCCTCGGAGTAGGCGATTGCGACCTTCTCGGCCCGGTCGAAGATCTTGCCCTTGCCGGAGGCGTGTGCCTTCTGCTTGGCGGTGTTGAACACCTTCTCGAACACGCGGGGGACGGCCAGCACGAAGGTCGGCTGAAAGCCGCCGAGATCGTCGAGCAGGTTCTTCACGTCCGCGGTGTGTCCGAGCGTGCAGCCCGCGGCGAGAGCACCGATCTCGATCGCGCGGCCGAAGACGTGGGCGATCGGCAGGAACAGCAGCGTCGAGGTGTTCTCGTTGAAGAAGGAGGACAGCCCGTCGAGCAGTTCGGTGACCTCGCTGACGAAGCAGCGATGGGTCAGCTCGCAGCCCTTGGGCCGTCCCGTCGTCCCGGACGTGTAGATGATCGAGGCGAGGTCGTCGAGGCCGACCGCCCTGCGGCGCTCGGCGATGTCCTCGTCGCTGACGTCACCGCCGCGCTCGCCGAGCTCGTCCAGCCCGCCGGCCCCGAACTGCCACACCCCGACCAGATCGGGTGCCTGCGCGCGGACCGACTCCACGATCTCGGCGTGTTCGGTCGTCTCGACGAAGATGCCCTTCGCCCCCGAGTCGGACAGGATCCATTCCACCTGCTCGGCACTGGATGTCTCGTAGATCGGCACCACCACGGCGCCGGCGGTGAACAGCGCGAAGTCCGCGACCGTCCACTCGTATCGGGTCTTGCTCATCACGGCGACCCGGTCGCCAGCCTGGATGCCGGCGCTCAGCAGTCCCTTCGCGGCGGCGGAGACCTCGGCGGCGAACTGCTTGGCGGTGACGTCGCTCCAGCTGCCCTGCGAGCGGCGGCGCAGCGCCACGTGCTCGGGGCGGTTCGCCGCGCTGTCGAAGATGAAGTCGGCCGTGTTCGTCTGGCTCAGCGTGGTGACGTTGCTGGCCACATGCAGCTCACGCACTCGTCGGTCGTCCCTTCAGCGTCGCGTCCCGGTTGGCCGCGCAGCGAATCGGCGTCCGGCCACCGTAACGTGTCCCCACCTCCCGCGCGAGCCGTCGCAGCGGACCTGGGATGGTGGACGGCATGCCGGCGATCGACGTGGTGGACTCGACGTGGATCTGCACGCGACCGGCCACGCTCGCCGCGCTGGTGGCCGATCCGGCGAACTGGCGCCGATGGTGGCCCGAGCTCGACCTGGCCGTCGACGAGTGGCGCGGCGAGAAGGGCATGCGCTGGTCGGTGCGTCCGGGCCGGCCGGGCCTGCGCGGCTCGATGGAGGTGTGGCTGGAACCGGCGCTCGACGGCGTCGTCGCGCACTGTTTCCTCCGACTGGATCGCGCTGACGGTGCCCCGCTCGGCCGCCGGCGGGCGCGACGCGTCACCGACAGGTACCGCCGGGGGGTCAAGCAGGTGTTCTGGGGCTTCGGCGACGAGCTCGACCCCGGCCGCACCGCCCGCATCGGCGGGATCCGTGCCGGCGGCGGCAGGTAACCTCTGCGCATGGCCGACCAGTCGACGCAGTCGATCGTCATCGACGCCGACCCGGGCACGGTCATGGCGGCGATCGCCGATTTCGACGCCTATCCGGTCTGGGCCGGATCGGTGAAGAAGGCGGAGGTCCTGCAGGTCGGCGCGGACGGGCGCGCGAAGCGGGTGGCGTTCACCCTCGACGCCGGCGTGGTCCGCGACCAGTACGAACTCGACTACACCTGGACGGGCGACTCTCGGGTCGAATGGACGCTCGTGAAGGGTCAGATGATGCGCGCCCAGCACGGCTCGTACGAGCTGGCCGCAGGCCCCGGTGGCACGCACGTCACGTACTCGCTCACCGTCGACCTGGCCATCCCGATGCTGGGACTGCTCAAGCGCAAGGCCGAGCGCGTCGTGATGGACACCGCGCTCAAGGAGCTCAAGCGGCACGTCGAGGCAGGGGCCTGATGGGCGGCGGCTGCCGGCCCGTGGAGCGCGCATGAGGATCGTCCTGTTCACCGGCAAGGGCGGCGTGGGCAAGACGACCGCGGCGTCGGCGACGGCGCTGCGACTGGCCGACCGCGGCGTGAAGACGCTGCTGCTCTCGACCGACGTCGCACACTCGCTCGCCGACGCACTGGATGTCGAGCTGGGTGGCGAGCCGACCGAGGTCGAGCCCGGCCTGTGGGCAGTCCAGGTCGATACGCAGGGCCGCTTCGAGGCGGCCTGGCGCGACGTGCAGGGCTTCCTGGTCGACATGCTCGCCCGGGGTGGCGTCGACCCGATCACTGCCGACGAGCTGACCGTGCTGCCGGGTGTGGACGAGGTGCTCGCGCTGCTGGCGGTGCGAGAGCTCGCGCTGTCCGGCGACTGGGATGTGTTGGTCGTCGACTGCGCGCCGACCGCCGAGACGCTGCGCCTGCTCGCGCTGCCCGAGGCGTTGACCTGGTACCTGCAGAAGGTCTTCCCGGCGCACCGCCGGCTGGCCCGCGGGATGCGCCCCATCGCGGCGATGCTCGGCCGCAGCGAGGTGATCCCGCCGGACAACATCTTCGAGGCCCTGCTGCGGCTCAACGACGATCTTGCCGGCGTGCGGCAGCTGCTGGGCGATCCCGCGGTGAGCTCCGTGCGGCTGGTGCTGACGCCGGAATCAGTCGTCGCCGCCGAGGCGCGCCGGACCTTCACAGCGCTCGCGCTCTACGGCTACTGCGTCGACATGGTCGTGGCGAACCGCGTCTTCCCGGCCGACGGCGACGCGTGGTGTCAGGGCTGGGCGCGGGCGCAGCACACGCAGCTGGCCTCGATCCGCGAGTCCTTCGCGGGCGTCGCGGTCCATGAGCTGCCCTACCGTTCCGCGGAGCCGATCGGCGCGCCCGCGCTGCGCGAACTCGCCTCGGCACTGTACGGCGAGCTACCCGGCGCCGACCCCGCCCCTGTGGACGTCGCGCCTCGCGAGTTGTTGCGGGTGGAGGCGTCCGGTGAGCAGTTCGTGCTCGTGATGACGCTTCCGCTGGCTCAGACGGGATCGGTGGATGCGGTACGCGCCGGCGACGACCTGGTGGTGACGGTCGGCGCGAACCGCCGGGTGCTGACGCTGCCGAGCATGCTGCGCCGCTGTGTCGTCGTCGGCGGTGAGTACGACGGCAACGAGCTGCGCGTGCGGTTCCGCGCCGATCCCGACCTGTGGCCGGCCGAGGAGGGCAGCCGCGGTTCTGCCCGTCGCCCGGGCTCCCGGGACGCTCCCGGTGGGTGACGCGCACAGCCCGGCGGGACCGTTCGGCGAGGAGGCGGTGCGGTTGCTCGTTGCGGTGCAGGACTGGGCGCGCCGCAGCTTCCCGGAACCGGCCGCCGCACCCGGCGCGCGGCCCAGCGACTGCCAGTGGTGCCCGATCTGCCAGCTCATGGCGGTGGTGCGCGGTGAGCGGCCGGACGTGAGCGAACGGGTGGCCGAGGCCGGCACGGCGTTGGCGTCGGCACTGCGGGCCGTGCTCGACGTCGCTACCGGTGCTGAGGCAGGACCCGGCGCGGCTGCTGCTGGCGGGCCGTCCCGTCGGCCGCGTCCCGGTCGCCCGCGGGTGCAGCGGATCGACCTCGCCGAGCCGGCCGATCCCTCGAGCCAGTCCGCCGGCACGGACGAGCGGACCTGAGCGCCGTGTCGCTGGCGATCGGTGTCGACATCGGCGGCACCAAGGTCGCTGCCGGCGTCGTGGACGAGCAGGGGCGGGTGCTCGACCGGGAGCGCCGGCCGACGCCGGGCACCGACGCCGCGGCGACGCAGGCGGTGATCGTCGAGGTCGTCGGTGCGCTGAGCGCACGGCATCCGGTGCGGGCCGTCGGGATCGGTGCCGCCGGCTGGATCGGCACCGATCGCGCCACGGTGCTGTTCGCACCGCACCTGGCCTGGCGCGACGAGCCGTTGCGCGACGCGCTGGCCGGGCGGATCCCGCTGCCGGTCGTCGTCGAGAACGACGCGAACGCCGCCGCCTGGGCCGAGTACCGCTTCGGCGTGGCGCGGGGCCAGCGCGTCGTCGTGTGCGTGACCCTCGGCACGGGCATCGGCGGCGGGCTCGTCGTCGACGGCGTGGTGTACCGCGGCGCGTACGGGATCGCCTGCGAGTACGGGCACATGTCGCTCGTCCCGGACGGGCGCCGGTGTGCGTGCGGCAACCGGGGCTGCTGGGAGATGTACGCCTCCGGACGCGCACTGGCCCGCGACGCGGCCGAGCTGGCCGCGGAATCACCGATGGCCGCGGTCCGGATGTTGGAGCTGGCGGGCTCGCCCGAGCAGCTGTCCGGACCGGTCGTCACCACCGCGGCCGAGGAAGGCGATCCGGCCGCGACGTCGATCTGCACCGCGATGGGCCGCTGGCTCGGCCGCGGCCTGGCGACCCTCGCCGCCGTGATCGACCCGTCCGTGTTCGTCATCGGCGGCGGGGTGATGGCGGCCGGCGAGCTGCTCCTGCGACCGGCGCGCGAGGAGTTCGCGAACGCCCTCACCGGCCGTGGCTTTCGGCCCGCCGCGGCCATCGAGGCCGCGGCGCTGGGGCCGGACGCGGGCCTGATCGGGGCCGCCGACCTCGCACGGATCGGTACGCGCTGAGGCCTCGGGCAGGATGTGCACGTGCCGACGCTGCGACTGCTGAGCTACAACGTGCGCTCCATGCGTGACGACCGCGCCGCGCTCGCCCGGGTGATCCGATCGGCCGAAGCAGATGTCGTCTGCGTCCAGGAGGCGCCGCGGTTCCTGCGCTGGCGTTCGCTGTGCGCCCAGCTGGCGCGTACGAGCGGCCTCGTGGTCGTCGGCGGCGGGCGCCGGGCGGGCGCGAACCTGGTGCTGTCGTCGCTGGCGGTGGACGTGCTCGCGACCGCCGACGTCCGGTTCACGACCGACCCCAGGCTGCATCACCGCGGCAGCGCGATCGCCGTCCTACGCCTGTCCGGATCGAGGTTCGCGGTCGCCGGCATCCACCTCGACGTGGTCGCCGCACCGCGGATCCGGCACGTCGAGGAGCTGCACCAGGCGATCACCCGCCACGTGCCCGAGGACGTCGCCACCATCGTCGCCGGCGACGTCAACGACCGCCCCGGCTCATCCGCCTGGCAGGCGCTCTGCGCGCAGCGCGCGGACGCGTTCGCGGTCGCGGGAAGTGGCAGCGGATTCACCTCGGAGGCCGCATCGCCACGCCAGCGGATCGACGGCGTCTTCGTCGACCCGCGCATCCAGGTCCGCGCCGCGCGGGTGCTCGAGCAGCCGGACGTGCAGCTCGCCAGCGACCACCGGCCGGTACTCGTCGAGCTGGAACTGCCCTAGCGCGACACTAGAGCACCGCGCCGTCGTCGTCGTCGTCGTGGCGCTCGCGCAACCGCGAGACGAGGATCGTCGCGCCGAGCAGCAGGCCGCAGACGCCGAGCAGCAAGGTGAGCTTGCTGGCCAGCCCGAACTGACCGCCCAGGCCCAGGACCAGGATGGAGATGGCCAGCACCGACATCGCCATGATCGTCGGCGCGGCCAGGCGCGGCAGCGGTGGCGGCGCCGGCGGGACGTAGTGCTGCTCGTCGAGCCACACCGGCTCGGCCGCCGGCTGCTCCAGGCGCGCTCGCCAATCCTCGTCCTCCTTGGACAACGCGCGTTCGGCGTCGCGGATGGCGTTGACGGTATCGACGTGCCAGTCCGCGATCAGGTCGGCGAAGGCGGTGTCGAAATCGATGCCGGGATCCGGCGCGGCACCGGGCGGCGCGACGCCGGAGGCCGCCTCGGGCGGGTCAGGGGACTGGCCGGCGGCGCGGACCACGGCGGCGACGATGATCCGCGCGTCACCACGTTCCTCCGCGGCGACGAACAGCCGCCGGCGTGCGGCCAGATCCCCGGGCGTCGCCCCGAGGTAGGCCGCGATCCGGGCCCGTCCCAGCGCCGTCAGCAGGTGCGGTCCGAGGTCGGTGTCGACGTCGGTCAGCGGGACGTAGTGCGCGGCGGCAAGCCCGTTGCCGAGCGGACCGGACTGTTCCGGTCCGCCGGCACCGGACGGTGAACTGGCGGTCACGGCGTGGCGCTGCCCGCGATCTCGTCGTCCGCAGCCGGTGTGGCGGTGAGCGAACGGATGAACTCGACACTGCCGGCGAAGATCAGCGGCGCGTCGTTGTCCAGCGTCGCCACGTGGTAGCTGTCCTCGAGGACGACCTCGCGCACCGTCGCGGAACTCGCGCCAGCCTGCAGCAGCCGCGCCGACAGCGGCTCGACGACGTGGTCCTCGCGGCTGCGGTACAGCAGGATCGGCGCGCTCACCCGCGGCAGGTCGGCCAGCACGACCCGCCACAGCTGCTGCAGCGACACGAACGCGACCACCGGCGTGCGGTCGTAGCCGGACTCTTCGACGCCGGCCTTCTTGATGTCGCTGGCGATACCGGGACGCGAGCGCACCGCCCACGATGTGTAGCGCGCGAAGCGGGCATCGAAACGCTCCGTGCCGTAGGACGGATTGACGAGCACCAGCCCGGCGATCGCGTCGCCCTTGCATTCGGCGAGCCGCGTGACCAGCGTGCCGCCCATCGACAGGCCGACCGCGAACACCGTGTCGCAGCGCTCCGCCAGCTCGTCGTAGGCGCTCTCTACGGCCGCGTACCAGTCCTGCCAGCGGGTGCGGTTGGTGTCCTGCCAGCGGGTGCCGTGCCCGGGCAGGAGCGGCAGGCGCACGCTGAAGCCGGCAGCGGCCAGGTGCTCGGCCCAGGGACGCATGCTCGACGGCGTCCCGGTGAAGCCGTGGCTGAGCACCACACCGACGCGACCGCGGTCCGCGGCGAACGGCTCACTACCGGGAAGCACTGGCACGTCGGTCCTCGTCTCGTGGGCGCGGTTGCCCACCATCATGCTCGCGGGGCGTCGCCGGGGCGAGCGGGGCATTGCCTGGCGGGATTGGTGTGCCTCGCGGCGCAGGCACTACTGTCGCGACGGGGGAAGTCCCCACGCTCAGGGGGAGAGATTCGTGTTCTACTGGCTCGCGAAGTTCGTCATTCTCGGGCCCTTCCTGCGTGGCCTGTGGCGGCCGTGGACCGAAGGCGCGGAGCACATCCCCGAGGGCCGTGCGGCGATCCTGGCCAGCAATCACCTCTCGTTCTGCGACTCGTTCTTCATGCCGGTGATGGTCCGGCGCAAGGTCACCTTCCTCGCCAAGGCGGAGTACTTCACCACGCCGGGCGTGAAGGGTCTGCTCTCCAGGATGTTCTTCGCCGGCGTCGGCCAAGTGCCGATCGACCGCTCGGACGCCGACGCCTCGCGTGCGGCGCTGAACACCGGCGTGCGCGTGCTGCGCGGCGGGAACCTGCTCGGCATCTACCCCGAGGGCACCCGCTCGCCGGACGGCAGGCTCTACCGCGGCAAGACAGGCGTCGCGCGGATGGCGCTGGAGTCCGGCGCCGTCGTCATCCCGTGTGCAATGATCAACACCGAGGTCATCCAGCCGGCGGGACGGCTGCTGCCCAAGCTACGTCCGCGGCCGGGCATGCGCTTCGGCAGACCGCTGGACTTCGCGCGCTACGAGGGCATGTCCGGCGACCGGTTCGTCGAGCGTTCGATAACGGACGAGATCATGTACGAGCTGATGCAGCTCTCCGGTCAGGAGTACGTCGACCAGTACGCCGCCAAGGTCAAGAAGGCGAGCGGCGACGACACCGGCTTCGGTGCGCGCGAGGTACGCGAGCTGGGCGATCGCGTCCCCGACACCAAAGCGTCGTGAGCGTGCGCTTCTTCTACGACTGCGAGTTCATCGAGGACGGGCACACCATCGAGCTGGTATCGATCGGTGTCGTCGACGAGAGCGGGCGCGAATTCTACGCGGTCTCCACCGAGTTCGACGGCTCGCGGGCGATCGACTGGGTGCGGCGCCACGTCCTGGACAAGCTGCCCGCGCCGTCCCACCCCGCGTGGCGCGCGTTGGCGCGCATTCGCGAGGACCTGCTGGAATTCCTCACCGCTTCGGGTGAGCCGATCGAGCTGTGGGCCTGGATGGCCGCCTACGACCACGTGGTGCTCGCCCAGCTGTGGGGCGACATGCGGGCGCTTCCCCGCGCGATCCCGCGCTTCACCCACGAGCTGCGCCAGCTCTGGGAGGACGCCGGCTCGCCGCCGCAGCCGCCCGCACCGCCGGACCAGCACGACGCGCTGGCCGACGCGCGGCACAACCTGGCGCGATGGAACGCCCTGACACTGAGTTGAGCTGAGCGCGGCTCGACCGCTTCGCTCGGGACCGCTGCCGCTCGGGCACGCGCGCGCGGCTGCCGCTATCGTCTGCGTGCGTGCGTATCGGAATGCTCACCGGTGGCGGCGACTGCCCCGGTCTCAACGCGGTGATCCGGGCGGCGGTCCGCAAGGGCGTGGGCGTGCACGGCCACGAGTTCGTCGGCTTCCGGGACGGGTGGAAGGGGCCGCTGGAGAACATCACCATGCCGCTGGGCGTGCCGGAGGTGCGCGGCATCCTGCCGCGGGGCGGCACCATCCTCGGCTCGTCGCGCACCAACCCGTTCTCGGTGGACGGCGGCGCCGACACCGTCCGCGAGAACCTGCACCGCCTGCGCGTCGACGCCCTGATCGCCATCGGCGGCGAGGACACCCTCGGCGTCGCCAAAAGGCTGCACGAGCTGGGCGTCAACGTCGTCGGCGTGCCCAAGACGATCGACAACGACCTCAACGCCACCGACTACACCTTCGGCTTCGACACCGCGGTCAACATCGCGATGGAGGCGATCGACCGGCTGCACACGACCGCCGAGTCGCACCACCGCGCGCTGATCGTGGAGGTGATGGGGCGCCACGCCGGCTGGATCGCCCTGCACGCGGGCCTTGCCGGTGGGGCGAACGTGATCCTCGTCCCGGAGCTGCCGTTCTCGCTCGAGCGGGTGTGCGCCTACGTGCAGAGCCGGTTCCAGTCGCACTACGCGCCGATCATCGTCGTCGCCGAGGGCGCCACGCCCGACGACGCGAATGGCCCCGGCAGTGCAGGCGCCGGCGGGAAGCCGGGCGCCGGTAGGGGTCTCGACGCGTTCGGCCACGTCCGGCTCGGCGGCATAGGGGAGTGGCTCGCGACCGAGATCGAGAAGCACACCGGCAAGGAGGCGCGCACCACGGTCCTCGGCCACATCCAGCGCGGCGGCACGCCCTCGGCCTTCGACCGGGTCCTGGCCACCCGCTTCGGCCTGCACGCGGTCGACGCGGTGCACGAGCACGACTGGGGCGTCATGGTCGCGCTGCGCGGCACCGACATCGTCCGGGTGCCGCTCGCCGAGGCGACCGCCCAGCTCAAGACCGTCAAGCCCGAGCTCTACGCCGAGGCCGAGGTCTTCTTCGGCTGACCCCGCGCGGCGGATTGTGGTACCTGGGCGTCGGTAGCCGACGCCGACGTACCGCAATCCGGGGGCAACTACCCTGGACGGCGTGACATCTGCCAACCTGGACGCGTGGCGCGAGCTCCCGGCGGCGCAACAGCCGACCTGGCCCGACGCCGCGGCGTTGCGCGAAGTGGCGGCGACGCTGGCCGAATTGCCGCCGCTGGTCGTCGCGTCCGAGGTCGACCAGCTGCGCGAGCGACTGGGTTCGGTCGCGCGCGGCGAGGCGTTCCTGCTGCAGGGCGGCGACTGCGCCGAGACGTTCGCGACCTCGTCGCAGAGTGACATCGCCGGCAAGGCACGGGTGCTGCTGCAGATGGCCGTGGTGCTGACCTACGGGGCGTCGATGCCGGTGGTGAAGCTGGGCCGGATCGCGGGCCAGTACGCCAAACCGCGCTCGTCGGACCTCGAGGCGTCCGGGCTCGCGTCCTACCGCGGGGACATGGTCAACGAGCTGCGCGGCGAGCGCACGCCCGACCCGCGGCGGCTGCTTCGCGCGTACTCGACCGCGGCCTCCACCCTGAACCTGCTGCGGGCCTACGCCGGCGGCGGCCTGGCCTCCCTCGATCGCGTCCACGCGTGGAACACCGCGTTCGCGCGGACGACCGAGACCGGTTACCGCTACGAGAAGCTCGCCGCCGAGATCGACCGCGCCGTGCGTTTCATGCGGGCCTGCGGGGTGCACGACGTCGCGCTGGAGAGCGTCGAGCTTTACGCCTCGCACGAGGCGCTGATCCTCGAGTACGAGCGCGCCCTGACGCGGGTCGAAGAAGGCTGCGCCTACGACCTGTCCGCGCACTTCGTGTGGGTCGGCGAGCGCACCCGGCAGATGGACGGTGCGCACCTGGACTTCGTCTCGCGCATCGCCAATCCCATCGGGGTGAAGCTGGGACCGGGCACGACGCCGGAGTATGCGGCCGAACTCGTCGAGCGCCTCGATCCGGACTACGTTCCCGGACGGCTCACCCTGATCAGCAGGATGTCGAACACCCGGGTGCGCGACGTGCTGCCCGCGATCGTGGAGAAGGTGAGCTCCACCGGGCACCTCGTGGTCTGGCAGTGCGATCCGATGCACGGCAATACCGAGGAGACCGTCGACGGTGTGAAGACCCGCCACCTGGACCGGATCATCGACGAGGTGGACGGTTTCTTCGACGTGCACGCGGCGTTGGGCACGCATCCCGGGGGCCTGCACGTGGAACTGACCGGCGACGACGTCACGGAGTGCATCGGCGGGACGGCGGAGCTCACCGCCGCAGATCTCGGCCGGCGCTACGAGACCGCGTGCGACCCGCGCCTGAATATCGAGCAGTCACTGGAGCTGGCTTTCCGGGTCGCGGAGCGCCTGGTCGCCGAGCGACGCTCGCGGAGCGAGCAGTGAGCCGAGCGACGCTCGCGGAGCGAGCAGTGAGCCGAGCGACGCTCGCGGAGCGAGCAGTGAGCCGAGCGACGCTTGCGGAGCGAGCAGTGAGTCGAGCGACGCTTGCGGAGCGAGCAATGAGTCGAGCGACGCTTGCGGAGCGAGCAATGAGCCGAGCGACGCTTGCGGAGCGAGCAATGAGTCGAGCGACGCTCGCGGAGCGAGCAGTGAGCCGAGCGGGTCAGGTCCGGCGTTGATCTTCGATCTGCGCTCGGACACGGTCACCCGCCCGACACCGCCGATGCGCGCCGCGATGGCCGAGGCCGAGGTCGGCGACGACGTCTACGGCGAGGACCCGACTGTCACGGCCCTGGAGCGGGACGTCGCCCGGCTCCTCGGGCACGAAGCGGGGTTGTTCGTGCCGTCCGGTTCGCTCGGCAACCAGCTCGGCATCCGGCTCCTGGTCCGGCCCGGACAGGAGCTGGTCTGCGACTCGCTCGCGCACGTCGCCCGCGCCGAACTGGGCGCCGCGGCGGTGTTCTCCGGAATCACGTTCCGTACCTGGAAGGCGACGCGCGGGTTGCTCGACGTCGACGCCGTCCGCGAGCTGATCGCCCCCGACGCCGGGCCGTACCTGGTCTCGACGGCCGCGATCGCGGTGGAGGACACCCACAACTTCGGCGGCGGCACGGTCCAAGCGCTGGAGCAGCTGCAGGCGGTGCATGCTCTCGCGCGTGCACACGGTCTCGGCGTGCACCTCGACGGTGCCCGGCTGTGGAACGCGCACGTCGCCACCGGCATGCCCCTGGACGAGCTGGCCGCCCCGTTCGACACGGTGTCGGTGTGCCTGTCCAAGGGCCTCGGCGCGCCCGTCGGGTCGGTGCTCGTCGCGTCCGCCGAGCGCATCGCGGAGGCGCGCGTGTGGCGTAAGCGCTACGGCGCGGGAATGCGACAGGCCGGCATCCTCGCCGCCGCGGGCCGCTACGCGCTGGCGCACCAGCTCGAGCGCCTGGCAGACGATCACGCGCGGGCGCGGCGACTGGCAGGCGGCCTGGGTGCCGATCCCGCGGCGGTGCCCACCAACATCGTGGTGCTCGACGTCCCGGACGCGGCGGTGGTCGCGGCGCGGGCTGTCGAGCAGGGGGTGCTGGTGTCCGCGCTTGGGCCGCGCTTGCTGCGTCTGGTCACCCATCTCGACGTCGACGACGACGGCGTCGAGCACGCGATCGCGTTCCTGAGACCGGTTGTGCAACATCCGGCCGCCTGAGGGCGCCGAAAGTTGCACAATCGGCCTCAGCCGGCCAGGTGCGCGGCCGACGTGCGGCCGAGCAGGGGCGGGATGGTGGTGACGGCCCGCGCCAGCTCATCCAGGGCCTCGCCGAACAGCGCCTGCGCGCCATCGCACAGGGCGCTTTCGGGATGCGGGTGCACGTCCACCATCACGCCGTCGGCTCCCGCCGCGATTCCGGCCCGCGCAAGCGGGACGACCAGATCGCGCCGCCCCGCGGCGTGCGACGGGTCGATGATCACCGGCAGGTGCGAGAGCCGCTGCATCATCGGCACGGCGGACACGTCGAGCATGTTGCGGATCGACGGCTCGAACGAGCGGATGCCGCGCTCGCAGAGCACGATGTCGAGGTTGCCGCGCTGCGCGACGTACTCCGCGGCCATGAGCCACTCCTCGTAGGTGGCGGTCAGTCCGCGTTTGAGCATGACCGGGAGCCCGGCGGCGCCGACCGCCTGTAACAGCGCGAAGTTCTGCATGTTGCGCGTGCCGATCTGCAGCATGTCGGCGTACTCCGCGACGACGCCGACATCGCCGGCGTCGGTGACCTCCGTGACGATCGGCAACCGCACCTCCTCGCGGACCTCGGCGAGGATGCGCAGGCCGGCGACGCCGAGGCCCTGAAATGCGTAGGGCGACGTGCGCGGCTTGTACGCGCCGCCGCGCAGCAGCGTGGCCCCGGCACGCTTGGCCAGCCACGCGGACTCGAGCGTCTGCTCGGGAGTCTCGACTGCGCAGGGGCCGGCGATGAAGGTGAAGGTGTCCGGGCCGATCGGGACGCCACCGACCCGGATCGTCGTGCGGCGCGCATGGTTCTGCGCGGACACCAGTTTGTAGGGCGCGGTGATGCGCATCGTCTCGACGACGCCCGGCAGGCCGCCCGCGTCGAGGGTCTCCAGGACGTCCTCGGTGCCGACGACGCCGACGATTGTGCGCATCACGCCGCGGCTGACGAATGCCTGGCCACCGTGCGTCTCGATGTGCGCGACCACGTCGGCGACGTCTGCGTCGGTTGCATCCGGCGCCATGACGATGACCATCCGCCGAGGGTATCGGCGCGGCGTTCAGACGACGTCGAGCGTGACCGGGGAGCCCACGCGAACGACCTGGCCGGAGCTGGGACTCATCCCGAAAACCTCGTTGAGCGGCGCGCCGAAGTGGGCGTGCCGAACCACGGTGAGGCCGAGCTTCAACAGCTGCGCCTTGGCCTGCGCGAACGGAGTCCCGATGGGGATGCTCGGCAGGGTGACGAACTGCGGGCCCTTGGAGACGGTGACCGTGACGGTCCCGAACTTCACCTGCTGGCCGGACGGATCGAGCGAGATCACCCCGCCGGCCGGCACGCTGTCCGCGTACTGCTCGATCTTGGCGACCGCGAAGTGGGCGTTCTTCAGCGTCGCCGCCGCCTGGTCGAAGGGCGTGCCGACGGCGATGCTCGGCACGGCGAGGACAGGCGGCCCGCTCGAAACCAGGATCTGGACCGGGTCGCTGCGCTTGATCTTGGTGCCGACGGCCGGGACGGTGCCGATCACCAGCCCCTTCTTGACGGTGTCGCTGGAACGCGCGACAGGAGTGGACGTCGTGACGCCGCCGCGTTGCAAGGTGGCCTGGGCGTTGGCAGGTGACATCGCAGCGACCTGCGGCACCGGGATGCGGTCCTTGCCCAGCGAGACCGTCAGGGCGACCGCGTCACCGCGTACGACCCGGGCGCCGATGCCGGGAGTGGTGCCGACAATCTCGTCCTTCGGCACCGTCTCACTGAAGGAACTCGCGACGCTGCCGAGGCGGTAGCCGGCGCTCTGCAGCGCGGTCGTGGCCGTGGTCAGGCTCTGGCCGCGGACGTCCGGAATCCGCGAATAGCGCCCGGCCGCGTACCACCACGCGCCGAAGCCGCCGGCCAGGCCGAGCAGGACGATCAGGATCAGCACGACGAGGCCGCGGCGGCGGCGGCGGTGTCGTTCGCTGCGCTGCGGGCGCGGACGCCGTGTGGACGGCGGGATGACGACCGGTGGCGGCGGCTCGTCCGCGCGGCGCTCGGTGCCGAACGCGCGGGTGCGGGTGTCGAACGGCCGAGCGGCCACCACCTGGGTGTCGTGACGGGCGAAGCGCCCGGTGTCGTCGAACAGCTCGGTCGTGTCCGAGCCGGGCCCCGGGCCGGCGTCGGGACGGCCGCGCCGGGCCTCGCGCATGCGGGGCGGCAGCGGCACCACTGGCAGCGGCACCACCGGCAGCGCCAGCTCGGCGCGCAGCTCGGCGATCCGGGCGAGGAACTCGCCGGCGTCGGCGGGACGTCCGCTCGGATCGCTGTCGGTGGCGTCGATGACCAGCTCGTCGATCTCCGACGCGATGCCGCTGGACTTCGGTGCCTTCGACGACGGCGCGGGGACGCGGCTGTGCACGTGCTGGTAGGCCACGTTCATCGCCGACTCGCCCTGGAACGGCGTCCTGCCGCTCAGCAACTCGAACAGCACGATTCCCGCGGCGTAGACGTCCGAGCGCGGGTCGGCGTGACCACGCGTGATCTGCTCGGGCGAGCAGTACGCGACCGTCCCCATCATCAAGCCGGTGCGGGTGGATTCGGCGTCGGCCTCTATCGCTCGGGCCAGCCCGAAGTCGGCGACCTTCACGATCCCCCCGTCGGACAGCAGGATGTTCTCCGGCTTGACGTCGCGGTGCACGAGGCCGGCGTGGTGGGCGGCCGACAGGGCGCTGAGCACCGGTTCCATGACCGAGATCGCCTCGGCGGGGCTGAACGCACCGCGTTCGCGGATGAGGTCGCGCAGGGTGCGGCCCGCGACGAGCTCCATCACGAGGAAGACGTGGCGGCCGTCCGGACCGGTATCGATTCCCTGGTCGTAGACGGCGACGGCATTGAGGTGCGTCAGGCGAGCGGCGGCGCGGGCCTCGCGGGCGAAGCGGTCGCTGAAGGCCGGGTCGGCCGACAGGGCGCCGGACATCACCTTGACGGCGACGTGCCGGTCGAGCCGCTCGTCGACGGCCGAGTACACCGTGGACATCCCGCCGCGCGCGATGCGCTCGAGAATCCGGTACCGGCCTTCGAGCCTGCGGCCGACCAGCGGATCCGCGGTCACCGTGTGCACGCGACGATTCTACGGGCGATTTCAGCCGTGCCCCGCTGACTCACCGCGCGAGCGGGCCCCGGCGCCGCACTACCCTGGGGTGCTGTGGCGGCGACTGAGGCGGATCTCACGGTGGGCGCCGCGGGTTCGGCCGAGCTGCTCGCCGACGCGGACCGTCCCGGTGGCTGGTTGTTGCTCGTCGACCGCATCCGGCAGTCCTACGTCGACCTCGACGATCCCACCTACCTCGACTTCGAGTACGTGCAGGGTTTCGCGGAGGTCCTCGACGCGCTGCCGCCGGGCCCGCTGGCCGTGACGCACGTAGGGGGAGGGGCGTGCACGCTGGCGCGCTACGTCGCGGCGGTACGGCCCGGTTCGCCGCAGATCGTGCTGGAGCCCGACGCCGCGCTGAGCGCCCTGGTGCGCGCTCGCCTGCCGTTCGCGCGCCGCTCACGGGTCCGGATCCGCCAGGTGGGCGGTCGCGAGGGCGTCGCCGGTCTCGCGGCGGGAAGCGCGGACGTCGTGGTGCTGGACGCGTTCCACGGCGGGCGGGTGCCGCAGGAACTGAGCACAGCCGAGTTCTTCGCCGAGGTCGCCCACGTGCTCCGCGCACCTGGGCTGCTGCTGGTCAACGTCGCCGACGGGGGTACCGCCACCAATAAGGGCGTAGCCGACAGGGGAGGCGCTCGCGTCGGCAGCCGCGGCCAGCCAGGCGGCGCCGGGCAGCCGCTGCAGTACACGCGGCGCCTGGTCGCAGCGATCCGCACCGCCCTGCCCGCGGTGCTGGTGCGCGCCGATCCCGCGGTGCTCAAGGGTCGTCGGTTCGGCAACGTGCTGGTCGTGGCAGCGCGCGCGGCCCTGCCCGAGGCAGAGCTCATGCGGGCTGCGGCGGCTGCGATGTTCCCCCAGCGGCTGCTCGCGGGAGCGGAGCTGGCCGCGTTCGCCCGCGGCGCCACACCGCTCAGCGACGCGGACCCGATGCGCTCGCCGGCGCCGCCCGATGAGATCTGGCGGTGAGCGGCTGAGACCATCCCGGCATGCCGCTGCCCGAGGAAGTGTCGTACGCCGACCGTCACCGCGCTGAATCCTTCGGCGCCGTGGCCGAGGCGTACGACGCGTACCGCCCCTCCTATCCCGCTGCCCTGATCGACGACCTCGTGGCGCTCGGCCCGTCCGACGTGCTGGACGTCGGCTGCGGGACGGGTAAGGCGGCGCGGCTGCTGGCCGAACGCGGCCTGGCCGTGCTCGGCGTGGAGCAGGACCCCCAGATGGCCGCAATCGCGCGCCGGCACGGATTGCGCGTCGAGGTAGGGCTGTTCGAGGCATGGGCGGACGGCGGACGGCGGTTCGACCTGATCACCTGCGCCCAGGCCTGGCACTGGATCGATCCGGCAGCGGGCGCGGCCAGGGCCGCCGAGGTGCTGCGTCCTGGCGGCACGCTCGCGCTGTTCTGGAACTTCGCCGCCTTCGACGCCGCGTCCGAACGAGCACTCGACGATGCCTACGAGGGGGTCGCGCCGGAGCTGTCGCAGCGAGGGGTGGTAGGTGGGCGCGGTGCCGGCACGTTGCCGGCCCACGAAGCCCGCCTGCTCGCGTCGGGTTTCGTCGCGGAGCGGCGGACCTACGCGTGGCAGCGCAGCTACGGTCGCGACGAGTGGTTGGCCGTGCTCGGCACCTACAGCGACCACAGCACGCTGCCCCCCGAGCGCCTCGGGGCGCTGCTGAGTGCGGTGGCCGCTGCGGTCGACGGGCTGGGTGGCGCCCTGCGGGCGGACTACACCACCTACGCGCTGCTCGCTCGCGTCTCGCCATGACGGTGTGCGTGACGTTGCTGGCTCGCGTGGCGGCGGGACGGTACGTGGCAGGCTGTCGGTCGTGGAACTGCTGACGATCCCGGACGTCGCAACCGCCCTGCGTCTGCCGGTGCACCGGGTTCATCAGTGCCTGCGTGACGGGGAACTCGTCGGGATGCGCGACGCCGAAGGCCGGCGCTGCGTGCCCGCGGCGCTCCTGCAGGACGGCGCGATCGTGAAGTCGCTTCCGTCGGTGATCAGGCTGCTGCGCGACGCGCGGTTCTGCGACGAGGAGATCGTCGGCTGGCTGGCGCGGGAGGACGAATCCCTGCCCGGCTCGCCGATCGTCGCGTTGCGGGAGAACCGTGGCACCGAGGTGAAGCGACGGGCCCAGGCCGCGGGCTTCTAGTGCGGCACCTGAGCTATCTCGCGATTCTCGCCGCGTGCCTGCTCGGCACGCTGCCGCTGGAGTTGCTTCTCGGCACGCGCGTGTACGCACGGTGGCGGCGGCTGCTGGCGACGCTGCTTCCCGTCGTGGTGATCTTCGGGGGGTGGGACCTGCTCGCGATCCACCGGCACACCTGGAGCTACGACGGCGCCTACCTCGTCGGCGTGCGCCTGCCCGGGCAGCTGCCGGTGGAGGAGCTGCTGTTCTTCCTCGTCGTGCCGACCTGCGCGATCCTGACCCTGGAAGCAGTCCGGGCGTGCCGTCCCGGCTGGATGATCGGCGACGAGCGGTGAGCTATACCGTGATCGCGCTCATCGGCGCGGGTCTCGCTGCCGTCGTCGATCAGCTCGTGCTACGCACGAATCTCTTACGGCGTAAGGCATTCTGGATGGCTTACGCGATCGTGGCGTGCTTCCAGCTGGTCGTGAACGGGCTGCTGACGGGGCTGCGGATTGTGCGCTACGACCCGCGGCGGATCATCGGCTGGCGGATCGTCTACGCCCCGGTCGAAGACCTGCTGTTCGGTTTCGCCATGGTGACGGTGACGCTGGCGCTGTGGGTCTGGTGGGGACGCCGGATGTCGGCTCACGCCGGGCCAGCCACGCGCTGCGAAGCCCGCTGAGCCCCGCCGTGGCGCGGCGGCGCACACCCACGGCGACGCGGTGGCCGAACACGTCGTAGTCGGCGCGCTCGATCTCGTCCAGGATCTCGGCGTAGAGCTGGGCTGCGGTGCGCAGGCAGTCCCTCGACGTGGGATGGACGAGCTCGATGCCGTCCGCCGCATTGCGGTACAGGCCGCGGGCTCGTTCGATCTCCCACGCCAGCAGGTTACGGATCGGCTCGTCCACCCGGCCGCGGCGCAGCCGGTCGAGATCGACGCCGAACATGTCCAGGGACTCGCGCGGCAGGTACACCCGTCCGCGCTGCAGGTCCTCGCCGACGTCGCGGATGAAGTTCGTGAGCTGGAAGGCCGTCCCGAGATCGATGGCGTGCGGCTCCAGCACGTCCCAGCTCACCTCGTCGTCGGCGCGGCCCAGGATCGGCAGCATCTGCAGGCCGATCACCGCCGCCGAGCCCCACATGTACTCCGCGAGCTCGTCATAGGTCGCGTACTCGCTGATGGTGAGGTCCATCCGCATCGCGTCGAGGAAGTCGGCGAAGTAGCTCAGCGGTAGCTGCCAGCGCGCGATGGTGTCGAGCACCGCGCGGCTCACCGGATCGCTGGTGGACCCCCAGTCGGCGTCGGCGAGGAAGTCCTGGCTCCAGGTTGTGAAGCGGGCGGCCCGCTCGGCGGCGGCCAGCTCCGGGCAGAGGTCGTCGACGATGTCGTCGACGTGGCGCGCGAAGCCGTACAGGGCGTGGACGTAGGGCCGCTTCGCCGGCGGCAGGAGCAAGGTGGCGAGGTAGTAGGTCTTGCCATGGTGGGAGTTGATGCGCCGGCACAGCTCGTAGCTCGCCCGCAGCGCCGGGTCGGTGATGCCGGCCGCGTCGAGATCGTGCCGTGCGCTCACCGTTTCATCGTCGCACTGCGCCGGTGACCCGCTGCGCGGCGAGGCGGCCGGACACGAGCACCATCGGCACCCCGACCCCTGGCTGGGTGTTCGAGCCGGCGAACACGAGATTCTCGACGCGGCGGTCGATCGTGGGGGAGCGGAACGGGCCGGTCTGACGGAAACTGTGCGCTGCGGCGAACGGCGTGCCGGCGGCCAGGCCCTGGGTGCGCCAATCCGCGGGCGTGATCAGGTGTTCGCGCTCGATCCCGCCGCGCAATCCCCGGTAGCCACGCGCTTGCAACGTGTCCAGGATGTGCTCGCGGTAGCGGGAGCGCTCGGCTGCCCAGTCGATCGGGTTGCGCCGTCTCGGGTCGAGGTTCGGTGCGGGGAACAGCGCGTAGTGCACGTGGCGCCCGGGCGGTGCGAGGGACGCGTCGGTGAGCGTCGGCGTCGTCAGCAAGAAGGACGGGTCGCTCATCAGCTCACCGCGCCTGATGAGCTGGTCGAACGTGTCGTCCCACGCCTGGCCGAAGTCGATCGTGTGGTGCGCGGTGCCGTCGAACGTGGTGCGCGAGCCGGCGTGCAGCACCACTGCCGAGGGCGAGTACCGCAGCCGCCTGATCCGCCGTGGGGTGTACCCCGGCGGCAGCAGCTCGGCGTACGCGGTCGGCAGATCGGCGTTGAGCACGACGACGTCGGCGGGGATGCGCTCCCCGGCGGCGGTGAGTACCGCGCGGGCGCGCCCGCCGGCGATCTCGACCTGCGTCACCGCGACGCCGTAGCGCAATCGCACGCCGTGCGCAGCGGCAGCACCGGCCAGGGCACGCGGCACGGCGTGCATCCCGCCTTCGGGGAAGTACACCCCCTCGACGCAGTCCAGGTAGGTGATGATCGAGTAGAGCGCCAGCGCCTGCGCCGGGGCGAGCCCGGCGTACATCGCCTGGAAGGAGAACAACCGCCGCAGCCGTTCGTCGTCGAAGAAGGCGGCCACCGTCGGCCCGAGCCGCCGGAAGCCGCCCAACGCGACCAGGCGCGCGAGCGGGAAGCCGGTCAGCTGCAGCGGTAAATCGAGGTTGCGCTCGATGAAGTGCGGCATCTCCACGCGGTACAACTCGCGCAGGAAGGCGACGAACCTGCGGTAGCCGTCCGCCTCCTTGCCGCCGCACGTCGCGGCGATCTCCTCGGCCATCGCGTCGACGTCGGCCCGCACGTCGATGCTGCTGCCGTCGGAAAAGCGGGCGCGGTACGCGGGGTCCAGCCGCTGCAGGGTCAGCCAGTCACCGAGGTCCTCACCGACCGCGTTCAGTGCCTGGGCGACGAGGGCGGGCATGGTAAGCACGCTCGGCCCGGTGTCGAACTGATACCCGTGATCGCGGATCAGCCCACACCGCCCGCCCGGCACGGCCTCGCGCTCGAGCACGGTCACGCTTCGGCCGGCGCCGGCGAGGTGCAGCGCCGCGGACAACCCGCCCAGCCCGGCACCGACGACGACGACGGAGTCGGTCCTGCCGGGCACGGTGCGCATCGCGCTCGAAGGCTAGCCGAGCGTCGCCGCGGATCCCGCGGACGGTCTTCGATGCGCCCGACGTGGCGCCCGCCGCGCGACGCCGCGGCGATCTTCATGCCGCGGGCCGCTCATGGCTGCGTGGCGCCACGAAGATCGGGCGGCAGCTCGCGGGGTCAGCGCCGGACGCGCAGGAGCAGGACCGTCCGGGCCTGGACTGCCAACTCCGTACCGCCGCGGATCGGGCCGGTGCTCGCCGGAGCGCCTGCCGGGCACGACGTGTCGATCACCAGCTCGTACTGCGCCGCCCACGGTGTGCCCGGCAGCGCGAACCTGCCGTCGGCATCGTCTGAGTGCACGATCAGCAGGAACGAGTCGTCGACGATCACCTCGTTGCGGCGGCCCCGATGGCGCAGGCCGCGTCCGTCCAGGTACATGCCGAGCGAGCACAGCGCCGTGTCGAACCAGTCCTGCGACGCCATCTCCCGCCCGGCCGGATGGAACCAGGCGAGGTCCTTGCAGCCGTCGGCGCTGGCCACTCCGTCCTCGGTGGGGCTGCGGCCGCCACCGACCGGGCGGCCCTCGAAGAACGCCCGCTGCCGCAGGACCGGATGCGAACGGCGCAGGGTGACAAGCCGCTGCACCAGCCCCAGCATGTCCTCGGCCTCGGCGGTCGCGCTCCAGTCCAGCCACGAGGTCGGGTTGTCCTGCACGTAGGCATTGTTGTTGCCGCCCTGAGTGCGCCACAGTTCGTCGCCGGCCGCGAGCATCGGCGCACCGGTCGACAGCAGCAGCGTCGAGAGCAGGTTGCGGGCCTGATGCAACCGCAACGCGGCCACCCGCGGCGACGCCGGGTCGCCTTCGGCGCCGCAGTTGTAGGAGCGGTTGTCGTCGGTGCCGTCGCGGTTGCCCTCCCCGTTGGCCTCGTTGTGCTTGTGCTCGTAGGAGACGAGATCGCGCACGGTGAAGCCGTCGTGAGCCGTCACGAAGTTGATCGACGCGATCGGCAGCCGTCCTCCGTCCTTGTCGCCGTAGAGGTCTGACGAGCCGCTCAGGCGGTAGGCGAGATCGCGCACGCCGCCCGAGCCGGTGGACCAGAACGAGCGCACGGTGTCGCGGTATCTGCCGTTCCACTCGGTCCACAGCGGTGGGAACTCGCCGACCTGGTACCCGCCGGCGCCGACGTCCCACGGTTCCGCGATGAGTTTCACCTGGGAAATAAGGGGATCCTGATGAATCGTGTCGAAGAAGGTCGATAGCTTGTCGACGTCGTGCAGCGAGCGTGCGAGCGCGGAGGCCAGGTCGAAGCGGAACCCGTCGACGTGCATCTCGGTGATCCAGTACCGCAGCGAGTCGGTGATCAGCTGCAGCGGGAACGCGCGGCGCGGGTCGAAGGTGTTGCCGCAACCGGTGTAGTCGACGTAGCGCGAGGGATCGTGCGCGTCGAGGCGGTAGTAGGCCCCGTTGTCGATGCCCCGGAAGCTGAACATCGGGCCGTCCGCAGCGCCCTCGGCGGTGTGGTTGTAGACGACGTCGAGGATGACCTCCAGGCCGGCGGCGTGCAGGGCGCGCACCATCGCCTTGAACTCCCGCACCGCGCTGCCCCCGTCCCCGCTGCGGCTGGAGGCGTAGGCGGCGTGCGGGGCGAAGAACCCGGCTGAGTTGTAGCCCCAGTAGTTGCCCATCCCGCGCCGCTGTAGGGACGGTTCGCTGACGAAGTGGTGGATCGGCAGCAACTCCACTGCCGTGACGCCCAGCGTCGTGAGGTGCTCGATCGCCGCGGGGTGGGCGAGTCCGGCATAGGTGCCGCGCAGCTCACTCGGGATGTCCGGGTGCTGGCGCGTGAACCCGCGCACGTGCAGCTCGTAGATCACGGTGGCGTCCCACGGCACGTTGGGACGGTGGTCGTCGCCCCAGGGGAACGCGTCGTGCAGCAGCACCGAGCGGGGCACGTGCGGTGCGGAGTCCTCGTCGTTGGTCGGGTAGACCGCGCGATGGTCGCTGAGATCGCCTTCGATCGCCCGGCCATAGGGGTCGAGCAGCAGCTTGTTGCGGTTGTGGAACAGGCCGCGGGACGGGTCGTAGGGGCCGTCCACGCGAAACCCGTAGCGCTGGCCGGGCCCGACGCCCGGCAGGTACCCGTGCCAAACATGGTAGGTGTGGTCCTCGAGCGGGACGCGGATCTCGCTCTCCGTACGGGTACCGGTGCCGAGCAGGCACACGTCGACCGCGGTCGCCGTCGTGGTCCAGAGCGCGAAGTTCGTGCCCTCGCCGTCCCAGTGCGCGCCGAGCGGGAACGGAGCGCCCGGCCAGGCGCGATCCGTACGCGCGGCCATCGCGGCGGTGAGCTCCTCGGGCAACATCAGCTGGGACTGTAGCCAAGCCGCGCCGGCGCCGCGGCCCCCGACACGGATTCTCAGCGAACGCCGGGGCTGCGTACAGCCAACTGCGTACCTTCGCCGGTTACCTGGAGACCGGAGCGGGCACCGCCGTCCGCGCCGACGGAGGTGAGACGGATGGACGCGCAGCCCTACTCTCGATCGGCGCCGCCACCACCGGGCCGCCGTGATTCGCACCGGCGCCTGGCCGTTCTCGGCGTGAGCACGGCCGCGATCGCGGCCACCGTGCTCGTCCTGACGGTCGCGGACGGCGGCGTGCAGCTCGTCAACGGTTCGGGCACCACGGCGCAGGCGCTGCCGGCGATCGACCGCGTGCCCGGCAGCGCAAGTCCGTCGCCCGCCCCGGGCGCCGGGGCGAAGGGCTCGGGCGGCTCCGGCGCGACCACCCCGGCGCGCTCGAGCACGTCGGCCTCGACGGCGCAGCAGGTCGGTGTCGTCGACATCGACACGGTGCTCGCCTACCAGCAGGCGCAGGCCGCGGGCACGGGCATGGTGCTGACCTCCGCCGGCGACGTGCTCACCAACAACCACGTGGTCGACGGCGCGACGAGGATCTCCGTCACCGTCGTGTCCACCGGCAGGACGTACCGGGCGAGCGTGGTGGGCACCGACCCGACACAGGACATCGCCGTCCTCCGCCTGCAGAACGCCTCCGGGCTGCAGCGGGCGAACTTCGGCACCGCCTCGGGCGTGCGTGTCGGGGACCGGGTGACCGGTGTCGGCAACGGCGGGGGCGCGGGCGGAACACCGAATGCGGCCTCCGGAATCGTCGAGGCGCTCGGTCAGCCGATCACCGCGGCGGACCAGAGCGGCACCAACGCCGAGCGCCTGACCGACATGATCAAGACGAGTGATCCGATCGTGCCCGGCGACTCCGGCGGCCCGCTCTACGACAGCGCCGGGAGCGTCGTCGGCACGGACACCGCGGCCAACGCCAGCGTCGCCAGCACGGGGTACGCCATCACGATCGACCGCGCGCTCGCGATCGCCGCGCAGATCGAGAGCGGGCGCCAGTCCAGCACCGTGCACCTCGGCTACCCCGGCTTCCTCGGCGTCTCGGTCGTCGACGCCAACGGCGGGGGTGCGGGGATCGACTCGGTGGTGCCGGGCGGCCCCGCCGACCGAGCCGGCATCGTCGCGGGCGACGTCGTCACCGCGGTCGGCGCCACGCCGGTCACGTCCGGCGCAAACCTGCGCGACGCCCTGTCCGGTGACAAGCCCGGACAGGCGGTGACGATCACCTGGAACGACGGCGCCGGAAGGAGCCGGCGAGCCGGTGTCACGCTAGCTGCCGGGCCGGCTGACTGAGTGTCCCGGGTGCCCTCCGGTCGGCGAGGTGCGCTTTGATTGGCCCGTGGACGGGGCCGGCGTCGAGCTGAACCAGGACGCTGTGCTCCAGTTCGCGAACGTGAGTGTGCGCCGGGGCACGGCGACGCTCCTCGACCGCATCGACTGGACCGTCGAGGAGGACGAGCGCTGGGCAGTCCTGGGTGCGAACGGTGCCGGCAAGACCACGTTGCTTCAGATCGCCGCCGCGTCCCTTCACCCCACGTCGGGGCGCGCCTACGTCCTCGGAGAGCAGCTCGGGCGGGTGGACGTGTTCGAGCTGCGGCCGCGCATCGGCTTGGCCAGCGCCGCCCTCGCGCAGCGGGTCCCGGACGGCGAACTGGTGCTGGACGTGGTGGTGAGCGCGGGCTACTCGCTGCTCGGACGCTGGCGCGAGGCATACGGACGCCTGGACGTGCGGCGCGCGGTCAGGCTGCTCGAGCGCTTCGGGGTGGGCGAGCTGGCGCAGCGGCGCTTCGGCACGCTGAGCGAGGGCGAGCGCAAGCGGGTGCAGATCGCCCGCGCCCTGATGACGGATCCGGAGTTGCTCTTGCTCGACGAGCCGGCGGCGGGGATGGATCTCGGCGGCCGCGAGGACCTGATCCGGCGCCTCACCCGCTTCGCTGCCGACCCCGAGGCGCCCGCGTCGGTGCTCGTCACGCATCACGTCGAGGAGCTGCCGCCGGGCACCAGCCACGTGCTGCTGCTACGGGCCGGAGCTGTGGTCGCGTCCGGGCTGGCCCGCGACGTGCTCACCGACGCGCACCTGTCCGACACGTTCGGCCTGCCGCTGCACGTCGAACGTCGCGAAGGCCGCTGGTACGCACGCGCCCGCTGAACCGGGCGGGCGCGGTCACTTACGGCGGCAGATTCTGTCGAAACCGCACCTCGGTGACGCCGACACCGCCGATCGCGTCACCCTTCGTGGCTCCGTCAGGGCGCCAACCGGCCGCGCGGTAGAAGCGGATCGCCCGGTCATTGCCGTCGAGCACCCACAGCGTGGCCCGCCGGTAGGAGGCCTCGCGGAGGCGCCCGAGCACCTCGGTCATCAAGGCTGACCCGAAACCCTTGCCGAACTCCTCGGGGAGAACGTAGATGCTGGTGAGCTCGGCGACCTCGGCCGGGTCCGCGTCGGCGTCGCGGGTTGGGCGGATGTTCGCGAATCCGAGCAGCTCACCACCAGCCTCCGCCACGAGCGTCCCCGCCCGCGGCCAGTCGGCTTGCGCGATGATGCGTTCCCACCCAGCGCTGCGCTGGTCGGGCCGCAGGCCGTCGAGGTAGTCCGGTGGCAGTATCCCGCGATAGGCGCCTTGCCAGGACCGCACGTGCACCGAGGCGATGGCAACGGCGTCCTGCACCTCGGCAGCTCGGACCACCACAGCCGGAGGGTATCTCGCGGGCGGTTCGTCGAGATCGTCGCGACGAACGCTGGAGCGGGCTTGTTCCGCCCGCGCCCGGTGCCCGGGCGAGGCAGGCCGGTGCAGGCCTTAGGCTCGACGCCGGTTCGCAAACGAAGGGTCGCGCATGGCAGAGCTGGTTGGTGTCGAGATCGGCGACGGCACGGACGGTGCACCGGCCGCGGTGGCCACGATCAGGCTGCGCCGCCCGCCGATGAATGCCCTCAACACCCAGGTGCAGGAGGAACTGCGCGCCGCCGCGGAGCAGGTCACCCGCGACGACTCGATACGCGCCGTCGTCCTCTACGGCGGTGAGAAGGTCTTCGCGGCCGGTGCCGACGTCAAGGAGTTCGCCGGGCAGAGCCACGAGACGATGATGCGCGACGCCGCGCGGCTGTCGTCCTCGCTGGCGGCGCTGGCCGCCGTCCCGAAGCCGGTGATCGCGGCCGTCACCGGCTACGCGCTCGGCGGGGGTTGCGAGCTCGCCCTCACCGCCGACTTCCGGGTCTGCGCCGACAACGCCAGGTGGGGCCAGCCGGAGATCCTGCTCGGCATCATCCCCGGGGCTGGGGGCACCCAACGCCTGCCACGGCTGATCGGTGCCGCGAAGGCCAAGGAGCTCATCTTCACCGGACGATTCGTCGACGCCGCGGAGGCGCTCGCGATCGGGCTCGTCGACGCGGTCGTCCCCGCGGCCGAGGTCTACCGCACCGCCCTGGCCATGGCCGCGAAGTTCGCGAAGGGACCCGCACTCGCCCTGGGCGCGGCGAAAGCGGCGATCGACGGCGGCCTCGACGGCGCACTGGCAGCCGGATTGCAGCTGGAGTCGCACCTGTTCGCGTCGCTGTTCGCGACCGAGGACCGTGCCCTGGGCATGTCCTCGTTCATCGAGCACGGACCGGGCAAGGCCAGCTTCGCCGGAGCGCCCAGGTGAGCAGCCGGCCGGCCACCGCCGAGCAGGTTGCGGCGGCGTGGGACGACACCAAGCTGGCCAACGTCCTCTACCACGACTGGGAGGCGGGCACCTACGACGAGAAGTGGTCGATCTCCTTCGACGAGCGCTGCGTCGAGTACGCGCGCGAGCGGTTCGCGCACGTCGCCGGTAGGGCCGGCTGGCCCTACCCGACCTCGCTCGAGCTGGGCTGCGGGACGGGTTTCTTCACGCTCAACCTCAAGTTGGCGGGCGTGCTCGACGACGCTCACGTCACCGATCTCAGTCCCGGCATGGTGGAGGTGGCGCAACGCAACGCCCGGGGTCTCGGCTTCGAGGTCGAGGGACGCGTCGCCGACGCCGAGCGCCTGCCCTACCCCGACAACAGCTTCGAGCTGGTGATCGGCCACGCGGTCCTGCACCACATCCCCGACGTGGAGCTGGCGATGCGCGAGGTGTTGCGGGTGCTCAAGCCCGGCGGCCGATTCGTCTTCGCCGGCGAGCCCACCCGGCACGGCGACGTCATCGCGCGCCGGCTGTCGCGCTTGACCTGGTGGGCAGCGACCCATGCCGTCCGCCTGCCGCTGCTCGCGGCCTGGCGCCGCCCGCAGGAGGAGCTCGACGAGTCCTCGCACGCCGCGGCGCTAGAGGCCGTCGTGGACGTCCATACGTTCGTGCCCGCCGAACTGGCGACGATCGCGCGGCGGGCCGGGGCGAGCGACGTGCAGGTCGAGACGAGCGAGCTGCTCGCGGCGTGGTTCGGCTGGCCGGTGCGGACCTTCGAGTGCGCGGTGCCGAAGGACAAGCTCGGCCTGCGCTGGGCGAATTTCGCACTCCACGGATGGCGCCGGCTCTCGGCGGTCGACCGCGTGCTCGAACACGTCGTGCCGCAAGGGCTGTTCTACAACGCCGAGATCACCGGCCTGAAGCCGTAACCGGTGGCGCGACCGTCCGTGATCGATGCAGGGCCGGTACTCGGTCGCGTCCCAAGCACGGTCTTGTTCGATCTGGACGGCACGCTGTCAGACTCGGCCGGCGGCATCCTCGCGTCACTGCGCCATGCGTTCGCGAGCAATGGGCTGCCGGTGCTGGACGCTCAGGCGGCGCGCGACCTGCTGGGACCGCCGTTCCACCAGACGCTGCCGCCGTTGGTAGGCGAGCAGCGGACGGCCGCCGTCCTCGCTGCCTTCCGCGCCCATCAGGACGCGGGCGCGCGGCTGCAGACCCGACTGTTCTCGGGTATCCGCAGCCTGCTCGACGGGCTGCGCGACGTGGGGGTGCGCATGGCGGTGGCGACGAGCAAGCGCGACGGCGCCGCCCACCAGGTGGTCGAGCACCTCGGTATCGGCGGGTACTTCGAGACGGTCTGCGGCGAGCAGCCGGACGGCCCGCGCGCGAGCAAGGCGGCCGTGGTCGCGGAGGTCCTGTCCCGGCTCGCGGACCCCGATCCACGCACCGTGCTGATGGTGGGCGACCGCGCCCAGGACGTCCTGGGCGCCCGTGCCCACAGCGTGGCTTGCCTCGGCGACGGCTGGGGCTACGGCAATCCCGGCGAGCTCG
>JBPCOI010000014.1:0-19315 GCA_051000395.1 Jatrophihabitantaceae bacterium
TCAGGCAAGCCCTCCCCCTAGTCGCGCCCAGCGGCTTCCCCGCCCCCGGTGCCCTCCCCCTTCCCCTCGGCGAGGAGCTGCACCGTCCTCGCCGTTGCTGGCTGACGGGGCCGGGCGCCCGCCCCACGGGGTCGGGACGGGATTTGGAACTGCGTGGGGCGCCGGGTAAGGTTGCCTCTTGTGCCCGGAGGAATCCGGGTTCCGTCCTGTGCCCCCGGCTGGTGGGCACGGGCGCACCGTCCAGACCGACGAACTCCGGCGGGCTGGCCTGTGGCAAGCGTGGCGACACGCCCGACCTCGGGGACCGGTGAGAGCGCCGGCGACAACAGCACATCAGGATCGCCGGGGCCCGGATGCCCGGCGATCGAGCAGGAACACGACGATGAGCGCACCACCGAGTCGAACGAGGAGATTGCAGGCCGCATGCCTACGAGCCAGCAGCGGGTCCGCAAGGGCCGCGAAGACAAGATCGGCAAGACGAAGACGCCGGCGCTGAAGGGCTCCCCGCAGCGCCGCGGCGTCTGCACGCGCGTCTACACGACGACGCCGAAGAAGCCGAACTCGGCGCTGCGCAAGGTCGCGCGCGTGCGCCTCACCAGCGGCATCGAGGTCACCGCCTACATCCCGGGCGTCGGCCACAATCTGCAGGAACACTCGATCGTGCTCGTGCGCGGCGGCCGGGTGAAGGACCTCCCCGGCGTCCGGTACAAGATCATTCGCGGCTCGCTGGACACCCAGGGGGTCCGCAACCGCAAGCAGGCACGCAGCCGCTACGGCGCGAAGAAGGAGAAGAGCTAATGCCGCGCAAGGGCCCGGCGCCGCGTCGCCCGCTCGTGATCGACCCGGTGTACAACTCGCCGCTCGTCACCCAGCTGGTCAACAAGATCTTGCTGCACGGCAAGCGCTCGGTTGCCGAGAGCATCGTCTACGGCGCCCTCGAGGGCACCCGCGACAAGAGCGGTACCGATCCGGTGATCACTCTCAAGCGCGCGCTGGACAACGTCCGGCCCACGCTCGAGGTCAAGAGCCGGCGCGTCGGCGGTGCTACCTACCAGGTCCCGGTCGAGGTCAAGCCGGGACGGGCCACCACGCTGGCGCTGCGCTGGCTGGTCGGCTACTCGCGCGCGCGTCGCGAGAAGACGATGACCGAGCGGCTGATGAACGAGCGCCTCGACGCCAGCAACGGCCTCGGTGCCGCCGTGAAGCGTCGCGAGGACACCCACAAGATGGCGGAGTCCAACAAGGCCTTCGCCCACTACCGGTGGTAGGAAACCATGGCTAACAACGCCGAGCTCGCCAGGACCCGAAACATCGGGATCATGGCGCACATCGACGCGGGCAAGACCACAACGACAGAGCGCATCCTGTACTACACCGGCATCAACTACAAGATCGGCGAAGTCCACGACGGCGCCGCCACCATGGACTGGATGGAACAGGCGCAGGAGCGCGGCATCACTATCACGTCCGCCGCGACCAAGTGCACCTGGAAGAACCACGCGATCAACATCATCGACACGCCCGGCCACGTCGACTTCACCGTGGAGGCCGAGCGTTCGCTGCGCGTGCTCGACGGGGCGGTCGCGGTGTACGACGGCGTCGCCGGCGTCGAGCCACAGACCGAGACGGTGTGGCGCCAGGCGGACAAGTACAGCGTTCCGCGCATGTGCTTCGTCAACAAGCTCGACCGTACCGGCGCGGACTTCTTCCGCTGTGTGCAGATGATGAAGGACCGGCTCAACTCCAACGCCCTGGTCCTGCAGCTGCCGATCGGCAACGAGGCCGACTTCGTCGGCGTCGTCGACCTGGTCGAGATGCGGGCGCTCACCTGGCGCGGCGAGACAGCGCTGGGCGAGGAGTTCGCGGTCGAAGAGATTCCCGCGGAACTCGCCGAGCAGGCCGCCGAGTATCACGACAAGCTGCTCGAGCAGCTCGCCGACATCGACGACTCGATCGCCGAGGCCTACCTCGAGGGCCACGACATCGACGTCGCGACGCTCAAGGCCGCGATCCGCAAGGCCACGCTGGCCGACCTGGTCAACCCGGTGCTCACCGGTTCGGCGTTCAAGAACAAGGGCGTCCAGCCGATGCTCGATGCCGTCGTCGACTACCTGCCCTCACCGCTGGACGTCGACCACGTGACCGGCCTGCTGCAGGACGGCGTGACCGTCGCCGAGCGCAAGACCGATGAGTCCGAGCCGCTCGCGGCACTGGCATTCAAGATCGCCACCGACCCGCACCTCGGCAAGCTGACCTTCGTGCGCATCTACTCCGGCGTGCTCGACAACGGCGCGCAGATCCTGAACTCCACCAAGGATCGCAAGGAGCGCATCGGCAAGATCTACCAGATGCACGCGAACAAGCGCGAGGAGCTGCCGCGCGCCGGCGCCGGCGACATCATCGCCGTGGCCGGCCTCAAGCAGACCACCACCGGTGACACGCTCTCGGATCCGCAGAAGCCGATCGTCCTGGAGTCGATGACGTTCCCGGACCCGGTGATCTACGTCGCGATCGAGCCGAAGACCAAGAGCGACCAGGAGAAGCTCGGGATCGCGATCCAGAAGCTCGCCGACGAGGACCCGACCTTCAAGGTGCGCACCGACGAGGACACCGGCCAGACGATCATCGCCGGTATGGGCGAGTTGCACCTGGAGGTCTGGGTCGACCGGATGCGCCGCGAGTTCAAGGTCGAGGCGAACGTCGGCAAGCCGCAGGTCGCCTACCGCGAGACGATCAAGCGCGTCGTCGAGCGCGAGGACCTCACCTACAAGAAGCAGACAGGTGGCTCCGGGCAGTACGCGAAGGTGCAGATCCGCCTCGAGCCGCTGGAGCTGACGTCCGACGGGCCGAGCTACGAGTTCGAGAACGCGGTCACCGGTGGACGCATCCCGAAGGAGTTCATCCCCTCGGTCGACCAGGGCGCGCAGGAGGCAATGCAGTACGGCATCCTGGCCGGCTATCCGCTGGTCGGTGTGAAGATGACGCTGACCGACGGCGGTTACCACGACGTCGACTCTTCCGAGATGGCGTTCAAGATCGCTGGCTCGATGATCTTCAAGGCGGCGGCGCGCAAGGCGTCCCCTGTCCTGCTCGAGCCGATGATGGCCGTCGAGGTCACCACGCCCGAGGAGAACATGGGCGATGTCATCGGCGACCTGAACTCCCGCCGCGGGCAGATCCAGGCAATGGAGGAGCGCAGCGGGGTGCGGGTGGTCAAGGCGCTCGTGCCGCTGTCGGAGATGTTCGGCTACGTCGGTGACCTGCGCAGCAAGACGCAGGGACGGGCCAGCTACTCGATGCAGTTCGACAGCTACGCAGAGGTACCGACGAACGTGGCCAAGGAGATCATCGCGAAGGTGAACGGCGAGTGAGCATCGCAGGGCTGCAGGCCCGAGGAGCGCAGCGAGTCGTGAACCGAGCAGGGGGTACGACGAAGGTGAACGGCGAGTGAGCATCGCAGGGCTGCAGGCCCGAGGAGCGCAGCGAGTCGTGAACCGAGCAGCGGGTACGGCGAAGGTGAACGGCGAGTAGCACCACCAGTCGAGAACACAGTCCACACCAGCCGGGCCAAGAAGACCGGCAATGTCAAGAGGGAAAGGGATCCACAGTGGCGAAGGCGAAGTTCGAGCGGACCAAGCCGCACGTCAACATCGGCACCATCGGTCACATCGACCATGGCAAGACGACGCTGACCGCGGCCATCTCCCGTGTGCTGCACGACAAGTACCCGGTCCTGAACCCGAATACCGAGGCGTTCGACCAGATCGACAAGGCACCCGAGGAGCGCCAGCGAGGGATCACGATCTCGATCGCGCACATCGAGTACCAGACCGAGGCGCGCCATTACGCGCACGTCGACTGTCCCGGTCACGCCGACTACATCAAGAACATGATCACCGGCGCGGCGCAGATGGACGGCGCGATCCTCGTCGTGGCAGCTACCGACGGCCCGATGCCGCAGACCAAGGAGCACGTGCTGCTCGCCCGCCAGGTCGGCGTGCCCTACATCGTCGTCGCGTTGAACAAGGCCGACATGGTCGACGACGAGGAGATCATGGAGCTCGTCGAGCTCGAGGTCCGCGAGCTGCTCACCCAGTACGAGTTTCCCGGCGACGACGCCCCGATCGTGCGCGTGTCGGCGCTCAAGGCACTCGAGGGCGACGCCAAGTGGGGCGAGGCCGTCCTGGAGCTGATGCAGGCCGTCGACGACTCCATCCCGCAGCCGGTCCGCGAGACGGAGAAGCCCTTCCTCATGCCCGTCGAGGACGTCTTCACCATCACCGGGCGCGGCACGGTCGTCACCGGCCGTATCGAGCGCGGCGTGCTCAAGATCAACGAGACCGTGGACATCATCGGCATCCACCCGACCAAGCAGACCACCACGGTCACCGGCATCGAGATGTTCCGCAAGCTGCTCGACGAGGGCCAGGCCGGCGAGAACGTCGGATTGCTGCTGCGCGGCATCAAGCGTGAGGACGTCGAGCGCGGGCAGGTCGTCATCAAGCCCGGCACGACCACCCCGCACACCGACTTCGAGGCGAACGTCTACATCCTGTCCAAGGACGAGGGCGGACGGCACACGCCGTTCTTCAACAACTACCGCCCGCAGTTCTACTTCCGCACCACCGACGTGACCGGCGTGGTGACCCTGCCCGAGGGCACCGAGATGGTCATGCCGGGCGACAACACCGAGATGAAGGTCGAGCTGATCCAGCCGATCGCCATGGAGGAGGGTCTGCGCTTCGCCATCCGCGAGGGTGGCCGCACCGTCGGCGCGGGCCGGGTAACCAAGATCGTCAAGTAGCACCGTCCGACGGGTGGATCTTGATGCCCTGAGCGCGTCATAGCGCCCGGACCGCATCAAGATCCACCGGCTGGATCGCTCCGGCGCCGCCGCGAGCTCGTTCCTGTCGCAGCACCAGATGAACCGAAGGTGAGTCAGCCAGCATGGCCGGACAGAAGATCCGCATCAGGCTCAAGGCCTACGACCATGAGGCCATCGACGCCAGCGCGCGCAAGATCGTCGAGACGGTGACGCGTACCGGCGCCCGCGTCGTGGGTCCGGTGCCGCTGCCGACGGAGAAGAACGTCTACTGCGTCATCCGCTCGCCGCACAAGTACAAGGACAGCCGCGAGCACTTCGAGATGCGTACCCACAAGCGCCTCATCGACATCCTCGATCCGACGCCGAAGACGGTCGACGCGCTCATGCGCATCGATCTGCCGGCCAGCGTCGACGTGAACATCCAGTAGGCGCAGCCGGACCATGGGAAGAGCAGATCATGACTAGTTCCAAGGGCATCCTGGGCGAGAAGCTCGGCATGACCCAGGTCTTCGACGAGAAGAACCGGATGGTTCCGGTGACCGTCGTCCGGGCTGGGCCGTGCATCGTCACCCAGATCCGTACGCAGGACAAGGACGGCTACACCGCCGTCCAGCTCGCCTACGGCCAGATCGACCCGCGCAAGGTCACCAAGCCGGTGGCGGGACACTTCAAGGCCGCCGACGTGCCTCCGCGGCGGCACCTCGTCGAGATCCGGACGGACGCCGTGGAGGACTTCACGCTCGGGCAGGAGCTCGGGGTGGAGGTGTTCACCGACGGCGCCCTGGTCGACGTGACCGGGACGACCAAGGGCAAGGGTACGGCCGGTGTCATGAAGCGCCACGGTTTCCACGGCGTGTCCTCCTCCCACGGTTCGCACCGTAACCACCGCAAGCCCGGTTCCATCGGCGCCTGCGCCACGCCCGGGCGCGTGTTCAAGGGCATGCGGATGGCCGGCCGGATGGGCAACGAGCGGCAGACCACGCAGAGCCTGACCGTGCACAAGGTCGACGCCGAGCGCGGGCTGCTGCTGATCAAGGGTGCGATCCCCGGCTCGAAGGGCGGCCTCGTGCTGGTCCGCACCGCGGCGAAGGGAGCCTGAGGATGACGTTGTCGCTCACGGTCCAGAACCCCACCGCCGAGGACGCGGACATCGCGTCCGAGGCCAAGACGACGAGCGTCGAGCTGCCGCCCGAGATCTTCGACGTGCAGCTCAACGTCGCGCTGATCCACCAGGTAGTCGTCGCGCAGCTCGCGGCCGCGCGTCAGGGCAGCGCGTCGACGAAGACGCGCGGCGAGGTTCGCGGTGGCGGCAAGAAGCCCTACCGGCAGAAGGGCACCGGCCGGGCCCGCCAGGGCTCGACCCGCGCGCCGCAGTTCGCCGGCGGCGGCGTGGTGCACGGGCCCAAGCCGCGCAGCTACGAGCAGCGCACCCCGAAGAAGATGAAGGCCGCCGCCCTGCGTGGTGCGCTGTCCGACCGGGCGCGCAACGACCGCGTGTTCGTGGTGTCCGCCCTCGTCGCGGGTGACGCGCCGTCCACCAGTTCCGCAGCGCGCACGCTGGCTCGGATCAGCGCAGCCAGGCACGTCCTGGTCGTCGCCGAGCGCTCGGACGAGCTCGCCTGGAAGAGCCTGCGCAACCTGTCTACCGTGCACCTGCTCGAGCCCGGCCAGCTCAACACCTACGACGTGCTGATCAGCGACGACGTGGTGTTCACCGAGGCGGCACTCGCCGCGTTCCTGGCCGGGCCCGCGAAGGGCCGGGCCGGCGAGGCTGCGCGCTCGCGCGTCGAGACGCCGGCCGTCGCGGCGGTCGAGGTGGCTGACGACGAGGTAGCTGACGACGAGGTAGCTGACGACGAGGCGGCCGAGAAGCTGGCGAAGAAGGCCGCCGCGTCAGACGCGCCGAAGCCCAAGGCAGGCGACGCGCCCTACGGCAAGGGCAGCCACGTCGCGCTCGAGGACGGCTCGCAGCCGGACGGCTTCCCGATCAAGGGCAACGCCGACTCGATGCTCTACCACGTGCCGGACAGCGCGTTCTACGAGCGCACCGTCGCCGAGGTCTGGTTCGCGACGGCGGCCGCAGCCGAGAAGGCCGGCTTCGCACTCCCGCCCTCGCAGCGGGACAAGGAAACCGGCACGGACGCTGGCACCGAGGGGGGTGAGGACTGATGTTCGACGACGCGCGTGACGTGCTGCTCGCTCCGGTGATCTCGGAGAAGAGCTACGGCCTGCTGGATGAGAACAAGTACACGTTCGACGTTCACCCGCTCGCCAACAAGACCCAGATCAAGATCGCGGTCGAGAAGGTGTTCAGCGTCAAGGTCACCGACGTCAACACGCTCAACCGCCAGGGCAAGCGCAAGCGGACCCGGTTCGGCTACGGCCGCCGCAAGAACGTCAAGCGCGCGATCGTGACCCTGCGGGACGGCGACCGGATCGACGTCTTCGGTCAGATTGGTACGAGCTGATGGCTATTCGTAAGTACAAGCCGACCACCCCGGGCCGGCGCGGTTCCTCGGTGGCCGACTTCGCCGAGATCACCCGCGACACTCCGGAGAAGTCGCTCGTGCGCCCACTGCACAACAAGGGCGGCCGCAACAACACGGGCAAGATCACGACGCGGCACCAGGGCGGCGGCCACAAGCGCGCCTACCGGGTGATCGACTTCCGGCGGCACGACAAGGACGGCGTCCCGGCGAAGGTCGCGCACATCGAATACGACCCGAACCGCACCGCTCGGATCGCGCTGCTGCACTACGCCGACGGCGAGAAACGCTACATCCTCGCGCCGCGGCTGCTCAGGCAGGGCGATCGCATCGAGAACGGTCCGAGCGCGGACATCAAGCCGGGCAACTCGCTGCCGATGCGCAATATCCCGATCGGCACCGTCATCCATGCCATCGAGCTGCGTCCCGGCGGCGGGGCGAAGATCGCCCGCTCGGCGGGCGCCAGCGTCCAGCTCGTCGCCAAGGACGGGCCGTTCGCCCAGCTGCGGATGCCCTCCGGCGAGATCCGCAACGTCGACGTGCGCTGCCGCGCCACCGTCGGCGAGGTGGGCAACGCCGAGCAGAGCAATATCAACTGGGGCAAGGCCGGCCGCATGCGATGGAAGGGCAAGCGCCCGACCGTGCGTGGTGTGGCGATGAACCCGGTCGACCACCCGCACGGCGGTGGCGAGGGCAAGACGTCCGGTGGCCGCCATCCGGTGAACCCGAACGGCAAGCCCGAGGGCCGCAACCGGCGGCGCAAGGCCAGCGACCAGCTCATCGTCCGCCGCCGCAAGACCAAAAAGAAGCGTTAAGAGGATCTGATGCCGCGCAGTCTGAAGAAGGGCCCGTTCGTCGACGACCACCTGCTCAAGAAGGTCGACGTCCAGAACGACAAGGGCTCCAAGAACGTGATCAAGACCTGGTCGCGTCGCTCGACGATCATCCCGGACATGCTCGGGCACACGATCGCGGTGCACGACGGCCGAAAGCACGTCCCGGTGTTCGTCACCGAGGGCATGGTGGGCCACAAGCTGGGCGAGTTCGCCCCCACGCGGACCTTCAAGGGCCACGTCAAGGACGACCGCCGGGCCCGGCGCGCGTGATGTCAGGGACGGACGAGATGGCACGCAGCGACACGTTGCCCCGCACGCGGGCGGTACCCCCAGGAGCGAGACCATGACCAGGCCCGACACCGGCGAGGTGCGCACCGCCTTCGCGCGGGCGACCCACGTGCGCGTCACGCCCATGAAGGCGCGCCGCGTCGTCGACCTCATCCGCGACCTGCCGGCGCAGCAGGCGCTGTCCGTGCTCGAGTTCGCCCCGCAGGCTGCCAGCGAACCGGTCGCCAAGGTGCTCGCGAGCGCGATCGCCAACGCCGAGCACAACTTCTCCCTCGACCCCGAGACGCTGGTCGTCTCGCGGGCCTACGTCGACGAGGGGGCGACGCTCAAGCGGTTCCGGCCGCGCGCGCAGGGACGCGCCTACCGCATCCGCAAGCGCACCAGCCACATCACCGTCGAGGTGCAGAGCGTCGACATCCCCGCGGCGAGGAAGTCACCGAAGGGTCGGACCCGATGACGAGCCGGCGCGAAGAGCGAGGAAGTAAGTAATGGGTCAGAAGGTCAATCCCAACGGGTTCCGTCTCGGCATCACCACCGACTGGAAGAGCCGGTGGTTCGCCGACAAGCAGTACGCCGAGTACGTCAAGGAAGACGTCGCGATCCGCCGGCTCATGGGCAAGGGCATGGAGCGCGCCGGCATCGCCAAGGTGGAGATCGAGCGCACCCGCGACCGGGTCCGCGTCGACATCCACACGGCCCGGCCGGGCATCGTCATCGGCCGGCGAGGCGCCGAGGCCGACCGCATTCGCGGCGAGCTGGAGAAGCTCACCGGCAAGCAGGTGCAGCTGAACATCCTCGAGGTGAAGAACCCCGAGGGGGACGCGCAGCTGGTCGCGCAGGGCGTCGCCGAGCAGCTGTCCAACCGCGTCAGCTTCCGCCGCGCCATGCGCAAGAGCATGCAGTCGACGCTCAAGAGCCCCGGCGTGAAGGGCATTCGGGTGCAGTGCTCGGGCCGCCTGGGCGGCGCGGAGATGTCGCGCTCGGAGTTCTACCGCGAGGGACGGGTCCCGCTGCACACCCTGCGTGCGAACATCGACTACGGCTTCTACGAGGCGCGCACCACCTTCGGCCGCATCGGCGTGAAGGTGTGGATCTACAAGGGCGAGGTACCGACCGGCTCGCGTGCCGAGCGTGAGGCGGCCGCGGCTGCCGAGCTGCTGCGCCAGCGACGCGACCGTCCGGCCGGCGCTGCCCGTCCGCGTCGCTCCGGCTCGCAGGGCACCACCGGCGTGAGCACCGATGCCGGTCGCGCGGCGTCCGGCGAAGCCGACTCACCGGCAGCCCAGACCCCGGTCGCCGAAGCGGTCGCCGACCTGCCCGCCACCGAGGCGCAGACCAACGCCGGCATCGCCGACGAGGCGCCCGCGCAGGTGGGTGCGAGCCAGGACGAGATCACCGAGTCCCCGGCTGCCGCCGAGGGGCCGACCGAGAGCACGGAGGGCTGAGTCATGCTCATCCCACGGCGGGTCAAGCACCGCAAGCAGCACCACCCCAGCCGTAGCGGGACGGCCTCGGGGGGCACCCGGGTCGCGTTCGGCGAGTACGGCATCCAGGCGCTGGAGCCGGCGTACCTGACGAACCGGCAGATCGAGTCCGCCCGTATTGCGATCAACCGGCACATCCGCCGCGGCGGCAAGGTGTGGATCAACATCTACCCGGACCGTCCGATCACCAAGAAGCCGGCCGAGACCCGCATGGGCTCGGGCAAGGGCTCGCCGGAGTGGTGGATCGCCAACGTCAAGCCGGGACGCGTGCTCTTCGAGCTGTCGTATCCGAACGAGGTCGTCGCCCGCCAGGCGCTGACCCGGGCGATCCACAAGCTGCCCATGAAGTGCCGCATCGTCAAGCGTGAGGTAGGTGAGATCTGATGGCCAGCACCACCACCGCCGAGCTGCGCGAGCTGCACGACGACGAGCTCGACACCCGGCTGCGCGAGTCCAAGGAGGAGCTGTTCAACCTGCGCTTCCAGATGGCGACCGGGCAGCTGGACAACAACCGGCGACTGCGCACGGTCCGTCACGACATCGCGCGGATCTACACGATCCTGCACGAGCGTGAACTCGGCCTGTCCGTCGCCCCGAGCGAAGGCGTGACGGCATGACCGAGACCAACGAGACGAGCCAAGCGCTGCGGGGGACCTTCCGCAAGACCCGCGAGGGACTGGTCGTCAGCGACAAGATGGACAAAACCGTGGTCGTGGCCGTCGAGGACCGCGTCAAGCACCCGCTGTACGGCAAGGTGCTGCGACGCACGAACAAGCTCAAGGCGCACGACGAGGGCAACCAGGTCGGCGGGGGCGACCGCGTACTGATCATGGAGACCCGTCCGCTGTCGGCCACCAAGCGCTGGCGAGTGGTCGAGGTCATGGAGAAGGCCAAGTAGTAGTGACGATCTTGATACGCCGAGCACGGCAGGACGAGCCCCGGGTATCGAGATCCGGAGATCTGGAGTCGAAGTGATTCAGCAGGAGTCGCGAGTGCGCGTCGCCGACAACACCGGTGCCAAGGAGATCTTGTGCATCCGGGTGATGGGCGGCTCGGGCCGGCGCTACGCCGGGATCGGCGACATCATCGTCGCGACCGTCAAGGACGCGCTGCCCGGAGCCGGCGTCAAGAAGGGCGACGTCGTCAAGGCGGTCATCGTGCGCACGGTCAAGGAGCGGCGCCGTCCGGACGGCAGCTACATCCGTTTCGACGAGAACGCTGCCGTGCTGATCAAGCAGGACGGCGAGCCGCGGGGCACCCGCATCTTCGGCCCGGTCGGTCGCGAGCTGCGCGACAAGCGGTTCATGAAGATCATCTCGCTGGCGCCGGAGGTGCTCTGAGCCGATGAGCCAGCGAAGCGAGGAAATCACGGTGGCACGGCGGGCTCGCAGGCTCGCCGCGCCGGGGACGGTTGTCCAGGAGGCGGTTCGATGAAGGTCAAGAAGGGCGACGAGGTCGTCGTCATCGCCGGCAAGGACCGCGGCATCAAGGGCAAGGTCATCGCGGCCGATCCGCTCACCAACAAGGTCATCGTCGAGGGGGTGAACCGGGTCAAGAAGCACACCCGGCTCTCGACCACGGCACGCGGCGCGAAGTCCGGCGGCATCGAGCATGTCGAGGCGGCGATCAGCGCGAGCAACGTCATGGTGATCGACTCCGAGGGCAAGGCCACCCGCGTCGGCTACCGGCGCGACGAGCAGAGCGGCAAGAACCTGCGCGTGTCGCGCCGCTCCGGAAAGGACCTGACATGAGCACCCCGACCACCGAGGTGCCCACGCCGCGGCTCAAGCAGCGCTACCGGGAGGAGATCGCCCCTGCGCTGACGGAGCAGTTCGCCTTCGGCAACCCGATGCAGGTTCCCGGCCTGGTCAAGATCGTCGTCAACATGGGTGTCGGCCAGGCAGCGAAGGACTCCAAGCTGATGGACGGCGCGGTGCGCGACCTGACGCTGATCACCGGGCAGAAGCCGTTGGTGCAGAAGGCCCGCAAGTCGATCGCGCAGTTCAAGCTGCGCGAGGGCATGCCGATCGGCGCGAAGGCGACCCTGCGCGGCGATCGGATGTGGGAGTTCCTGGACCGGCTGCTCTCGCTCGCGCTGCCCCGCATCCGCGACTTCCGCGGCCTGTCCGACCAGCAGTTCGACGGCAACGGCAACTACACCTTCGGGCTCACCGAGCAGTCGATGTTCCACGAGATCGACCCCGACTCGATCGACCGTCCGCGCGGGATGGACATCACGGTCGTGACCTCGGCAAAGACCGACGAGCAGGGACGCGCGCTGCTCAAGGCGCTCGGCTTCCCGTTCCGCGACACAGAGAGGGTCTGAACCGATGGCGAAGACCGCACTGAAGAACAAGGCGGCGGGCAAGGCGAAGTTCGCCGTCCGGGGCTATAGCCGCTGCCAGCGTTGCGGGCGACCGCGCTCGGTCTACCGCAAGTTCGGCCTGTGCCGGGTGTGCCTGCGCGAGATGGCGCACGCGGGGGAGCTGCCCGGAGTGACCAAGTCGTCCTGGTAGGCCCGAGCGCCAGCTGAACCACCCGAAGCGACCCTTCCATCAGATCGCCCACAGGCCCGCCGACCGAGGCGGGAACCAGAGCGAGAGAGAAGATCAATTATGATGACAGATCCGATCGCGGACATGCTGACGCGGTTGCGCAACGCGAACTCGGCGTTCCACGACGAGGTCTCGATGCCGCACTCCAAGCTCAAGGGCCATGTCGCGGAGATCCTCAAGCAGGAGGGTTACATCGGTGGCTTCCATGTCGCCGACGCCCCGGAAGGCCAGGTCGGCCGGGTGCTCACCCTGGACCTGAAGTACGGCCCGAACCGCGAGCGCAGCATCGCCGGGGTGCGCCGCGTGTCCAAGCCCGGCCTGCGGGTCTACGCGAAGTCCACCGGCCTGCCGCGCGTGCTCGGCGGTCTGGGTACCGCGATCATTTCGACCTCCTCCGGCCTGCTGACCGACAGGCAGGCTGCCAAGCGCGGAGTGGGCGGGGAAGTCCTCGCCTATGTCTGGTAGGGGTCGATCATGAGTGAGCATCGCAGCGCGGGCCGTCGGTCCGCCGAGGGCTGGAGCGAAACGATCAGAGCGAGCGCGAACAGCGAGGTGTCCCGATGAGTCGAATCGGCAAGCTACCGGTTCCGGTGCCAGCCGGCGTCGACGTCGCGATCGACGGGCAGCAGGTCGTCGTCAAGGGCCCGAAGGGGACGTTGACGCACCTCGTCGCCGAGCCGATCTGCGTCGAGCGCGCCGAGGACGGCACGATCTCGGTGACGCGTCCGGACGAGCAGCGCCTGTCCAAGTCGCTGCACGGCCTGTCCCGCACGCTGATCGCCAACATGGTGACCGGCGTGACGGCCGGGTACACCAAGACCCTCGAGATCGTCGGAACCGGCTATCGCGTCACCGCAAAGGGCAGCGACCTGGAGTTCGCGTTGGGGTTCTCGCACCCGGTGCTCGTGCCGGCGCCCGAGGGCATCACGTTCCGTGTCGAGGCACCGACCCGGTTCGCGGTCGAGGGAATCGACAAGCAGAAGGTCGGCGAGGTGGCCGCCAACATCCGCAAGCTGCGCAAGCCGGACCCGTACAAGGGCAAGGGCGTGCGCTATCAGGGTGAGGTCATCCGCCGTAAGGCAGGAAAGGCCGGTAAGAAATGACCGACGTCCTCCGTCCCTGCGCTGTGCAAGGCGCTGGAAAGGCCGGTAAGCAGTGAGCGCGTCCACGATCGCGAAGCAGGCCCGGCGCTCGGCCGGGGTTTCCGCCAGCCGCCGCGTCGCCCGGTCCCGCCGGCACTTCCGGCTGCGCAAGAAGGTCGCCGGCACCGCCGAGCGGCCCCGCCTGGTGCTCACCCGCTCGTCGCGGCACCTGTACGCACAGCTCGTCGACGACGTCCGCGGGGTCACCCTGGCCTCGGTGTCGACCTACAAGCTGAGCGACGGCGACAAGAGCGCGCAGGCTGCGACGGCCGGCGCGCAACTCGCCGAGGCGGCCAAGGCGGCCGGTGTCGGCAAGGTCGTGTTCGACCGTGGCGGCAACACCTACACCGGACGGATCGCGGCCTTCGCCGACGCGGCCCGCGAAGCCGGCCTGCAATTCTGATCCCCTAAACGCCGTCGCTCCGTTCGGAATTCGGCGGGCACCTGCGAAAAGAGATGCACATGATTCAGGAGAACAGCTAATGCCCGGACCGCAGCGCGGCCCCCGCACGGCCGGCACCGAGCGAGCCGGCGAGCGCGGCGACCGTCGTGATCGCCGCGACGGCGGCCGCGGACCGGCGCCGGAGAAGAGCACCAACCTCGAGCGCGTCGTGAAGATCAACCGGGTGGCAAAGGTCGTCAAGGGCGGCCGCCGGTTCAGCTTCACCGCGCTGGTGGTCGTGGGCGACGGCGACGGCACGGTCGGCGTCGGCTACGGCAAGGCCAAGGAGGTTCCGGCCGCTATCGCGAAGGGCGTCGAGGAGGCCAAGAAGAACTTCTTCAAGGTGCCGCGCATCCAGCAGACCATCCCGCACCCGGTCCAGGGCGAGAAGGCGGCCGGTGTCGTGCTGCTCAAGCCGGCCAGCCCCGGTACCGGAGTCATCGCCGGTGGCCCGGTGCGCGCCGTGCTCGAGTGCGCCGGCATCCACGACGTGCTGTCCAAGTCGCTCGGTTCCGACAATCCGATCAACATCGTGCACGCGACGGTGGCTGCCCTCAAGCAGCTCGTCCGTCCCGAGGAGGTCGCCGCTCGGCGCGGTCTCCCGCTCGAGGACGTCGCCCCCGCGGGCATGCTCCGTGCGCGCGCGAAGGGAGCTTAGGACGATGGCACGACTGAAGATCACCCAGATCAGGTCGGGGATCGGGAACAAGCAGAACCAGCGGCAGACGCTGCGTTCCCTCGGCCTCAAGCGGATCCACGACGTCGTCGTCAAGGAAGACCGCCCGGAGTTCCGCGGCATGGTCACGACCGTCCGGCACCTCGTGACGGTCGAGGAGGTCGACTAGAGATGAACACCGGCGACAGCTCCTGGAGCAAGAAATGACTCTCAAGGTCCATCACCTGCGTCCCGCCCCGGGCTCGCACACCAAGAAGACACGCGTCGGCCGCGGCGAGGGTTCCAAGGGCAAGACGGCCGGCCGCGGAACGAAGGGCACCAAGGCCCGCTACCAGGTTCCGGCCGGCTTCGAGGGCGGCCAGATGCCGATCCACATGCGGCTGCCGAAGCTCAAGGGCTTCACGAACCGCTTCCGCGTCGAGTTCCAGGTCGTCAACCTCGCCAGGCTGGCCGAGCTGTTCCCCAAGGGCGGCACGGTGGGTGTCGACGAGCTGGTCGCGGCCGGCGCGGTGCGCAAGGGCGAACCGGTCAAGGTGCTCGGCAACGGGGAGCTGGGCGCGGTGAAGCTCGACGTCACGGCGGACAAGTTCTCCGACACGGCTCGCGAGAAGATCATCGCGGCCGGCGGCTCGGTCACCGAGCGCTGAGCCGCACCGCGTCAGCGGGACCGAGCAGTACCCCGGTCCCGCTTCGTTGCCGGTCGTCGCGGCCCGACTGTTAGCCTGGGCGGGTCTGTCCCGCAGCTGGGACGAGCACCCGTCGGCCACCGTCGTCGCCGGTGGCCGGCAACCGTGAAGTTCCGCAGCAGGAGGATCCGTGCTCAGCGCATTCGCATCGGCGTTCCGGACGCCGGATCTGCGCAAGAAGCTGCTGTTCACCCTCGCGATGCTCGCGCTGTACCGGCTCGGTGCCTCCATCCCCACGCCGAACACGAACACCACGGCGATCAACGGGTGCATCAACCAGGCGCAGAACGGCGGCAACGCCAACGTCTACTCGCTGATCAACCTGTTCTCCGGCGGCGCCCTGCTGAGGCTGTCCGCATTCGCGCTGGGCATCATGCCCTACATCACTGCCAGCATCATCATCCAGCTGCTGGTCGTCGTCATCCCGCGCTTCGAGCAGCTCAAGCAGGAGGGCCAGTCCGGCCAGCAGAAGCTGACCCAGTACAGCCGCTACCTCACGATCGGCCTGGGGATCCTGCAGTCCACCGGATTCATCGCGCTGGCCCGCTCCGGTCAGCTGTTCCCGGGCTGCCAGGGCTCCATCCTCTACAAGCAGGACATCTTCACGCTGGCGACGATGGTGCTGTGCATGACGGCCGGTACCGGCGTCATCATGTGGCTGGGCGAGCTGATCACCGACCGGGGTGTCGGCAACGGCATGAGCGTGCTGATGTTCACCTCGATCGCCGCGCGCATCCCCAACGAGGGACAGACGATCCTGCAGAACTCCGGCGGCTTCGTGTTCACTCTCATCTGCGTGCTGGGGCTCGCGATCATCATCGCGGTGGTGTTCGTCGAGCAGGCGCAGCGCCGCATCCCGGTGCAGTACGCCAAGCGGATGGTCGGGCGGCGCCAGTACGGCGGCACGTCCACCTACCTGCCGTTGAAGGTGAACCAGGCGGGCGTCATCCCGGTCATCTTCGCCTCCTCGCTCCTCTACATCCCGCAGCTGATCAGCCAGCTGACCAGCAAGGGTACGACCGCCTCGGCCTTCGAACGGTGGGTCAACAACTACCTGATCAACCAGCAGTCCTTCGTCTACATCCTCATCTACTTCGCGCTGATCATCTTCTTCACCTACTTCTACGTCGGCATCACCTTCGACCCGGTCGAGCGTGCCGACGACATGAAGAAGTACGGCGGCTTCATCCCGGGTATCCGCCCGGGGCGCCCGACCGCGGAGTACCTGCAGTTCGTGCTGTCGAGGATCACCCTGCCCGGCTCGCTGTACCTCGGTATCGTCGCGATCCTGCCGAACTTCTTCTTCTCGATCACCAGCAGCAACGCGCAGAACTTTCCGTTCGGCGGTACTGCAGTGCTGATCATGGTCGGTGTCGGCCTGGACACCGTGAAGCAGATCGAGAGCCAGCTCATGCAGCGCAACTACGAGGGATTCCTGCGCTAGCTCGGCGCGGACGAAGGGTAGCCAGCGCCGTGAGACTTGTCCTCGTCGGCCCGCCGGGTGCGGGCAAGGGAACGCAGGCGGAGTTCGTCGCGGTGCGTTTCGCCATCCCGAAGATCTCGACGGGCGACATCTTCCGCGCGAACGTGTCCGGCGGCACCGATCTGGGGCGCCTGGCCAAGAAGTTCATGGACGCCGGCGATCTCGTCCCGGACGAGGTCACCAACGCGATGGTGCGCGATCGGCTGGCCCAGGACGATGCGGCGCCCGGCTTCCTGCTCGACGGCTTCCCCCGCAACGTCGCACAGGCCGGCGAGTTCGACACCATCCTCGACGGCCTGGGCACCTCGCTGAGCGTGGTGCTCGACCTCGAGGTGGAGCACGACGAGGTGGTGCGCCGGCTGTCGGGGCGCCGCACCTGCAAGAAGTGCGGGCATGTCTGGCACGTCGAGTTCGACCCGCCGGCCGTTGCTGATGTCTGCGACAAGTGTGGCGGCTCGCTCTACCACCGCGACGACGACTATCCGGAGACCGTCCGGCACCGCCTGGAGGTCTACGCCCGGCAGACGGCACCGCTGATCGAGTACTACCGCAGCCGCGGCCAGCTGGTCTCGATCAACGCGCTCGGCACCGTCGAGGACGTCACCGAACGCGCCATCGCCGCGCTCGAACAGTTCGCCGACGCGTAGCCGTGCGCAGCCTCCCGGAGCAGATCCAGCTCAAGACCCCCGAGCAGCTGGCCGTCATGCGCGAGGCCGGGCTCGTCGTCGCCGCCGCCCTCGGGGCGATGCGAGACGCCGCCGCCCCCGGCGTGTCGACGGCGGAACTGGACGCGCTCGCCCGTGAGGTGCTGCGCGATGCGGGAGCGACGTCGTCGTTCCTCGACTACGACGTGGGATCGGGTCCCTACCCCGCGGTGATCTGCGCGTCGCGCAACGACCGCGTCGTGCACGGCATCCCGTCGGCCGGGGAGAAGCTGGTCGACGTTGACATCCTGTCGATCGACTTCGGCGCGATCGTCGACGGGTGGCACGGCGACGCGGCGATCACGGTGCTCGTTGGCGACGTCTCGCCCGAGGCCCGGGCCCTGTCCGATGCCTGCGAGGCCTCGTTGTGGGACGGCCTGTGCGCGGCTCGCGCCGGCGGGCGGCTCTCGGACATCTCGCACGCGGTCGAGTCGTCGGTGCGGCGCTCGGGCCGCTACGGAATCGTCACCGGCTACGGCGGGCACGGGATCGGGTCGCAGATGCACATGGCGCCGCACATCCTCAACCACGGCCGAGCGGGGAAGGGGCCGCGGCTGCTGCCCGGCATGGCGCTGGCGATCGAGCCGATGATCACCCTCGGCTCGCGGGCGACCCGGGAGCTCGACGACGGCTGGACGGTGAGCACCGTGGACGGCTCCTGGTCGGCGCACTGGGAGCACACGGTGGCAATCCTCGACGACGGGCCCTGGGTGCTCACCGCCGAGGACGGCGGGCGCGCCGAGCTGGGGCGCCGCGGTGTCGGCGTGTCCGCGCTCGCCGCCTGAACGCTCAGCGCACGGCCCGTACCACACGGGCTGGAGCGCCGACGGCGACGGAGAACGGCGCGATGTCGGCCGTCACCACCGAGTTGGCGCCGATCACGCTGCGCTGGCCGATGCGCACGCCGCTGGTGACGACGACATTCGCGCCGAGCCACACGTTGTCCTCGATGATCGTCGCTCCGTTGCTGGTGAAGCCCTGCCACGGCACCGGGCGGTCCGGGTCGTCGAAGCGGTGGTTGGCGTCGGTGACCAGGCAGCTGTTGGCGAGCATGCAGTGCGCGCCGATCTCGACGCGGTTCAGGGCTGCCACCATGACACCGAGGTTCAGGATCGTCCCGGTGCCGATCGTGATGACGCCGCCCTCCGACGTCAGCCACACGCCGGGCTCCAAGAGCGCGTGCGGCCCGAGTTCGAGGCGCCCGTCGCGCAGCATCTCCAGCACGTTGCCGTGCAGCGGGCCGCGGGCGAAGGCCTCGCGGCGCGCGAGTTCGAGGTGCAACCGAACCCGATTCCACGGCAGCCGCGAACCCTGGTACCAGCGCCACTTGCGTGCCCAGAGCACCAGCGCCGCGCGGTCGAGAGATGGCACGGGAACCGGCTCGGGTCGCATCCGGCGACGGTAGCGCGCCCGCGGCTACGGTAGAGGGTCAGGTTGAATCGGCGGGATCAACGCGCGCTAGACGTATCAGGTCCGAAACTCCGGCGGCACCAATTGGTTGACGCATGCGCTGCCAAGGGGATTGACCGAGACCTCGGCCGATGATCTGCCCGTAGCTAGCGGCAAACACCAGCTCAAAATGGGCTCTTCGACCCGATCCGTGGGTGGTTACCGGCTGGTTCGGCCTGGTAGATCGGGTCGGAACCCGCCCAGGGAGAGCATGGCCAGCGCGATCAGTGCCTGGGGTGAGGCGAAGCCGAACGCGATG
>JBPCOI010000022.1:0-14369 GCA_051000395.1 Jatrophihabitantaceae bacterium
CCCGGCGTCCGTCCCGGTGGGGGCGGCTACCGCAGCGGCCCGGCAGGCGGCGGCGCTCCGAGCACGAGCGGTCCGTACCGCGCCGGGCCCGGTGGGCGGACGGGCGGCCCGGGCGGCCGCGGCCGCGGCGCCGTTACCTCCGGCGCGTTCGGCCGGCAGGGCGGGCGTCCCACCCGCGGGCGCAAGAGCAAGAAGCAGCGCCGCCAGGAGTTCGACAACATGTCCGCACCCTCGATCGGTGGCGTGCAGGTCCCGCGCGGCAACGGCGAGGTGCTGCGCCTGCCGCGTGGCGCGTCGCTGTCCGACTTCGCGGACAAGATCAACGCCGAGCCGGCGTCGCTGGTGACGGTGATGTTCCACCTCGGGGAGATGGTCACGGCGACGCAGTCGGTCAACGAGGAGACCCTGCAGTTGCTGGGCGTGGAGCTGAACTACCAGGTGCAGGTCGTCAGCCCGGAGGACGAGGACCGCGAGCTGCTGGAATCCTTCGACCTGAGCTTCGGTGAGGACGAGGGAGCGGACGAGAACCTCGTCGCCCGCCCGCCCGTCGTCACCGTGATGGGCCACGTCGACCACGGCAAGACGCGCCTGCTCGACGCGATCCGCAAGACCAACGTCATGGGCGGCGAGTCCGGCGGCATCACCCAGCACATCGGTGCCTACCAGGTGCACGTCGAGCACGACGGCCAGGACCGCGCGATCACCTTCATCGACACCCCTGGTCACGAGGCGTTCACCGCCATGCGGGCCCGCGGGGCGGCGACCACCGACATCGTCGTCCTCGTCGTCGCCGCCGACGACGGGGTGATGCCGCAGACGATCGAGGCGCTCAACCACGCGCAGGCGGCCGACGTGCCGATCGTGGTCGCCGTCAACAAGATCGACAAGGAGGACGCCAACCCCGCCAAGGTGCGGCAGCAGCTCACTGAATACGGACTGGTGGCCGAGGAATACGGCGGCGACACGCTGTTCGTCGACGTGTCGGCGCGGTCGAACCTACACATCGACGCGCTGCTCGAAGGCGTCCTGCTCACCGCCGACGCGGCGCTGGATCTGCGCGCGAACCCGGAACAGGACGCGCAGGGCATCGTCATCGAGGCCCGCCTGGACCGCGGACGTGGCCCCGTCGCCTCGCTGCTGGTGCAGCGCGGCACGCTCAACGTCGGCGACTCGGTCGTCGCCGGTGACGCGTTCGGCCGCGTGCGCGCGATGCGGGACGAGAACGGCGACCTGGTCGACGTTGCCGGCCCGTCGCGTCCCGTGCAGGTGCTCGGTCTGACCTCGGTCCCCGGCGCCGGCGACTCGTTCCTCGTCGTCGAGGAGGACCGGATCGCCCGGCAGATCGCCGACCGCCGCTCCGCGCGCGAGCGCAACGCGCAGCTTGCCTCCAGCCGGCGGCGCATCTCGCTCGACGACCTCGACAAGGCGCTGGCAGCCGGTGAGGTCGAGTCCCTGAACTTGATCATCAAGGGCGACGTGTCCGGCTCGGTCGAGGCGCTCGAGGACGCGCTGCTGAACATCGACATCGGCGCGGACAAGGAGGAGGTGTCGCTGCGGGTGATCGGCCGCGGTGTCGGTGCGATCACCGAGAACGACATCAACCTCGCGGTGGCCTCCGATGCGGTGGTGATCGGCTTCAACGTCCGGCCCGAGGGCAAGGCACGCGAGGCGGCCGAGCGCGAGGGCGTCGACATCCGGTACTACACGATCATCTACCAGGCGATCGACGAGATCGAGGCCGCACTCAAGGGCATGCTCAAGCCCGAGTTCGAGGAGGTGCAGCTCGGCACCGCCGAGGTCCGCGAGGTGTTCCGCGTACCGCGACTCGGCAACATCGCCGGCTCGCTCGTGCGCACCGGGATGATCCGGCGCAACAGCAAGGCGCGCCTGGTCCGAGACGGCACCGTCGTCGCCGACAACCTCACGGTCGAGTCGCTCAAGCGGTTCAAGGACGACGCGACCGAGGTCCGCGACGGTTACGAGTGCGGTATCGGGCTCGGCTCGTTCAACGATATCAAGATCGAGGACGTCATCGAGACATTCGAGTTGCGCGAGAAGCCACGGTCGTAGGGCGCTTCACGAGGATGTGCGACCCGTCGCTACCCAGCGCGTTGTGCGCTCTCGGATCGCCCCTCCTCGCTCCGCGCCGACCGTGGTCCTCGAGCGCAGGCAGGTAGCACATGGTGGTGGGGACGCTGGTCGTGGACGTGCTGCTGGGTGACGTGCATTCGCTCAAGGGCAAGCGTGCCGTGGTGCGCCCGATCGTGGCGGAGCTGCGGCGGCGTTTCGAGGTGGCGGCGGCCGAGACCGGCGAAGTGGACCTGCACCGGCGTGCCGAGCTGGCGGTGGCGGTGGTGTCCTCCACGCACGCGCACGCGCTCGAGGTGCTGGACGCCTGCGAGCGGATGCTCGCCGGGCGGCCGGAGGTCGAGCTGCTCGCGGCGCGCCGGCGGGTGCTCGACGACGACGATCTAGACTGAGGGGGACGAGGTGGCCGACGCAGCGCGCGCTCGCCGGTTGGCGGGGCGGATCAAGCAGATCGTGGCGACCGGCATCGAGATGCAGATCAAGGACCCGCGGCTCGGGATGGTCACCATCACCGACGTGCGGGTGACCGGCGACCTACACGATGCGACGGTCTTCTACACCGTCCTCGGCGACCGCGATGCCCGTGACGAATCCGCGCTGGCGCTGGAGTCGGCCAAGGGCGTGCTGCGCAGCGAGGTCGGCCGGCAGACCGGGGTCCGTTTCACGCCGACGTTGACGTTTGTCCTCGATGCGGTGCCCGAGACCGCCCAGCACATCGACGACCTGCTCGCAGTCGCGGCGCGCGCCGACGCCGAGGTGCAGGCCGCGCGTCAGGGCGCTGCTCCGGCCGGCGACGTGGACCCGTACCGCAAACCGCGCGAGGACGATGACGGTGCCGAGTGACTGCGCGCCGGGCTTGCCGGTCGTCGCGGCCCGTCCCGCGGGGGCGACCCGGCGGTCTCGCGACCCGGGCGTCATGACGATCGGCGGCCGCGCGGACTGGTCACGCCAGTGCGGACACGGCCCGCTGCGGGAGAGCTTGCGGCCGTTGCGTCCGGGCGGGTGAGCGTGCCTGGTGCGTCGAGCCGGCGGCTGCTGACCCTGGCCGCCTCCGCGTTCGTCGTGCTCGCAGCAGAGCCGCTTTACCTCCTTATCGACACTGCGGTGGTCGGTCACCTCGGCCAGCTCCCGCTGGCCGGGCTCGGCGTCGCCGGGGCACTGATGGCGTTGCTCACGATCGTCGGAACGTTCGTGGAGTACGGCACCACCTCGCGGGCGGCCCGCTGGTTCGGCGCCGGACGCCCGGATGCCGCCGTGAATGAGGGGGTGCAGGCGTCCTGGCTGGCGGGCGGGATCGGCGTCGTGATGGTGGTGCTCGGCGAGGTGTTTGCGGGGCCGCTGACGCGCCTGCTCGCCGGCGGCGGCGGCGCGACCCAGCAGGCCGCAGAGTCCTGGTTCCGCATCGCCGTGCTCGGCCTGCCCGGCGTGCTGCTGGTGCTCGCCGGCAACGGCTGGATGCGCGGCGTGCAGCAGACACGCGCTCCGGTGCGGATCGTCCTGATCGCGAACGCCCTCTCGGCTGTCGCGTCACCACTGCTGGTCTACCCTGCCGGGCTCGGGCTGCAGGGCTCCGCGATCGCGAACGTGGCTGCACAGGCCGTCGGCGGGGCCTTGTTCCTGCGCGCGCTGCACCGCGCCGCTGGCGGGCTGCGTCCGGACGTCTCGGTGATGCGCGCGCAGGTGCTCGTGGGGCGGGACCTGATGCTGCGCTCGGCGGCGTTCCAGGTCGCGTTCCTGTCGGCGGCGGCGGTCGCGGCGCGGATGGGGTCCGCGCAGATCGCGGCTCACCAGATCGGCTTGCAGTTGTGGGAGTTCACCGCGCTGCTGCTCGACTCGTTCGCGATTGCCGCGCAGTCGCTCGTCGGCGCCGCACTCGGCGGATCGGATGCCGAGGGCGCGCGCCGGATGGCGTGGCAGGTGTCACGGTGGGGGCTGTGCGCCGGGCTGGCGTTCGCCGCACTGTTCGGCGGCGGGGCACTGCTCGTCCCGCGTGCCTTCACCTCCTCGGCGGCCGTGCTGCACCAGACGCACCTGCTGTGGCCGTGGTTCGTGGGAATGCTGCCCGTGGCCGGGGTCGTCTTCGCTCTCGACGGCGTGCTCATCGGGGCGGGGGACGTGGGCTTCCTTCGGACGGTCACGATCGTGGCCGCGGTCGGCGCCTTCGCGCCGCTCAACGTCGCCGCGCTGTACTGGCACTGGGGGATCGGCGGCATCTGGGCGGGACTGTCCGCGTTCATCGCAGTGCGCTTCGTCGGCATGACGCTGCGGGTACGCGGCCGGCGATGGCTGGTGCTGGGGGTTCGGACGTGAGCGACGGCCTGGTGATCGTCGACAAGCCGTCGGGTTGGACGTCGCACGACGTCGTGGGACGGATGCGGCGTCTGGCAGGCACCCGCCGCGTCGGGCACGCGGGAACGCTGGACCCGATGGCCACCGGCGTGCTCGTGCTCGGCGTGGACAAGGCGACCCGGCTGCTGCACCATCTCCTGCTCGCCGACAAGGCCTACACCGCCACGGTGCGGCTCGGCCAGACGACGCTCAGCGACGACGCCGACGGTGCCGTGATCGGCACGGCATCCGCGGCGACGGTCGACGAGGCGGCGGTACGCGCGGCCATGCTGACGCTGAGTCGTGCGATCGAGCAGGTGCCCGCTGCGGTGTCGGCGATCAAGATCGACGGCGAGCGGGCGTACCGGCGAGTCCGCGACGGTGCGGTCCCGATCCTGGCACCCCGGCCGGTGTTCGTGACACGCTTCGAGGCGACGTCGTTCGCGCGGCCGTCCGCCGTCCTGCTCGACGTGGAGGTTGCCGTCGAGTGCACGTCGGGCACCTACGTCCGCGCGCTGGCGCGCGATCTCGGCGCGGCCCTCGGCACGGGTGGGCACCTCACCGCGCTGCGCCGCACCCGGGTCGGCCCGTTCGGGATGGACACCGCCCGCACGCTCGAGGAACTTGCGCAGCTGCCGGACCCGGTCGTCGTGCCGCTCGCCGCCGCGGTGCGGGCTGCCATGCCGATCCGCGAGCTCACCGGCGGTGAGGCGCGCGAGCTGTCCTTCGGCAGGTCGCTCCCGCCGACTGGCCTCGCCGGAACGCACGGCGCGTTCGCCCCCGACGGCACCGTCGTCGCCCTGCTGGCCGAATCCGCCGGCCGTGCCAGGCCCGTGCTCGTCTTCGCCCCCGCCGGCTGACGCCACCTCCCGGCGGCGGACGCCGCCACCGCCGGCCCTCGCGCCCAGCTCCGCCTGACGATCACGTTTTCGCCCGGTCTGCTCGGCCCCAGCCGGCGTGATCGAAAACGGTGCCCGCGACGAGCGGCGGGGATGCGCCGCGTCCGGGTGCGCGACAGTGCCGTCTGCTGCGCGCTCGGGTGCGCCGATCACGGCGGGCGCACCAGTAGGCTCGGCGATCGTGCAGCGCTGGCATGGACTCGACGCGATCCCCACCGGCTGGGGTCAGTGCGTCGTGACGATCGGGGTTTTCGACGGCGTGCACCGCGGCCACGCCGAGATCATCGGCAAGGCCGTCGACCTGGCTGCGCAGCGCGGCGTGCCGAGCGTGCTGGTGACCTTCGTCCCGCACCCGTCGGAGGTGGTACGCCCGGGCACCCACCCGCCGGTCCTGACCTCGATCGTGCGGCGCGCCGAACTCGTCGAGCAGCTCGGCGTAGACGTGTTCTGCGCGCTGCCGTTCACGCTCGAATTCTCCCGTATGCCGCCGGAGGAGTTCGCCTACCACGCGCTCGTCGAGCGGCTGCACGCCGTCGGGGTGATCGTCGGCGAGAACTTCCGGTTCGGGCACAAGGCGGCCGGCGACGTGGCGCTGCTGCAGCGCCTCGGCCAGAGCTTCGGCTTCACCGCGCACGGCATCGGCCTGCTGCGCGACGCAGACGGCGATACGCCGCTGAGCGCCACCTACGTCCGCTCGTGCGTCAAGGCCGGCCAGCTGCGCGCCGCGAGCGAGGCACTGGGCCGTCCGCACCGGGTCGACGGCGTCGTCGAGCGCGGCGACCAGCGCGGGCGCGAGCTCGGTTTCCCGACGGCGAACCTGCGCACCGACGCGTGGGCCGCCGTACCCGCGGACGGGGTCTACGCCGGCCGCGTGTTCCGGCTGGACGAGTGGGGACGCACCGTCGCCGGAGCACCCCTCGGCGATGCCGCGATCTCAGTCGGCACCAACCCCACCTTCGAGGTCCGCCAGCGCCGCGTCGAGGCGTTCGTGCTCGACTTCGACGCGGACCTGTACGGCCAGTCCCTCGGCGTGGAGTTCGTCGAGCGGCTGCGGGGGATGCACACCTACGACGGCGCCGATGCGCTGGTCACGCAGATGCACGAGGACGTGGCCCGCACCCGGACCGTGCTCGGCACCGCAGGCCCGCCCAGCGGCAGCGGCAGCGGCAGCGAGCGCGCGCGCAAGGGAGATTCGTAGCCGCCGGCCGCGCGCTGGTAACCTGGGCCGCAGGTGCGCGTACGCGCGCCGACGCAACGTGCGTTACCTCTCCTGCCGTGACGTGTTCCGGCCGGGCGCGCCTGCACCGACACACGAAGGAGTCGTCCCGTGCCGCTGGCCAGCGACGTCAAGAAGCAGATCATCGCCGAGTACGGCTCCGCCGAGGCCGACACCGGCTCGGCCGAGGTGCAGGTCGCGCTGCTGAGCCGCCGCATCCGTGATCTCACCGAGCACCTCAAGCTGCACAAGCACGATCACCACAGTCGGCGCGGGTTGCTGCTGCTCGTCGGGCAGCGCCGCCGGCTGCTCAACTACCTGGCCGACACCGACATCAACCGGTACCGGTCGATCATCGAGCGTCTCGGCCTGCGCCGGTAGCTCCCGTCGGGGCGGCTGCGTCAGCGGCGCGTGCCAGCACCGTCGACGCGGCTGCCCCTTCGTACAACTGAACACCCATCAGCCGGACGCACGTGCGTCCTCGCGACCGCGCACCTTTCGGTGACGCCGGTCCTCGGTAGTGGCGGTCGGACCGATTTTGGTTCCGCCCGCTTCGATCGAAGACCGGCACCCAGCACGAGGTGTCCCGCACGCCGCCTCCGGCTCCGTACAGAGCGTCGCGTCGTGGCCAAGTTGCCACGAGAGCCCGCCTGCCAACCGAGAGGGGCACTCCATGACGGAGGCCATTCACAGCGATGCCGAGAGCGGCATCTTCGAAACCGTCGCGACCGTCGACAACGGCAAGTTCGGCACCCGCAGCATTCGCTTCGAGACCGGACGCCTAGCCAAGCAGGCAGCCGGTTCGGTCGTCGCCTATCTGGACGATGACACCATGCTGCTGTCAGCCACGACGGCCGGCAAGCACCCGCGCGAGGGCTTCGACTTCTTCCCGCTGACGGTCGACGTCGAGGAGCGGATGTATGCCGCGGGTCGCATCCCGGGCTCGTTCTTCCGTCGCGAGGGACGCCCCAGTGAGGACGCCATCCTCACCTGCCGTCTCATCGACCGGCCGCTGCGCCCGACGTTCGTCAAGGGCCTGCGCAACGAGGTCCAGGTCGTCATCACGGTCATGGCGCTCAACCCGGACCACGCCTACGACGTGCTGGCGATCAACGCCGCGTCGGCGTCCACCCAGATCTCCGGCCTGCCGTTCTCCGGCCCGGTGGGCGGCACCCGTGTCGCGCTGATCGAGGGCCAGTGGGTGGGCTTCCCGACGCACTCCGAACTCGCGCGCGCGACCTTCGACATGGTCGTCGCCGGCCGGGTCGTCTCGACGCCCGGTGCCGAAGACACCGTCGCGATCATGATGGTCGAGGCCGAGGCCACCGAGAACAGCATCGAGCTGATCGCCGGCGGCGCGACGCGCCCGACCGAGGAGGTCGTCGCCGAAGGTCTCGAGGCCGCGAAGCCGTTCATCGCCGAGCTGTGCCGGGCGCAGGCCGATCTCGCCGCCAAGGCGGCCAAACCGGTCGCCGAGTTCCCGGTCTTCCTCGACTACCAGGACGACGTGCTCGCTGCGGTGTCCGACGAGGTCGCCGAGCCGCTGAGCCGCGCGCTGACGATCGCCGACAAGCAGGACCGCGAGGCCGAGCTCGACCGCCTCAAGGCGCAGGCCAAAGCCACGCTGACCTCGCAGGGGGCCTTCAGCGGCCGCGAGAGCGAGATCAGCGGGGCCTACCGCGCGCTGACCAAGAAGCTCGTGCGCCAGCGCATCCTGCGCGACAAGGTGCGCATCGACGGTCGCGGGCTGGCCGACATCCGCACCCTCTCGGCCGAAGTCGAGGTCGTCCCGCGGGTGCACGGCTCGGCGCTGTTCCAGCGCGGCGAGACGCAGATCCTCGGCGTCACCACGTTGAACATGCTCGGCCTGGAGCAGAAGCTCGACACGCTCAGCCCGAACCGTACGAAGCGTTACATGCACAACTACAACTTCCCGCCGTACTCCACCGGGGAGACCGGACGGGTCGGTTCGCCCAAGCGGCGCGAGATCGGCCACGGCGCGCTCGCCGAGCGGGCCCTCGTCCCGGTGCTGCCGAACCGCGACGAGTTTCCGTACGCGAGCCGCCAGGTGTCCGAGGCCCTCGGCTCCAACGGCTCGACGTCGATGGGTTCGGTCTGCGCGTCCACGCTCGGCCTGCTCAACGCCGGCGTGCCGCTGCGCGCGCCGGTGGCGGGCATTGCGATGGGCTTGATCTCCGACACCTCGGCGGCCGGTGAGACCGAGTACGTCGCGCTCACCGACATCCTCGGCGCCGAGGACGCGTTCGGCGACATGGACTTCAAGGTCGCCGGCACCAGGGAGTTCGTCACCGCCCTGCAGCTGGACACCAAGCTCGACGGCATCCCGTCCGAGGTGCTCGCCGCCGCGCTCACGCAGGCCCGCGACGCCCGCCTGCACATCCTCGACGTCATGGCCGAGGCCATCGATGGCCCGGACGAGATGAGCCCGTACGCCCCGCGCGTCACGGTCGTGAAGATCCCGGTCGACAAAATCGGCGCGGTGATCGGGCCCAAGGGCGCGATGGTCCACTCGATTCAGGACGACACCGGCGCGCAGATCCCGATCGAGGACGACGGCACGATTTACGTCGGCGCGTCCGACGGGCCGGCCGCGCAGGCCGCCGTCGACCTGATCAACGCGATCGCCAACCCGCAGATGCCCAAGGCGGGGGAGCGCTTCCTCGGCACGGTAGTGAAGACGGCGGCGTTCGGCGCGTTCGTCTCGCTGCTACCGGGCAAGGACGGGCTGATCCACATCAGCAAGCTGGGCCGGGGCAAGCGCATCGGCAAGGTCGAGGATGTCGTGAACGTCGGCGACAAGATCCAGGTGGAGATCGGCGAGATCGACCAGCGAGGCAAGATCAGCCTGGTCCTCGTCGACGAGGATGCGAGCGCGCCGACCGCTACCGGCTGAGGTCGCCCCCGGCGCTCGGTGCGCACCGCGGACGAGCACCAGGATTCCGTCGGCGGTGCCTGCCGGTCCGCGGGGTGCTGGTCGATCCAGCCCGTCAGCCGTAGCGCGTGCTCCACGGTGAGGGGGACACGGTGCCGCGGTTGCGCGAGCTGCCGGGCGAGGTACGAGCCCTGGTCGCCGTGGCGTTCATGGTGGCCCTGGGCTACGGCGTCGTGGCGCCGGCGATCCCGCTGTTCGCGCGCCAGTTCGGGGTCAGCAAGACGGCCGCCGGCGCGGTGATCAGCGCCTTCGCCCTGATGCGGCTGGTGACCGCGCCGTTCGTGGGCCGGTTGGTGAATGCGTTCGGTGAGCGGATCATGCTGGCGGCCGGGATCGGGATCGTCGCCGGGTCCAGCCTGCTTGCCGGGTTCGCGCAGAGCTACTGGCAGCTGCTCGTGCTGCGCGGCATCGGCGGCGTGGGCTCGATCATGTTCAGCGTCAGCGCTGCGGGCATCCTCGTCCGCGTCACCCCCAGCCACCTGCGGGGACGCGCGCAGGGGGCGTGGGCCGGCGCCTTCCTGCTGGGGATGATCGCCGGTCCGGCCGTCGGGACGGTCGCGGTCTGGTCGCTGCGTGCCCCGTTCTTCCTGTACGCCGCCACCCTGGTCGTGGCCGGCGCGCTGGGGCTGTGGACGCTGCGGCACAGCGAGTTCGCGGCGCGCAGCAGCCAGCGGAGCGCTCCGCTGCCGTTGCGGACTGCGTTGCGCCACCGCGCCTACGTCGCCGCGTTGATCGCGTCCTTCGCCGGTGACTTCGCCGTCGTCGGGACGCGCAGCGCCATCGTGCCGCAGTTCGTCACCGATCGCCTGCACCTCGGCTCGGCCTGGGTGTACGCGGCGTTCCTCGTGGTCAGCGTCGTGAGCGGCGCGCTGCTGCTGCCGTTCGGACGGATCGCGGACACCAGGGGCAGGCGCCCGGTGATCGTCGGCGGGCTGACGCTCGGCGCGCTCGGGTTCCTCCTGCTGCCGGCGTTGCCGTTCGCGGTCGGCCTGCTGGTCGCGATGGCGCTGATCGGCGTTGCCGGAGCCGCCGACTCGGTGGCACCCGGCGCGGTGATGGGTGACGTGGTGGCCGGCAGGGGAGGGACGGTCGTCGCGGTGTTCCAGATGTCCGGCGACCTCGGTGCCGTCATCGGCCCGGTCGCCGCGGGCTGGATCGCCGACTGGCACGGCTATGCCGCCACCTTCGTGCTGAGCGCGGCCGTCTCGCTGGCGCCCGTCCCGGCGGTGCTCGCCGCCCCGGAGACCCTGAGCGCCGCGCCAGCGGAAACCGTGACTGCCGCCGCCGACGGGACCTGAGCCGCTCCGCGCCCGAGACTGCGAGGATGGGGAGGTGCAGATCTCGGCGAAGACGGACTACGCGGTGCGCGCGCTGCTGTCCCTGGCCGCCCACGAACCGAACCTGGTCAAGGTCGACGTCGTTGTGGGCGAGCAGGGGCTGCCGCGCAAGTTCGTCGAGGCGATCCTCGGCGAGTTGCGCCGGGCTGGACTCGTCCGCAGCCAGCGCGGCGCCGTCGGCGGTTACGCGCTGGCCAGACCCGCCGACCAGATCACCATCGGCGCGGTCATCCGCGCGGTCGACGGCCCGCTCGCCGAGGTGCGCGGACTTCGCCCGCACGAGACCGTCTACACCGGCGTCGCCGAGCACCTGCCCGACGTGTGGGTCGCGGTGCGCGCCAGCCTGCGGCAGGTGCTCGACGAGACGACCCTGGCCCACGTGCTCGCCGGACGCCTGCCCGCGCACGTCCGCAAGCTCGTGGACGCCCCCGACGCCTGGTTGCCGCGCTGAGCTCCGTACTCCCCGCTGGCAGGCGAGCCCGACAGGTGACGCGCGCCACAACGGCGTATCGTCGAGATCGCACGGTGAGGGGGTCGCGATGGGACACATCGGTGAGCTGCGGCAGCACTTCGAGGTGCTGCCTGAAGGGCCGGACGAGCTGAGCCGCGAACTCGCGAGGTGGTTGCCGGCCGGACGCATGCCCGAGCCCGAACCAATGCCCGTGCCGAGCCCCGAGCCCATGCCCGGGCCGGACCCGGTGCCGGGGCCCGAGCCCGCACCGCAGCCACCGAGCAGCTACCTGCGCTGAGCCGTGAAGCAGTTCTCCGGCACCGAGCCACTGGTCGGCGAGATCCGCGGCCTACGCACGTTCCGGGTCGACGAGTCGGGCCTGCTGTTGCCGCTGTACTCCAACCTGGCCTGGTACGACGGGACGAACACCGCCGCCTGCGCGCCACCGACCGGTGAGGCCGAACGCCGTGATCATCCGGTGCCCTCGGCTACCTGCGAGTGCGGCTTCTACGCGTACGGCACGCAGCAGGCGGCGGCGGCGAACCACAGCACGCGTTTCGTCCAGGCCATCGTGTCGTGCTGGGGATCGGTGGTGGCCGGTACCCAAGGGGTGCGCGCCGAGCACGCCCGGATCGATGCGCTCTGGCTGCACCCGAACGTGCCCGGCGAGCTGCGGCGGCGGGTAGCCGGCAAGTACCCGTCCGCACGCATGTATGCCGATCGCGGTGCCATGGTTGCCGAGTACCCGCTGTCGGAGCTCGGTTGCTACGAACCGCTGCCGCCGCGCCGGCGCCTGCCGCGCGCCGCGTCCATCGTCGGCGGGGCGGCCCTGCTGGCCCTGGGCGCGCTGCCCTCGTCGCTGCTGCACAGCTCCTCGCTGCTGTGGGACGGCTGGTTGGCCGTGACCCTGGCCGCCGCGGCGCTGACGGTGTGGCTGCTCGCCTTCACGCGCGGCACCGGGCACCTCGCCGCCGGGCTCGTCACGGCGGGCGTGCTGGCCTGGGTGGCCGCGCCGGCGTTCGGGCTCGCCGGCTGGCTGCTGCGGGCCCCGCTGCTGCGTGGGCTGCTGGTCGCCGGCGGGCGGTACCTGCTCTCGCTTCGCCCCGGCTACTTCCCGGTCGTGCGGGGGGCTCGGGAACGCACGTTCTGCGGCGTCCATCCCTGAGTCCGCGAACCCATAGGATCGCGGGATGACCTCCGCCCGCACCGCGCGTCCGTCCGTGCGCGCGAGCACGCGTCGGCTGGACGCAAGCGGGGGCGGCGCGATCACCCGCACCGTGCTCCCCGGCGGCCTGCGGGTGGTCACCGAGGCGATGCCCGCAGTGCGCAGCGTCAGCGTCGGGGTGTGGGTGCCGGCCGGCTCGCGCGACGAGACCCCGGCGCTGGCCGGGACGAGTCACTTCCTCGAACACCTGCTGTTCAAGGGGACGAGTACGCGTACCGCGCTGGACATCGCGAGCGCGATGGACGCGGTGGGCGGCGAGTTCAACGCGTTTACCGAGAAGGAGCACACCTGCTTCTACGCGACGGTCCTGGACCGCGACCTGCCGCTGGCGGTGGAGATCGTCTGCGACGTCGTGCTCAACGCCACGGTCACCGCCCGCGACATCGACGTCGAGCGCAGCGTGGTGCTCGAGGAGATCGCGATGCGCGATGACGACCCGGCCGATCTCGTGCACGACGAGTTCGCCGCCGCGCTGCACGGCGACACCCCGCTGGGCCGCCCGGTCCTGGGCAGCGTGGACTCGATCGGCGCTCTCTCGCGCCGCCAGATCGCCGGCTATTACCAGCGCCGCTACACGCCGGATGCGATGGTCGTCTCGGTGGCCGGCAACGTCGGGCACGCGAAGGTCGTGCACCTCGTCCGCCGCTGTTTCGCGGGCCAGGTGGACCCGGCCGCGACGCCGCGCTCGGCGCGGCCGGCGCGCTTCGAGGAACCGGGGCGCCCGGCGCGAGACGTGGCGGTCGTGGGTGACGACACCGAGCAGGCCAACCTCGTGCTGGGCAGTCACGGGGTCTCGCGGCACGACCCGCGGCGCTTCGCCGTCGGAGTGCTGTCGGCGGCTCTCGGTGGCGGTATGAGCTCGCGGCTGTTCCAGCGCATCCGCGAGCAGCGCGGACTTGCCTACTCGGTCTACTCGTTCACCTGCGGCTTCGCCGACGCCGGCCAGTTCGGCGTCTATGCCGGCTGCCAGCCCGGCAAGGCCGACGAGGTCCTCGGGCTGATGGTGGAGGAGCTCGACGCCGCAGCGGCCGGTGCCCTGAGCGTCGCGGAGATAGAACGGGGCAAGGGTCAGATGCGCGGCGGGATCGTGCTCGGCCTCGAGGACTCTGGCTCGCGGATGAGCCGGATCGGCAAGAGCGAGCTGGTCTACGGCGAGGTCATGGGCGTCGACGAGCTGCTGGCGCAGGTGGACGCGGTGACGCCTCGCGACGTGGCCGACGTCGCGTCCGAGCTGTTGACCCGGCCGCGCTGCCTGACGGTCGTGGGACCGTTCGGTGCGCACGACTTCGACGGCGCGGTCTGAGGAGGCTGGCATGAGCGAACCGATGCGGGTGGGCGTGCTCGGCGCCCGAGGACGGATGGGCCAACAGGTCTGCGCTGCCGTGGACGCCGCCGAGGACCTCGATCTCGTCGCGATGGTCGACGCGGGCGACTGGCTGTTCAGCGTGGCCGACGCGGGCGCGCAGGTGCTCGTGGACTTCACCCATCCCGACGTCGTCATGGACAACGTCCGCTTCGCTATCGACCAGGGCATCAATGCGGTGGTCGGCACGACCGGGTTCACCGCCGAGCGGCTGGACACGATCCGCGCCTGGCTCGCCGACACCCCTGAGGTCGGGGTGCTCGTTGCGCCGAACTTTGGCATCGGAGCGGTGCTGTCGATGCGGTTCGCGCAGCTGGCCGCGCGCTACTTCGAGTCCGCCGAGGTGATCGAGCTGCACCACCCGGACAAGGTCGACGCCCCGAGCGGCACGGCGGTGCGCACCGCGCAGCTGATCGCGCAGGATCGCGCCGGGGCGAGGCACGGCGGGGTGAGGGACGGAAAAGAGCAATCGCTCGAGGGGGGGCGGGGAGAGGGCGGCGAAGGGGGCG